>JAFQZK010000036.1 GCA_017405965.1 Muribaculaceae bacterium | reverse complement strand
TCCGATTTGTCTTTCAGTTATTGCTGCAAAGATAGTGATTTCTCGCGATATACGCTGAATCTACAATTGACATTGTGATTGATATGCCGTTAATTGATGGCGAGCAGCTCGATGTCGAAGATGAGGGTGGAGCCGCCGGGGCGAAGTCGCTCAGCGGCATGAGGCTGTAGTGGAACAGCTCAATCCAGCCAGCGCTGCCGGCTGGTTGATGTGCGGAACGTATAGCAGCCGAATACAACCCCGTGACCAGAGCAAGTGAATTTCCCATGCAACGATGGAATGGTAGAGCTCTTATCAAGTGTATGTTGTCTCGGGGGATTGGTGTTTGTCCCATTGACAAAAAATGTGGGGAGCCTTGATTGCGCCCCACACCATTGTACTCATATCGTTAGTTTTTCGGTTAATCGTGGTCTCATTCACCCAGCCTGATGACACTGCGGTCCTCTTCCTGCTTCTTCTGACCTCCTGCGGGCTTGAAGGAGTGGAAATTCCAACTGATGCCGAGCCACAGCATGCGGCTGCGATTCTTGCTATTGTTCACGAGCGTATAGACTGGATTGTCTGACGAGATGTCCCATCGACGCGTGTTGAACACATCAGTCAGCAGAGCCGAGAGCGTCAGCGACTTTTTAAGCAGCTGCTGTTTCACACCCAAATTGCAGTAGTGAACGGTCTTGGTGGTGAACTGCGGGAAGTATTGCGGTGAAGTGACGAAATACTGGCCCTGGATGGTCATCCCCTTAAGCGGTATGATGTTCAGTGTCGCACTGCTGTTGCTGGTCCAGCCGTGGTTGCTGAAGGTGACTCCCTGGCTGGTGCCGCGCGCCCTGGTGTAGAAGATGTTAGTGCCCAAGTCCACACCCAGCCATTGCAGGGCGTTCCATCTGACATTCTGTTCATAACCCGTATTCAGGTACTGGTCGCCGTTAATGTAGGTTGTCACAAGGATATCCCGGTCAAGGTAGGCGATCTGGCTGATGTAGTCCTGCGTATAATTGAAGTAGGCGGTGCCGTTCAACTTCACGGCCCGTTCAGCATAGGAGTAGCCGAGGTCAATTTTGTTGGCCTTCTCGGGTTTCAGACGGACGTTGCCTGTCTCATAGGTCTGGTTGTCGATGAGATTGACATAGGGGTTGAGCTGCGGATAGGTCGGACGCGATATGCGGCGCGACAAACCGAATGAAAACTGCAGCGGCTGGCTTACGCGATAGTTCAACACGACATTGGGCGACAGGAAATAGCAGTTGCTGCTCTCGTCCAGGCGGTCTTTATCATTCTGCAGTGTCACATGGCTGTATTCAAAGCGCAGTCCTGCCTTATAGGTGAGTTTGTCATTCCACTTCGACGAATACATGACGTAGGCGGCAGGGATGAATTCACGGTGGCGCAGGTCGTTGCTCAGGGGAATCGACAACTGCCAGTCGCCTGTCGCCTCGTCATACGCGTACATCTTGTGGTCAATGTTGTTGTGGCGATAGGTCATCTTCACTCCAGTCTCCAGCTTGCCCTTGCCCAGCTGTGACATGTAGTCGAGTTGCCAAGCCGCAATTCGCGGATGACCGCCAGACCTGGAACGCTGCACCATCTGGCCCGCTTCATAGTAATAGGATGGGCGGTGGCCGTTGATGGCCGACAGCGATGCCGAGGTACTGATCTCGCGCTTTCCTGGCACGTAGATGTGCCTGTAGGTAAGTGAGCCCTCTACCATTTCACGGTTGAAGGTGATGTCGGTCTCACGAGCCTTGTCGCTTGGCACACCGTCGGTGATGTAGTGATTATGGAAGGTCTGATAGTTGCTCATGCGAGGGAAGCCTGCCTTGACATCCAGCACGACAACATCCTTTTTCGTCGCTTTATAGTTGACGTTCAAGCCGATGTTGTGCCCCGTGGTCTTCTTTGAGGCATCAATGATTTGGTCGATGCTGTTGCCTGTCTGCAGGAACTGGCGGTGCAGCTCGCTCTCGATGCGGTCTTTCTCATATTTGCCGTTGTAGTTCACGCGAACGCCCCATTTGCCCGCGTTATAACTCATGGCCAGGTTCCCGTTCATGAAGTTATTGAAGCCGTAGTTTGCCGAGGCCATCAGGGCGAAGGCATCTTGCGTCTGTTTCTTGGAAACGATGTTGATGATGCCGCCTGTTCCCTCCGAGTCATATTTCACGTCGGGGCTGGTCACGATGTCAATACTCTGCACGTTGGCAGCGGGAATACCCCCCAACCCGTCAAGTGCAGTGGGGACGCCATCCACCAGGATGAGCACGTTGCTGTTGCCGCGTATGGAGACTTGACCTGCTCCATCCACCGAGACTGCCGATGAGCCGCGGAGCATGTCGAGCACCGATCCCGTTGCTGCGCTCATCGATGCGGCAGCATTGATGCTGGTCTTTTCCAGAGTCACCGACTTGTCGGCAGAACGTCCTGTCACCACAACACCATCCAGTAGCGTGGCTCGTTCCGTCATCACGATTTGTCCGAGGTCGTGTGACTTGCCGTCGGATAACATGAGGTCCTTCAGAACGTCCTCATGGCCTATCGAAGTGATCTTGAGTTGATAACTGCCCTTGAAAGTGCCTTTCATGACAAAGAGGCCCGTCGTGTCGGTCAATGCACCAGCCGCGGCCTTTCCGTTCTGAATCATCGCCACCGAAGCATACATCACGGGCGTGCCGTCTTCCTCAACGACAATTCCCCTGATTCCAGTTGCATTCTGCTGTGCCAATAAGGTTAAACTGCCCAATGCCAAGAATAATATGAGAAAAAAGCGTTTTATCATGCTGTGTCCGATACTTATTAATTGATGGCGAGTAGTTCGATGTCGAAGATGAGGGTGGAGCCGCCGGGGATACCTGGCTGGGAGAATTTGCCGTAGCCCATCTCGGCGGGGATGTAGACTTCCCATCGGTCGCCGATGTGCATGTGCTGCATGGCGATAATCCATCCCTCGATGAGGTCGCGCAGTCGGCACGCCAGGGGCACATCGCCACGGCTGCTGTCGAATGTCGCCCCATCTATGGTCTTGCCCGTGTAATGGGCGGTGATCACGCTGCTGGGCGTGGGCGTTGCACCCGAGTGGTCGCCCTCGGCCAGAACCTTGTAATAAACGCCCTTAGGCAGCGCCTTCACGCCTTCTTCCTGGGACTTCGCCACCAGCCAATCCTTATTGGCCTGCACGTATTGATTCTTGTTCTTCTTCATATCCGTTGCGGTATTATAACTTATCGGATTCGATGATTTATGCGGGTATTTCTACTCTAACTTATCGAATCGTTGTATTTATCTATCTCTGGTTTTTGCTATATACCTGTTCAAAAATCTCCATTTCACGTTTGGCAATACCTAGTCGTGTGGCGATTGCTTTCCATTGGCTAACCCCTGCTTTTACTTCATCGATGATGCGTTTGGCCTCATCCTTACTAATCATATATTCCTCTGATGACTCAAGCAGCACATCAAGATCGGCATAATTGGTAGTCGAGTTGATGAGCAGTGCCTGGTATTCATTCAGTGTCGGGTTCATATCATATGCAGGTGACAGCGTCCAACCACGAGGAGAGAGCAAGAAACCATGATTGCGGAAATGGTCGTCACTGTTGCTAATGGCGATATTAAATGCCACTCTTCGATATAGCTGACGCAGGTTGTTGTTCACGTCACAACAATTAAGCAAGATGAAGTCCACGATGTCGAGGTAGCCGTTGCCGGACTTTGCATCGCAGCCATCAGTCAGGCCCAAAAGGGTTAAGGCCGAAGCAAAATGCTTCCGGCGTTTACTTTGAAGCCTGTCAAATCGTTTTGACAAGAGGGTATGGTACTTCTGGCCTGTTTGAATCGTACTCGTGCTAGCGGCGTTTACTCCAGCTGCTTTTGCTAAGAGATGGCTGTGATGTTCCCACAGGGCCACATCGTAATCATCGTTCCTCGAAGGAAATTTAGCTACGTAAAGGTTTCCTTCACTGTCGATTACACTGGCTTTAGGACGTGCACCGCCAAGCGAGGTGCCTGGATGAACCAGCTGCTGGATCCAACGTGTTTCGGGCAATTGGTTCAGTTCTTCGCTTTTTTCAATTTCCATACTTGCCACTGCCAATGAACGGACATCGGCCAATGGCGGGATGCGCAGGCTTGTCTGAGTGTTAATGAAGTCTCCGTCGAGATCTTCCTTAAATCGAAGTCCGCCCATGCGAGAAGAATCATCGATACCCATGAGATAGTCGAATGAGGACAGCTTGCGAATTGGGCGTTTTTCTTCCCTGGCAAGAATCTGTTCACGTCTGTTGAGCAGTAAGCGCCCCCAACGATCGGGTAAAGCATCACTGAAACAGCCGAAGATGTCTCGGTCTGGTTGAGTGTACTGCGGGCCG
>JAFQZK010000035.1 GCA_017405965.1 Muribaculaceae bacterium | reverse complement strand
TAGCGAGATCATGTACCGCGTCCTGATTTGGGATCCCGTTGCCGAGGAGTGGGTTCTGAGGACCGACTGGACCCTGTACGAGGGCACCGAGGGTGAGATCTGGTTCGAGAACAACGGTGAGAAGGTTCGCATCGAGGCTTATGCCTTCATCGGTGAGAACGTGAGCATGGATGTAGCTTATGAGTTCACCGTAGCTACCGCTCTCGAGGAGCTGATGAGTGGCAAGACCGTTGCCGGCGTTCGCTACTTCAACATGGCTGGCCAGGAGATGCAGCAGGCCGAGGGTCTGACCATCGTGGTTACCACCTACACCGACGGCACAACCAGCGCTGTTAAGGTTGTGAAGTAATTCAACTAGCTATTAGCTTTTAGCTGATTGCAATAAAGATTAAAGAGACGCAAAATTTTGCGTCTCTTTTTTTGTGCCCTACCATACTGTTGACTGAAAGAATTACTACCATCAGTAAAACATCAAAGATAGTAGCGGTTAGAAGAAACCGATTTCACATCTTATTTTCATAGAATTACAGAGTATGGATTAAAACAAATCAGGCGGGCTCGTCGATGAGTCCGCCTGGTTTGTTGTGTAGTGTTAATCGCCGATCGTTTAATCCACCTGCCAGGTGTCGCCTGCCATGATCACGTCCTCAAGACAGGTGAAACCGTGCATGGCCTTGGCCTGCTCGACCTGTTCGGCCACAGCCGTTTCATAGGTGGGTTCCTCGACGGCACGGATGACGCCAAGTGCAACGGGCAAGTCAGTTCCATCCATCATCGCCAGCATCTGGTGCAGGAAGAAGCTCTTGCAGTGGGCATCATGCACGAGGATGTCGTCGATGGTGTATCCGTCCTCGCCGATGGTCACAGCCTTGAGGCCGAATCCATCCTGCACGAGTCCGCGATTCATGTCCTTGCCGAAAATCATCTTCTCGCCATGAACGAGGTGGATAGTGCGGTCGGGGCGATTCTCACGGTCGGTGATATAGTTGTGGATGCCGTTGTTGAAGATCATGCAGTTCTGCAGGATCTCGACTACCGAACAGCCCTTGTGCTGGGCGGCAGCCATCATCACTTCCTGGCTGATATCCAGTGCTACGTCAAGACTGCGTGCAAAGAAGGTGCCGCGAGCGCCAAAGGTCAACTCAGCAGGAATGAAGGGGTCCTCGGTGGTACCATAGGGCGACGACTTGGACTTGAAGCCGCGAGCACTCGTGGGCGAGAACTGTCCCTTGGTCAAACCATAGATGCGGTTGTTCAACAACAGCAGGTTGACGTCGATGTTACGGCGCACCTCGTGGATGAAGTGGTTACCGCCGATAGCGAGGCAGTCACCGTCGCCCGAGACCTGCCAAACGGTCATATCGGGGTTGGCGGTCTTGAAACCGGTTGCCACTGCACCACCACGACCATGAATGGTGTGGAAAGCATAGGTGCGGGTATAATAAGGCAGACGGGAGCTGCATCCGATACCCGAAATCACAGCGGTTTTCTCGGGAGGGATATTCAACTGTGCCATCGCCTTAAGCAAGACGTTGAGCACTGCATGGTCGCCACAACCGGGGCACCAACGCACGGGCTGGTTGTTCTTGAAATCGAGGGGCTTGTGAGCCATGGGCTGATTGTTATTGTTCTGTTCCATTAGATTTCCTCCTCCATCATGATGTTTTTAACTCCGTCAACAATCTCCTGAACCAGGAACGGCTGTCCCTGCACCTTGTTGATATGGCAAATGTTCAGGTTAGGAATCTTACTCTGCAGGTAGCTGGCCAGTTGACCGGTGTTCAGCTCGGCCACGATGACCGTCTTGAAGCGGCTCAACAGCTCGGCCGTGTTCTTGGGCAACGGATTGATGTAACGAATGTGAGTCATTGCAATCCTGAATCCGTCCTCGTTCAGGCGATTGACGGCATCCAGGATGTGACCGTAAGTACTACCCCAACCCAGGATGATGGTATCGGCACCGGCGTCACCCTTGAGTTTGAGTTCGGGAATGTAATTGGCCACGTTGGCAATCTTCATGCGACGGGTCTCAACCATGTGGGCATGGTTGATGGGATCGTTGCTGAGCACGCCCAGGTTGTAGTCCTTCTCCAGACCGCCGACAACGTGCTCGAGTCCAGGCGTACCGGGAATGGCCCAGTAGCGGATGCCCAGAGCATTACGCATGAACGGGGTCCAGGTGGGTTTCAATGCCTCGGGGACATAGTTGGGCTTGATGACGGGATACTCGCCCTCCTCGGGGATGCGCCATGCCGACGAGCCGTTGGCGATGAAGGCATCGGTGAGCAGGATGACAGGCGTCATGTGCTCGATGGCGATACGGGCTGCCTGGAAGGCCATCTTGAAGCAGTCGGTGGGTGACGCTGCAGCAAGAACGACCAGCGGGCTCTCACCGCTGCGGCCGTAAAGTGCCTGCTGCAAGTCGGTCTGCTCGGTCTTGGTGGGAAGGCCCGTCGAGGGACCGCCACGCTGCACGTCCACGAGCACGAGGGGCAACTCGGCCATGACGGCAAGACCCAGGGCTTCGCTCTTCAGAGCCAAACCGGGACCTGAAGTCGTTGTCACAGCCAGATGACCCGCAAAAGCCGCACCGATGGCTGAGCAGATACCGCCGATCTCATCCTCCATCTGAATGGCTTTCACGCCCAAGTCGCGGCGCTTAGCCAGCTCATGCAGGATATCGGTAGCAGGAGTAATGGGATAGGATCCGAGGAACAAGGGACGTCCGCTCATCTCCGAAGCCTTGATCAGGCCCCAAGCGGTCGCCTTGTTACCACTGACGTCGGTATAGGTACCAGGTCGTACCTCATCGCTCTGGATACGATAGGTCGAAACCGTAGCATGAATATTGTGACCGTAGTTGTAACCGCCCTTGATGACAAGTTCGTTGGCGGCATATACTTCAGGCTTCTCGGCAAACTTGGCTTTGAGGAACTTCAACGGAGCCTCCATGGGGCGATTGAAAAGCCAGCACACAAGACCCAACGCAAACATGTTGCGGCACTTGAGCTGAGCTTTCAAATCCATACCAGTGTCCTTGAGCGCCTCCTTGACCATGGTGGTGATAGGAGCCTCGATGACCTGAGCCTTGAGGTTCAGCTCCTCGTAGGGCTCGTTGGTCGTGTAGAGCGCCTTGTCGAGACCGGCCTGGGTGAATGTGTCGATGTCGACGATTGCGGCACCGCCCTTGCGCAGGAACTGGGCGTTCACCTTAAGGGCAGCCGGATTCATGGCCACCAGCACGTCGCACTCGTCGCCAGGGGTGTGAACACCATGGCCGATGTGGACCTGGAAACCAGAAACACCGCCCAGCGAACCTTGCGGAGCTCGCACCTCGGCGGGATAATCGGGGAAAGTGGAAATGCGGTCACCAAGTCCCGCACTCACGTTAGAGAAAATGTTGCCAGCCAACTGCATACCATCGCCGCTGTCGCCCGAAAAGCGCACAACGATGCTCTGACGGAACTGGACTTTTGCTTTTTCTGCCATTTTTACTGAAAATAATGAAACAGTTCTTGTTTGAATTACGCCTTTTTAAAAACGCTGCAAAATTACAACTATTTTCCCGACATTGGCCGATTCTGTGAATAATTTTAAAAAAAATTGCCCGATGAAATCCTTTCTCGACCATTACAGAGCTGATATTGGCTTTTTTGTTCAATTCGTGTGACAAAAAAGTGAACGAAAAAAGTAAACATGTGAAATAATTTCATTGTTCGCTTGTAAAATAAAAATAACTTTTCTACCTTTGCAATAACTATTGCCACATCTTAACGGTGTTGACTGATAATGGGTTTGAATTTGATAAATTAAGATTTATATTTTCATTTAGTATTGTTTAACAAATTAATTCATTTCTATGAAAAAAGTCTTTACTCTTTTGACAATGATGGTCATGCTAGCCTTTACATCACAGGCTGCATACTATCTGGTCGGTAATCCTCCCTTCGGCAATGGATGGAATCCCGCCGACGGTGTTGAGCTTACCGACAACAATGGAAACGGCGAATTCACCTTCCAGGGCACCATCAATGGTGCTATCTGGTTTGTGATGGCCGATGGTCTTGCCGAAGCTAACGACTGGACCACGTTCAACAACACGATGCGCATCGGTCCCACAGGCGGTGATGAGACCATTACTGCCGGCGAATGGGTTACCACCCAGAAGTCGGGCGGCGACCATGGTGCTTACAAGTTCACAGGTTCTGGTGAAGTATACACCATTACCTTCATCCCCGCAATCTCGAAATTCATGATCAGCGGTAAAGTTGACGAGATTCCCATCACTTCTTACACTGTTGCAGGCGCGCCCGCTTCGGTATTTGGTTCAGAGTGGGATCCCGCTAACACCGATAACGACATGATGAAACAGCCCGATGGCACTTTCAAACTCCAGAAATATGATTGCGAACTGGCTGAGGGCACAGAACTGGCCTTCAAGGTTGCAGCCAACCATAGCTGGGACGAGGCTTGGCCCAATGAAAACTTCGTTGTTCCCATTCCTGAGAGTGCCGCCTATGACATCACCATCACCTTTGATTCAGTAACCGCCACTGTAGACTGCGCGTTGTTGAAGAAGGGATCAATTGACCCGCCTGTTGACCCCCGCACCGGAGATTTGTTCATTTTGGGCGAAGTTAACGGCAACGCATGGGATCCCAGCGTAGGTGTCAAGATGGAAACTGAAGATCAAAACATCTTTACGGCCAGCATCACTACCATTGGTGAGAGCATGGACGAGAATGGCGTCGGCTACAGCTACTTCTCGTTCACAACCAAACTCTCCGAAAACAGCGGTGATTGGGACGGCATCCATGATTACCGCTTTGGCTCAGGATCAGATGGTTTAACTATCACTCCGGAACTTATGGGCCAAGAGTTGCCCATCTATAGCTATAATACCGAGAGCTTCAGAGTTCTCGCCGGCAACTATGAAATCACCATCAACCTTGATGAAAAGAAAATGGTCATCACAGGCGGCGAAGTTTCTCCCTATAAGTTTGAGAAAGTTTGGTCGGTTGACGACGTTACCTTCATGCCCACCAACGACGTTCGTCAGGGCTTCGGTATGAAGAGCAAGTTCTATGTGAACAACAAGGCTGACCAGACCGTGCTGGTTATCGGCAAGAATGGCTTGACCAACACCACCTATCCCGGCGGCGCCAACTGCGGTATCACCCGCGACGAGGCCGGTAACCTGGTGATCAGCAACGCTGCCTTCCCCGGCACTTGGGAAGAGGCCACCATCAAGGTCATCAACCCCGAGACCAACGAGATGAAGGAATATGCTGTTCCCGCCGAGTGCGGTATCGATGGACGTTGTGACTTCCTGGGCTTCGCTCAGGGCAACCTCATGGAGGACGGTGTTCTCTACCTGACCGGTGCCACCAACAGCGGCATTTCCATCATGACCATCGCCGGTGGCGAAGTTAGCACCGACGATTGCTATGTAGCTCCTTGCGACGGACTTACTCCCAGCACCTCGACCGTGATCAACTACTTCAAGGATCTGAACGATGAGGATGCTCTGCTGTATGTAACCCGCAACGCTGCTCCTGCCAAGATCATGCTTAACGAGATGGAAGCCACCGCATTCACCCTGCCCAACAAGGGCGCTTGCAACGGTGCGTTTGCATTCGTTTGGGACGAGAAGGAATTCGTTGTATATCCCACCCTGCCCAACTACCAGAATGGTTTCGCTATCGCCGAGGCTAATGCCGAGGAGCCCATTGTGGAAGTTGAATCGACTGTTGCTGCTAACGGCAATGGCTTCACCTCGAACTGGCTCAATGCCGAGGTTGACGCCCTTGGTGTTACCATCTATCAGTACTATCCCGGCGGCCACATGACCGTTTACCGTCTGACCAAGAACGAGTCGGAGCCTGAGGTAACCGTTGCTCCCACCATCACCTACGAGGTGACTGACGAGGGCGTTGTCATCACCGCAACCGGTGAAGGCGAGGTTCACCTGTACATCAACGGTGAGGAAGTTGAGAATCCTTACACCTATCCGTTCGGCGACGAGGAAGTTACCATCGTTGTAACTGCAACTGCACAGGGCGAGGGCAAGCAAGTCAGCGAGCCCGCTACGCTCGAGATCACTATCCCCGCTAAGCCCGCTGGCGAGAACGGCTACGTGATCGAGAAGGTTTGGGAGGTTACTGACCTCTCGTTCATGCCCACCAACGACGTTCGTCAGGGCTTCGGTATGAACAGCAAGTTCTATGTGAACAACAAGGCCGACCAGACCGTTCTGGTTATCGGCAAGAACGGCTTGACCAACACCACCTATCCCGGCGGCGCCAACTGCGGTATCGCTCGCGACGAGGCCGGTAACCTGGTGATCAGCAACGCAGCCTTCCCCGGTGCATGGGAGGAGGCCACCATCAAGGTCATCAATCCTGAGACCAACGAGATGAAGGAATACGCTGTTCCCACCGAGTGCGGTATTGAGGGTCGCTGCGACTTCCTGGGCTTCGCTCAGGGTAACCTCATGGAGAACGGTATGCTCTTCCTGACCGGTGCAACTACCAACGGTGTTTCCATGTTCTCCATCGTTGATGGCGAAGTAAGCACCGACGACTGCTTTGCTGCTCCTTGTGACGGAGTGACTCCCACCACCTCGACCGTGATCAACTACTATAAGGATCTGGCCGGTGAGGATGCTCTCCTGTATGTAACCCGCAACGCTGCTCCCGCTAAGCTGGCTGTTGACGGTGACAGCTTCGTAGCCACCGCTCTGACTTTGCCCGGCAAGGGTGCTTGCAACGGTGCATTCCCGTTCGTTTGGGACGGTAAGGAGCTGTTCGTTTATCCGCAGGAGCCCAACTATCAGGACGGCTTTGCTGTAGCTGAGGCAGGTGCCGAGGCACCCATCGTAACTGTTCCCTCGAGCGTTACCGCCAATGCCAACGGCTTCCAGTGCAACTGGCTCAATGCCGAGGTTGACGAAGCTGGCGTGACCATCTATCAGTACTATCCCGGTGGCCACATGAGCGTTTACCGCCTGACCAAGAAGGGTGGTAATGTTGATGAGCTCATCAACGACACCAACAAGGTTGTCGCTGGCGTTCGCTACTACAACATCATGGGCCAGGAGATGAAGGAGGCCAACGGTCTGACCATCGTTGTCACCACTTACACCGACGGTAGCCACAGCGCCGTTAAGGTGATCAAGTAATTAGACATTACGACATCAACAACAATAGGAGCGACTCCGTCAAGGGGCCGCTCCTTGTTTTTTCGATTGTCGATACTTATTTAGGAGTTCGATTGGAATACTATCAGTCAATCAATGCGTTAGCTATTCCCCCTCTTGGTCAAGATGGGGTGTCCGTTAGGGCGGGGGCGCTGCTGCTACGAGATACACAGGTTATAATGGTGCAACATACTCCTCCGGCGCTCCGCGCCACCTCTCCTAACTAAGGGGAGGTGCTGAATATCAGCACTTTGTTTTCGTCAAAAAAGCACGTTATTTGCGTGTTTGGTAGGTGTCATCGTCGAGGTGCTCGATAAAGCCCTCATCGACCAGGAACGAGAGCATCGATATCACCTCATCACGGGGGAACGAGAGGGTGTTGAGAAACTCCTCCAGACGGCGGGGCCGCAAGCCGGCCATATACAGGATGCCCTGCTGGACATCATCGGGGACGTGGTCACCGCGCTTGCGGCGGTCAATGCACAGGTCGCAATGACCGCAGTCATCGGCTGAGTGCTCACCGAAGTAGCCCAACAACATGCGCTCGCGGCAGCCTGTGTCACTATAGGCATAGTTGATGGTGGCCTCGACGCGTTCGCTCATTCGCTGCCTCAGCTCTTCATAGACAGCGCGCGGAATAAGAACATACTTGGGTTCCTCGCGTGAGGTCGTGTAAATTATATAAGGTGTACGCTTGCGCGGCACATAATGGAGCACGTGCATGCGAGAGAGTTCGAGCAAGGAATTGTAGATTGTCTCTTGGTTCAGGCCGGTGCGGAAAGCGATGACGTCCTCGTTGATGAACACATAGTCGGCAAACAAGCCCGTGTAGAGCCTGAGGATAGACTGCAGCACCTGGTCGGCCCCTGGAGTCACCGTGTTCAAGTCATAGAGCTGCTCCTTTCGGGCCAGTATCATCACGCGGGACTGGGTCTCGATTTCCTCGACAAATTCAATATATCCGGCTTGAGTGAGGATCTTCAAAGCGTTGTGCGTCGGCAAGACAGGCAAGTCATAGGTGCGGCAGAAGAGGTTGAAATTGAAGTCATACATCCGCTGGAAGCCGTCACCCACACTCACGTCAAGGAAATTGCCCACCAACTCATAGACACGACGGATGAAGTCCTTCTCGGGAAACGCCTCGGTGATGTGGCGCCGCAGGGTGCGCTGGTCGGTGTGTTTAACCAGCAATACGGCATAGGAACGGCCACCGTCGCGCCCTGCCCTGCCCGCTTCCTGATAGTACTCCTCGAGTGAATTGGGGATATCGACATGGACCACGAGTCTGACGTCAGGCTTGTCGATGCCCATACCGAAGGCATTGGTTGCCACCATCACGCGACACTCGTCGCTGGTCCACTTGTTCTGCTTATCCTCCTTGTCTTCGACATACAGGCCCGCATGGTAATAATCGGCATGAATGCCGGCACGGTTGAGTTCATCACTGATTTGCTTGGTGCGCTTGCGCGACCGCACATACACGATGGCGGTGCCGGGCACCGAGCGCAGGATATGGATGAGTTCGGTGAGTTTTTCCTCGGTCTGGCGCACGACATAAGAGAGGTTGCTGCGCGCAAAACTCATCGAGAGCACATTGGGCTGCTTGAATTCGAGACAGCGCTGGATGTCCTCGACAACGACAGGAGTCGCCGTCGCTGTCAGCGCCAGCACCGGTGCATCGGGAAAGAACTTGCGTATCTGGGCAATCCTCAAGAATGACGGTCTGAAGTCATAACCCCACTGCGAGATGCAATGCGCCTCATCGACGACGATGAGTTTGACAGGCATCTGGCGCAGGTGTTCGAGAAAAGATTGAGACTGAAGGCGTTCGGGAGAGACATACAAGAACTTGCAGTTGCCGTAGAGGCATTTCTCGTAGGTGCGGTTCACCTCGGCACGGGTAAGCCCGGCATAAAGATAGGTGGCCTTGATGCGCAGGGCGCGCAACCTGTCCACCTGATCCTTCATCAGCGAGATGATGGGTGTAACGACAAGGGCCATGCCATCGATGGCCATTGTGGGAACCTGAAAAGTGATGGATTTGCCTCCACCCGTGGGCATTAAGCCCAGCGTGTCGCGTCCGTCAAGAACCGACTCGATGATATCCTGCTGCAGTGGCCTGAAGGCATCATAGCCCCAGTACTTCTTGAGGACATCAAGAATCGGCCTGACCTGGTTCGGCATCGTCGTGCAGTTTTATTGCCTTCACCATGAGTTGCACTGTGGAACTGGTGCGATGACGAGTCTCCTCGATCGTGTAGCAGATGTCCACAGGCTTGCCTGCCTTGAGTGCGTCATTAAAGCCCGCCATGCCAAAGGCGATGGCATTGTTCATCGTATTGCCGTCCTCGTCCTTGAGATCGAGCTTGATGTGCTCCATTTTCTTGCCCACCACCTTGCTCGTGCCTGCATCATACACCTTGCGCGTCACGAACAGCGGCTTGCTGTTACCCGGGCCATAGGGATTGAGCATGCGCAGGTAGCGCAAGAAGGCACCGTTGATGTCGGTGAACTTGATTTCGCAGTCGATATCCATTGCCGGAGTCACCTGTTCGTCGTGAATGTGTTCCTCGACATAGGCGGTGAGACGACGGCGGAATTCGGGAATGTTCTCTTCCTTGATGGAGAGTCCCACAGCATTGGTGTGACCGCCGAAAGTCTCCAGCAGGTCACGGCAGGACTTGATGGCGGTATAGACATCAAAGCCGCGCACCGAACGTGACGAGCCGGTGGCAATGCCGTCGGCATAATAGGTCAACACGACTGACGGCCTGAAATACAACTCGGCCAAGCGTGCAGCCACAATGCCGATCACGCCCTTGTGCCAGTTGCGGTCATAGATGACGATGGGTTTCTTGCCGTCAAGCACCTGAGCATGACGGTCAATGATCTCGTTGGCCTCGATGGTCACCTGGCTGTCCAACTCCTTGCGGTTGCTGTTGTACTGGTCGATGCGCTTGGAAATCTCCATGGCGCTCTGCATATTGCGCGATACCAGCAACTCGACCGACTCTTGGCCCGACTCCATGCGTCCCGACGCATTGATGCGGGGACCTATCTTGAAGATGATGTCATTGATGGTGAGTTCGTGACGATTGAGTCCACAGGTGCGGATGATGCTGCGCAAGCCCACATTGGGGTTGTTGTTCAAGCGCCGCAAGCCGTAGAACATCATCACCCTGTTCTCACCGGTGAGGGGCACGATGTCGGCCGCAATGCTCACGGCCACCAAGTCGAGCATGGCATCGAGATTGTACATCGATCCCAGGCCGTTGCTCTTGGAGAACGCTTGCATGAACTTGAAACCCACACCGCAGCCCGACAGTCCCTTGTAGGGGTAGTTGTCATCGACCTGCTTGGGATTGAGAATCGCCGCCGCGTCGGGCAGGATGTCGTCAGGGACATGATGGTCACACACAATGAAGTCTATGCCTTTCTCCTTGGCATAGGCGATTTCGTCAACTGCCTTGATACCGCAGTCGAGTACAATAACGAGACTCACTCCGATTGATTCAGCGTAGTCGATGCTTTGCAGCGAAATACCATACCCGTCGTCGTCGCGTGTCGGGATATAGTACACCAGATCGGAGTAAATGTTCTGAAGATACTTATAGACGAGCGCTACTGCCGTGGTACCATCCACGTCGTAGTCTCCGTACACCATGATCTTCTCTTTGGCCCCTAACGCCTGATTGAGCCTGGCCACTGCCTTGTCCATGTTCTTCATCAAGAACGGATCGTGCAGCTGCTGGAGTGACGGGTACAGGAAGTCGTGAACTTCGTCCGCGGTCTTCAAGCCCCTGAGCACCAACAGCCGAGCGATGGCGGGGCAGTTGGGGAACTGGGCCGCCAGCTGCTCCTCGGCAATGCGTTCGTCGGATGTTAGAGGTAAGTAATTCCATTTACTTATCATTATGTTAGTTTTTTTAATATACAAGAACAGGGGCTCATTACCGCGGAGCAATGAGCAAGTGGAGAAGATATATATTTAGCTGGGACTCAATCAGTTGAAGAACCGGTTTTTAAGAAGCCTCCTCTGTTGGGTTGCCACCAGTCACTTCGGTCCCGTATTAATTGCCACAAAATTACTGCAATTGACACATTATTCAAAGAAATTAAACCATATTTTTCCCACAGTCATACAAATTTTATGGAATTTTAACAACTTTATCACGTCATATCGGCGGCACTCATTTTTATCACAATTTCAAGCACCACTTAACCATCCTGCAAGTAAAACACTCATTAACAAATAGATAACTGCGAAAATGGGGTTATTAAGCATCAGAACAACACAAAATTGCATCATTCATCCCTTATCAAGTATCATTATACATTATACAATATCCTCGACAGAAGCAACGCAGCAAGTGGATTTGGCCACAAAATAAAACCGCCAACTGGTCATTATCAACCAGTTGGCAGCATTTTTCTGGAGGTCACTAGCGGATTCGAACCGCTGTACCCGGTTTTGCAGACCGGTGACTAAACCACTCATCCAAGCGACCTTTCGTGATTTTGCGCTGCAAATTTACTGCTGTTTTTTGACCTGTGCAACTTTATCGGCACATTTTTTCGCAGAATTTTTCTCCGGCTTCCGGCACACGTCCTGTAATTTGCATCCAGCACAGGCAGTTAGCGTCGTTTTACGGTCATTCATGGCTCTCACTATTGAACGAGCCGCGGCAAACACAGCTATAGCCACGATCAACCCGACCAGGATCCATTGCACTATATTATATGTTATACTACATGTCATAAAGCTCTACTTGGTTTTGAAGTTCTTTTTCACCATCGACGAAAGCCGGGCCGGTGTCAGGTCGGGTGGATACTCGGTGAACGGGAGCACTGTGTGGCAACCGTTCTTAAACTCGCTGCACCCATAGCCCGTATTGCCTTTCATCAGATGCCCCTTGCCGCACACTGGGCACGGAATCTCCTCGATGCTTTTCAAACGGGGAGCCCGCGGTTTCTTGGGCTTGCCCTCCCCTGCGGCTGCAGCGGGAGATTTGGGTTTTGAAGGCTTTCCCTGCTCAACGGCAATGCTGCCGCTGCTGTTGTCGCGCAGCACGTTGAGCACGATTTCGCCTATCATCTGCTTGAGCTCATCGATGAACTGAGCTGCACTGTATTCCCCTCGTTCTATCTCACGCAATTTCTTCTCCCACAAGCCAGTGAGTGTTGCACTCTTAAGTAATGGTTCATGGATTGTGTCAATGAGTTGAATGCCCGCCATGGTGGGTGAAATGCTCTTGCGCTCCTTGCGGATATAGCGCCGCTTGAACAACGTCTCGATGATGGCGGCTCGCGTTGACGGACGGCCGATACCGTTCTCCTTCATGGCATCACGCAGCTCCTCGTCATCAACCGTCTTGCCAGCGGTCTCCATCGCACGCAACAAGGTGCCCTCGGTGTAAGGTTTAGGGGGCTGAGTGGTACGCTTGAGCACCGATGGCTCATGGGGGCCTGTCTCCCCTTTCTCGAAATGCGGCATCACGCCATTGTCCTCATCTTCAGACTTTTCGTTACCCTCGTCGGCCTCTTTGTCACTCGGCTTGTTATACAGTTCACGCCAGCCGGCCTTGAGAATCTCTTTACCTGTCGCCTTGAAGCCATAGTCGCCTACCTGGGCCATGACAGTCGTCGTATTGAACTCACAATCAGGATAAAACGCGGCGATAAAACGGATGGCGATAAGGTGATAGATACGTTTCTCCTCGGGCGTCATCGCCACCGTAGCCGGATTGACATTGGTCGGGATGATCGCATGGTGGTCAGTCACCTTGCTGTTATCGAACACCTTCTTGCTCTTGGGCAACTTGTTCAATGCCAGCACGGGAGCCGTCAGGTTGGCATAAGGCACCATTGCTTGCATGATGCCGGGCACCTGGGGATAGATGTCGTCGCTCAGGTAGGTCGTATCTACACGGGGATAGGTTGTCGCCTTTTTCTCATAGAGGGATTGAATGGTCTTGAGCGCGTCATCGGCCGACATGCCGAATTTCTTGTTGCACTCCACCTGCAGACTCGTCAAGTCGAAGAGGCGTGGCGGCGCCTCACGTCCCTTTTTCGTCTCCACCGACGTCACCTCAAGAGGCAACTGCTTGATAATCTCTACGATATCATTGGCTTCGCCCTCGGTCTTGAAGCGGCCTCGCGTGCTGTTGAACGTGACGCCACGGTATTTGGTCTTGAGTTCCCAATAATTCTCGGGCACGAAATTATCGATTTCGCGCTGGCGGGCAACAATCATGGCCAGCGTGGGGGTCTGCACCCGCCCCACCGAAAGCACATCGCGCGAGCGCGAATACTTCAATGTATAGAGGCGCGTGGCGTTCATTCCCAGCACCCAGTCACCGATGGCGCGAGACAGGCCCGCATAGTACAGGTTATCAAACTCCTTGGCGTCCTTGAGCTGGTCAAACCCCTTGCGGATGCTCTCGTCGGTCAACGACGAGATCCACAGTCGTTTCACAGGTTTGTCGCAGCCGGCTTTCTGATAAACCCAGCGCTGAATCAACTCTCCCTCCTGGCCGGCATCACCGCAGTTGATCACCTCGTCGGCCTGCGCGATCAGGTTCTTTATAACATTAAACTGTTGCTCGATACCTTTATCGTTTTTCAGCTTAATACCAAAACGTTGCGGTATCATGGGGAGCTGTCCCAGGCTCCACCATTTCCACTGGTCGGTGTAGTCGTTAGGTTCCTTGAGTTCGCACAGGTGACCGAAAGTCCACGTCACTTGATAGCCATTGCCCTCAAAGTAGCCGTCGTGCCTGTCGTTGGCACCCAGCAATCGGGCAATGTCACGTGCCACACTCGGTTTCTCGGTAACGCAGACTTTCATTGAGTTAACAGTTAATAGTGAACAGTTGATGGATAATATATTTTATTATCTGGTATTTAACTTGTTGTTCAATTGAATATAAAGTGATTCTTTAAGTATTATTCCCCAAGATGTTGGGCTTTGGCCTCATTCCAGAGTTCGTCCATCTCGGCAAGGGTCAGCTCGTTGACGTGGCGGCCCTGCTCGTTGGCCCGCTGCTCAATGTAGTTGAAGCGGGCGATGAACTTGCGGTTTGTGCGCTCCAGTGCATTATCGGGCCGCACCTCGTAAAGGCGGGCCGCATTGATCAACGAGAAGAACAGGTCACCGAATTCCTTTTCCCGGTCCTCGACACTACCCTTCTTCAGCTCAGCCTCAACCTCGTTGAACTCCTCTCGCACCTTGTCCCAAACATCCTCACGCTGCTGCCAGTCGAAGCCCACGTTAGCGGCCTTCTCCTGAACGCGCTCGGCCTTGATGAGCGACGGCAGACTGCGAGGCACACCACTGAGTACCATCTTGTTACCACCCTTCTCGCTCATCTTGAGGACCTCCCAGTTCTGCAGCACCTGTGCGGCAGACTCGGCCTTCTCCTCACCGAAGACGTGCGGATGGCGGTAAACCAACTTATCGCACAAGGCATCGCAGACGTCGGCGATGTCAAACTTGCCTTTCTCGTCACCGATTTTGGCATAAAACACGATGTGCAGCAGCACGTCACCCAGTTCCTTGCGGATGGTATCGTTGTCATCAGCCATGATTGCGTCGGCGAGTTCCATGGTTTCCTCAATGGTATTGGGACGCAGGCTCTCATTGGTCTGCTTGCGGTCCCACGGGCACTTCACACGCAACTCGTCCAGGATGTCGAGCAGTCGCCCAAATGCTTCCAGCTTCTTCTCTCTGCTATTGTTTGGCATTGTCTTTATTGATGAAATGTTGAAATAATGTGCAAAAATAAGAAAAAGATTTCAAACACCATATTAAAAACGGGAGCGAATTGTTTGGTGGCGGGGCGGTTTATGTGTAATTTTGCAGCAAATTCGGCAAAAGACAGCAATGATCAACATCAACATTGACCCAAGGATACTGGAGGCATGCCCCGAGACCCGCATCGGGCTCATCAGCGCGACCGTCGTGAACGCGCCGACGAGCGATGAACTGTGGGCCGAGATTGAAGCGGCCGCCGGGTATATCAAGCAACACTACGAGCTGCTGGAAATCAACCAGCGCCCGGCCATCGCCGCCACACGTCATCTATACCGTGCCCTGGGCAAAGACCCCAGTCGTTATCGCGTGTCGAGCGAGGCCTTGTGCCGTCGCATCATCCGTGGCCTGGGCATCTACCGCTTGACCACCCTGATCGACGTCGTGAATCTGGTGTCCATCAAGAGCGGATATGCCATCAGCGGACTTGACGGCGACCGCATCGAGGGCGACACGCTCACGATGAGTGTAGGCACTGCCGACGATGTGTATAACGGCATCGGGCGCGGGTTGCTCAACATCGAGGGAATGCCCGTATATCGTGACGCCATGGGCCCTATCGCCACCCCCACGAGTGACGAAGAGCGCACCAAATTCACCGAGCAGACCGTCAGGGCGCAGATCAACATCAACGCCTTTGCTCCCGAGATGCCACTTGAGGAATCAGTGCTCTGGATGGCCGAATTATTGAAGAAATATGCCAACGCCACCGATGTGGAAACGGCAATCCACACGCCGAACGGCAAATAAAACAAACTAACATAAAATGGAAATACTCGAGATTCTAGAACGAAACATCAACCAGCGCCACATCGACCAGGTGGTCGAGACGCTGAAGGACGGCGGCCTCATCATTTACCCGACCGACACGGTTTACGCGCTGGGTTGTGACGCCCTCAACAACCAGGCCATCGAGCGCATCTGCTCCATCAAGGAAATGAAGTCGGCTAAGACCAACCTGTCCATCATCTGTGACGACATTTCGCAAGTGGCGCAGTACGCCAAGTTCGACAACACGCAGTTCAGGATGATGAAGGCCAATCTGCCCGGTCCTTTCACATTCATCTTCCCTGCCCTGTCCAAACTGCCGAAGGCCTTCAAGGGCCGTCGCACCGTGGGCATCCGTATTCCCGACAACGAGATTGCCTTGTCTATCGTGCGCACCCTGGGAGGACCCATCTTGACCACTTCGGTGCCCGGTGACGACGAGGATTACCGCTGTGAACCCGGCCTGATGGCCGAAGCATTCGAATCTCAGGTCGACATCGTCATTGATGCCGGCCGCGGCCACCTCATCCCCTCGACTATTGTGGATTGCAGCAACGGCGACCCCGAAATCACCCGTCAAGGCAAAGGTGAACTGGTAATTTAGAACCAACAATTTTAATAAGCAATAAGCATACAACAAAATGAGAAAGATTATCTTCTGCTTGACGGCACTGCTCATGCTTGCCGCTTGCAACAACAAGGCTGAAAACCAAGACAACAATACCGCGGGTGGCAATGAAGAGGCCACACGCAGCGAAATGCCAGTGGCCAGTCCCGATGACGAAGGTCAGACAGAGTGGATCAAGCAGACCACCATCATGGGCTCCAAACCCATGGTCATCGATTTCTATGCCGAATGGTGCGGTCCCTGCAAACAGTTGAGTCCCATTCTTGACGAAATTGAGAAGAATCACAAGAACGAGGTCATCTTCAAGCGCATCGACATCGATCAGGAGCCCGACATGGCTAAGATGTTCAATATCCAGGCCATCCCCCTGTTGATGTTTGTCACCCCCAAGGGTGAATACCAGACACTCATGGGCGTGCAAGCCCCCGAGGTCATTGAGGCCAAAATCAGCGATTTGCTCAAGCGCAGCAGCAAATAAAACCCTATATGAGGTTGTGATTCTGTTTTTTCGGCCCCTGCCATGGGACCAAGATAAGCTGAGTCTCAACAAAATCAGGATAATTTTTGCTTTTGTGTTCGGCTTGCACTATCTTTGCGCCCGATTTCAGAAAAGAGTTTAAGTCAATATATAACTACATCATGGAGATTACTGCACAACAACTTGCAGCAATGGTTAACGGCACGGTTGATGGCGATGCTTCGACCGTGATTAACAATTATGCTAAGATTGAAGAGGCCACGGCTGGTTGCCTAACTTTCCTGGCCAACCCCAAATACACGCACTTCGTTTACACCACACAGGCTTCGGCCATTCTTGTCAGCAAGGATTTTGTGCCTGAGCAGGAAGTGAAAGCGACGCTCATCCGCGTTGAGGACCCCTACAAGACACTTGCCGACCTGTTGAACTTCGTCAACAGCCAGCGTCCCGAGAAGCGCGGCATTGAGGATCCGATACATGTGGGCCAAGGCACTACCCTGCCCGATGACGTGTATGTCGGCGCATTCGCCTACATCGGCGACGGCGTGACCATCGGCAAGAACGTCAAGATTTACCCCCAGGTGTATGTCGGCGACGGCGTGACCCTGGGCGACAATGTCATTCTGTATCCCGGTGTGAAGATTTACCATGGTTGCCGCATCGGTAACCGCTGCATCGTGCAAGGCGGCGCCATCATCGGCGGCGACGGTTTCGGCTTCGCACCTAAAGAAGACGGCACCTATGAGAAAATCTCTCAGGTGGGCATCGTCATCCTGGAGGATGATGTGGAAATCGGTGCCAACACCACCATCGACCGTGCCACGATGGGCGCCACGGTGGTCAAGAAGGGTGCCAAACTCGACAACCTCATCCAGATTGCTCACAATGTCGAAGTGGGCGAATGCACTGTCATGGCAGCCCAAGTGGGTGTCGCCGGATCGACCAAGATCGGAAAATACAACATGGTAGGTGGCCAAGTGGGCTTTGCCGGCCATATCACCGTGGGTGACAAGAACGGCATCGGCGCACAGACCGGTGTTGACAACAGCATCGGCAGCAACGGCAAGTGGCTGGGTGCTCCCGTGCAACCCGCGATGGAGTTTGCCCGTCAAGTCGTTTACCTGAAGCGCCTTGGCGACATGTACAGCGACATCAAGGATCTGAAAAAGAAAATCAACAATTAAAGCTATCAGTTTTTAGCCGTTAGTTATTAGCGGGCAACCGCCAACAAGTTGACTGCTAATTGCTAAATGCTAAAAGCTAAATGCTCTAGAAGAAATGAAACAGAAGACACTGAAGAACGCCTTCACCGTTACCGGCAAGGGTCTGCACACGGGGCAGATGTCAACTGCCACCTTCAAACCTGCCGATGTGAACACCGGCTATGTGTTCAAACGCATCGACATGGAGGGTCAACCGACCATCCAAGCACTTGCCGAGCACGTTATAGAGACCACACGCGGCACCGTCATTGCCAGCAAGAGCAACAAAGAGGCCCGCGTCAGCACCATCGAGCACGCCATGGCAGCCCTGTATGCCGCCGGCATCGACAACTGCCTGATTGAGGTGAACTGCGGCGAGGTGCCCATCCTCGACGGCAGTGCCATCATTTGGTGCAAGGAGATTGAGAAAGCCGGCATCGTCGAGCAGGAAGCCGAAAAAGAATACTATGTCGTGAAGCAGCGCATCAAAGTCGTTGACAAGGAGACCGGTTCTTCACTCATCGTACTGCCTGATGACGATTTCTCGATCGACTGCATGGTTGAGTATGATTCTCCCGTACTGGGCAACCAGTTCGCCTCATTGACCGACATCCGCCAGTTCAAGGACCAGATTGCCGGCAGCCGCACGTTCGTGTTCGTTCGCGAGGTGCAGCCGCTCATCCAGCTGGGCCTCATCAAGGGCGGCGACTTGGACAATGCCATCGTCATCTATGACTCGCCCATGAAACAGGAAGACCTGGACCACATGGCCGACGTGATGAAGGTGCCCCATAAGAATGCCAATGAATTGGGCTACCTCAACAATAAGCCGCTGGCCTTCAAGAACGAACCGGCCCGCCACAAATTGCTCGACGTGCTGGGCGACCTGGCGCTCATCGGCCGTCCCTTAAAGGGCCGTATCGTGGCCACACGTCCTGGTCACACTATCAACACCCAGTTGTCCAAGAAGATACGTCAGGAGCTGCGCTACCAGAATGTTCAGGCACCCGAATATGACCCGAACAAGGAACCGCTCTACGACATCAATCAGATACGCAAGATGCTGCCTCATCGCTACCCGATGCTGCTTGTCGACAAGATCATCGAGAAGGGCAAGAAGCATGTGGTCGGCATCAAGAACGTCACTGCCAACGAGCCCTATTTCCAGGGACACTTCCCGCATGAGCCCATCATGCCCGGCGTGCTTCAAGTCGAGGCCATGGCTCAAGTGGGCGGCATTCTCGTGCTGAGCAGCGTCGATGATCCGGAGAACTACTCGACCTACTTCCTGAAAATTGACAATGTGAAGTTCCGCAGCAAGGTAGTCCCCGGCGACACGCTGATTTTCCACTTGTCGCTGATGACACCCATCCGTCGCGGCACCGCCATCATGAAAGGCTATGCCTTTGTGGGCGAGAAAATCGTCACCGAAGCCGAATTCATGGCACAAATCGTCAAGAATCCCGATTAATCAAAGAGTTGCAAGTTGTAAATGCGTTTACTATCGCCTGTTAAAATGAAGTGGCGAAGAAATAATGCTTACAACCGAAAACCAAAAACTATAAGAATAATATGGATATCCATCAGTTTGCCGTCGTCCACCCTGACGCTAAAATTGGGGAAAATGTAAAAATCGGTCCCTTTGTGACCATCGATGCCAATGTTGAGATCGGTGACGGCACCGTTATCGACAGCGGAGCCGTTGTGCGCAGTGGTGCGCGCATCGGCAAGAACTGCCACATCCATGCCAACGCTGTTGTGGGCGACATTCCGCAAGACCTTAAATTCCAGGGCGAAGACACCCTGGCCATCATAGGCAGCAATACCGTTATCCGCGAGTTCGTCACCATCCACCGCGGCACTGCCTCTAAGGGCAAGACCGTTGTTGGCGACAACTGCCTGATCATGGCCTATTGCCATGTGGCACACGACTGCGTGGTGGGCAATCATGTCATCATGTCCAACTCGGCACAGCTTGCCGGCGAGGTAGTTGCCGGTGACTGGGCCATCATCGGCGGCGGCGCTCTGGTGCATCAGTTCACCCAGATTGGCTGCCACGTGATGATTCAGGGCGGTGCCCTGGTCAACAAGGACATCCCGCCCTATTGCATGGCAGCTCGCTACCCCATCGCCTATGAGGGCGTGAACAAGGTGGGCCTGCATCGTCGTGGCTACACCAGCGAACAAATCGACGCCATTGCCGACGTTTACCGTACCATCTACGACTCGGGCCTGAACGTGACCCAATCGCTTGCCGAGGCCGAGAAACTGCCCGCCTCCCCCGAGCGAGATGTCATCATCGAGTTTGTGCGCGCCAGCAAGCGCGGCATCGTCCGCAAGCCGTGATATTCAATTTCTTGCTTGCAAGAAATTGAAGGTTAAAGGTTAATGGTTAAAGGTTAAAGAGGCATACGCACTCCATCCGCACTCCTATAAGAGTTTATATAGAGCATCCGCACTCCTTTTCCACAGGGAAGGAATGCGGATGCTTGTTCTACAGTTATGAATTGTTGTTGATTACTGGGCGGATTCGATGGACTGGAGCTTGTCGGCCTCGCCCAACTTGTAGTAGATGTCGCGCAAGGCGTTTACCAGTTCCTGATTGTTGGGATTGATGGCATAGGATTTTTCCAGATAAGGCAAAGCCTCACGATAGATGGGGTTGACCAGATCGGCCAGTTTCTTGCCATACAAGCGGCTGTTTTGGCGGGTCTCCATTGCCTTGTTGTAGAAATAACGCCCCACGTTGAACAATCCGCTGGCGTTACTGTCATTCAACTCGATGCAACGCTGGTAATAAGGAAAAGCCTCGTAGATGCTCTCCTTGCTCTCGATCACCAGTCCCTTGAGGTTGAGCAACTCATCGTCGTTGGGATTGGCATCCAACGCATCGTCAAGCAGGTCATTGGCACCCGAGAAATCCTCGCGACTCAAGTAGCTGTTGATCAAGATGCGGATGTATTGCGGGTCACTGGTGCCGAACTTGAGAAAAGCTTCCCAAGCCAATTTCACCACTTCCTCTTCATTTCCCAGGTCACTCAGACACACCAGCGCGTAGTCATAGACCTCCTTGTGGTTATAGCCCGAATGACGGGCGATGCTGAACAGGCGCACCGCATCGATGGTATCGGTCATTTGCCATGCTGCAATGCCTTGGTAGTAACGCACCTCGGCCACGACAGTGTCGGCCTTGACCCAACGGGGGTCATCGGTTCTCGCAGCCATCTGGCAGTAATAGTCCCAAGCCTTGTAGGCACCGTCCCAGTCCTTGACATTATACATCTCACTACCGGCGATGCGATAATTGTCGTGATGCTCGACAAGGCGATTGACCACGTCCTTGCTGTATTTAGTCCTCACTTTAGGTCGCTTGGTCTTCTTGTCAATCACAGGCTGACCTTTCTTGTCCAGGACGTGAATCGTGTCGAGGTGGAGTGCATTGATGCTGTACTCATAGGCATCGATGAGCGAATGTCCCATCGCTTTCACATCAATGTTCTTGCCCACGCGACGGTTATCCATGTATTTGTCGTAAAGTTCAATCTTGATGCGGTTGGCCAGCGCCCAAGTCTCGGCACGGTTGCGCGTCTCGTCGTTGGTCAAGGCGGGTTTGAACTTATTGAAAGCCTTGTTATAACTGTCGACTGTCATCGTCAAGCCACTGATATCCTTCTTGGCTTGGGCCAACAGCTGATGCTGGGCCGTGACATGAAAAGCCACAGCCACAACCGTGATCAATATGATAGCTATCTTTTTCACAATCGTCTTTTACCTTTGAAATCGGCTGCAAAAGTACAGTTTTTTCCAATCCTGTGCAACAATACTGACGAATAGCGATGCCCATATCATCAAAACGGGTGTTGAAGACTCGCTCCAACACCCGTTTCTATTGTCTGATAATTAATTCTTTACCTTATTAATTCACGCCCAAGACCTCAAACTTGTAGAGGATGTCATCAAGCACTTTCTGGGCCTTGGTGTCATCGGGATTGGGGTTGAGATCAATAGCCTTCTTCAAGAAAGGAATGGCCCTGTCGTAGATGGGTTTGATCTTGGGAACCAGGTCCTTGTTGGTGGCAGTGGGATTATCATCGATAATCTTCTGAGCCTGCAGATAGAGGCAACGGCCAACATCAAAGAATGCGTTGGGATAGGTGGGATCAACCTCGGTAGCCTTGATGTAGAAAGGCAGGGCAGCGTCGATACCGCTCATCAGCTCGGTGGTGAAGCCCTTGATATCATGCAGGGTACCGTTCATGGGATCACCCTTCAAAGCATTGTCGATGAAATCGTTAGCCTTGTCATACTCATTCTTGTCAAGCATACTCTGAACCATGTTGGCCAGTGCTGAGGTCTGGAAGTCAACGATGTTGTTCTCGGTGTAACCCAACTTGCGGGCCTTGGAGAAGCTGTCATAGGCCTCGGCAAACTTCTGAATCTGATACTCGGAATAGCCCTGGAAGAAGCGCACCTGGCTCAACGTGCTGTCGGCAGCAGCGACACCGTTCTTCACGGCGAAGTCCGACGAAGCGATGTCGGCAAAGGTATTGAAGGCCTCGGCAGCATTAGCCCAATCGCTGTTCGACAGATAAACGTTACCGGCATTGGCAATGTCACCCATGTGAGCGGTGAGCATACCGACGATATCCTTGCTGTATTTAGTCTTCACCTTCTTGGTTCCGTCGCTGTTCAGCTTGGGCATACCGGTTTTCTTGTCCATCTCAACGATTGTGTCCAAAGGCAGAGCCTTGAAGAAGTAAGAATAACCAGCGCTCAGCAACTGATTCATCACATTCTCGTCAACAGGCTGCCCCATTTTCTGGGCACCAAACATGTTGTCAAAGGCAGTAAAGGCTGCTTTACCAGCAGTGTACCACGTGAGTACGTCGTTAGCGCTCTCGGGGTTGGTAAGGGCGGGTTGAATCTGCTCAATCAACTCCATGAGTTCTTGAGTTTTACCCGATCCAACCTTCTTAGAGAGGTCCTTCACAAGGCTCATTTGAGCCGATGCGCCGAAGGCCATGATGGCAGCTGCGGCGAAAAGAATCATCTTTTTCATTTTTCTTAACAATTAAAGCTGTTTATAATGTTTATTCGTTCTCGTTTTGTGGGGTCTCGAGGTTCTCGGAACCCTCAGTGTTCTCGGAGTTCTCGGGGACTTCGGAGATATTCTCCTGGAAGGCGTCGCGAACGCTCTCCTCGTCGGTGACCTCGGGCTCGGTATCCACCTTGCAAACGCTTGCTATCTCGTCGTTTTTCTTCTCAAGGTTGATGAGCCTTACACCCTGTGTTGCGCGTCCCACGATGCGCAGTGAGCTAACTCGTAGCCTAATGGCGATGCCGCTCTTGTTGATGATGACAAGGTCGTTATCGTCGTTCACATTCTTAATTGCAATAAGCTTGCCAGTCTTGGGGGTAATGTTAATAGTTTTAACACCCTTACCGCCACGGTTGGTCACGCGATAGTCCTCAAGTGCACTGCGCTTGCCCATGCCCTGCTCCGAAACGACGAGCACGTCGTCACGGGTGCCGGCACGCATGCAGATCATGCCGATGACCTCATCGCCCTCGCTCAAGGTCATACCCTTGACACCGGTAGCGGTGCGGCCCATAGCACGAACCTTGGTTTCGGGGAAGCGGATGGCGTAACCCTTGCTGTTGGCCAGGATCACCTCGCTGTTGCCCTCGGTGAGGATAGCGCCTACGAGCTGATCATCCTCGGCGATGTTGAGGGCACGCACACCGTTGGCACGCGGACGTGAGTAAGCACTCAGGCTCGTGCGTTTAACGATACCGTTCTTGGTGGCAAATACAATATAATGTGACTGGTTGTAATCGGGATCGGTGAGCGCCGTCGCACGGACGAAGGCCATGATGCGGTTCTCGGCATCCAGGTTCAACAGGTTCTGGATGGCACGTCCCTTGCTGTTCTTGGTGCCCTCGGGAATCTCGAACACACGCAGCCAGAAGCAGCGTCCCGTGGCAGTGAAGAACAGCATGTAATTATGGTTGGTGGCTTCGTAAACATACTCGATGAAGTCTTCATCGCGCGTGTCACTGCCCTTGGCACCCACACCGCCGCGTGCCTGAGCACGGTACTCCTTGAGCGGGGTGCGCTTGATATAACCGAAGTGGGAAATGGTGATGATCATGGGATCGTCGCTGTAGAAGTCCTCAGCATTCATCTCCTCACTGGAATAAACGATTTGGGTGCGGCGCTCGTCGCCAAATTTTTCCTTGACCTCGATGAGCTCCTGCTCGATGACCTTGCGGCACTCGGCGGGATCGTCGAGGACGGCCTGCAGATGCTCGATGGTCTTGCGAACCTCGGCCAACTCGTTGTGGAGCTTCTCCTGCTCCAGTCCGGTGAGCTGACGCAGTCGCATCTCGACGATAGCACGAGCCTGAACCTCCGAGAGGCTGAAGCGCTCGCACAAGCGCTGGATGGCATGGTCGGTCGAATCGCTGCTCTTGATAATGGCGATCACCTCGTCGATGTTGTCGCTGGCGATGATGAGTCCTTCCAGGATGTGGGCACGCTCTTTGGCCTTCTTGAGGTCAAACTCGGTGCGGCGGATCACCACCTCGTGGCGATGCTCCAGGAAGTAATGCAGCAGTTCCTTGAGGTTGAGCAGCATGGGCCTGCCGTTAACCAGACACACGTTGTTCACACTGAACGACGACTGCAGCTCTGTCATCTTGTACAGCTTGTTGAGCAGCACGTTGGGGTTGAAATCCTTCTTCACATCGATGACGATGCGCATACCGTGGCGGTCGCTCTCGTCGTTGATGTCGGCAATGCCTTCGATTCTCTTCTCCTCGACCAGGCGGGCGATGTTCTCAATGAGGTCTTTCTTGTTGACGTTGTAGGGAATCTCATTGACCACAATGCGCTCGTGGTTGTGCTCGGTCTCGATCTCGGCCTTGGCACGAACGACAATGCGTCCGCGGCCCGTCTCGAAGGCGTCTTTCACGCCCTGATAGCCGTAGATGATGCCACCCGTGGGGAAGTCGGGAGCCTTGATGTAATTCATCAGGTCGCTCACCTCCATCTCGGGGTCCTCGAGCAGGGCCAGGCATCCATCGATGCACTCGCCCAGGTTGTGGGGAGCCATGTTGGTCGCCATACCCACGGCAATACCCGTGGCACCGTTCACCAGCAGGTTGGGGATGCGGGTAGGCAAAACTGAAGGCTCATCGAGTGTGTTGTCGAAGTTGGGCACGAAGTCAACGGTGTCCTTGTCCATGTCTTCCATCATGCTCTCGCCCATCTTGTCGAGACGCACCTCGGTGTAACGCATAGCAGCGGGGCTGTCACCGTCCACCGAACCGAAGTTACCCTGTCCATCTACCAGCGGATAACGCATTGCCCAATCCTGGGCCAGACGAACCATGGCAAGGTAAACCGAACTATCGCCGTGGGGGTGGTACTTACCAAGCACATCACCCACGATACGAGCCGACTTCTTGTAGGGGGCATTGGAGTAGTTGCGCAACTTGTCCATGCCGTAGAGTACCCTGCGGTGCACCGGCTTGAAGCCGTCACGCACATCGGGTAGCGCGCGCGAAACAATGACCGACATCGAATAATCGATGTAACTGGTCTTCATTTCGTTCTCAATGTTGATCTCTAGAATTCGATCGTTGTCCATTTGTATTTTTTACTTTTTAAATCTGTTTCGGGCACCGCACTGCAGACTCACATCAGTCCCAGGCTAGCACGCGTGCCACGACATTAGGTTTAACCTACAAAAATACTCATTATTTCTTATACGGCAATCCGTTTTGCGCCACTTTTTGACTGAATTGAAGATAAAATGTTTAAAACGGGGAGATTTTTTCTGTGAGCAGCCCAATTTGTACCATTATTGTAGTATTTTTGCCCATAAATAATGAATGACCATCCCATGCAGAACTTTGCCGCTATCGACTTTGAGACCGCCAACGCAGAGCGCACCAGCGTGTGTGCCGTAGGCGTGGTAGTCGTGCGCAACGGTCAAGTCACCGACACGTTCTACTCGCTCATCCAACCTGAGCCCAACTACTACAGCTACTGGTGCCAGCAAGTCCATGGCCTGGGGCACAGCGACACCGACAATGCCCCCATTTTTCCTGAGGTGTGGGCACAGATCGAACCGCTCATCGAGGGCCTGCCGTTGGTTGCCCACAACAAGAGTTTCGACGAGAGTTGCCTGAAAGCCGTCTTTCGCTGTTACCAGATGGACTACCCCGACTATGAGTTTTATTGCACCTGCCGGGCGGCCAAACGCCAGCTCAAGCAGCTGCCCAACCACAAGCTCGACACCGTGGCCGCCTACTGCGGCTACGATCTGCGCCGTCACCACCACGCCCTGGCCGACGCCGAGGCATGCGCCCACATCGCTCTGCAGCTGCTGTAACCATTCTTGTAAAGACACAAAATAGAGGATGAACCAGCCTGGGATCGGTTCACCCTCACATTATACCTTACACTAGATTTATTGCGTCAGACTTGCAGTGATAGCCTGAACCTCGCGCGAAAAATCCTTCTCGATCGACATGCGCTGCTCAATCTGGATGCAGGCATGCAGCACAGTGGCATGGGTGCGGTCGAGCTTGGCACCGATGCTGGTCGATGACATCTGGGCTTCTTTCTTGGCCAGGTACATCACCAACTGACGGGCGTCGCTGATTTCGCGCTTGCGTGACTTGCCGTAGAGCACGTCGGTGGGCAGGTTGTAGTAGTCGGCCACGGTCTCGGCAATAGACTCGAAGGTCAATTGCTTGGGCGTCACCTTGACGGTATTGCCGATGACACTGCGCGCCAGATCGATAGTGATGTCCTGTCCCAGCATGGTGGCATGGGCCAGCAGAGCGACCATAACACCCTCGAGCTCACGCACGCTGTCCGAGACATTGGTGGCGATGAAATCGAGCACATCGTCGGCAATCTTAAGACCATCCTGAGCCGCCTTCATGGCGAGGAACTTGCGACGCAACTCAAAATCTGGTTTCTCCAGCTCAACCGTCATGCCCCACTTGAAGCGCGAGAGGAGCCTGGGTTCCATACCGTCGAGCTCGCTCGGACGGCAGTCACAGGACATCACAAGCTGCCGCTGGTGCAGATGCAGGTGGCTGAAGATGTGGAAGAAGGTATTCTGCGTCTTCTCCTTGCCCGCCAAGAACTGGATGTCATCGAGCAAGAGAACGTCGATACTCAGGTAAAAGTTGATGAAGTCGTTGACTTTTTTCTGAATCACGGCAGTCGTGTACTGGCTCTCAAACACTCGGGAGGAGACATAGAGCACCCTCATGCGGGGATAGTTCTCCTTGAGCTTGATGCCAATGGCCTGCAGCAAGTGGGTCTTGCCGACGCCAGTCGAACCGAAGACAAACATGGGGTTGTAGGTCTTCACTTCGGGGTGCTCGGCAATAGCCTGACCGATGCTCACAGCGAGCTTATTGCTCATGCTGCTGCAGTAGTTCTCGAAGGTGTAGCGCGGATTGAGCTGCGGGTCGATCTCGTCGAGGGCATCATCCTGGACGAATGGGTTGGTTGCGACACGCGGCTTGCGTATTTTGAGCTCCTGCTTGAGCTTGTTGCTCGAGTTGTCCTCGGTCTGCTCGACAGCACTGGCATCATCACCGCCCACCACATTATATTTATAGAGGAGCTTGACGTCATCGCCGAAAGCCATCTTCAAGGCCGAAGAAAGGATGTTGATATAGCGTTCCTCGATCTGTTCTACAAAGAACTGCGAGGGCACCTTGAGCGTTACACGATTGTTTTTCTGGTCATAGTCAACGGCAACAATGGGAGCGAACCAAACATTGAATTGTTCGGCCGGGAGGTTAGCCTTGATGGCGTCAAGGCAGCGGTTCCACTGTTGTGCAACGTTAAACATTTTTACAAAAATTTCTTAGTAACGGTTAGTTTTTTCTAGTGCTTTTAGCAGTACAAATTTCGGCCAATATTTTCTATAAAAAAAGTGCTCAAAAAATTTGCAAATCTCATTTTGAGCATAACAATGTTGAAAAACAAAGAGTTACAACTCATTTCACATTTTTTTGTTTTTTGGGGCCTTTGACAAGTCACAAGTATCTGTAAATCAGTGTTATAACATTATTGTAATAAATTTCCAACTATTTATGCAGATGTGCAAATCGCTGTTATTACACGGTTTCAAAAAACAAAAAACTGAAAACAGTAATTTTCAAAAAAAACTCTATTTGGATTGAGTCCAAATAGAGTTTTGCGACTGATTTTTTTGTCTGTTTCGACCTGTCCGGGACAGTGCATCACTGGATGTGAACAGGTTATCATTTGTCAGAACACTTTCACGTTAATATACCTCTTAGGATTGGCCTTGATGTCGATGAGCAAAGAGTCAAGACTGGCGATGGCATGATTGGCGTTGTCATAGAGTTCGCGGTCGTTCAAGATCTTGCCCAGACTCGAGTTTTTGTCATTCAGCTGCTCGCTCAGGGCCTGCAGATTGGCCAGCGTAGCGTTCAACGAGTTGATGGTCGAGTCAAGCGGCATCTGCTTGAGCGAGGCCGAGAAGTCGGTCAGGTTGCCGGATGCGCCAGTCAGATTATTGGTGATGCCGTTCACATTATTCATCACGCCAGGCACACTGCGGTTCAGGTTGTTCATGAGCTGGGTAAGCTGCAAAGCACTGAGCTGCAACTGACGGGTGATGGCATCCACCCTGGTTAAGGCGGCAGCCAGCGCAGGATCGCCGGTCAGGCCGTTGACATTGCTGATGATGGAATCCACCTTGGGCAGCATGCCGGTCACCTGCGGCAGGACATGATCGGTCATCTTGTCCATGATGCCGGGCACATCGGTCGTGGGAATATAGCTACCCGCCTTCATGGCAGGTCCTGAACCCAAGTTGAGCACCATCGAAGCGCCGCCCATGAGCCCCGATACCATATTGATGGTACTGCCCTCGGGCACTTTCATGTCGGGCGCCATAGCCAGCATGACCGTGAGCTTGTTCTTCTCGTAATCATACTTGATTTCTCTCACCTGTCCTACCTGAAAGCCGTTAACAGTGATGGGGGCCGCTTCGAGCAAGCCATCCACATTCTCGACCTCGGTGTAGAAATAGTTAGCAGGTTTCAACAGGTTGATACCTTTCAGGTAGTTAATGCCCCAATAGAGCAAAACAAGTCCCAAGAGCACAGTCAACGCTATCTTGACATTCTTATTGAAAAACTTCATGTTTGATATTGTTGTTTTATCAGTTCAAACGGCAAAATTACAAATTTGTTCTATAAACAGGACGTATTTTTAGTGAATTTAACTGATTTTTATGTGTACAGAGGGTGGATGAAGGGACAAAACGGCAAAAAAACACTCTTTTCCGATAAAAAAACTACATTTTCGGTAATAATTACAAGTTTTGTCACTATTTTTGCAACCAATAAACAAAACGCTTATGAAATCTCCACTCGATTGTAAATACTTGTATGGCCTGATCGGCTATCCGCTGGTCCACTCGTTCTCGCAGGACTACTTCAACCAGAAGTTCAGCGCCGAGGACATCGATGCCCAATATATCAACTTTGAAATCGAAGACCTGGGCCTGCTGATGGAAATCATCGCCGAGTATCCCAACCTGAACGGCCTGAATGTGACAGCACCTTATAAAGAAGCGGTCATTCCCTATCTTGACTCGCTCGACGGCGACGCTCAAGAGGTGGGCGCTGTCAACGTCATCCGTCTGATACGCGACAAGAAGACCGGCAGCCTGCTCGAGCTGCGCGGATACAACAGCGACGTCGTGGGTTTTGACAATACGCTGGACAGCATTCTGACCCCCGAGCGCACCCATGCGATGGTACTAGGAACGGGTGGTGCCGCCAAGGCCGTGAGAACGGCATTGCAGCGTCGAGGTGTCGAGGTGCAGCTGGTATCACGCCGCAAGACCGAACACACGGTGGTCTATGAGGAAATCACGCGTGCCATGGTCAACAACTACCAGCTTGTCGTCAATGCCACACCGCTGGGCAAATACCCTGACGACAACCAATGCCCCGATTTCCCCTACCGTTTCTTGAGCAAGGATCATCTGTGCTATGACTTGATCTACAACCCCGAGGAGACGCTGTTCATGAAGAACTCCGCTAAATACGGTGCACAAACCAAGAACGGCATCGAGATGCTGCTGTTGCAAGCATTTGACTCCTACAGGATTTGGACCGAAGAGGACAATCTCTAACCCACAATCACATTTTCCATGCCCTCTCCATCGGCTCTCTCCAGGATTCCAGTGGTGCGTATCCTTGTGCCATTCATCCTGGGCATTGCCGTGCACAAGCTGTGGCACTGCTGGTGGGCCCCTCTGCTGTTGATTCTGGCTGCAGCTGTCGGCTATTGGAGACTCTCGGCACTTTCCCGCACGCCCCAGGGCAGTCTGCGCTGGCGGTCCTGGTTCATCCTGCCATTGGCAATTTGCGGTTTTTCATTGGGATGGCTGGCAGCCGACATTCACTGTCCGCCTCGTCTTGCCGACAGCCAGCGCATGGGCAGGAGTCTCACGGGACGAGTTTCAAACCTGGATTACACCGATTTCTCGATGCGGCTCATCATCGACGTGCTTGATCTGGACCTGCCACGCTGCAAGGTACTGGTCTCGACCCGTGGCTGTGACTACACCATGCGGGCGGGTGACCTCGTGGTGTGGCCGGCCGAGCTTCACGAGGTGGGCAACGCCGGTAATCCCGACGAGATGGATTATGCCGGCTATCTGCTTGACAGCGAGGGTATCCGCTATCAGCAGCACCTGGCCGATGGGCAGATTGTGAAAGCAGGCCATCACCCCACCCTGCTCACCCGCTTGGCCAATATCAGGCGAGACCTGCAACTCAAGGTATTCAATTCACGGTTATCACCTGCCACCCAGCGATTTGTCGTGGCATTGATCCTGGGCAACAGCGACATGATCGACAAGGGCACCCGGCAAGAGTTCTCTTCGGCAGGTGTGGCTCATGTCCTGGCCTTGAGCGGCCTGCATGTGGGCTTTATCGCACTCATCATCTGGTGGATGCTGTTCCCTCTGGATTACCTGAGGCTGAAGAAACTGCGCTTGGTCATCACGCTTGCTGCCATTGCCCTGTTTGCGGTCTTTACCGGTTTGTCGCCCAGCGTGTTGCGAGCCACGATAATGATCGGGTTCGTATTCGCCTCACTCATTTTCCATCGGCGTTCGGTCTCACTGAACGCACTGGCCATGGCCGCTCTGGTCATCCTGGTGTTCAATCCGTCGGCCATCTACAGTGTGGGCTTCCAACTGAGTTTCATCACCGTGGGTGCCGTGCTGATGTTTGCCCGTGTGCCTCAGGCGCTCGAGAGCCGTTACAGAATCATCAACTACTTCACCGCAACCGTCATTACCTCGCTTGTGGCCATGCTGGCTACCGTGGCATTGAGCGCTCATTATTTCCATACAATCTCGTTCATGTCGGTGCTGGCCAATCTGCTCATCTTGCCAGTGCTGCCCTTTTTCATGGTATTGGGCGGTCTCTTCCTGCTGGTGACGGCTGCAGGGATGGAGTGGCACGTGCTCGACTGGATGCTGGACGCCATCTACCGCTATATCCATTGGGCAACGACAGCCGTCAACAGCCTGCCGTTGTCACACGTGAGCGGCGTTTGGGTGAGCACGACTGGAGTGGTGCTCTGGTTCGTGTTGATGGTCCTGGTCTTGCTGTGGCTCTACCGTCGTGAATACCGTTACCTGCTGTGTGCCGGGATTGCCCTGATCGTGCTGCTGGGCCATTCCCTGTGGGTCGATGCCCGCACGCCACGACGCGGTGCAGTCATTTTCAACGCTTTCACCTCCACCCCCATCCTGTATTATGACCACGGGACGGCAACGGTGTGGATTCCCGATGACGAGGAACCCGACTCGGCAGCTTTCGTACGATATCATGCCGGTTTCCTGGCGCGCCACAGCATTGACAAGTTGCACTTTGTGAACAACGGAGACACCTTGAGGCTCGATGGCGCCCTGTTCAAGCCTCCTTACGCCTTCGTGCTGGGGCGCCGCATCATGGCCGTGGGCAGCGGCCGATGGAAAAGCATGAACCCCACGAGCCGGCTCGAGCTTGATGATCTCATCGTCACCAAGCGATTCCACGGGAATGTCGCCAAATTGCAGGAGCTATACCGATTCGACCGCTTGATTATCTCGGGAGCAGCCCACGACATCGGGCCGTTGCTACACGAGTGCGACTCCCTGCACATCACGGTTCACGACCTCTCGGCACAGGGGGCAATCATCTATTGATATTATCGCGCAAAAAGTCCAGGTCGGCTAATTCCATTTCTTAGGAGACACACCGACGGCTTCCTTGAAGTATTTGCCGAAGAAAGACTGGTTGGGGAAATTCAGTTCCTCGGCCACCTGTTGAACGGTGTAGCGGCTGCTGCGCAACATCGTCTTGGCATCCAGGATGACATATTCCTTGATCCACTGTGAGGGGTGACGCCCTGTCTGCTCATGGACAACATGGGACATGTACTTGAGCGAGAGGCCCAACTGAGCGGCATAGAACGAAAGTTCACGATGCACACGGTAATTCTCGGCGACACATTGCAGGAAACGCGCCACAATCTCGTCACGGCGCGTGGTCTTAGCTCCCAACTCTTGCTGACTCTCGGAATTCTGCATCACGATGTTTGCAATCAGGTTCAAGCAATTATTGGCCGTCGCTTCACGGTTGGCGGCAAAGGACGGATCGCTCAGGATGGTCCTCAACATCTCATAAACGGTTTTCATCATCTCTAAGTGAGACGGTTGCAGATGAACGAGCATCACCTGCAAGGCATAGAGCCGGTTCAGGTTGCGCTGATTCTTTGAAAACGGCGACAACAGTCCATTCTGAGAATAAGACAGAATCATGACCCGCGCATCATCGACATAGACAACCTTCTCGACAATGGTGCCCTCGGTGATGATGATACAGGTATTCTCGGCAGCAACATAATCACGGAAGTTCACAGTGAACGTCACAGATCCCTTATAGACAATCACCATGCAAGTCGTCGTTATTTTCAAAGGAAAGCGCTTGGAGTAACGTTCCATCAAATAGTCCGACATCTTAAAAGGTACGGCAAGATTATCGTTAACCAGCAGGGTGTCGTTCATTACCAGCGCCCGTCCGTTGCTGTCCATCATAGACAGATCCATAGTTTGAATTGTGTTCTCTTTCATAAGGCTAGGGGTATTTAGGCACTGCAAATATAGCCATTTTGGACAATTTATTCAAACTTTTCTTATAAAAAAATTGAATTTATGGAGAATTAGACCATTTTTCTGCTCTATGACAAGATATCCCATGAGAAATATATGTGCTCTGATATGGCCTCAGTAACAATTAAATGAGTAATTTTGCAGCGAAAACTGAAAACTGAATACGAAAAAGATATGGCTCACCTACAACAATTCTACACTATCGGACTGCTCATTGTGTCCAACATCTTTATGACGTTTGCCTGGTACGGGCATTTGAAGCTGCAACAAATCAAGGTCTTCACCGACAACACTCCGCTCTATGTCATCATCTTGTTGTCGTGGCTGCTTGCCCTACCTGAGTATTCATGCCAAGTACCCGCCAACCGCATCGGCTTTGAAGGCAACGGTGGGCCATTCTCGCTCATGCAGCTCAAGGTGATTCAGGAAGTGATCTCACTGACGGTGTTCACGGTGTTTGTCACGGTATTCTTCCAGGGCGAAACACTGCGCTGGAACCACTTGGCAGGATTCATCTGCCTGGTGATGGCCGTGTTCTTTGTCTTCCACAAGTGGTGAGATTTAAGGTTAAAGGTTAAAGGTTACAGAGGGGGCTTCGTTTAGCTGAAGAGGGCAGTGACCAGGGTGAGGTGCTTGGGCAGAGAGCCGTCGGTGCTCCATTCAAGTTCGATACCCAGCAGGTCACGCGTCATGGCCACGATGTCAAAGCCCACCGACTCCAGCGAGTGACGCAGGAGTTCGGGATGGCGACACGGTTTCCCCTCAGGGCGAGTGCAACCCTCAGGGCACAAAACACAACGGAAGGTGAAACAGCGACTGCCCGGCGTTTCCCGTTCCATCTCATAGAGTTGCGGCAACCAGGTTTTCCACACTTCCTCCATTGCCTCACGCCCCATAGCGGCCGACTGCTCGGCGCTCTTGCAGGAGGCGCGCGTTGCCTCGTCAAACTCTATTATCGTGCCCATCAATTTCACAGTCTTAAAACCGTCGCTCACGGTGCATGGGTCGAAGTCAAAGGGCGGACAGCCCCATGACTTGCCATAGCCGGGACACTGCAAGCAATATTCCAAGAAGCGCTCCACATCGCGGTACCGGGCTATAAACTCGGCAGCGCCTATCATCGTCTCTTTTTGGGTAACAGAATACTTCATGTCGCAAAGTTACTAAAAAAAATGAAAAAAGCGAGGATAGTCCATGACGGACCACCCTCACTTCATCATTGACATGGAATTAATCAGTTCTTTTTCTCCTCGGCAACGGGTGCAGGATTCACAGCAGCCTTAGCGGCGGCAATGCTGTCCTGCTGGGCCTTGTAAGCCTTGGCAGCCTCGCTGTCGGGTTTCAGCCACGTGTCAAGCCACTTGAAGAACTCGCGCTGCCACAGGATGCTGTTCTGCGGCTTGAGGATCCAGTGGTTCTCGTCGGGGAAGAGCAGCAGACGTGCGGGCAGACCCTTGATCTTGGCTGCGTTGAAGGCCTGGCAAGCCTGGGTGAAGACGATGCGGTAATCCAATTCACCGGCAGTGCACATGATGGGGGTATCCCAGTTCTGCACATAGTTCTTGGGGTTGGCCTGGCTATAGGAACGCTGAGCGATAGCGTTGTTCTTGTCCCAGTACGGGCCGCCCAGATCCCACTGCACGAACCACATCTCCTCGGTCTCAAGGTACTGGGCCTCGAGGTTGAAGATACCGGCATGAGCCAGGAAGCAGGCAAAGCGCTTGTTGTGGTTACCGGCCAGGAAGTAAACCGAGTAGCCACCATAGCTGGCGCCGACAGCACCGATGTGGTCACCGTCGATGTAAGGCTCCTTCTTCATGTAATCCACAGCGCTGAGGTAGTCACGCATGTTCTGGCCACCGTAATCGCCACTGATCTGTGCATTCCACTCGGTACCGAAGCCCGGCAGGCCGCGGCGGTTAGGCAGAATCACGATGTAGCCGTTGCTGGCCATGATGCGCATGTTCCAGCGATAGCTCCAGAACTGGCTCACGGGCGACTGAGGTCCACCCTCGCAGAAGAGGATGGCGGGATACTTCTTGTTGGGGTCGAAGTTAGGCGGGTAGCAAACCCAAGTGGTCATCAGCTTGCCGTCGGTGGTGGGCACCATGCGCTTCTCGATGCCGATGGGATCAACCTGGGCGAGCGCCTCGTCGTTGACATGGGTGAGCTGAACGGGCTCCTTACCCATCTGGATGCTGCAGATCTCGTTGGGAGTCTGATAGCTCTGGCGGCATGCGATAACGGTATTGTCGTCAACGAAGGACATGCTGTTGAAGTCACACACGCCCATGGCGATGGTGTCAACCTTCTGGGTAGCGACATCCATGCGGAAGATGGGCTGCGTGCCCTGGAACGGGCAGATGAAATAGATGGCCTTCTCGTCGGGCGACCAGGCGATATCATCCACGCTGTAGTCCCAATTCTCGGTCAGGTCTTTCTTGTTGCCGGCAGCATCCATGAAGAAGATGCGGTTCTTGTCGGCCTCGTAGCCGTCGTGCTCCATCGAGAGCCATGCCATCTCACCCTTGCTGTTGATGATGGGATAGGTGTCATAACCCATCATGCCCTGGGTGAGGTTCTCGGCCTTGCCGGTCTCCAGGTTATACTTGTAGAGATCGCTGTTGGTCGAGAAGGCATAATCCTTGCCCGTCTTCTTGCGGCACACGTACACCAGGCTCTTGCTGTCAGGAGTCCAAGCCAGGGACTCGATGCCACCCCAAGGCTTCATCGGCGACTCGTAGGGCTCACCCTCGAGCACGTCCTTCACGTTGCCGGCCTTGCTGCCGTCGAAGTCGGCCACAAAGGGATGAGGAATGGTGGTCACCCACTCGTCCCAGTGCTTGTACATCATGTCGTCATAGACCTTGCCTGTGGTATTATCCAGGTCGGGATACATGTCTTGAGCCGTCTGGCCATATTTCACTTGCGAGATCATGACCACGCGCTTCTCGTCGGGCGAGAAGACGAAGCCCTCGATGCCGTCTTCGACATCGCTGACGCAGTTGCGGCCACCGCCGTCGGCGTTCATGGTCCACAGCTGGGGCGTCTTGCCCTCACCTTCATCCTTGTAGATGAACGCAATCTTCTTGCCTCCGTCGATCCACACATAGTTGCTCTCGCTGTTGGGCGTGTTGGTGATTTGGCGGGCATTCTGTCCGTCAACATCCATCACCCACAGGTCGCAGTTGCCCTTGTTGGTGGCGATGTCATAATAGGTCACGCCATAGAGAATCTTCTTGCCGTCGGGTGAAACCTGCGGACCGCCCACGCGACCCAACTGATTGAGGAATTCAGGAGTGAACTCTTTCTTTTCCATTGTAGCGGAAGTTTTCTCGGTGGCGGGAGCCTGTCCAGGAGCTGCAGCCTCCTGCTTGGAGCAGGTCGATGAGCTCAAGAATGCCAATACCGCAACCGACATTACTGTTAACTTGGCTAATTTCATAATGATTACTGTTAATGATGTATTATTGCGTTAAATTTGGTTTCCCGTTGTTTCAAGTCGCAAATTTAGTCATTTATTGTCAACAAGCGACAAACAATGTGTGTTTTTTAGCAATTAATCATTATATTTGCAACCACTAACCAATAACAGACATCAATGAAACTGAAGGATCTTATCGTTTTGATGGCCATCATGGGCTGTCTTTCCATCACTGCAAGTGCGCAATGTGGCATGTCGAGGCCAGTGAAGCGTCCTGTAATAGACAGCAAATGGGTGAATCCGAGAATCGGCACCGGTGGGCACGGCCATGTGTTCCTGGGCGCCAATGTGCCGTTTGGTTATGTGCAGCTGGGCCCGACCGAGCACACGCGCGGTTGGGACTGGTGTTCGGGCTACCACGACAGCGACTCGGTGCTCATCGGGTTCGGGCATCAGCACCTGAGCGGCACGGGTATCGGCGACCTGGGCGACATCGCCTTGCTGCCTGTTACCAGTCGCGACAAGCGTGAGGTCATCTTCAGCCACGACGACGAAACGGTAAAACCCGGCTATTATTCCGTCACGCTGCGTGACAACGGCAAGCCCTATGTGAATGTAAAGCTCACCGCAACCAAGCGCACAGGCATGCACCGCTATGAGTTCGCTGCCAATCAGGATACCATCCTGTTGCGGCTTGATCTGGGGCAAGGCATCGGCTGGGACTCTCCCAAACAAATGATGATGGAACAACGCTCCCCTCGCAGGATTGCAGGATATCGCTTCTCACAGGGCTGGGCTAGAGACCAGAAGGTCTTCTTTGTCATGGATTTCCAGCAAGATGTGACATTAGAAAAACTGAATGGTGATACCACAGGAATCATCTCAGCGTCCAATGTTCCTTCTACGCCTTTCCTCGTCAAGGTGGGCTTATCGGCCGTGAGCATCGACAACGCCATCGCGAACCTGGAAGCCGAGAATCCCGACTGGCTGTTCAGTAAGGTGGCCAGCGACGCATGGCTTGCATGGGAAGACGAACTGGGGAAAATCGCCATCAACACCGACAACGAGGATGACCGCGCGGTGTTCTACACAGCGCTGTATCACACGATGGTGGCGCCGTCGGTCTTCAGTGACGTGAACGGCGAGTATCGGGGTGCAGACGGTGAAGTGCACAATGGCGACTTCACCAACTACACCACCCTATCCTTGTGGGACACCTATCGTGCCGCCCACCCCTTGCAGACGCTTATCCACCGCGAGAAACAAGCTGACATGGCTCAGACTTTCCTACACATCGCCGAGCAACAGGGCAAGCTGCCCGTGTGGCACCTGATGGGTAACGAGACCGATTGCATGGTGGGCAACCCCGGCGTGCCCGTGCTGGCCGACCTGGTGCTGAAAGGCTTTGATGTAGACAAGGACAAAGCCCTCAAGGCGATGGTTACCAGCGCGATGCTCGAAGAGCGCTCCATGGGACTGCTCAAGCAGTATGGCTACATCCCCTATGACCTGGAACCCGAGAAAGAGACCGTGGCACGCGGACTGGAATATGCCCTTGCCGACTGGTGCATCGCCCAGGTAGCCAAAGTTGCCGGCGACCGAGAGAACTACAACTATTTCAATGACCGCAGCAAGTCCTATCGCCATTACTTTGACAAGAACCTGAAGTTCATGCGCGGCAAGGATTCACAAGGTCATTTCCGTCCCGCAGCCGAGTTTGACCCGCTGTCGACCAAGCACCGCAACGATGACTACTGCGAGGGCAATGCCTGGCAATATACCTGGCTCGTGCCACATGATGTACACGGACTGGTGGACTTGTTCGGCAGCGAGAAGGCATTCATCGCCAAACTCGACTTCCTGTTCACTGTCGAGGGTGACCTGGGCGAGGAGGCATCGCCCGACGTGAGTGGCCTCATCGGCCAGTATGCCCACGGCAACGAGCCCAGCCACCACATCATCTACATGTATAACTACGTGGGGCAACCCTGGAAGGCAGCAAAGCTCATCCGTCGCGTGTTGCGTGAGTTGTACCGCAACGGTCTTGACGGCCTGAGCGGCAACGAGGACGTGGGCCAGATGTCGGCATGGTATGTCCTGTCGTCTATCGGCCTGTATCAGGAGGAGCCTGCCGGTGGCAAGTACATCATCGGCTCGCCGTTGTTCAGCGAGGCCACCCTCAACGTGGGTGACGGCAAAACCTTTACCGTCAAGGCAGTGAACAACAGCGACGAGAATATCTACGTCCAGAGCGTCACCTTGAACGGCAAACGTTACAACAAGAGCTGGATTGATTACCGTGACATCATCGCCGGCGGCACGTTGCAACTGGTCATGGGTCCCAAGCCCTCGAAATGGGGCACGAGCAAGAAGGCCCGTCCCTAATCACGAGCGAAGCAACAGTGGGGATGTCATTGAATTTTGACACATCCCGCCTAATTATGGTAATGTCGCGGTTTGTGGCCCCATTCAGGGCCCAAGTGACGTAGCATACCTGCACCCCAGGCCACACAGATCCTTCGGTCTGTGCGCCCTGGGGTTATACCCATTCAAGGCCTCTGGCCTTGTGCAGGTCTTTGACCTGCTTAGGCGCTCCACTTGCACTGAAGATCACAGAGTGTCCCAATGCGGAAAACAGAAGCCAAGCGACAAAAAGAAGAGGGAGTTTCAATGAGAAACTCCCCCTTTTTTAGTTACAGTGAACTATTGTCACTGATGATAGAATGATTACTGCAGCGTCATCACGTAGTTGATCAGCATCGTAACGTCGGTGATTGAGATGCCATTGTCATCGTTCATATCCGAGTTGTAGAAGTTGATGCTATCGAAGTTCTCGCTCATGATAGCGCTGATCAAGATAGTAACATCGGTGATGTTCACCACATTGTCGTTGTTCACGTCACCCTTCATGCCTACGGGAGGAACTTCAACCTTCTCGACCTTGAGCGTCATGTTGTCGAGGTTGACGGTCATGTTATACTCACCAGCAGGAATCTTGAAGGACTGACCGCCCTCGAGGAAGGGAATAAGGGCGATATCAATGTTGAGCGTACCGTCGTTCACCTCGAAGTCACCCTCGGAAACAGCACCGAAGCGGAAGGGAGCGATGTAATTCCAGCCACCGTCGTCGTTGTTCTCGGCGAGTTCTTTGGTGAAACCGAAGTAGTTGTAACCGTCGTAACGGCCATCGAAGGTGAAGTTCAAGGTGTAGAGACCAGTCTCCTCGTCATAGTTAAACTTCACACCATCGTTGGGAACCCAATTGTCCATATTGCCACCCAGCATGTAAACATCGGGAGTTACGGCTGGGGTAAGCGTGGTGAACTCAACGCTCTCGGTCCAGTCGGAGTTGATATCGCTAACAGCCTGTACCTGTACCTCGTAGGTCGTACCAGCCTCCAGATCACCCATAACGTAGCTGTTGTTCTCAACACCATTAGCGTAGATCCAAGGATAGCCCACAGCAACATCATCGACATTCAAGCGGAAGTTGTCGGTGCAGTTGAAGTGACGTACAGCTACATAACCCATCTGACCATCAAATTGGCTCAAGTCAAAGGTGTACTCGGTGGGTTCGCCAGTAGCAACTACTTCTTCATCTGAAATCAGCACGAAGCTAGTTGGATCGGTAGGATCACCGGTTGATACATAAATAGCAAACACCTCATCGGGCCATTCAGGATCCTGGGCATTGATCCAGAGTGACAGTTGACCGAACAGCTTAATTTGCGGTGAAACGAGCCAGTTGTCGGGGTTGAGGGCAGTGCTTTGGTAGCTAGCCGAGGTCAAGTGACCGGAACCGCTGTGGCAGTTCCACTCGCCATCGGTGTTCAGGTGATACCACTCGTAACCGTCACCATCGGCATCAATGCTTGTCCATCCGCCAGGCAGTGCGTTGTCGTCGGCCTGCTCATCTTCGAAGTCCCAAAGCTTGTTGTTGGGATCAGCGAGCCTGTAGCGCACGTTCCATTCGCTGTCATCATTGTCCTCCCAAGCTACTTGAGCGTAGTGTACATCGGGGATTACCCTAACGTTCTCGGGGATAGTAGCCTCATTAAGCATTTCAAATACGGTGTTCCACTCGATCGCATAGCCCCAAGTCTGGTCATCATTCCACCAGCAACTCAGACCGGTTCCCTCATATGTAGGATAATCTGCATCAGGAGTGGCTTGGGTGTTAAGCATAGTGATTTTGTTGCCGTCAACTGCATAGACAACCTCGGTAACACTCTCGTCACAGGTGAAGCCAACGCTAGTACCGCTTACAGCCGAGGTGCCCCAGCACAGGATGATATCGGCATCCCAGTAGGAATCGTAGTAAATCGACTGTCCCAGAGGCACGGTAATCGTTGTGCCATCTTCGCTCAAGGTGCCTTCAATCCATGAATGAGGAGGAGTCCAATAACCGCCATAGAAACCATACAACAGGTCCTCGAAGTACACCTTGTTGTTGTCGCCAAAGACGATGTTGATGGGACCGCTCTGGCTGCCGGTAGATAAGCCACTGGAAGTACGCCACAACGCTTTACCCGAGCGCTGATAAACCTTCAGTTCACCTGCGGGTTGCTCGGTAACAGGAGCATAGAATGCCGGTTGCGCAGGCACAGGCTGAGCAACACGTTGTGTCTTGAAGGTGATTGCCGACTTCGTTTGGGCCGTTGAAACTTGCTTGTTAACGCCAGCATTAGCGCCAAAAGCAACAGCCAAACCTAAGAGTAAAAACAATAATTTCTTCATAAGTTTTTAAAAGTTAAAGTTAATAGAAATATGAATTAATACTATAAAAGAACACTTGGGTTAAATCACAAAAACATCCAAGAAAGATATTATTGCAGGAAAATACCATACTTGAATAAGGTTTTTTTGTAATTTGTTCGCAAAAATACATAGTTTTCAAAAATAAACAAACTATTGTAATAATTTTTTATTATCAGTTGCAGAAATTGACCATTTTTAGTAGTCTTGTTTTTGTATTAAAAATCCTCCAATCTATCAAGAAATCCTTTACCTGCTTGAAGACAGGCTCGATGGGGGAAAGTATAATAACTTGACAAAAGCCTTTTTCCGGTAGGTGGATATTACAGATTATCATGAGGAATCGGCAATCATCTTCGGTCGGGGATAAGGTAAAATCCATTTTACTTTTTTGGGGGGTGCTGCATTCAGACTACTCGTCTATTCGTCCAAATGGACCGATGGATGTGATTTTCTGGTATTTATCCAATGATTTATCGAGATTTGTGTTATCTTTGGCTAACATTTGTAGGACAACAAGCGAACAATGAATATAAAACACTGACTATGAGACATATACTGCTCATTATTGCTATAGCTTTAGGAATCACGGCAGCTGGCGGAGAACTGCAGCCTGTGGATTATGTCAATACGCTGGTTGGGTCACAGTCCAGCTTCCAGCTATCGACAGGCAATACCTATCCTGCCATCGCCATGCCGTGGGGCATGAACTGCTGGGTGCCGCAAACAGGAAAAAACGGCGATGGATGGCAATACACCTACACGGCTAACAAGATACGCGGTTTCAAACAGACGCACCAGCCCAGCCCCTGGATCAACGACTACGGCCAGTTCTCGCTGATGCCCACCGTGGGTGACCCCGTGTGGGATGAGAACGACCGCGCCAGCTGGTTCTCGCACAAGGCCGAAGTGGCAACGCCCTATTACTATAAGGTCTATCTTGCCGACTATGACGTAATTGCCGAGGTGGCGCCCACTGAGCGTGCCGCTATCCTTCGTTTCACCTTCCCTGAGACCGACCAGGCCAACGTCGTGATAGATGCTTTTGACAAGGGCTCCGTTGTCAGGATTGACCCTGAGCAGCATGCGGTATATGGGTACTCGACCCGGAATAGCGGTGGTGTGCCCGAGGGCTTCAAAAACTTCTTTATCATTCAGTTTGACAAGCCTTTCTCATCGTTCAGCGTCGTCGAAGACAGTATCCTGCTCAATGGTGAAAAGGGCATCGGGTGCAACCATGCCGGAGCCATCGTGACGTTCAACACTCAACGAGGCGAGCAAGTCAATGCACGTGTCGCCTCATCGTTCATCAGTCTTGACCAACCCCTGGTCAACTTGCGGGAATTGGGCAGTGATGACCTGGAAACCGTCAAAGAAAAAGGACGTCAGCGCTGGAACGAAGTGCTGGGTCGCATTCAGGTCGAGGACGATAACGTTGACCACCTGCGCACGTTCTACTCGTGCCTCTACCGCTCGGTGCTGTTTCCCCGCAGTTTCTTTGAGATTGATGCCAATGGCAAGCCAGTCCACTACAGTCCCCACAACGGTCAAGTGTTGCCAGGCCGACTGTTCACCGACACAGGCTTTTGGGACACCTTCCGTGCACTGATGCCGTTTGTCAATCTGATGTACCCCTCGATGGGCGCCTGGATGCAGGAGGGACTGGTCAACACCTATCTCGAGAGCGGTTTTTTGCCCGAATGGGCAAGCCCGGGGCACCGCGACTGCATGGTGGGCAACAACAGCGCATCGATTGTCGCCGACGCCTACCTGAAGGGCCTGCGGGGCTATGACATCGACAAGCTGTGGGAGGCCGTCGTGCATGGCACCACTGCTGTGCACCCCAAGGTGAAATCCACAGGACGTTTGGGCCACGAGTATTACAACGAACTGGGCTATATCCCCTATGACGTGGGTATTAACGAGAGTGTGGCAAGGACACTGGAGTATTCCTACGACGACTGGTGCATCTACCGCTTGGGCAAGGCTTTGGGCAAACCCGAGAGTGAAATCAGAGTCTATGCCGAGCGGGCGATGAACTACCGCAACGTGTTTGATGCCGAGACGAAACTGATGCGAGGCAGGCTCAAGGACGGGTCATTCCAGTCGCCCTTCAGCCCGTTGAAATGGGGGGACGCCTTTACCGAGGGCAACAGCTGGCACTATACCTGGAGCGTGTTCCACGACCCGCAGGGCCTGATTGACCTGATGGGCGGAAAGCAGACTTTCTGCCAGATGCTGGACTCGGTATTTGCTGTGCCTCCTGTTTTTGACGACAGCTATTACGGCTATACCATCCACGAGATACGCGAGATGCAGATCATGAACATGGGTAACTATGCCCACGGCAACCAGCCCATCCAGCACATGATTTACCTCTACAACTACGGCGGCCAGCCGTGGAAGGCGCAATACTGGGTGCGCCAGGTGATGGACCGCCTGTACAGTGCCACGCCCGACGGCTATTGCGGCGATGAGGACAACGGGCAGACCTCGGCGTGGTATGTGTTCTCGGCCTTGGGATTTTACCCCGTGTGTCCCGGCAGCAACCAGTATGTCATCGGGGCGCCCTATCTCGACAAGATGACCTTGAATCTCGAGAACGGCAAGCAGGTGACCATCACCCGCGAGGGCAAGGGCTGCTACATCCAATCGATGACCATCGACAGCAAGCCCTATACCCGCAATTACCTGGACCACGACCAACTGATGAAGGGGTGCCGCATCCATTATGTCATGAGCGACAAGCCCAACTACAGCCGCGGCACCGGCAAGGGAGACCTGCCCTACTCCTTCTCCCGTTGATCGACGCCACGCGCCTGAAGATTGATTTCACGTGCACGGCTGATGGATCGGACATAACGGACATGATGACTGGAGGGGATGAACTGAATCATTCACAAAAACTTGGTCATTCCAAATAATTGTTGTAATTTTGTCCACACTTTGTGCATAAAATCAATATTCATACATTCTGCACCCCAGCCGCATCAATGAAAACCCAATCGGTCCAGTGTGTTGAACTACGATTAATTATAGCCATTAAACCAACCATTTAATAATAAACTATTATCTTAAAATATGAACAAAAGAACCAGACTCTTATTGACTGCATTCATGATGCTGTCGATATTCACAACGGTACAGGCCAACAACACGTTGACCTTATACGATGATGGAGAGTCGAGCACCACCGCTCCCATCAACAATGCCTACCTTGATGAGGTGGGCACCCGCACTCAAGTGATTTACCCCGCCCAAGACATTACCGCCATGTATGGCGAAGTCATCAATTCGGTGACGTTTTACACCTATAATCCAATCTCGGTAGAAGGCGGCGAGATAGAGGTATCGATTGGAGAAACCAGCCAAAACGAGTTCAGCGGTGCCGGCTCCTATGTCGAGGGATTGACCCACGTGGCAACCATCTCGATGATAAACGGCGCAACCGAAATCGAGATTGTTTTTGATACGCCCTTTTATTACCATGGTGGCAACTTTGTGATCGAGACCCTGGTGACCGAAGCCACCGACTACTGCTACGTCACCTTCATGGGCAGCAGACCCCAAATCTACACGGCCATGACACGCAACGAGGTCGAAAGATTCTTACCCAAGACGACCTTCAACTACGGCACCATGGCCGACTATAGCGCCAAGGTCATGCCCGATGAGCTGACATTCAACACCATACGTGCCGAGCGCACCGACAGCCAGTCGATCACGCTCATCAACAATGGCCAGATGGAGTTTGCACCCACGTTCAGTGTCGATGCACCCTTCATCGTCAACATTGCCGACACCGTTCTCCCCGCCGGAGCATCGATGGAGGTTCCCGTGATCTTTGCTCCTCAAGCCGAGGGCACCTATACCGCCACGCTCAGCATCGACTGCGGTGAGGCGGGCATTGTCGAAGCCACGCTCCACGGCACGGCCATTGCGGCAGCCGAGGATCTGCTTGTCGGCGACGAGACTGACTATGCCAGCTTCGTGCCCATCTATGGCGCCGACATCGACATCGTGGATACCCGTGGCCAGATGATTTACAATGCCAATCTGCTCACCGACATGGCAGGTAGTGACATCGTGGCCCTGCAATTCCATGTCAAGGACAAGGTGAAAATGGAGGGCGGCGTCATTCAGCTGTCGCTCAAGGAAGTGGAAGACAGCATATTCAGGTCACGCAGAATCGTCACAGACCTTACCGCCGTGGCTACCTTGACCCCCGTCTATGACGGCACCGAGTTTGCATTCACCTTCGATGAACCCTTCAGATACAATGGCGGCAACCTGCTTGTCGAGTGCCTCGTGATTGAAGCCGGAACCACCCACTACAGGCAGACGTTCTTCTGGGGCACCCCCACGAGCAAAAGCGTTTCCATCTACACCTCGATGGATTACGGCAGCATGGTCACCGAATTTGTGCCGTTCATGCCCGAAGTCACTTTCTCCTATCAGAAGGAGAAGGCTCAGGTGCTGCGCGGCGATGTCAACAATGACGGTATTGTCAACATCAGCGATGTGACTGCACTCATCAACTACGTCCTCAGCGGCCATGGCGACATCAATACTGCCAATGCCGACATCAACGACGACCAGAACGTCAACATCAGCGATGTCACCCTGCTCATCAACATGGTAATGACCAGCAATTAAAGTCCGTCAACAAGACACGAAGCCTAAAAAACAAGGGCAGGTCGCACATGACCTGCCCTTGTTCTTTTATCATTTATCGGTTTTAATCGTCATCGGCCGACACGTCGTCGGCAACAGGAGATGTCTTGGGGACGAGATAGGCGCTCACCTCATATAGCAGATAAATCGGCATGAAGACGACCATCAGGGTGAACGGGTCGCCCGTCGGGGTAATGATTGCAGACAGCACCAGCAACGCGACAATGGCGTGGCGACGGTAAGTCCTGAAGAAACCGCGGTGCAGCACACCCAGGTTGCCCAGCAGCCAGGCCACGAGGGGCAACTCGAAGATGATACCCATCACAAAGATGAGCATCAGGAAAGTGTCCATATAGCTATCGAGCGAAATCTGATTGGGCACCATCTGGCTCACATGGTAATCGGCCAGGAAACGCAGCGTGACAGGGAACACGATGTAATAGCCCACTGCCACACCCAGGAAAAACATCAGGCAGCCTATCAGAAAGGCCGTCTTGACACCCCGCTTCTCGCCCGGGTAAAGAGCCGGTGCGATGAACGTCCACACCAGATAGAGCATGACTGGAAACGTAAGCACCAGGGCCAGCCAGAACGAGGTGGACATGTGGATGAAAAACTGGGATGCCAGCTTGATGTTGATCAGCTCAACTTCAAAGCCCTGGGTCGTGAACTGGGGTAGCCAGGGCACCGACGAGGTCATATTCTCGAACAAGCGGTACAGCACGAAATCGCCGTGACACGGTGCCAAGATAAACTTGTCGAACAGCGTGGGCATCACACAAAACAGGCCGATAGTCATCACCACAAGGATGACGACCATACGAATCACCACCGAGCGCAACGCGTCGATGTGATCCCAAAACGACATTTCCTGCAACTTGTCCTCGCCCATCTGCCTATCGTGCAATCCTCACGCTAAAACGCTAAGGCGCCAAGTTTTTTTGATTACAAGAATAAAACTCAACGACTTGGCGACGCAAAACGGTGCAAAACTACCGGATTGGGTTGTCGGGGCTAGAACCGGGCTTGTCCTTATCCTTGTCAAGTTCGTCAAAGGGCTTCTTGATCTCTTCCTCGACCTCGTTCATGCCCTGCTTGAAGCTTTTCACGCCCTTGCCCAGGCCACGCATGAGTTCAGGAATCTTCCTGCCGCCGAAGAGCAGCAGAATAATGAGCACGATAGCGATAATCTCACCTGTTCCCAGGTTGAAGAACATCAGTAAAACGTTCTGTGTCATCTTTCTATAATCATTAAAGTTTTGATACTGAATGCAAATGTAGGCATTTTTTTCAAGTTGTTGAAAAAAAATTGTGGTATATTCTAAAATTGTAGTAATTTTGGGCATCGAAAACCATTAACTTCTTTATACTTTTTATTAATGAATACCATTAAGAATTTTGATGAGTTACTTGCTCATCTCAAAGAGAACAATGTGAAGAAACGCGTTGCTGTAGTTTGGGCTGCCGACGAGAAGACTCCCGCCGCTTGTGCCCAAGCACTTGAAGCCGGATTTATCGAAGCCATCTTTGTGGGTTGTGAAGAGAAGCTCAAAGCCAACGAGGCCTTGAAGCCCTTTGCCGCAAACATGAGTTTTGTCGATGCCAGCGATGCCGATGACGCCGCTGCCAAGGCCGTAGCCCTGGTGCGCGAGGACAAGGCCGACGTGCTGATGAAAGGTCTGATCAATACCGACAACCTGCTGCGCGCCGTCCTGAACAAGGAAACCGGCATTCTGCCCAAGGGCAACGTGCTGACCCATGCCGCCGTAGCTTCGATTCCCAGCTACCACAAATTCCTCATTTTCACCGATGCCGCTGTGATTCCCTACCCCAACCAGGCACAACGCGTGGAGATGGTGAAGTATATGTCCAACGTGGCCCGCAACTTCGGCATCGAGGAGCCTAAGGTTGCCCTTATCCACTGCACCGAGAAGGTGAACGGCAAGCATTTCCCCTTTACCGAAGACTACCCCGTGATCATCGAGATGGCCAAGAACGGCGAACTGGGCAAGTGCATTGTTGACGGTCCGCTGGATGCCAAGTGCGCTTGCAGCATGCACGCCATGGAGGCTAAGGGCCTGACCTCTCCCCTGATGGGCGACAGCGACGTGCTCATCATGCCAGACATCGAGGCCGGTAACGTATTCTACAAAGCCATCACGCTGTTTGCCGGTGCCAGCACCGCCGGTCTGCTGCTGGGTGCCAAGTGCCCCGCCGTGGTTCCCTCGCGTGCCGACAGCGCCCAGTCCAAGTTCTACAGCCTGGCTGTAGCCACGATGGCCGCCGAGTAAAAATCAATTACCAATTACACATATCATTAAACTCTGTCTATTAAACATTATAAACAATGAAAGTATTAGTCATCAATCCGGGTTCCACTTCCACCAAGATGGCAGTCGTTGAGGACGGCGAACCCCGCCTGATTAAAGTCATCCGTCATGCCGCCGAGGAGCTGGCTCCGTTTGCCAAGATTACCGACCAGTTCGACTTCCGTCGCCAAATGATTCTCAACGAGCTTGAGAAAGCCGGAATTCCCGTTGAGTTTGATGCCGTAGTCGCTCGCGGCAGTTTGACGAAACCGCTTCCTGGTGGTGTGTATGCCGTCGACGATAATATGATTCAGGCTACCTATGCCAGCGAGCATCAGCACGCCTGTGACCTGGGTTGCGTCATCGCCCGCGAGATTGCCAAGGGCCTAGGATGCCCCTGCTATATCGCCGACCCCGTTGTGACCGACGAGCTGAACGACTATGCCCGCGTGTGCGGTTTGGCCATGTTCAAGCGCGAGAGCATTTGGCACGCCTTGAACCAGCGCGCCATCGCACGTCGCTTTGCCAGGGAGAACGGCAAGCGTTACGAGGACCTGAACCTTATCGTTGCCCACCTGGGTGGCGGTATCTCGGTAGCAGCCCACGACCATGGCCGCGCCGTTGACGTGAACAACGCCCTGGATGGTGAAGGTCCGTTCTCACCCGAGCGTGCCGGCAGCCTGCCCGCTAAAGCGCTGGTCAACCTGTGCTTCAGCGGTGAATACACCAAAGACGAGATTCTGAAGATGATCTCCGGTAAGGGTGGCGTTTTCTCACACCTGGGCACGACCGACATGATCGAGGCCGAGAAGATGATGAACAACGGTGACGAGCACGCCAAGCTCGTGATCAACGCCATGATCTATCATATTGCCAAGGCCATCGCCGAGAAGGGTGCTGTGCTGTGCGGCAAGATCGATGCCATCATCATCACCGGCGGTATCGCTTACTGGAACTATATGGTTGAGGAGCTCAAGAAGCGCATCGACTGGATGGCTCCCGTTCACGTTTATCCCGGTGAGGACGAGATGTCGGCTCTGGCCGAGAACGCCTTTGGTGCTCTCAGCGGCGAAATCAAGGTCTTGAAATACTAAGCCTACCCGACAACAAGTCTAGCACAAAATAACAGGAGGGCAACTCATTTCGAGTTGTCCTCCTTATTTATTATATAGTTATTATTGGTCAGATGATGTTGAGTTCTCCCAGGTAGGCGTAGATGCCTGTGGCCAGACCGTAGATGGAAAGCACCAGGACGATGATACCGATGATGCGGTTGATGAGCCACATGGATCGGATGTTGAAGTGAGTACGCACCTTGTCCACAAAGAAGGTGATGACCGACCACCACAAGAGGGCTCCCAGCACGATCGAGGCATAGCCGATGATGATGTGGTAAAACTTGTATTCCGGCAAGGGGAAACTGAATCGGGCGAACAGCGGTATGATCAGGAACATGATCAGGGGGTTGCTCAGCGTGAACAGGAAGCCCGTGACAATGTCCCTCACCCGGTCGTCGCGCTGGTCGATGTTTTCCTTGATTTGGCTCACAGGGTTGTGGACAATCATGTACAAGGCATAGACGATCAGGATGATGCTGCCCACAATCTGCAGGATGTTGACGTGGTCGGCAATGAAATCGGTGACCAGTGAGATGCCAAGTCCTACCAGCAAGCAATAGAACAAGTCACTGACAGCAGCGCCCACGCCGGTAAAGAAACCGGAATTGCGGCCACTGTTCAGCGTGCGTTGCACACATAGGATACCGATAGGTCCCATTGGCGCCGACAGGAAGATACCTATCGACACACACCCGATTATTATGGATATAATTGTACCCAAAACTGGAGGTTACTCTGTTTACAACCTACAAAGGTACTGCAAAAATCCGATTAAGCACTTATCATGAGCATAAAAATCTCACCGATAACGGCCGATAATGATTATCTGGGGGCGGCGGGAGAGTTCACCAGGGTTTGTGCCAGGGGCGCCTTCAGGCACAATCATACCACGTTGCCCGTAGAAATCCCGCCAGTAATCGGTCACTCGCCCAGTACTGTCATGGAACGACATGGGTATAGGCTCAAAAATGGGACAGTCAGAAACAGACCTGTAGTTCAACTGCACCAACTCGCTGCAATAAATGGCACTGTCGCTGGGCAAATAGAGGTCATCGTAGGGCTTGTCCACCATCGCAAGACACCGCCTGACGGATTGCCGGATATCGAAGTCCACATTCACGCGGCCAATAATCACATGAGGATTCTGGCTCAGGAAGGTATCCAGGGGCGTGAGTTGCACAGCTGGTTTGACGGCCTCTATCACATAGGGGATGCCATTCTCGCCGCCGATGCGGTGAAACACAGCCACATGGTCGATGGGCAAGCCCTCTACCCCACTGGTCACCGCTGTGATGGCATTGGCCGTGTCGGTACAGCAGAAAAGCAGATCGCCCTCCTGCAAGTCTTGGCCCGACAGCGCCAAGGCAGAAAAGAGCGCCATCAGTAAGGCAAGGAATTTACCAGGTGACGCCATTGTTGATACTGGAGTGTTTGTCATACTTCACATCCTGCAGGATGGACGACTTGACAGCGATGTGGAAGTTATAACTCTTGTAGGGGCCAACGGGAACGAAGCTGGCACTCATCTCGAAACAGTGCATCTGACGCGAGATGGAGCAGTTCATGTAGGCAATCTTGTGTGTGTCGAAATTGTAGCTTGCCGAAGCCGTGAAGGACCAGTTCTTGGTGGGACGGATGTTGGCGTTCATGCTCAGGTTCTGGGTCCAGCGGCCATTGTACTCCAATTTGTCGTAGTTGAAGGTGCCATAGCCGTAGGAAAGCGAATAATTGAGCGTCAAACTCCACGGGCAATCCCACTTGGCATAGCCGTCGATGAGTTCCAGGTCGGTTGTGGTACCGCCCTCTCGATTGTCCTCTTCCTGCTGATCCTCACTTCTGTTGTACTGATTCTGGGTGGACTTGTTATCCTGAGTCTTGCTCTTGTCACGCTTGCGCTTGAAGGTGTCGTTGTTGAACGTGTAGGAGAACGACGTGCCGGTGCTGGAAAGTCGTCCCCAGCCACCGCCGTTGAACAAACGCAGCTTGTTGATGCGGACAGGAGTTCCGGCCTCATTGACGGCATATTTATAGACATCCCAAGTAGCGTTCAGGTTGAGGTTGAAGCCCTTGACCAAACGGAGCAGGATGCTCGTGTTGAGGTTGCTCCACTTGAGCGAGTCGGCAGCCAGGTTACACGACTGGCTCAGGGTTAGGTTCTCGATAAGCGAGATCTTCTTGAAACCCGTGCTGTCATTGTCACTCTTGATCTTGGCCTCCAGATTGTTGGCGATATTGAACGTGATGGTTCCCGACTTGCCGTTGGGCGCACTACCGTACAGGCCATGCTGGAAATAGCTGTACCTGTTGTTGTGGTGGACTCCCCTGGAATCGACATAGTCCAGGTTGCCGTAGTATCCCCAGAAGGGGTCAGAGAAATCGGGCGAGGCTGAGAACGAGACGGTGGGCGTCATCACATGGCGCACCATCTGCAATTTCTCACTCAATTTGCCCAGGAACTTCATCGGCTTGAAGAAGCCATAGACCTTGGTGCTCATCGAGACGCCGAAACTGAAATCGAAGATGTTGTAGAAACTGTAGGTGGTATCCCTGACGATCGCACTGGCATTAGGATCCCATTGCTGCCGTATCTTACTGGTGTACATGCGGTCGTTCAAGCTGATGTTGGGCGTGATGTTGAAGTATTTCATCACATTGAAGGTTGCCTGAATAGGCACCGAGTGGCTGATGCCGTTGCGCCAGTCCTTGACCAGGTTCTTGTGCAGGAACTCGTCCTGCTTGGCGGTCAACGAGTTCTGGAACTTTCCTGAATAGCTGACCTTGATTTTCTCATACCAGCGCTCGTCACCCACAGCGCGCTTGCGCTTGAAGGGGGCGGTCTGGCTCATGGTCACGGTCAGGTTGGGGAACGAGACAGTGATGGTCGAGTCGGCGGTGCGTTGCGACACGTTGGCTGTTGTCGAGATGGTCCACTTGCTGTTGGGAATCTTGTAGGTCAGATTCACGCTACTGCTCTTGGTGTTCTCGGTAAAGGCGTTGGTGTAGTAGGTATTCAGGCTGTTGCGGGCATAGCCTGTGGTGGCAAAGTTGACGCTGGCCGAGAAGGTCAAGTAAGGGTTGGCCTTCTGACTCTGGCTGTGGTTCCACAATACCTGGAAGTTGTGCATCTTGTTGTAGTCGGGGTCACCCTTCTCGCCCGTCACCGTTGTCAGGTAGTTGACACTGAACGAGCCTGAATGCTTGTAGCGCCAGGAATAAGAGGACTGGGCCGACAAGCCCCACGAACCGCGTGTGTAGATTTCGCCCGTGATAGCCAGGTCGGCATGCTGGCCCAATGCCAGGTAATAACCGCCGTTGCGCAGATAGAAGCCACGGTTATAGTCCTCACCGAAGGTGGGCATCAGGATGCCGCTCTGGTATTTCTCGCTGAAGGGGAAATAGCCAAAAGGCACCGCAATGGGCAACGGCAAGTCTTCGAGCACCATATAGGCCGGGCCGGTGACCACATTATGCTTGGGCTTCACCTTGGCCTTGGTCAACTGGAAATAGAAGTGAGGATGCTCGTGGTCATCACAAGTGGTGTAGCGACCGTCCTTGATATAATAGTAGTCATCCTCGGTCTTCTTGGTGACACCGCCGGTGAGGTAGCCCTCGCCCTGCTCGGTGACAATGTCGGTGATGTAACCGCGCTTAGTCTTGAAGTTGTATTTCATCACCCGCGACTCATACTCGCCGCTCTGGTCCTTGAACACGGGATTACCGGTGAGATCGCCGATGCTGTCGAGCACGCCCACCGCCTGCACCTGGCTGCTGTCCATGTCCATGCTGATCTGGGAAGCGCTCATGTCGATGTCTCCATAGAGGATTTTGCTGCCGCCATACATCACCGCATGGTTGCGACCGAACAAGATGATACTGTCCTTGGCATTGAACTCGACGACATGATCCAGGTCGACACGCTCCCGCACAAAGCGGCTCGAGCTGTCGCGATCTAATGCCGGATTCTGCAGCTTCACCGAGTCCACCTCGGCCCTGACAATGGAATCCACCGCCTGGTTCAAGTTGAGTGTGTTTCCTGTCACCACTTGACCATGCGACAATATGGGCAGCAGTATCAGCACTGCCACCAGACTAAAGATCGTATGCAGACTCCTCGTCATTATTCGCCTATTAAACGGCAAAGATAGTGCAAATTGATAGCACCGCAAGCAAGTTTTAATTTTATTATCTTTTTTTAGCACCACGAGGACAAGAAGTGTTTTCTTTTTGTTATCTTTGCAGTTTGTAAGATAATCAACTAATAACAGTAATATCATGTATAACGTCAAATCAAACCATGCCGATGAATTCATCGACGACAGTGAGATACTGGAAACACTATCATACGCTGAGAAGAACAAGAGCAATCGTGCTCTGATTGAGGAAATCATCAACAAGGCAGCCTTGTGTAAAGGCCTGACACACCGCGAGGCAGCGGTGCTGCTCGACTGCGACCAGCCCGACCTGATCGAGCGCTACGAGCAACTGGCCAAGGACGTGAAACGCCGTTTCTATGGCAACCGCATCGTGATGTTCGCACCGCTTTACCTGTCGAACTATTGCATCAACGGGTGCGTCTATTGTCCCTACCATGCCAAGAATAAAACCATCCCGCGCAAGAAACTGTCTCAGGACGAAATCCGTGCCGAAGTCGAGGCGCTGGTCAAGATGGGCCACAAGCGCATCGCCCTGGAGGCCGGTGAGCACCCCGTGATGAATCCGCTGGAGTACATTCTGGAGTCGATCCACACCATCTACAATACTAAGGTGGGCAACGGTGAAATCCGCCGCCTGAACGTGAACATCGCCGCTACCGAGGTCGAGGCCTACGAGAAACTCAAGGCCGCCGGCATCGGCACCTATATCCTGTTCCAGGAGACCTATAACCGCAAGAACTACGAGGCGTTGCATCCCACAGGTCCCAAGAGCAACTACTGCTACCACACCGAGGCTATGGACCGCGCCCAGATGGGCGGCTGTGACGATGTGGGCATCGGCGTGCTCTACGGTCTGACGACCTACCGCTACGACTTCGTGGGCCTGCTGATGCATGCCGAGCACCTTGAGGCCAAATTCGGCGTTGGTCCGCACACCATCAGCGTGCCACGCATCTGCCCCGCCGAGGACATCAGCCTTGATGAGTTCCCCGACGTGCTGCCCGACGACATCTTCTGCCGCATCATCGCAGTCATCCGCCTGGCGGTGCCCTATACCGGCATGATCATTTCGACCCGCGAGAGCCAGAGCGTACGCGCCAAGGTACTTGACCTGGGCGTTTCACAGATCAGCGGCGGCAGTCGCACCAGCGTGGGCGGCTACACCACCGTCGAGCGCCACGACGAGACAGCCCAGTTCGACGTGAGCGACACGCGCACCCTCGACGAGGTCATCAACTGGTTGTTGTCGATCGGTTACCTGCCCAGCTTCTGCACCGCCTGCTACCGCTCGGGCCGCACCGGTGACCGCTTCATGGAACTGTGCAAAGCCGGAAAGATCGGCGACATTTGCACGCCCAATGCACTGATGACGCTCAAGGAATACCTCATGGACTTTGCCAGCGAGGACACCGTAGCCAAGGGCAACATCCTCATCGAACAGGAACTGGCCAAAATCAAGAACGCACGCGTGCGCGAAATCGCTGCCCAGCACATCGGCGAAATCGCTGCCGGCAAGCGCGACTTCTACTTCTAAACGAACAAAAAGAAAACAATAAGTACAATAAATACAAATCGATGATATTCAATCAATTGTAATTATTGTATTTATTGTTTTCCGTTTAAAAATCTGTCATTTATGGTAGATAACAATTTTAACAGGACTCCACAGAGTGAAAGGCTGCACATTGCGCTGTTCGGACGACGCAATGCGGGCAAGTCGTCGCTTATCAACGCGCTCACTGGACAACAGACCGCCCTGGTGAGCGATGTGCCCGGCACGACGACCGATCCGGTGATGAAATCGATGGAGATACTGCCGTTAGGCCCTTGTGTGCTCATCGACACGGCGGGCTTTGACGACTGCGGCAAGGTGGGCGACCTGCGCACCGAGCGCACCCGTGAGGTCATCAAGCAGACTGATCTCGCTATCCTTGTTACCGACGGCAGTTCACTCAACGACGAGGTAACATGGGCCACGTTGCTCAAGCAAGCCAACGTGCCCTTTGTCGCTGTATTGAACAAGGTGGACCTGCTGGAAGAGGTGCCCTCTACCCTACTTGAGGACATGGCCAAGCGACTGGGCTGCGATGTCATTCCCGTGAGTGCCATCAACGGCACCGGACTGGACCTGCTGAGGAAGACACTGGCAGGACTCATGCCCGAAAACGAGAAACAGTCGCTCACAGGCGACCTTGCTCGTCCCGGCGACACAGTGCTGCTGGTCATGCCGCAAGATCCGCAAGCCCCCAAAGGCCGCCTTATCCTGCCTCAGGTACAGACCCTACGCGACCTGATGGACAAACGGTGCATCGCCATCTGTTGCACTACCGATGACATTGACAGCACCCTTGCAGCGTTAAAAGAACTGCCCCGATTGATCATCACCGACTCACAGGTGTTTGACATCGTCGAAAAGAAAAAGCCTGAGGGAAGCCTGCTCACCTCGTTCTCGGTGCTGATGGCAGCCCATAAGGGCGACATCCGCTTCTTTGTCAGGAGCGCTATGGCCATTGACCGCATGACCGAGCAATCGCGCGTGCTCATTGCCGAAGCCTGCACTCATGCCCCGCTGGCCGAGGACATCGGCCGCGAAAAGATTCCCCGCATGCTGCGACAGCGCGTGGGACAAGGGCTGACCGTAGACATTGTGGCCGGGAAAGATTTCCCTGAAGATGTAACAAGTTATGACCTCGTGATTCATTGCGGCGGCTGCATGTTTAACCGCAAGTTCATGCTCTCACGCGTGGATCAGTGCCGCCGGCAAGGCACACCGATGACCAACTACGGCATCACCATCGCCCATCTAAAAGGAATCCTGAGCAAGGTGTCCATGCCTTGAGCAGAGGTTGCGAGCCAGAGGCTCGCAATACGAGACACGACGGACGGGAAAGGACAAAACTTGACAAAACACGACGGGGCGCCGGCAAAAGAGCTGGCGCCTCGCATTATAAATCAAGCACACTTCTTACTTGTTTAACCGCGGGGTCAAAGGATGGACTTGTCGCGGTACTTGGTGTGGAGAATTTCGTGGGCCTTGCCATGAAGAGGTTCGCCGAGGAACTCGCGATAAAGACGCTGAATGACAGGATTCTCATGGCTCTTGCGCAACCGCTTGCCCACATCCTCGCTGTAGATGGCGCGCTGGCGGGCTTTGATGACCTCGATATCACCATGGTGGTAAGGTTGGCCCGTTCCGCCGATGCAGCCACCGGGACATGCCATCACCTCGATGACATGATAATCCATTTCACCTGCACGCAGCTTGTCCATAACGATGCGGGCGTTGGCCAACGTATTGACCACGCACACCTTCAATTCAAAGCCGTTGAGGTCGATGACAGCCTCATGGATACCGTCCAGGCCTCGCACCTGTTCAAACTCGACATAGGCCAGTTCCTGTCCGGTGAATTCCTCATACACCGTTCGCAACACGGCCTCCATGACACCGCCTGTAGTACCGAAGATGGCTCCGGCACCACTGGAGTCACCCAGCGGAGAATCGAACTCGCCGTCCAGCAAGGAGTCGAAGTCTATGTTCATGCGCTTAATCAGTTCGGCCAGCTCGATAGTAGTGACCGAGTAGTCCACATCGGGGTTGCCGTCGGTGATGAACTCGTCGCGTGCACATTCATATTTCTTGGACAGGCATGGCATTATCGAGACCACAACCAGTTTATCGCGAGGGATACCCATGCGCTGAGCCCAGAAGGTCTTGAGCACTGCTCCCAGCATCTGAGCGGGTGACTTGCAGGTCGAGGGATACTCCCTCAGGTCGGGATAGTCGTTCTCAAAGAAGTTGACCCATGCCGGGCAGCACGAGGTAGTGATAGGAATACGCACCGTCTTGTCCCCTGCGATGAATTTGCGCAGACGATCAACAATTTCGGCAGCCTCCTCCATAATGGTGATGTCGGCACCGAAGTCGGTATCAAACACATAGTCCACACCCACCTTGCGCAGGGCCGTGATCATCTTGCCTGTCACGATGCTGCCGGGGGGCATGCCGAATTCCTCGCCCAGCGCATACCGTACCGCCGGTGCTGTTTGAGCCACGACTATCTTGTCGGGGTCAGCGACATCAACCAGCAGATCCTCGACATAGTTGCGCTCGCTGAGTGCACCCACGGGGCCGTGGATGGCGTCGAACTTGCACTTGGTCGTGCAATGACCGCAGCATGTGCATTTATAGGGATTGACCACATGGGGATGGCGCAGGTCACCCACAATGGCATGGCTGGAGCATCCACGCTTGCAGGCGCCACAACCCTTGCACTTGTCGGCATCAATCTTGTAGGACATCACCGACAAGAACCTCTTGCCGCCAATCTCGTAGATGTAGTCATGCAACATGGCATCCATCGAGAGTTGCTTGGGATAGGAACTCCAGTGCTTGGAGTCATCCATCAACTGATGGGCCGTAAAGTCCACATATTGCAGGCGTTCGAGCAGACGTCCTTCTATGATGTGTGTCTTGACGATTTCCTCCACATCCTCGGGATGAACCTGGACGTAGGTCGTGTTGTCGGGCATGATCCTTACGATGGGCCCCTTTGCACAGAAGCCAAAGCAACCTGTTGCCACGACATCTACACGGCTGCCTAAACCATAGGCTGCGATAACACGGATAAAATTGTCAATGATTTTCAAGCTGCCCGATTCATAGCATGACGAACCACAGCAGCACAGGACCTGTATATGTTGGTTACCAATCAGGCCGTATGCCTCGGAGGCATTGTCTGATTGCATTTCGCCATTCGCATTGTTTGGCGCTTCGTTGTGTTGAGAATCCATTGACAATTAATCGGTTAATAATTTAAGGATTTTTGACTGATGTGGATATCTATCCAATATCACTTACAAAATTACAGTTTTTCTTCCAATCCCACAATAAAGGAATTAAGAATAATTGAATTTGTGAAATTAAAAATGAGAATGCGTGTAGCATCGATGTCGTTCAGTATCCCAGGTGCGACCTTGAGACAATAAGTCTTCCCGATAGACTGAATGGAGAAATCATTCTTCCTGAAAGTGTCCAATTATTTGACACTTTCAGGGAAAAAGCGGGTATTCATCTACATTTACCCCTCAACAACCGATAATAGATGAAATATTCTGATTAATTTTGCAATGAAGACCTGTGTACACCTTAGAACTTAAACTGAACTCAAACAAGAAGGCAATAACATCAAATATTGTATCACATGAAAAAGAATCATTTCCTAACCAGAGCAACGTTGCTCATCCTGTTAACATTGTTGCTTGCTGGCAACAAGACGTGGGCGCAAGTGCCCACCGACTCCATCGTCGCCGACTTCAGATATTTTGTCAAACTCCTTGAAGAGCGGCATCCAGACCCCTACAGTGGTTATGGAGGCAAACCCTACTTCCGCAAGGCTGCAAGTGATGCCCGCAACGCGCTTCTCAAAGACAAGGTCACTGACGTCAGGGAGTTTGCTTATCGCATCAATGAATTCCTGGCTCCGTTGAAGGACGGGCACACCGTCGCCATGCCCGATGGACCTTATGTTCCTGGCCACTTCCCAATTCAGTATACTGATCCGGCAACGCTCATCATCCTTGAGGCCATCAACGACGGAATTATTGTCAAGGCCCTGCCCGACGAGTACAAGGATCTGGTGGGCAGCCGTCTTGTCGCCATCGAGAATGTGGCGGTCAACGACTTGGCCAACGACATGGCAAAACACTTCATTGCCGAGAACGAGATAGGACGCATGATGAATCTGGCACATTACGCCATACAACCCAAAGCCCTGCGTAAAGTGATTCCCACCCTGGGCGATGCCACTATCACCTATCAACTGAAGACCCCTAAAGGGAAGAAAGCCGAGGTTACGTTGCCCGTTGTCCCGTTCAATCAGGTATTGCAATTTCAGGCCCAATCGGTAAGACCAAGCAGCTTCCCTGCCAAACAATTCAGCTATGATTTCCTCGGTTTACTCCAATATGGCTTTGCCGACGAAGGTAACAACACGATGTACTTCCATGTGGCACACATGATCGCAAGAGATCTTCTGGAATACGACAAGGAACATGGTTACGACTGTTCAGGTATGCTTCAAGGCATCTACAGTATTGCAGGCATGCCTGTTCCCGAGAATGAAGATTTTGCCATTGCGATGATACCATCGTTGAGTGAAGAATTCGAGAAGATGCTGCAGTTGATGAAGCAAAACAGCAGCAAGAACCTGATCATCGACCTGCGTGGCAATGGTGGAGGCAACACAAATATCGTTTATCCACTGCTTTATCAATTATATGGCGACAGATACTTGAAAGAGTGTTATCAAGAGGATAAAGGGTTTTATCTGCTTACTCCCAAGACAATGAGTAAAGCCTCTCTTGAACAGATAAATGCAACGAATGAATACAAACTTGAGTATGGGGACTATCTGGACCTTTCAGAGGTAAACTACCAGGAAATCAGTATCGAAAAAAAGCGTGAAAATTTCATCGATGGCAGCATGTGCAGCATCAAGGACAAACTGCGCGCACAAAACGGCCAACCCGTCTACAGTCCCGAGCACGTATATGTAGTCACTGACCCCTTGACGTTCAGTGCCGCCTTCCACTTTTCTCACCATCTGTGGAAAATGGGGGCCACAATTGCGGGAGTAACAAGCAGTCAAGCGCCCAACACCTTCATGGCGAATCAGTCGTTCTATCTGCCTCGCACCGGTCTCACTGGAGATATCTGCTCATTGATTCAGATTTGCTTCCCCGACGACGACCCGCGTGCCAAACAGTTCACGCCCGACCTGATGCCAAGCTATGAGGAATACAAGCGTTACAACTTTGATGACAACGCTCCCATCCTCTACCTGCTGGACATCATCAAGAAGAAGAAATAGAATTCGACGGGAGCAAGATGAAAATAAAGTGTTGATGTTCAATACATAACGACGAGAGACGCAAAATTCTGCGTCTCTACAGATCAGAATCATTGAACATCAACACTTTATTCCCGACGAACTCACATTAAACTTAAAAAACAGGATGCCTCAACGAGTGGGGCATCCTGCTCTTTAATAATGTGTTACGGATGATTAATCCTGTGCTGCGGTGGTCTCGAGAATCTGACGGATGTCCTTGACGTCGAGACGGCCATAAACATGCTCACCAATCATGACAACGGGAGCAAGACCGCAGGCACCCACGCAACGCAGGCAGTCGAGCGAGAACTTGCCATCGGGAGTAGTCTCACCCACCTCAATGTTGAGGATGCGCTTGATTTCCTCGAGCAGGCGCTCGGAACCACGCACGTAGCAGGCGGTACCCAGGCAGACCGAAATCGGGTGCTTGCCCTTGGGGGTCATGGTGAAGAACGAGTAGAACGTCACCACGCCGTAAACCTTGGATGCGGGCACGCCCAACTTGCGGGCAATGATGCGCTGCATCTCCTCGGGGAGATAGCCGTGCAGTGCCTGGCACTCGTGCAACACGTTAATCAATTCACCGGGCTTATTTCCGTGCTTGTCACAGATTTCCTCAACCTGTTGAACTACGGTACACGCCAGTTTGATTTCTTCTTTCTTCTTCATATCGTTATTGTAGTTTAAGTCGATTAATGAATGCTCTTATCAAAGTAGTGCGTGTGAAGCAGGTGATGCGATTTCTCGCCACAGGGTTCACCCAGGAATTCCTTGTACAGCTTCTGGATGTCGGGGTTCTGGTGGCTCTTACGCAATGCCTTGCCCTCGTCTTCACGATAAACGGCAGCGGCACGTGCCTTGAGAATCTCGATGTTGCCGTGGTGGTAGGGCTGACCGGCACCGCCGATGCAACCACCGGGACATGCCATCACCTCAACCACGTGGTAGTTGAGCTTGCCGGCACGCAGGGCGTTCATCACCTTGCGGGCGTTGCTCAGGGTGTGAGCCACGCAGACCTTCAGCTCAAAGCCGTTGAGGTCGATGGTAGCTTCCTTGATGCCCTCAAAGCCGCGCACGTCGTTGAACTCGAGGTGTGGCAGGGTCTTGCCGGTGTGCACCTCATAGACGGTACGCAATGCAGCCTCCATCACACCACCCGTGATACCGAAGATGGCACCAGCACCTGTCGATTCACCGAGGGGCGAGTCGAAGTCACTCTCGGGCAGGTTAGCGAAGTCGATGTTGGCACGCTTGATCAGGCGACCAAGCTCACGGGTTGAGATGCTGTAATCCACGTCGGGATTGCCATTCACCTTGAACTCATCACGGCCGGCCTCATACTTCTTGGCCAAGCAAGGCATGATTGAAACAACCACGAGCTTCTCGCGGGGGATACCCATCTTCTCGGCCCAGTAGGTCTTGGCGACAGCACCGAACATCTGGGCGGGCGACTTGGCGGTCGAGGGATAGTCGAGCAGATCGGGGAACTCGTGCTCATAGAAGTTAACCCAAGCGGGGCAGCACGAAGTCATGATCGGCAACTTCACATCCTTATCGCCAGCAAGGAACTTGTTGAGGCGTTGCAGGATCTCGGTGCCCTCCTCCATGATGGTGAGGTCGGCAGCGAAGTCGGTGTCGAATGCGTAGTCAAAGCCCAGGTCGCGCAATGCGGTGGCCATCTTGCCGGTAACGATGGTACCAGCGGGCATGCCGAATTCCTCGCCCAGAGCGAAACGCACGGCGGGAGCGGGCTGAGCGATAACCACCTTATCGGGGTTGGTGAGGTCGTCCATGAGCTGATTGGTGTAATCGTGCTCGGTAAGGGCGCCGGTGGGACATACAGCGACACACTGACCGCAATAGGTACAGTTGGTGTCGGTGAACATCTTGTCAAACGTGGGAGCGATGGTGGTGTTGAAACCACGGCGGATAGCGCTCAAAACGCCTACCGACTGCACGTTGTTGCAGACGCTCTCGCAACGGCGGCAATAAACGCACTTCTCCATGTTGCGCGAGATAGCGGGAGTGAGCTCCTGCTTGCGCTCGCTCTGCTCACCACCGTTGTACGGCATTTGACGGATGTTGAAGCGCATAACCAGGCGCTGCAGCTCGCAGTCACTGCACTTGGGGCAGGTCAAGCAATCGTTGGGATGGTCGCTGAGCATGAGCTCGGCAACGGTCTTGCGGGCGCGGATCACGCGGGCGCTGTTGGTGTGAACCACCATACCCGGAGTCACGCGGGTTGCACAGGCGGGAGCCAGGTTGCGACGGCCCTCGATCTCCACAACACAAATGCGGCACGAGGCAGGCATGTTCTGTACACAAGTACCCTCCAGGTCGATGTGGCACAGGGTGGGAATGCTGATGCCGACGGTCTTGGCGGCATCGAGCAGCATGGTCCCTGCAGGAACAGTAACCTCGTGTTTATCAATCGTCAGAGTGATCATATTCTTTTCTTCCATGATGCTATCGAAATTTAATAAACCGAGATGGCGTCGAAGCGGCAGTTAGACTTACACATACCGCAGCGGATGCACTCGAAGGGGTTAATAATGTGAGGCTTACGAATGTCGCCCATAATGGCGTTGGCGGGGCACTTGCGGGCGCAAGCACCGCAACCCTTACACTTGGAGGCTTCAATGCTGTAGGTCACGAGGGCCTTGCACTGCTTAGCACGGCAAGTGTGCTGTTTAACGTGCTCCACATATTCGTCCCAGAAGTTGTTGATAGTCGATAACACAGGATTGGGAGAGGTCTGACCCAGACCGCACAGTGCGGTATCCTTGATAATCTCGCCCAGCTCTTTCAGACGGTCAAGGTCTTCCATGGTGCCCTTGCCCTCGGTGATGCGGGTGAGGATCTCCAGCATGCGCTTGTTGCCGATGCGGCACGGGGTGCACTTACCGCAGCTCTCATCGCAGGTGAACTCGAGGTAGAACTTGGCCACGCTGACCATACAGTCGTCCTCGTCCATGACGATCATACCGCCAGAGCCCATCATCGAGCCCGAAGCAGCGAGGTGCTCATAGTCGATGGGAGTGTCGAGGTGCTTCTGCGTCAAGCAGCCGCCCGAGGGGCCACCAGTCTGCACAGCCTTGAACTCCTTACCGTTCTTCACGCCACCACCGATGTCGTAGATGATCTCGCGCAGGGTGGTACCCATGGGAACCTCGATAAGGCCCACGTTATTGATCTTACCAGCCAGAGCGAACACCTTGGTACCCTTGCTCTTCTCGGTACCGATCGAGGCGAACCAGTCAGCGCCCTTGGTCAGGATGATGGGCACATTGGCGAGGGTCTCGACGTTGTTCACGTTGGTGGGCTTCATGTTGTAACCGGCCTCGGCGGGGAACGGCGGCTTCAGGGTGGGCTCACCACGCTTACCCTCCATCGAGTGGATAAGGGCGGTCTCCTCACCGCAAACGAATGCACCGGCACCGTAGCGGATCTCGATATCGAAGTCAAAATCGGTACCCAGGATCTTCTTGCCCAGCAAACCGTACTCACGAGCCTGCTGGATAGCGATCTTCAGGCGGTTAACAGCCAGGGGATACTCGGCACGGATGTAGATCAGACCCTTGTGGGAGTTGATGCAGTAACCGCAGACGGTCATTGCCTCAATCACCGAGTTGGGGTCACCCTCCATGATGGAGCGGTCCATGAATGCACCGGGGTCGCCCTCGTCGGCATTGCAGACCACATACTTCTCGTCGGCTTCATAGCCACGGGCAAAGCCCCACTTCATACCGGTGGGGAAGCCAGCGCCGCCACGGCCACGCAGACCCGAGGCCTTGATGATCTCAATCACCTCTTCGGGGGTCTGGTTCAGCAAAGCGTTAGCAATACCCTGGTAACCGTCACGAGCGATATACTCCTCGATGTTCTCGGGGTCGATCAGACCGCAGTTGCGCAATGCGATACGCATCTGCTTACGGTAGAAGTCCATGTGCTTGCTGTCGCTTACCGTCTTGTTGGTCTTGGGGTCAACATAGAGCAGACGCTCCACGCGACGACCGCCAATGATGTGCTCCTTCACGATTTCGGCAGCATCCTCGGGCTTCACCTGGGTGTAGAAGGTGTTGTCGGGGATAACTTTCACGATCGGGCCCTTCTCACAGAAACCGAAACAGCCGGTGGTGATAACCTCGACCTTGTCGGCAATGCCATTCTCCTCAATGGCAGCCTTGAGGTTGTCAACAATTTTGTGGCTGTTGGATGCCTTACATCCGGTACCGCCGCAGCACAAGAGCTGCAAGTGGTCGGCTCCTGAAGCAAGACCACAACACTGCTCTGACGTGGTGTCAGAACTTTCCTCGCGCAGCGCTAATGCCTGTTGCGCACGCTTCCTCAAGTTGTTGAGGTCGTTAATAGAAAGTATTTTCACGTTGTAGAAATGAATTAGTTATTAGTTATATTTTATACTGTTTATGTCCGGTTTTCGAGGCCCAAAATTACTCCTTTTTTTTCAATTACGGAAATATTTCGGCAAATATTTATTCAAAAGCGCCTTAAACCACTGAATTCCAATAGATTGTCCACACATAAACCAACCATTATATTTCATAAAAAACTATCATAAACCACAGGATGTGGCAATAATACATCGGGACTGTGCCCTGTGGGCACAGTCCCGATGCTATGTGAGGATAGAGATAAATCGGCTTATCTCATCGGCAGGAATCAATTACTTCAGGCCACGGTTGCGCAGCAGGGCATCCACAGTGGGAGCCTGTCCACGGAAGCGCTTGTACAGCACCATGGGATCCTCGGTGTCACCAGCCTCGAGAATGTTGATGCGATAGCTGTCGGCAGTAGCCTTGTCGAAGCAGCCGGCCTTCTCAAATGCCATGTAGCCATCGGCCTCGAGTACCTGTGACCACAGATAGGTGTAGTAACCGCAAGCATACTCGTCACTGGCGAAGATATGCTTGAAGTAGGGGCTGCGATAGCGGAACTCGACGAGTGCAGGCATGTTGAGCTGGTTCTTCACCTCCTGCTCAAAGGCCTTCACGTCGATGTTCTTCAACTCATCGGCCGTCCAAGCCTTCTTGTGCCAGTACATATCCATCAGGGCGGCACCCACCAGCTCGGTGGTCATGAAGCCCATGTTGAACTGGGCGCTCTCGTTGAGCTTCTGCACAAGGCTGTCGGGGATCACCTCACCGGTCTTGTAGTGATGAGCATAGTTCTTGAGCACCTCAGGCTCAAATGCCCAGTGCTCGTTGATCTGCGAGGGCATCTCCACCAGGTCACGGTCGGTATTGGTACCGGCCAGGCCGCGATACTGCACGCGGGTCAGCATGCCGTGGAGGGCATGGCCGAACTCGTGGAATACAGTCTGCACATCGTCCCAGGTAAGCAGCGAGGGGGTGTCGCCCGAAGGCAGAGCCATATTACCCACATTATAAATAATGGGACGGATGTTCTTGCCACCGTAGTTGTAGGCCTCCTGCATGGCATTCATCCATGCGCCGGGGCTCTTGACGGGACGGGGCAGGTAGTCGGTCATGAAGACGGCGAGGTGCTTGCCCTCGGCATCCTTCACGTCATAGACCTTAACCTCGGGGTTGTACTTGGGAGCATCGGGCATCTCCTCGAAGGTGATGCCGTAGAGCTTGTTGGCGGCAAAGAAGATACCGTTCTTCACCACGCTGTCGAGAGCGAAATAGGGACGCACGTCGTCCTCGCTGAAGTCGAATTTCTCCTTCTTCACCTTCTCGGCATAGTAGTAATAGTCGCAAGCCTCGATCTGGGCGGTGTCGCCGTGGGCAGCAGCATACTTCTGCATATCGGCAACCTCCTCATCCACCTTCTTGATGGCGGGACGCCAGAGTTGCATCAGCAGATCCTCGGCAGCCTTGGGAGTCTTGGCCATATAGGGATCGGTAGCATAGTCGGCATAGGTGTTGAAGCCGAGCAGATTAGCCTTCTGCTGACGCAGGAGCAGGATGTTGCGGATGTTCTCGCTGTTGTCCCACTCGTCGCCGTGGCTGGCGGTGGTGGTGTAGGTCTCGTACATCTTGCGGCGCAGGTCGCGGCTGTCGGCGTAGGTCAGCACCGGGAGACGGGTTGCAGCGATGGCATTGAATGCCCACTGACCCTTCTTGCCCTTGTCGGCAGCGAGCTTGGCAGCGTTTTCAACAATGGTCTCGGGAAGGCCCTTGAGCTCATCCTTGTTGTCCACAAAGAAGACACACTCGCTCAGATCGTGCTGAATGTTGTTACCGAACTTGAGGTTGACCTCACCCAGCTTGCGGTTGATTTCCTTGAGGGAATCCTTCTGAGCAGGGGTCAAGAGAGCACCATTGCGCACGAACCTCTTGTAGTACTTCTCGGTGAGACGCTTCTGGATGGGATCCATACCCAGCTTGTCGGCGTTGTCATAGACAGTCTTCACCTTAGCGAACAGGCTGTCGTTCATGTACATACCATCGCTCTGAGCCGTCAGCTTGGGCATGAGGGTCTCGGTGATCTTCTGCATCTCGGGCGTGTTGTCGCTCTCGCTCAGTGCATACATCACACCAGCCACCTTGCTCAGGATTTCGCCACTGTTGTCCAGTGCCAGGATGGTGTTCTCGAAGTTGGGTTCGGCCGTGTTCTTGATGATCGAATCAATCTCGGCATTCTGCTGCTCGATACCGGCATTAACAGCGGGCTCATAGTCAGCATAGGTGATCTTGTCAAACGGCGGAATGCCGTACTCGTTAGCATACTCCGACATAAACGGATTGTTCTCGGTTGACTTCTTGCTGTCGCAGCTCACAAAAAGCACAGCTGCAAGTGCAAGAACAGTAAATAAAACTTTCTTCATTGCTGATTGATAATTAAAAAATTGTTATTGCTTGTTTATCTTGGTTTTATCATTTGTTATATCGATATCGAAGGTGACCATCAAGGGATAATGGTCGCTGTTACCGCCCTCAAAGCGTTGAGCCGCCACTGCTTTCAAATCGCCGCGATACATGATATGATCGATACGGTATGGGAGATTGTGACGGTTGAAGGTATAGGCATACCCCCTGCCGGCTTGACTCCAGGCGTCATGCATATCCTCGCCGCGGACAACGCGATACACGTGAGACGACGGCACATCGTTCATGTCGCCGCACACGATGACATTGGCGGGCGACGCATCTATGGCCTTGCGCACGGTGAGCGCATCGTCGTTGCGCAGGCTGAACGAGCGGCGCATGCGTTCGAGCGGCGCGGGCTTGGCATCAGGCGAGATGCGCACATTCTGGTTCTTGCCGAAGCTCAAGTGATAGGACTGGAACCTGAAGTTCAGCAGCCTCAACTGCTTGCCGGACGGCAGCTGCAAGTCAAATGCACGGGCCACATAGGCCGACTGGTTCCTGGTGAAGCCGAGCACGGTGCGGGTGTACTGCTCTTGGCCTATCGACCGGGCAGTGAACGGATACTTGGACATGATATTGAGTCCCTCCACGCCGTTGTAGCAATAAGGATAGCGTGCGTTCACCTGATTGATGTAGGGCTGGATGGCAGGGATCTCGTTCCAGCTGACGCCGCTGGGGTTACCCTCCTGGATGAGCACGACATCAGGGTTGGCATCAAGGATGAGTTTCATCGTGGGCGACGGAGCGGTGCCCTTATCAGGCTCGTTGTAGTTGAACGACAGGACATTATAAGTCATCACCTTGAGCAGCAAGGTGGTGTCGGCAGGCATGGGAGGCAATTCCTCGGCATTGTTCAAGGGCACATACAACTTGAAGACCGGCAGCGTGGCGACAAATGCCACGATCACCGTGAGCACCGCTATCCACCGGCGGCACAAGGCCGAGACCAGAAAAACGATGGGGACGAGCAAGAGCATCGGCATATAGGCCAATGTCAAGAAGGGTGCCGCGAAGAAACTGCTGGGATTGATCTTCCCCGCATAGGCACAGATCACGAGAATCAATGCAAACACAGCCACCAATATCTCGAACAACCAATTGTGACGTTTCTTGCGGCGACGGCGCGCCCTATTATAATCAAATGTTCTACGTGCCATTTTCAATCTCTGGTTTTCAGGTCTATAGTTTAATTCAGGTTTATCAGTTATCGTTATGGCTCACGTCGACGCGAAGCCTTGAAGAGCTTGTCTTTCTCGGCATCGGTGAGCGCGTCATAGCCGGCCACTTTTATTTTTTTCAAAATCTCGTCCAATTCCTGTTCACTCACCGTGTCGGCGGGACGATTGGCGCCGGGACGGTCAGTGCCGGGACGGTCAGTGCCGGGACGGTTGGTGTTGGGACGGTCGGTGTTGGGACGGTCAGTGCCGGTCTGCGCTGCCCTGCCCTGCCTTGACTTGAATGACGGCTTCTTGAATTTGGGCAGCTTGAAGGAACGGCCGTTGAACAGGCCCACCACGGCATCGATACAGGCATTGAGCGGTCGCGTGATGTCGTGCCCGTTCTTGATGCGCAGAGCGAACCATGCGCCCACAATGGCACCGCCGATGTGGGCTAAATTACCCCCCATATTACCGCCGCCATCAAGCCCGACTATAGAGATGAGCACGGTGACGATGGCAATCCACTTGATGGGCACTTCACCCAGGAACAGAAGGGCGATCTTGTAATCTGGGACAAAGACCGCAGTAGCCACCACGATGGCAACGACCGATGCCGAAGCCCCGAGCAGATAAAACACTACGCCCTGACTGGTGAAATAAGGCAGCAAATTGGTGGAGAGCAGGAACAGCACCGCGCCACCCAGGCCACCCAAGAGGTAGAGTCCCGTGAGCTGTTTGGGTGAGAAGAATTCCATGAAAATCCTTCCCAGCCAGTAAAGCCACAGCATATTGAACAAGATGTGGAGAAAGCCGTAGTGAGCGAACATATAGGTCACCAGCGTCCACGGCCTCCTGAGGAGTAATGACAGGTCACTGGGCAGTTCGGCCCAAGTCACCATCACATCGGAGGTGGCGTTGAACAGTACCGCCCCGATGGAGAGGAGTTTCAACAACACAAACATGCCGATGTTGATGAAGATGAGCCTCAACAACATCGACCCTTGCAGGTAATTGCGCTTGATGTCGTCAATAAAAGCCATTACCACGCATTAGAGTGCCGTTGCGTTTCCAGTAAAGTATCATGATGATACCCGCGATCATGCCGCCCAGGTGAGCAAAATGCGCCACCCCGCTCATGGCCCCGGATATACCGAAGAACAGCTCGATCAAGCCATATCCCAGCACCATCCACTTGGCCTTGATGGGGAACGGGAACGGGATGATGTACATCGGCATATTGGGAAATATCATACCAAAGGCCAACAGGATGCCGAACACTGCTCCCGATGCACCCACCGTCAACAATGAGTTGTAGAACTGGTTCATCGTGAAGTCGGCTTGACCGGCATTGATGGCATTGATGATCTCATCGACCGATAACGTCGGAACCGTCACGAAGCTCCGCAATATATCCTGCCAGGTGAATTGCCATACCAGCTCTTGAACTAGCGCGGCTCCCAATCCACAGGATATATAGTAGAACAAATAGCGCTTGGAGCCGAGCACACGCTCGAGCAGGCTACCGAACATCCACAGCGAGAACATATTGAAGAAGATGTGTGCGAAGCCGCGGGTGTCGTGCATGAACATATAGGTCAACAATTGGGCGGGATTAAAATCACTGCCCTTCCAGAAATGCAGACCTAAAAAACGTTGCAGGTCGATAATCCCGGCACGTTGAAAAGCCATGGTCGCCAGCCAAACTATAATATTGATAACCAGCAGGTGCTTTGTTACCGGCATGATTGACGACCAGAATGAACGGTTATTGTATTGCATGATACATCTAATGAATTAGCGCACAAAAATAGCGAAAAACTGCCTAAACTCAGTGATTTTGAAGCGAAAAAAAACCAAAAAACGTTATTTTTTGGCCTAAACAGGCAATTTTTCCCGCATTTTTTTTGGTAAAACCGTTGTTTTACTTATATTTGCGGTACTCAAAAACAAAATTTTTTTTATTCACATAACAAATTTAATTAAAAACTTACACTATGAACAAGACTGAATTAGTACAAGCTATCGCTGAAAAAGCTGATCTCACCAAGGTACAAGCTAAGGCCGCTCTGGATGCTTCTCTGGGCGCTATCTCTGAAGCACTGATCAAAGGTGACAAGGTCGCTCTGCTCGGCTTCGGCACTTTCCAGGTTATCAAGAAGGATGCTCGTGAGGGTATCAACCCCGCCACCAAGGCTAAGATCAAAATCCCCGCAAAGAAGGTCGTTAAGTTCAAAGCTGGTGCTGACCTGGCCCTCATGGTGAACAAGAAATAAAATAAGCAATCGCTTGTTCGAAATTTAGAAAAAAACAACCGTGACTCATGACGAGTCGCGGTTGCTTTTTTTATCCTCTTCATCCGATACTAAAAAAAATGTGCCAATTGTCTTGGCCCTAACGTTTTTTTGCGTATATTTGTGGGTTAAAACAACGCTTCGCAGCGATGAGGAGTGTCACCATGACCGAATATTCAACGATTTAATAACTAAATAACACCTAAAGCTTATGAAACAACTACTTACGCATCGCTCTTGGTTATGCCGCATGCTGTTGGCCACGGCTTGTTTGATGACTGCGGTCACACTTCAAGCTGCCAGCATCACGGTTGACGGCATCAACTACTCGACAGCCTCGGGCAACAAGGCCACAGTGGCTAAGTACACTATCGTGAAAGCGACAGCCACCACCCCGGCCGACACGCTCTTCTACACCGGTGACATCGTGATCCCCGAGAAGTTCACCTATGAAGGAACGGAATACACCGTGGTTGCCACGGCTGCCAACGCTTTCCTTGACTGCAAAGACGTGACATCAGTCACGCTGCCCGCGACCTGTGTGACCATCGGTCGAAACAGCTTCAAGGGCTGTACCTCGCTTCGCGTCAGCCCTATTCCCGAGACAGCCACCAACGTCGGCAGCGGCGTGTTCAATGGTTGCACCAGTCTTGAGGAAGTGACCATTGTTCCTGGCTGGAGCAAGCCCGTGAGCGAGGAATTCGCCAACTGCCCCAACCTCAAGCGACTGATTATCGCCGAGGGCGAGGCTCCCGTGGTAATGAAGGTCAATGCCTTTGGTGCCAACGCTGAAGCCCGCGTTGCCATCAACAGCATTGAGTATATGTATATGGGCCGCAATGTTGACGCCAGCGCCTACGTGAACAACGAGCAGCCGTTCCACAACATGGGCGGCCTGAAGACGCTGGTCATCGGTGGCGAGACCACGACCATCCAGGGTACCACTTTCCAGGGTTGCACGGCATTGCAGACCGTGACCTTTGAGGAAGGCAACAAGGTGACCGGCATCGGCAACAGTGCTTTTGCCAGCTGCACCTCGCTGACCAGCATCGACATCCCCGTTGCCGTGACCGTGATCGAGCAGAGCACCTTCAACGGCTGCCGCAACCTGAGCAACGTGACCATGGGCGACAATGTGACCAGCATCGGCATTACTGCGTTCTATAACACGGCGCTCACGTCGTTCACGTTCCCCAGCGCTTTGACCACCATCAACCAGAGTGCGTTTGAAAACAGCAAGCTTGCGGGTGACATCGTGCTGCCTGCTACGCTCACTGCCATCGGCACACAGGCGTTTGCCGGTACCCTATTGACCGGTGTGAGCATTCCCGCCAGCGTGACGAGCATCGGCCAGGGTGCCTTTGCTCCCATCCCCACCCTCGCCAACATTACCCTTGTTGAGGGCAATACCGCTTTCAAGCTTGACAACGGCGTGCTGCTGAATGCTGCAGGCACCCGCCTGCTGGTAACCGCCCACGAGGGCGAGATCGGCACCACTTACAGCAATGCCACGGTGACCAGCATCGACAACTTCGGCCTGGCCTACGCTCCGTTCACCAGCGTTGACCTGCCCGCACTTGCCACCATCGGCAACTATGGTTTTGCCTATAGCGACATCGAGTCCTACACGCTTGAGAATAATGTCACCGTCGGCCAGAACGTGTTTGCCGGTTCGGCACTGCAGTCGATCGTCATTGCCGAAGGTCGCAACGAGATTCCTCAGGGCCTTTGCGGTCAGTGCACCAACCTGACCAGCGTAACGTTGCCCAGCAGTGCCACCAACATGATGCGCAACTGCTTTGAGGGTTGCACGGCCTTAGCGTTCATGGAGATTCCCGCCAACGTGAACTACATGGAGCCCGGTTCGGTGCCCGCCACCATCCAGGAGCTGCGCGTGCTCAATGTCAACACGCCCGCCCTTGCCGCTGGCGTGTTCAACGAGGGCCAGGGCAATGTGATTTGCAAAGTTGCTCCCGAATCGGTCAGCAAATTCAAGAGCGCTAACCAATGGCGTTACCTCAACATCGTGGCCGACCCGACCATCTCGGGCGAAGGCTCGAAGCTGGGTTGCCCCTCAGGTCTGTACTTCGCCACCACCGACGGCAGCTTGATGTACAAGGACGAGAACGGCAATATCGTCAACACCAACTTCAATGCCGGCAAGCATGCCTTCACGCTGCAGAGCTACAAGAACCGCGTGTATGTCGCTGTGGCCGGTGATAAATTCACTTATCAAGACCCCAACCAGCCCCTGGGCGACGGCGAACTGTTCTATGTGAACAACACCAACGGCATCTTCTATCGCGTGACCGTGCTCAATAACGTGGGCTACGCACCCAGCGAGGACCCGTTCACCATGTTCATCGACAAGAACGAGAACAAGATTTACATCAGCGACCGCAACGTGGGTATCCACGAGATGAATGCCGACACCACCGGTCTGTACGGCTCTCAGCCCTTCCTGCTGCAGAACCAGTGGCTGCCCTACTACAACGACGAGATCAGCTGGGGCTCCATCACCGGTGGCTTCACCCAGGACAAGCACGGCATCTTCTGGATGAGCAAGAAGTTCAACGGCCTGTGCCTGCTGCGCTTCAAGAAGAACGACATCTATCCCGATGGCGGCCAGGGCAAGCCCAAACACTACAATGCCCTGTTCAAGGATGCCATCATCAAGACCTTCTACCTCGACGATGAGAACGGCTACCTGTACATGCAAGTGCAGACCGACCCCTATGGCTGCGTTCCCGGCATCTACCGCATCGCGCTCAACAAGATTGAGAACATGGAGACCGGCGCCGACCTCGAGGGCAATGCCGACCTGCGCATCGCCGACTGCGAACTCATCGACGACTCACCCATCAAGGTGGAAGGCAATGCCGACAGCGGCGAGATCGCTTGCGTTGCCCAGATCAACAGCGACGGCGACTACATTTACTGGAGCTACATCGCACCGGCTTCCGACGAACAGGCCATCCACAACAGTGTGCCCCTGGATGTGAACAATCCCTTGCACCACAGCGGTATCAAGTGCCTGCCCGCCAAGCCCAACGAGGACGGCACGATGTCAACGACGGTATCCTTCGCCATCGAGGGCGTTGAGGCTTACGGTGTCTGCGGTGCCACCTATGTTGAGGAAGGTCCTGTAGGTCCCACCCCCGTGACCGGCGACGTGAACGGTGACGGCGAGGTCAACATTGCCGACGTCAACGCCGTGATCGACCTGATCCTGAGTGGCGGCACCAACAACAATGCCGACGTCAACGGCGACGGTGAGGTCAACATCGCCGATGTCAATGCCCTCATCGACATGATCCTGACCGCATAAGTTCAACCCCCAATAACAAAGGAGTGCGGGCCGGATTTGGGCCCGCACGCCGTGTTTTCTACCCCACCCTCACCAGCGCAAAAAGCGATAGTGGGTGTATCATAATTGTTTCGCCTCAAAAAATAACCGCCCTGACGGGCGGGAAATTCAACAAATTAGAATATTTTCCCGTGCGCAGCACGGTTTGTTTCTGCGTCATTGAATTACGGCACAGTCTCATATAGTCGGTCCATGATAGCGACCTTCAATCGACAGTCTTGAGCACGGTGTTGATAAGGATTGTCACGTCGGTGATATTGATGTCGTTATCGTCGTTCATGTCGGCGTTATCCTCAACGATGGTAATGGCCCCATTACTCATCTGGTAATTGATCAACGCGGTGACATCACTGATATTGACAAAGCCGTCGCCGTTCACATCGCCCTTGAGGCTCGTGACGGGCACGGTGACATGGCACACCTCATCGGCAAGGCGGATTTCCACACCAGCCGTGGTGGTGAACAAGGTATTGCGCAAGGCCATGACGGCCGTCCCTGTGAAGTCGACGCTTGCCGTCACCTCAAAGGTCACCAGTGCGCCGCTGTTGCCGCTGTAGGCGTTGATGCGAGGTGAATAGGACATGATGCGGATGGAACCATTTGTCTGCAGTTGTGAGGCGATGTTATGGTCGCGTGCCTTGCGACTTGTCAAGCCGAAGATATAGTCTCCGTCCTCCTGTTCCACCGTCAGTCCTTCAGGCAAGTAGATATCGGTCTGGAAAGCGGTATAGGCCGTCTGGTTATCCAACATGATGCTCACGGTGCACGTCTCTCCGGGAGCGATGGAGAAATCTTCAATATAGAAACGGTCTTGGGCTCCGGCATTCAATGCCAGCATGCCCATTATCAACAATATTATCTTTTTCATCGTCTATTATCTTGTCAGCATAACAAAAACAATAAACACAATAGACACAATCAGAGTGCCCTTTTTAACAGAGTGATGTGGATTGCATGCTATTGTGTTTATTGTTATCATTCTATTTGTTTAACGGATGAGTTTGGTGGTGTTGCGGGTGCCGTCTGTGTAGGTGGTCACGACGAGCGTCACGCCGCTGTCGGGACGGTCAATTTGCTGGCCGGCGAGGTTGAAGTACTCGACTCGGGCAACGGTCTTGCCGTCAGACAGTTCGCTCACGCTGGTTACAGTATTCACGCCGATGACGAAGCCGTCGAGTATCACGGTTTGACAGTCGGGGGTGACCAGTTCGATGCCGTCAACTGTGATGCCGCCGTTCACGGTGCCCGTGGCAGTGACGTCAAAGGTCAGCAAGTCGCCCTCGTGGCCACGGATGGCCGTCAATGCGGGCGAGTAGCACAGCGCGCGGATGGCACCGCTATGCAGCGTGTTCACGTCGAAGGCGTGGCTGCCAGCACGGTCGGTCAAGGCGAAATTGCTTGCGGTCAAGCCCTCGGGCAAGTGCAGATCGAGCTGGAAGGCGCTGTAGGCCAAAACATTGTCGAGCGTGATGCTCACCCTGCGGGTCTCACCTGCAGCCAGCGTGAGGTCATTGCCGCTCATCAGGTCGCCGTTGTTCCACAGGGCGGGCGCACGCAGCAGCGGAGCCTTGGATGCGGGGTTCAGCACCATCCAGGCGATGCGCGACACGTCGGTCACGGTGATTGAGCCGTCCTCGTTCACGTCGGCTGCAGTGAAGTTGAACGGTTCGGGATTCAGCTCCAGGATGTATTGCGAGGCCACCACCACATCGGTCACCGTCACCGTGCCGCTGTTGTTGGCGTCACCAGGGATGTAGGACATCACGTTGACGATGGCGGCAGCGTCGGGCACTGCGATTTCATCAAAGTCGCTGGTCGTGAACAACGTGTTCTTCAGCTGGACGGTGTAGTCGCCCTCGGCATCATCGGCCACCTTGACGGTGAGATAGAACAGGTCTTCTCCGCTCTCGCCCTTGAAGGGTTTGTAGTTCGCCGAATAGCATACCACACGGATGGAGCCGTTGGACACAGCATTGCTCATGATGCTGTGGGTCGTTGTCATGCGAGGCGACGGGTCAATCAGGTATTCGCCGTCCTCCTGCAGCAATTCCAGTCCCTCGGGAAGATAGATATCGGTCTGGAACGAGATGATGCTCGCCTCGTTAACCATAGCAACAGGAATCACAATCGTGTCGCCATGGAACGCCGTGAGGTCGTTGACCGAGAAACACTCGCTGGCACTGAGGTTCCTCACCGTCACTGCACACGAAGCACTCAGGTTGCTGCCATCGGTCGTCACTGCCGTGATAGTGGCGGAGCCGACATTCACTGCAGTCACCAAGCCGTTGTCATCAACAGTAGCAACACCTGGATTACTTGGGGCCCACGACACCGACATGTCGGCATTTACGGGCATAATTGTAGCAATCAATTGCATAGTCTCACCGTTTGTCAAAACTGCGCTGCTTCGGTTCAATAAAATGGATGTGGCAGGCACAGGATCCATCTCAACGATTGAACCATTGCCAGAAAAGAATCGGCCATTGGCTTGATAGGCAGCTGTGGTGCCATACGGTACGTGTAAAGTGCTATTCTCCGAGAGAAAGAAGACATTTGAGCCAACAATAGAAACTTTTGATAAATCCGTAATATAAGAATAGACATCAGACCATCTACCGCAGGTTGCGAACGCTGCGTCACCGAAGAACGTTACGGAATTGGGTATGGTCACAGTAGTCAGGCCACTGCAATCAAAGAACGCTTCGCAGCCAATAGAAGTTAGGGAATCAGGGATTGTTATGCTAGTCAGGCCACTGCAGGCAGCAAAAGCAAAGTCTCCAATAGAAGTAACAGTGTTTGGGATGATTGTATTATTGCAACCTACTTTTAGGGTATTAGTCGCTGTCTCAATAATTGCATTACAATTGTTGCGAGAATCATAAGTCATATTACCGCTTTCCACATTTATACAGGTCAGGCCAGTGCAATAGTGAAATGCCTCATCACCTATGAAATTGACTGATTTAGGGATCGTGACACTCGTCAGATTCATGCATTCATAGAAGGCTGAGCAGCCAATATATTTGACAGTGTTGGGTAAAGTAATACTGTACAGACCATCACATAGAGAGAACGCATAGTCACCAATGTGAATGACAGAATCACCGAATGTAATGCTCTTCAAGCCACTGCCTAAAAATGCACAGTTTCCAATTTGAGTGACAGAGTTTGGGATGACAATGTTAGTTAGGCCACAAAGGAGAAAAGCATTGTTGCCGATAGAATTAACAGTGTTTGGGATGACAGTATTCTTACAACCAGATAATAAGGTATTAGTGGCTGACTCAATTATAGCATTGCAGTTATCACGGGAATCGTAGTATGGATTACCACTTGCTACAATTATATCATCCACTTTAGAGCATCCAGAGAAAGCACCATCGCCGATGGAAAAAACAGAGGAAGGGATGTAGATATTCGTAAGGCCACTACACGAATAAAACGCACAGTCGCCAATGGAGGTGACGGAGGTGGGGATGTTCACACTTGCCAAGCCATTACAATACTCATACGCATAGTTGCCAATGGTTGCGACAGAAGTGGGGAGGTTCACACTCGTCAGGTCTTTGCAACTAGAGAACGCATAATTGCCTATAGAAGTGACGGAGGCAGGAATAACTGTATTCTTGCAACCAACAATCAGTTTATTGGTCGCAGTTTCAATTATAGCATTGCAGTTGTCACGGGAGTCGTAAATATTATTTCCATCTGCCACGATTATATTGGTCCGTTTTCCGCAGCAAGAAAATGCACCATCACCAATGGACGTGATGGAAGTAGGTATGAAGATGCTCGTTATGCCACTATTGTAGAAAGCATGATCGCCAATGGAGGTGACGGAAGTGGGAATGTTGACGTTTGTCAAGCGAGAGCTATATGAGAACGCATAGTCACCGATGGAGGTGACAGAGTAAGTAATGCCATTATAAGTAACTATGGAGGGGAAACTCATATCTCCAGAATAATGACCACTGTGATATGAAGTTCCTTGGTAGGTGACTTCGACTTCGTTATCATTGACGATATTGTAGTAGACGCCGTCGACCTCGAAGTCGTGGGCGGTGGTTGTGGCTGGTATCAGGAATGCCAGCAGCAGGAGCGAGAGTTTGATGAGGTGTTTCATTGTCGTTTCGGTTTTATATGGTTGATTGATTATTCGGGTAATTGATATGCATTAGATGTAACTTGCAAAATTAGACATTTTTTACTAAAGGTTGGTAACTGGAGGCACATTATTTTTGGCAATGGTATAAAAGTTGGGCTATCTGTAATAATATCCGCCCTGACGGGCGGGAAATTAAACAAATGAGAATAAAAAATTAGTTTTCTTTTAATTTCCCGATCATGTGTGTGACAATATGCCACAGGGGCAACTGCTTTATCGTTACCAAATTTTTAATAGCTATAAAAATGTGTTATAAATGGCGGCCACGCCAAGGCGAGGCCCTACACCAGCGATCACACCAAGCAAGGGGTCGCCTCCAGCGACGATGCGGGCAGGATCCATCACCCGTGGTGCCTGCCACTGCACTCGCAGAGCTCGTTTTGCCGGCAGGTACTACGGTTACTCAGAGGTCACCCTTCGGGTGGACCGAATGGCGAGGGCAACACAATTGGGCACGAGCGATAGGACATCAAGCATCCTGATGTCTTGCTAACGGGTTGACGGAAAAAGAATTGTGGTTGAGGAATGAATGATGTGGTGGGGGGATAAAAAAAATGGATTAACCATTCTATCTTCTCGACAGTAAGTTAATCCGAAACTCTTTGATAAATCAAAATTGATTTTTCCCTTTTATGCGCTACAAAGTTAACATCATTTTCTCACATACAAAATTTTTTTTTGTTTTTTTTCTAAAAAACTTGACTAAAAAAACAATATTTTGCTGAAATGTAGCGTTTTATGGGCTTATATTTTTTTTGCATTACTGCTATTTGAGGCTTCGTTTGGCATAAATGCGGTCAACGACCAGGGCGATTGCGCCGTCGCCCGTCACGTTGCAAGCAGTGCCGAAGCTGTCCATAGTGATGTAGAGTGCAATCATGACGGCTTGCTGCTCGGCAGTGAAGCCCAACATCGACTGCAACACGCCCAGGGCTGCCATGATGGCGCCGCCGGGAACACCGGGAGCTGCCACCATCATCACGCCCAGCATGAGGATAAAGCCCGTGAACGAGCCAAACTCAATCACCCCACCCTGCATCAGCAACAGGGCCACCGCACAAGCCGTGATCTTCATCGCACTGCCCGACAAATGGATCGTGGCACACAACGGCACCACAAATCCGGCGATGCCGTCGCTCACGCCATTCTTCTTGGCCTGGGCCATGGTCACGGGAATCGTGGCCGCCGACGAGGAGGTGCCCAGGGCCGTGAAATAGGCCGGCAGCATCGTGTAAAGGGCCTTGAACGGATTGCGCTGTGATATCAAGCCGGCAATGATGTACTGGAAAACGAGCAGGAAGATGTGCATCACAAAGATGACACCGATGATGGCGATGAACACGTTGATGATGCGCCAAGCCTGGCCCGAATAGGACATGTTCAGGAAAATCGAGAAGATGTAAACGGGCAAGATGGGAATCAGCGCCACCTCGATGGTCTTGACGATGATATCGCGGAACTCATCGAAGGCCTTCTTGAGATTGGGCGACTCAAAGAACGAGATGCCCAGACCCATGACAAAGGCCGAAATCAAGGCACTCATCACATCGAGCAGCGGCGGAATCTCGATGGTGAAGAACGGCGTCAAGTCTTCGGCCGTAGCGACAGCCTGGGCCGCCTGGCTGCGGTCGATGAGCGCCGGGAAGATGCCCGTGCTGGTGAAGTAGCTCAAGAACCCCGAGAACACCGTGTCGCCGTAGGCAATGAGCGCCGTGATGAGCAGCAACTTGCCCGCCCCCTTGCCGATGTCGGCAATGGCGGGTGTCACCAGGCCCACGATGATGAGCGGAATCAAGAACGACAGGAAGTGACTGAAGATGCTGTTGAACGTGACAAAGCATCTCACGGCCCAAACTGGGAAAAACGTGCCACACAGCACACCCAGGATGATGGCGATGATCACTCGAGGCAATAGCCCGATTTTGGAAAGTTTTATGCGTTTCATGCAATAGAACTATGATTATTCGTAAATTTTTGGCAAAGGTAATATTTTTTGGCGTACTTTTGCGTTATATTAATAAATGAGTATGACAACCATCATCAAATATGACGCTTCGATGTCGGCGCGCTGGGACGAATTCGTCAAGTCGAGCCGCAACGGCACCTTCCTGCATCAACGCGGTTACATGGACTACCACAGCGACCGTTTTGAGGACTGCTCGCTCGTGGCCGTCCACAACGACAAGTGGTGCGCCGTGCTCCCTGCCTGCATCGACAGTGACACCCTCTACTCCCACCGTGGTCTCACCTACGGCAGCTGGCTGCTGCCGCTCAAGCACTTTGACCCCGTCATGATGCTCGAGGTGATGGATGCCGCCACCGAGTGGATGCGAGCCCACGGCATCAAGCGACTGGTCTATAAGGCCGTGCCTCACATCTACCATCGCTACCCCTGCGAGGAAGACCTGTACGCCCTGTTCAGGCATCACGCGACGCTCATCGAGAGCAACCTCTCCACGACCATCGATCTGAACTGTCCCCTGGCACTGGACCGCGGCAACAAGAGCGGAGCCAATGCCGCCCGCAAGGCCGGCATCAAGGTGGGGCCCAGCGACGACTGGAGTGGCTACTGGCATCTGCTCGAGACGCTGCTCGACGAGCGCTACGACACCCGCCCGGTTCACACGTTGGCCGAAATCGAGCTGCTGCGGAAGCGTTTTCCTGACAACATCAAGTTGTACACCGCCACGCTTGACGGCGAACTGCTGGCCGGCGTGGTGATGTATCTTTCCAAACCCGTGGCTCACAGCCAGTACATCGGGTCATCCCCGCAAGGCAAAGAACGCAAGGCGTTGACCCTGCTGTTTGATTACCTGATCAGTGAATACGGCCAGCTGGGATACCGCTATTTCGACTTCGGCATCTCCAACGAGGATCACGGCCGCTACCTCAACGAGGGCCTCGTGCGCCAGAAATTCCGCCTGGGCGGCAGGGGCATTGTCTATAACACCTATGAAGTGGTCCTGTAGCATATAGTGTTTATGTGTCATGGCTGAGAAACGAGGCAACATATCACGCATGGCGATGAAGGCGATGGGCCTGTTCGGCGGTGTCCAGGTGATGGGCATCCTGTGCTCCATCATCCGCACCAAGCTGGTGGCCTTGTGGATCGGCCCTGTGGGCATCGGCCTTTTCGGCCTGTTCAACAACGCCCTCGAAATGATCTCGACAGGCACCAACCTGGGTATCAGGTCGAGCAGCGTGCGCGACATCTCGCAAGCCACCGAGGGACGCGACACCAGCCTTGTGGCACGCATGATATCGGTCGTGCGCAAGTGGTCGCTGTGGCTGGGACTCGCCGGAGCGTTATTGACGCTCTCGCTGGCCCCGTTGCTCAGCCAGGTCACCTTCGGAGACAGCGCGCACATCTGGGGCTTTGTCGTCCTGAGCATCGCGGTGCTGCTGCAGGCATTGACCAACGGCGAATATGCCGTGCTGCAGGGCACCGCCCGCCTTAAGCGGTTGGCAAGCGTCACGCTGTGGGGCACCATCGTCGGGCTGGCCGTGTCGGTGCCGCTGTTCTACATCCTGCGTGAACGCAGCATCTTGCCGTCGATCATCGCCTATGCGGTAGCTCTCGCGGCCTTCGCGTGGCTATTCCGCAACCGTGAATACGCGCCCGTCAAGATGACGCGACGCGAGACCTTCGACATGGGCAAGGGATTCGTCAGATTAGGCATCTACATGACACTCGGCAATTTTGCCAGCATCCTGGCCAGCTATGCCTTCAATGCCTGGCTCAACGTCAATGCCGGCACCGAGACAGTGGGCTTCTATCAAGCCGGCTACACCTTAATCAATAAATACACAGGGTTGATTCTCACCGCCCTGGGCATGGAGTATTACCCCCGCCTGGCCAAGGTCGCCGAGAGCCGCATGAGGCTGCGGGCCTATGTGTCGCAAGAAATCAACGTCGCCATTGCCGTCATGGCGCCCGTGGTGGCACTCTTCATCCTCTTGCGCGAAGTGGTCGTGTGGCTGCTCTACACGCCCGAATTCAACGTCATCCTCACCTTCATCTCCTGGGGCATGATCGGCACCGTGCTGCGCACCCTCTCGTGGTGCCTGGCCTTCACCATCCTGGCCAAGGGCGACGGCAAGACCTACCTGTGGACCGAGGTGGCCAGCGCCGTCATCAACCTGGTGCTCAACATCGTGTTCTATCGCTGGTGGGGCCTCACGGGACTGGGTATCGCCTTCCTGGTGTCTTACATGCTGTACACGGCAATCGTGGCTGTGGTGTATTTCAAGAACTACCGCCTGAGCGTTTCGACAGGCAGCCTATACAACCTGCTGTGGACGCTGGCAGTGGCTGTCGCCGTGATGGTGGCGATGGAGGGCGGTCAGGTGGTCATCGCCGCTGTGATCACGATCATCAGCCTCGCCTTTGCCACAAGGCAGGTCATCGCATTGTGGCGTCGATAATCATCCCGGGCCAGACAGCATCACTGAAAGCCGTAGCATTGTCGCCATATTCGGTTAATTTTTAATAAAAAAGCGTGATTTTATTAACAATCGGGCCCCACAAATCAAAAAAACAATTATCTTTGCAGCGTTAAAACGAATATTAACCGCGAGGGATCTCTTCAGCAACCAGTTGAGATTCTTCTAATTTTTTGAATCTTAAAAATTTAGAAACACAGTATTTAGCATGGCTATTACTTACATGACACAGGAAGGCTACGACAAGAAGATGGCCGAGCTTGCTCATCTTGAGAACGTAGAACGTCCCGAGGTAGTCCGTGCCATCGTTGAAGCACGCGACAAGGGCGACCTTTCAGAAAACGCAGAATATGATGCCGCCAAGGAGCGCCAGGGCATGCTTGAGGCCAAGATTGCAGAGCTCAAGAGCCTGATTGCATCGGCACGCATCATCGACGAGAGCAAAATCACAACCGACGAGGTTCAGCTGCTTAACAAAGTGACCATCCGTAACGTGAAGACCAAATCGCAGATGACCTACACCATCGTCACCGAGACCGAGGCCAACCTGCGCGAGGGCAAGATTTCGATCTCTACCCCCATCGCCAAGGGCCTGCTGGGACACAAGGTGGGCGAAATCGTTGACGTACAGGCACCTGCCGGACTGATGAAATTTGAAATCCTCAAAATCGAAATTTAACGATATGGCAACCATTTTCAGCAAAATCGCCGCTGGCGAGATTCCTAGCTACAAGGTGGCCGAGGACGACCGCTACTTTGCATTCCTCGACATCAATCCCATGGCCAAAGGTCACACCCTGGTCATCCCCAAGCATGAGGTAAACTATATGTTCGACCTCGACGAGGAAGAGTACGCCGGACTGTGGGCCTTCGCCCGCAAGGTGGCCATGGCGCTGGAGCAGGCTATTCCCTGCAAGCGCATCGGCATCGGTGTGCTGGGCCTTGAGGTACCCCACTGCCACATCCACCTCGTGCCGTTGCAGAGCGAGAAGGACATGGCCTTTGGCGGTCCCAAGCTGACCCTTCCTGCCGAGGAGATGCAGGCCATTGCCGCCGCTATTGCCTCGAAACTTTGAGACACCTTCTCAGGGACTACTGATCACAAGGCGTTTGTGTCCGTTTGGAGGCAGACGCCTTGAATTACATAATAAAAAGAAATACCTTAGATAAAACCAATAGACTATGAACACCATTTGGATTGTTCTGCCCATCCTGACATTGTTGATGTTTGAGTTGGGTCTGAATCTGAAGATTGAAGACTTCAAGTTGTTTAAAACACGCCCCAAGCCCGTGTTCGCAGGCCTGATCGGGCAAATTATCATCTTGCCGCTGCTGGCATGGATTATCGGCAAGGCGCTGGGCCTGGACCCGATATTCCTGATCGGTTTCGTGCTGATTGCCTGCTGTCCCGGCGGCAGCTCGTCGAACGTGTTCTCGATGCTTGCCAAGGGTGATGTTGCCCTGTCGGTATCGTTGACCGCTTGCAGCAGTATCATCACGCTGCTGACCGTGCCCCTGATCATGGGATGGGTCACAGCGACTACAGGCAGTGCCGTACATGTGCATCTGCCCATCGGCAAACTTGTGATGCAGAACCTGGTGCTCATGTTCCTGCCCATCGTTGTGGGTATCGCCGTGAGAAAGAGATGGTCGGGTGCCGCCGACAAGATGCACAACGTGCTGTCGCGCATCGCCTTCCCTGCCCTCATTTTCCTGGCCACCGTTTTCTTTATCCAGAACCGTGACGCCATCATCGACAAGTTCGGGCAACTGGGCCTCTCGGTAAGCGTACTCATCCTGCTGGCCATGGGTAGCGGAGCCCTGCTCTCGCACTTCATGAAACTGACCGGCAAGGAGCGCCGCACCATCGTCATCGAGGTGGGCATGCAGAATGCCGCCCAGGCTATCGCCATCGCCAGCAGCCCGCTGGTGTTCAACAACGACGTGATCGCGATTCCCGCCATCATCTATGCCCTGATGATGAACGTGATTCTCATCACCTATGTCGCTGTCGTCAAGCGGCGGTAGGTGACCTGAACTTACGCGTTGACAACGCGTAATACTTTACAACACGGAACTGTGGCTGCGCGTAATGCCAGGCTAGGGAGACGGCATCACTTGCGCAAGAAGAGGGAATTCTTTTACAACACGGAACTGTGGGCTGCGCGTAATGCCAGGCTCGGGAGACGGCATCACTTGCGCAAGATGAGGGAATAGTAGCGGGTCTCGCCTTCGAACCGGCCTCCGCCCTTGGTTTTCATGGTCCATACGGCCTCGTTGTTCCACACAGCGGGGTCTAATTCTTCATCACCCTTGCGGATTGATTTGATGTACCGCCACAGGGGGACAATATAATCTTCACGATACAAGCCAGACCACTCGTAATCAGCCTTGAGCACCTGATCGGGAGCCAAGACTGCCACCGTGCAGCTGTCGGCCTCGTAACGCGTGCTCACGCTGTCGTTTTCCACGATTGTATAGCCATTGAATGACGAAATCATGATATCCTCATACATGGTAACCGTCACGGTGTCCCCGGTCTTGTTGTAAATCTCATATTCCAACGACGACATCGGGTCACACGACGAGAGCGTGAGGCCCAGGATCATGGCCAATATCCACAGTATAGTCCAATTGAATGTTTTCATCGTTCAGCGACGGTTTTTTAAAATCTTCTACTATAGAAACGGGACAAGAGGCGATTTCTTGTGTGTCTGTGCACACTATTTAGTTAATAAACCTTATAGATGAGGCTCCATGGCACGATGTTTGCTCAAATTATAGTATCTTTGTAGGTTAAAACGCAGATTTTTACTACAAGTATGTCACAAGACAAACAGAATCAGATAATAGACGAAACCGCTGCCGGTCAGCAGCAGACGAGCGACTTTGGCGGCTATGAGAAGTTGATCACGCTATCCCCGCGTGAGCATATACGCATGCGCCCGGGTATGTACATCGGCAAACTTGGCGATGGCTCACAGAACGACGACGGCATCTATGTCCTCGTCAAGGAGGTCATCGACAACAGTATCGACGAATTCAACACGGGTTACGCCAAGCCCACCATCGATATCGACGTGGCCGACGGCATGGTGACCATCCGCGACTACGGCCGTGGCATCCCCCTCGACCAGGTCAAGGACGCATCGTCCAAGATGAATACCGGCGCCAAGTACGATACCCAGACCTATAAACGCTCGGTGGGCTTGAACGGTGTGGGTATCAAGGCGGTGAATGCCTTGTCGACCGAGTTCTACATCCGCAGCGTGCGCGACGGGCAGTGCTCATCGGTGCTCTACAGCGAGGGCCTTGTCAAGGAAGAGAGCGGCATCATCGGCGCCAACGAGGGCGAGGAGAACGGCACCATGGTGCGTTTCAGGCCCGACGGCACCATCTTCAAGAACTACGAGTTCCGTGAGGAAATCATCGAGCAGATGATCAAGAACTACTCCTACCTGAACACGGGACTGACACTGACCTTCAACGGCAAGAAATATCATTCGCGCAATGGCTTGAGCGACCTGGTGAAGGAAAACATGACCAACGACCCGCTGTACCCGCTTATGCACTTCACCGGCGACGACATCGAGGTGGTCATCACCCATGCGGCCCAACTGGGCGAGGAGTTCTACTCGTTTGTCAACGGCCAGCACACGACCCAGGGCGGCACCCACCAGAGCGCCTTCCGTGAGGCATTGTCAAGGACCATCAAGGAGTTCTACGGCAAGAACTTCGAGTACAGCGACATACGCAACGGCATCGTCGCCGCCATCAGCATCAAGGTCGAGGAGCCCGTGTTCGAGTCCCAGACCAAGATCAAGCTGGGTAGCAGCATCATGTGGAAAGACGGTCCCACCATCTACAAGTTCATCAACGACTTCATCAAGAAGGAACTTGACGACTATCTGCACAAGGCCCCCGAAACCGCCGAGGTGCTGTTGAAGAAGATTCAGGACAATGAGCGCGAGCGCAAGGCCATAGCCGGCGTGAGCAAGCAGGTGCGCGAGAATGTCAAGAAGGCTGCCCTGCACAACGATAAGCTGCGCGACTGCCGCGTCCACTTCAACGACGCTCGTGCCCCCAAGGACAACGACCGTCGCGACCAGAGCTCCATCTTCATCACCGAGGGTCTGAGCGCAAGCGGCTCGATCACCAAGATCCGCGACGTGGAGACACAGGCCGTGTTCTCGCTGCGAGGCAAGCCGCTGAACACCTTCGGGCTTGATCCCAAGAAGGTTATCACCAACGTCGAGTTTGCCCTGCTGCAGGCAGCACTCAACATCGAGGACGGCATCGAAGGCCTGCGCTACAACAAGGTCATCATCGCTACCGATGCCGATGTTGACGGTATGCACATCCGCCTGCTGCTGTTGACCTATTTCCTGCAGTTCTGCCCCGAGCTGATCAAGACGGGCCACCTGTACATCCTGCAGACGCCGTTGTTCCGCGTGCTCAACAAGAAGGACGCCAAGCGCAAGACTCGCACCAACAAACGCGAAGCCAAGCCGCAGAAGGTCGAGACCTACTATTGCTACAGCGATGAAGAACGCCTGGCAGCCCTCGACAAGCTCGGCGAGAATGCCGAAATCACGCGATTCAAAGGTCTGGGCGAGATTTCACCCGACGAGTTCAAGGATTTCATCGGCCCCGATATGCGCCTGGATCGCGTGTCGCTGCGCAAAGAAGACTCGGTGAAGCAGATGCTCGCCTTCTTCATGGGCAAGAACACCATGGAGCGCCAGAATTTCATTATTGACAACCTAGTTAACGAAGATGATGAAGACATCACAGTGCATTGATAATCAGAGACAGCGCGTGGCACTGTTCCCCGGGTCGTTCGACCCCTTCACCTGTGGCCACGAGTCGATCGTGCGCAGGGCATTACCCCTTTTCGACCGATTCATCATTGCCATCGGCGTGAATGCCGACAAGCGGTCGTTCATGACCATGGAACAGCGCAAGGCCTTTATCGAGAGCGTTTTCAAAGACGATCCCCGCGTGCAGGTCATCACCTACAGCAACATGACCGTTGAAATTGCACAGGAAGTGGGCGCCCAGTTCATCGTGCGCGGCGTGAGGCTGATACAGGACTTCGAGAACGAGAAGCATCTGGCCGAGGTGAACCGCGACTTGACAGGCATCGAGACCATCCTGTTGTACACCTTGCCCGAGTACAGCCACATCAGCAGCAGCATTGTGCGCGAACTGGTGCGTTACGGTCAAGACATCAAGGCCTACCTGCCGATGAATGCCGACTTTTCACAAATCCCCATCACTAAAAACTGAAGACTTCGAAACTGATAACAAAGATGAATAAAGGATTGTATCTCGTGGCCCTGTGCCTGGTCTTTTCATTGACCGTCACTGCACAGCGGTCCTGGCCTCGAGTACTGCAGAAACTGTTGAACGCCGAGTCTGCCATCTCTACATTCTACGTAGACTCGGTCAATGAGGACAAACTGGTAGAAGATGCCATCAAAGGGATGCTCGAGAGCCTGGATCCGCACTCGTCCTATACCGATGCCAAGGAGACCAAGGAACTCGAGGAACCGCTGCAAGGCGAGTTCAGCGGCGTGGGCATCCAGTTCAACATGAACAAGGACACGCTCTACGTCATCCAGACCGTTCCCGGCGGCCCCAGTGAGCGCGTGGGCGTGCTGGCCGGCGACCGCATCATCTATGTGAACGACACGACCATTGCCGGCGTGAAGATGAAAAACAGCGATATCCAGAAGCGCCTTCGCGGCAAGAAGGGCACCAACGTCACCATCAAGGTGAAACGCCCCGGTGTGAAGGACTTGATTACCTTCCGCATCACGCGTGACAACATCCCGTTGAACAGTATCGACACCAAGTACATGCTCGACGAGCGTACGGGCTATCTGCGCATCTCCCGCTTCGGCGCAAAGACCCACAAGGAGATGATGGAAGCCTTGCAAGAACTCAAAAAGCAGGGCATGACCCAGCTGATCATGGACTTGAGCGACAATGGCGGCGGATACCTGAATGCAGCCATCGACATGTGCAACGAATTCCTGGAGCGCGGTCAGCTCATGGTTTACACCGAGGGCGAGAACTCACCGCGCAACGAGGCCAACGCCAACGGCTGGGGAGATTACAAAGACCTGCACATGGTGGTCATCGTCAATCAGTACTCGGCATCGGCAGCCGAAATCTTCGCGGGCGCCATGCAAGACTGGGACCGCGCAGTGGTTGTCGGTCGCCGCACCTTCGGAAAGGGGCTGGTACAGAGGCCTTTCATGTTTGAAGACGGCTCAATGATGCGCCTGACCGTTGCCCGTTACTACACACCCAGCGGCCGTTGCATCCAGAAGCCCTACAATCGCGGTGACAAGAAAGCCTACGAAAAAGAGCTGCTCGACCGCTATAACGAGGGCGAGTACTACAGTCTGGACAGCATCCAGTTCAACGACTCACTGCGCTACACCACCCGCCTGAACGGCCGTACCATCTACGGCGGCGGTGGCGTGATGCCCGACGTGTTTGTGCCTGTTGACACCACCGAGTACAGCACCTACTACCGCGACCTGAGCGCCAAGGGCATCCTTAATCAGTTTGCCATCAAGTATGTGGACAAAGAGCGCAAGGCCATCACCAAGCGCTATGCCACAGTAAAGGAATTTGATGAGGGATTCGTCATCACCGACGAGATGATGCGTGACCTCATCGCTATGGGCGAGAGCGACAGCATCAAGTATGACGAGGAGAAATACCGCACCAGCGAACAGATGCTCAAAGCCATCACCAAAGGGTTGATCGCCCGTGACCTGTATGGCGACGCCGGTGCCTACAGCGTCATCATCAACCACCGCAATCCTGACGTCCAAGCCGCCTATCAGATCCTTAACGACCGTGAGGGCTATGAGCGTCTGCTGCGTGAGGGCAATCCTGAATATGAGCGCCTGGTCAAGAAACACGACGACCAGTAGCCACACATCATCTGAGAAATGAAAAAACACTCCTTTGGCATCATGCCAGAGGAGTGTTGTTGTTCTTGTCGCTGCCAGGCAACGGAGGCGGCGTGATTGTGGGAGGAGCTCCGGGTACAGGCGGCGGAGTCATGCGCGCTCGATCGAGTTGTTGCAGATTGCCGATGCGTCGCATAGTACTACTGTAAACGCGCCAGATGAGCAGGATGAACAAGATGTTGATCACCACCGAAACGGCAGGATTTATCGACTCGCTGAAAGCCAGCGCATCATAAACCCAGTGTATGATGATGGGAACGGCCAGAACACATACCGCCGTGAGACGGCTGTTGTCGCCGAAGTGCCGCTTGCTGTAGAAGTAACCCATGGCACAAGCGATAGCGAAATGGGCCGGCACAGCAGTGATGCCGCGGATAAGGCCCGTCATCACCCAATCCTCGCTCTGCAGGAGATAGAGCACATTCTCGGTCGCGGCAAAGCCAAGGCCCACACAGGCGGCATAGACAATACCATCAAAATACTCGTCATAATAGGGGTTCTTGCGCAGGAAGAGCCACAGCATCGTGAGTTTGGCCACCTCCTCGGGCAACGCGGCGGCGAACAGAGCCGTTGAAACAGCACCCGTATAGGAGCCAAGGTCATAGACCATCAAGCCCATTAATCCCATCAATGTGGAAATCAACAGGGATACAAAGGCCGAGCCCACGCCGAAAAGGAATGCCCTGTAGAGTTGCTTTAAGGGTTCGGGACGCAACGAGTCCTTCCTGTAGATCCACCAGCCCAAGAGCAAGGCCGGCAAGATAGCTGTGACAATGATCAGTAGCATCTAATCGCTTTATTAATTGACACCCGATGATGTTGCCACCACCGGGTGCCGTATTCACTTTAATTGATTATCTCTCGAGAGCGCCGATTACAAGGCCAAGCGCAAACCAGTGGTGTAGAAACGCATGTCGCGTCCCTCATTATTGCGGCTGGTCGAGCGGCAATCCTTGGGCAGGCTGAACCAGCAACCGCCACGAATCACGAACCTGTAACCGTCAAGGTTCTCGGGCTGCTCCTCGCCATAGGGGAGATAAGCATCGCTGCACCACTCGTGAACGTTACCACTCATATCGAACAAGCCCAGCTCATTGCTATGGCGAGAAGCTACAGCATGGGTACCGTAGTCCTGGCTGTCACTTCCAACAGCATAACTGTTGTTGTAGTACCAAGCCACCTCGTCGATGACGTCGCCACCAGAATACAGATAACCGTGGCTCTTGTTGCCGCCGCGTGCAGCATATTCCCACTCGGCCTCGGTGGGCAGACGGAAGGCCTTACCGGTCAAAGCATTCAAGCGAGCAATGAATTCCTGGCAATCCGTCCAGCTAACCTGCTCGACAGGACGCTTCGGGTCACCGGTGAAGCTGCTGGGATTGGTACCCATCACAGCCTGCCACAATTCCTGAGTCACCTCGGTCTGACCAATCGAATAGGGAGCGAGGGTCACCTCATGAGCAGGAAGCTCGTCGCCGTTGGCCACACCAGCATCGACAGCTGCACTGTCAACACCCATGGTGAACGTTCCGCCATCGATAGAAACCATCTGGAAGGTAACACCATTGACGGTGAACATGCCGGGGATGGTATTGTAGTTCTGCATACGCTCGATGAAAGCGTTGGCCGAAACCTTGAGCTCGTCGAAGTTCTCATCCATGACTGAGCTGCAGTCGAGCAGCAGCATCACCAGGGCGCTGGAATAGGTGCTTTCCACCTCGGGCAGGCGGTTGGCCGAGAACTCGGTGCTGGCTTCCCATGCCTGCTGGTCCTCTACCCAGTACCACTCTTGGATGTTATCCTTCACGATACGCTCCTCGTTGTCGAGCTGGATGCCATCGAACACGAGCGAAACAAACATACCGTCAACACTCGATGCGGCCACGCTGTCGCCAGCGGTGCAGGTGAGGCCATTGTAAGTGATGTTGGTCAAACTGCGCGTCTTCAGCGAGAAGGTACCCTCGATGTAGATCTGAGAGTCATTGACATTCTCACTGGTCACCTCGTCGAGGGTGAAGCGGATGCGCGTACCAGTGCCAACACCGGGGAATACCAGCGTCAACGACTCGGACATGTTGCGTCTCACGAGTTCGTCGGCAATGTTCTGGAAGCTCGAGTTCACCTCGGCCATCGAGTTGACCATCATCGCCTTGGCCGAATCACTGGCCAGCGAATGCAGGTTGGCACGGAACTGGTTCTCGTCCCTGACGTTCTCATTCATCAGACCGATAGTGAATGCCTTGATTGAACGGCCATAGACGCGCTCATCGTTGATGCGGGACTTGAGGGCCTGAGCATACTCAGCTTCGGTGTCATACTTGTCGGTCATCATCAAGGAACCCTGATCGAGACCCTCGGTAAAAGTCACCAGAGCCACATTCTGCAAGTTCTTGGGATGAGCTGCCGAGTTGAGGGCATCGAGCGCCTTATCCACCGAGTAGTAAAGCAGACGTCCAGGCTGAGTCGTCAGCGACATGACGAAGTCGTTGAATCCGGTCACCGTCGTCGAGTCAAGGAATGCGATGTCCTTGGTGTTCAACGTCTGGTTATAACCGATGATACCCATGTACATACCAGTATCAACAGTCGGGATAACCGGACCGGTAAGGATGATGTCGATCAAGTAGTTGATATCGGCAATGTTGATGTCACCATCGCCATTGACGTCACACTTCAAATCGGCCGAAGAGGTCAAGATGGCGTCAATCACGGTATTGACGTCAGCGATATTGACGTCACCGTCGGCATTCACGTCACCCGGAATGTTACTTGAATAATGGCGAGGGCCAGCCAACGCCATCATGGTTGACACTAAGATCAACGAGAAAAGAGTAGTCAGTCTCATATTCATATATTGTTTTTGTTAAATGATTATTCCATAATTAATAAACTGCGCACATTATTTAACCTACAAAATTACACATAAATAGTCGGATAATCAAAACAAAAGGGCACAATAGTTATTAACAATTTTCAGTTATGGCACATTTTTGAAACGATTCTTGGAGATTTATCATACAAATTAGGAGACATTTCGAATGTTCGAGCCCTCAGAAATGCCAATCATGTATTTTTTTGATGTACCTTTGCACTCCGAAAAACCATGGTATCGACAATACATCTCATAGGAGTCATCTTGACCGTAGGCTTGCTGCTGGCACTCAGTTGGCTGTCGGGGCGCAAAGTCAAGGATGCCCACAGTTTCACCACCGGCGGCACAAGCGGCAGCTGGATGGTGTGCGGCGCCATGCTGGGCACGTTGGCCGGAGGGCAGAGCACCATCGGCACGGCGCAGCTCGCATTCTGCTACGGGCTTTCGGCCTGGTGGTTCACAATCGGTGCCGGACTTGGTGCGCTGGTGCTGGGTTTGCTGTATGCAAAGCCCTTGCGAAACAGCGGTTGCTCCACCTTGCTCGAGGTGGTTAGTCGCGAGTACGGTCACAAGGCCGAGACTGTAGGTTCCATCTTGTTCCTGATAGGCATCTTCATCAGCATCATGTCACAGGTGCTGTCTTCGTCAGCCATGATCGGCAGCCTGTTCGGCATCTCGACGCTATGGGCCTCGCTGGCAGGCGCAGTGCTCATCATGTTACTGGTGTTGTTTGGCGGCATTCGCAGTGCCGGTGTGGGCGGTATCGTAAAACTGGTGCTACTGTACTTGTGTTCGGTCGTGGCAGGTATTGTCGTGTGGCACATCGCAGGCGGTTTCTCGGGCCTGAGCGATAGTGTGGATTCGGTTTATCACTCCCCCACTCTGGCCCAGTTCAATGGGCTGACCGATGCCGAGAGCGTCCATCATCGTTACGGCAGTCCGTTTGCCAGGGGCATTTTCAAGGATCTGGGCGGATGTCTGTCGCTCGTGCTGGGCGTGGTATGCACCCAGAGTTATGCCCAATGCATCTGGTCAGCAGCCAGCACGCCCAAAGCCCGTCGTGGTGCGCTGTTGTGTGCCTTTTTCATGCCCATCATCGGCGCAGCATGCACCCTCGTGGGCATCTACATGCGTGGCCATTATGTTACCGCCGATGAGTTCAAGGCCCTGCAAGCGGCTGGCGAAACCTTGCCGACTGGATTAGGAGTCATTGAGAACTCGGCACAGGCTTTCCCTGCCTTTGTCCTCAAATACCTGCCTGCATGGTTAGGTGGCCTGATGTTGGGAACCATGCTCATCAACATCCTGGGGTGTGGCAGCGGCCTCTCGCTGGGCGCGGCCACGATTCTGGTGCGTGACGTGTATGGCAACTTCAAGCGGCGCATGGGCATGACCGCCTCGCCGCTTTCACAACTGTCTCAGACCCGCTTGTCGATAGCCGGCATCCTGCTGATGGCGTTTATAGCAGCGATGACATTCAGCGGCACCTTCATCAACGATCTGGGTTTCCTGTCGTTGGGTCTGAGGGCCGTTGCCATCCTGTTCCCGCTGTGTTTTGCCTTGTGGAAACCAGGCCGTTTCAAGCCCACGCGCGTGCTGTTGTCAATGCCGATTGGTGTCGCCGCCCTGCTGCTGGCCAACTTCACCTCACTGCCCGGCGACGCCGTCTACTACGGCCTCGCCGCCTCCCTCCTCACCATCCTCACAGGACGGAAATAACGGAGATTACGGAGCTGTACGGAAAAAACTGAATGGCTGAAATCGTTTCCGTTTCAGCCATTCAGTTTTATAGTCGAATTATCTATCTTCTTGCTATTGGAGTTGTTAGGTGGTGAGGATGAGGTCGATTAGGGTGTTGACGTCGGCGATGTTGACTTCGTTGTCGCCGTTCACGTCGCCTGAGGGGGAGATGGTACCGCCCAGGATCATGTCGATGACAGCATTGATGTCGGCGATGTTGATTTCGCCGTCACCGTTGACGTCACCCACCTCCAACTTGGCGTTGGCACAATACACGAAGCTGATGACGGGGCCGTAGGCCGTGGTGTGGGTGTTGCCGTCGAAGTCGAGATAGGTTGTCTTGCAACGGGCATAGTAGGTGGTGCCGTCCACCATGAGTTTGCCGTCCACCTTAATCTGTTCGGCTGGCAAGGTGGTCTCGTGTTGGCCGTTCTTGAGCGTCTCGATGAATCGGGAGCGTCCCCAGGTGTTTTCCTTGCTCGACACCTCAATCACATAGGAGGTCGCCCAACTCTGCGGTTTGAGGGTGATGTGCTGATTCTTGTAGAGCGTACCGCCATCGACGGGTACCTCAAAGCGTGCTGCCGCATGAGCAATCGAGAAACGCACCACGTTGCTGGTCATCGTCTCGCCATCAACAGTGAGCATGACACGGGCAAAATAGGTATTACCGGGTTCAAGTAACTCGTCGGGGACGGCAAGTGCCCCGTTAGTTGACGTGCCTGTGAAAATGACATGGGCAAAGGCGTCGTCACTGGCGACCTGAAGGGTTGCGGGTTCGTCGCTGCCACAGGTGTACCACTGGACCATGACAGGCACTTCAAGATCCTCGCTGCCATCGGCAGGGTCAGTGATGGTGAGCAGCATGGGAGTGAAGGCACGCACCTCGCTCACGCCGCTGTAGCAGCTGTCGGCACACGACTGGACACGCCAATACTGCACCTCGCCATGGGTGAGTTTGTTGAACATCAGCACGCTGGCGGCCGTATCGGTGACCGTGACATGCTCCAGCACATTGCTGAACTCGGGCGATGCGGCGAGTTCGACCACATAGCTGGTCGCCCCGTCCACCTTGTGCCAAGTGAAGTTAAACGGCGCGTCGGGAGCCGACTCGTTCTCGGGGCTGATGAGCACCGGATTATCGAGTTGGTCAAGTTCCACACTCAGGAAAGCGGGACTCCACTCGTAGCCGACACGGTCGAGCACGCACACCGCGAACTGGTAGCCCTGGCGGTACTGCTCGGGAATCTCATAGGAGGGCTCGTAGGTCATGCCCAACAAATAGTCAATCTGGCCCGCAAAGGTGGTGTAGTTCATCGTGATGGGGAAAGCATAAACCGTATAACGCACGTTCTCAAAGCCATCCCATTTCAACAAATTGCCTGCGCGCTCCAGATTCTGCACCTCGCCCGGATTATAGCCTTGTTTCCAGGGCATGGTCGGGGGTAAGGCGGGTTTAGTGAAGACGGTATTCTTGAGATAATGCCCCAGGGAATTGCTATTGAGGGCATAGATATACTTGCACGAATAGAAGATGGCACCGGGATTGCCGTCCACCGAGCTGGTGCGGTTAAACTCCACCTCATCGGCATACTCCTCATACTGCACCTCGGTAGAGGAATTTGTCAACCCTGAAATCGATGACGAGATAAACACTTGGCGGCCAAAATGGTCGGCAATCTGTCCCCACCACTCCGTGATCTTACCGTAGTCGTTGGTGCTGTGGCCAAACGGCCAATAGACCTGGGGCGAGATGTAGTCGATGCTATGTGACGAAATCCATGCCAGCGGGTCGCTGAAGATGCTGTTATACTGCCAGTCGCTGCCGGTGGGACACGGGTCCACACCATACTTGTCGGCCACGGTGCGGCTGCTGGCGGCTACACCGGCGGGCGAGATGCCATAGCGCACATCGGGCCTCGTCTCCTGAATCATGTCATAGACGGCACGCACCATGCGGTTGACATTGTCGCGGCGCCAATCGGCGAACGAGAGCGTCGTGCCCGAGGCCTGCCACTCGCCGTAGTCCTCGGCGCTGGCATCGGCGGGAATGCCACTGGGATAGAAGTAGTCGTCATAGAGGATGCCATCAACATCGTAATTGGTGATGATTTCGCGGCACACGTCCACAATACGGTCGATGGTTCGCTGCTGGCCCGGATCCAGGATGATCGTCGAACCATAAGTGAGCAGCCAGCCGTCCTCCTTGAGTTCGCGGTCGTAGGCCGTATTCCAATTCGTTCCAGTGCTCCAGCGATAGGGATTCACCCAGGCGTGACACTCCTTACCACGCTTGTGACAGCCCTCCACGACATACTGCAAGGGGTCGAAGCCTGGGTCGGCGCCACGTGTGCCCGTGAGATAGCTTGACCAGGGTTCAATGCTCGACTGGTACATCGCATCGCACATCGAGCGCACCTGAAAATTCACCGCGTTGAAACGGTTGACCTGCAACGAGTCGAGCAGACGGTCCATCTGGGCCTTCTGCTTGGCGGCTCCTGCCCCCTGCGAGGGCCAGTCCAGACACCAAACCGTGGCAATCCATGCTGAGCGGAATTCACGCTTGGGGGTACCATAGGCCCATGCCTGCGACAGCATGCCAGCCATAACGAACACAGTAACCAGGAAAGAAATATATCGCCTCATCTTCTAAAATATTGTGGTTAATCCTTAAAAAACATTTATCCGTGCAAAGTTAAAGTAAAAAATGCGCAACACCAAACGATTGCACATTTTCCTTATCTGTATCACAAAATCTCACAATACGGGGTCAAGAAATGAGTCCCCAATTAGCCTGCTTATCAAAGATTTCCTTGATGTGGGCGGCCATTTTGCGTCCCCATGCAGTCTCCATCTTGGGGTCATCGCGCAAGTAGTCCTCGGCGGCGTTGCGTGCCATTTGTATGATTTGGCCATCCTGGGCCAGGTTGGCGATGTGCAGGTTGAATGCGATGCCGCTCTGCTGAGTGCCCTCCATATCGCCGGGGCCACGCAGTTTCATGTCCTCCTCGGCAACCACGAAACCGTCGTTGGTCTGCGTCATCACCTGCAAGCGGTGACGGGTGTCACGTCCCAGGTCGCTACGAGCCATCAGGATGCAATAGCTCTGATCGGCACCACGCCCCACCCTGCCACGCAACTGGTGCAGCTGCGACAGGCCGAATCGCTCGGCATCCTCGATGACCATGACCGAGGCATTAGGCACGTTCACGCCCACCTCGATGACCGTAGTCGCCACAAGGATATGGGCCTGTCCCGTTGCGAAGAGCATCATCTGGTGGTCCTTCTCGGCGGGTTTCATGCGGCCGTGAACCATCGCCACGTTGTAGTGAGGAAAGACGTCTTTGACCTGTTCATAACCCATTTCCAGGGCATGGAGGTCGAGTTTCTCGTTCTCCTCGATGAGGGGATAGACGATGTAGGCCTGCCGTCCCTCGCGCAGCTGCGAGCCGACGAACTGGTACATCTTGAAACGGTCGGGCTCGTGCCTGAGCACGGTGGTCACAGGTTTGCGGCCCGGCGGCAACTCGTCGATGACCGACACGTCGAGGTCGCCATAGACCGTCATCGCCAGCGTTCGGGGAATCGGGGTCGCCGTCATCACCAAGATGTGAGGCGGAGCCGTGCGGTTCTTGCTCCACAGGCGGGCCCGCTGCGCCACGCCGAAGCGGTGCTGCTCGTCGATGACGGCCAGTCCCAGGTTATGGAACTGCACCGTGTCCTCGATGAGGGCATGCGTGCCGATGAGAATCTGTAACTCGCCGCTCATCAACGCCTCGTGGATGGCGGTGCGTTCCTTCTTGCGCGTGGAACCCGTCAGGAGCGCCACTTTCACCCCGATGGCCTCGGCCAAGGGGCGGATGGTCTCCAAGTGCTGCCCCGCCAGGATTTCGGTGGGGGCCATGATGCAGGCCTGGTAACCGTTATCCAGCGCAATGAGGGCGGTCATGAAGGCGACAATCGTCTTGCCGCTGCCCACGTCGCCCTGCAACAAGCGATTCATCTGCTTGCCGCTGCCCATATCGTGCCGCATCTCGCGGATGACGCGTTTCTGCGCCCCTGTGAGCGGGAACTGCAGGATGTTGTTGTAAAAATCGTGGAAATAGGCTCCCACTCGGCTGAATACATGCCCCACAAGGCGCCGTGTGCTGCCTTTAATATAGTGTAAAATGTTGAGTTCCAGAAAGAACAGCTCCTCGAACTTGAGCCGGAACTGCGCCCGCTGCAACGACTGCTGGTCGGCGGGGTGGTGGATGTTGCGCAGGGCCTCGGCCAGCGGCATGAGCCGGTAACGCTGCATCAACTCGGGCGGCAAAGTCTCATCGATATGCTGGACCGCCGGAGTGTTCAGGATGTTGACGACCAGTTTGTGAATGGTGCGCGAGGTGAAAGAGCGGTTGCGCAGCACCTCAGTCAGGTTATACACGCCCTGCAGGCCTTGAGTGACCGCCTCACTGCTGGCCAGGTCCACCTCGGGGTGCACGATGTTCAAGTGGTTGTTGAAAAACGAAGGCTTGCCGAAGAGGATGTATTGCGTATTGGTGTTATAGCTCTTCTGTATCGATGCCACACGATTGAACCACACGACCTCGATGGTGCCGGTGCCGTCGGTGAACAGGGCCTGAAGGCGGCGTTTTCTCCCCTCGCCTACCGCGTTGAACGTGAGGAAACGCCCCTTGAGTTGCACCACGCCCAGGTCATCACCATGAATTTCGTTCACGTGGTTGATGACGTTGCGGTCGATGTAGCGGAAGGGGAAATAATACAGCAGGTCGTAGTAAGAGCTGATGCCAAGCTCCTTCTTGAGCAGCTCGGCACGCTTCGGGCCCACGCCGTGCAGATACTGTATGTCGGTATGGCGCAGATCAGGCATCTTGGTTCAACAAGTATTCGGCAAGTGCCAAGTCCATGGGACGGGTGATTTTCAGGTTACGCGGGTCGCCATCGACCAGGGTCACGCGATGCCCTGCTCGCTCCACGACCGAGGCGTCGTCGGTGAACGTCGGGTCAAACGGTTGCCGATAGGCATCCAGCAGCAGCCGCGCGTCAAAGGCCTGGGGCGTCTGCACCGCACGCAACGAGGAGCGGTCGAGGGCATGGCTCGTATCTCCTGCCACCTGGCGCACCGAGTCGTTCAGTGGCACCACGGGAATGGCGGCGCCGTCACGGCGGGCTGCATCGAGGACACGGCAGATGAGGCCCACAGTCGCCAGCGGACGCACGCCGTCGTGCACAGCGATCACGTCAACGCCGGTGATATCGCCAACGGCAGCGAGGGCATTCTTCACGCTGTGCCAGCGCGTCTCGCCACCCGCCACCACACGGTGAGGAAGCGAAAAAGCATACTTCTCGCACAGTTGCTGCCACAGGTCCATCTGGTCTGCGGGCAAGGTCACAATGACATCAAGGGAACTATCCCCTTTTTCACAGCTTTCCCCGAAGGCCTCGATGGTGCGCATCAGGATGGGCCGTCCGCCCAGTTCCAGGAACTGCTTGGGCAATTCGGCGCCAAAGCGCGTTCCGCTACCCCCAGCCACTATAATCGCTATCGTTCTCATCGTCCTATTGTTTTAGAACGGCAAAGATAGTGAAAACTGAGAAAAAGTCCAAAAATAATCAGCAAACAGGAAGCCATCGGCCGAGACGGTACCACTGAGGTCCCCCACCTCGAGTCCTTGAAAACAAGAAATACAAAAACAACAATTCAATCGACTCACGATCGTCCGATAAAGATTCAGCGGCAGATTGTAGGGCCTCGCCTTGGCGTGGCCGCATCACACACGACTGAAAACCCCACGCAAAGGCGCTAAGACGCGAAGATTTTTTCAGACAACAAAAACAACATTGTTTGTAGTCAAACGCGCTGTAGGAGGCTGTGTCAAAATGCAATGTCGCAGAAATAAACCGTGCTACTTGTTCTTCACGGGACGAATGGACATGTGGAAGGCACGCACATAGTCGAGGAGGTAGTATCTCCCTTCAGATTCAACCAGCAGGCACCAAGCGGTTACTACTCCAGGATGGATATCATAGCCTCGCTGGTTGCTCTGCGACCAGCTAACCGTTGATGTCCAATAGAAGGCACCCTTGTTGACGTGTGCAGGGCCTCCAAGAAAGCGGGCGCCAGGTGAACCTGTAGGGTCGTAATACAATCCGGCAATCGGCAGATTGATGCTGTTGCCGTTGGGGCCGGTCACTTCATACCATCTGACACCACCCTGCTCCATCATGGTCCATTGGCACTTTGTCCTCAATTCCCGCATTTCGGCATAGGTAGGCATCCGCCACCCGTCACCCCAATGAACGGCCACGACATCCAGTTCGGTGCCGCTGATGTCGGCAGGGGGATTGTTGCCGCCATAGTTATTGGTATTCCAACTGTAGCCTTGCTCGTCATAGGAGATACCCTGGGCTGACCACAGTGCCCCCGTGGGGTCACCCCAAGCGAAGTGGCCGCCATAGTCGGTGGTCGAGCTGGCGCCCAGATTGCAGTTGGCCCAAAGGACCGAAAGGCCCAGGTCCACAGTCTCTACTGCGGCCGGCTTATTGAGGTTGTAAACCGGTGGCTCGATTTTGATATCGGGTTCGTCATCCTTGCCACACGAGGTTGCCATCAGCGAGATGGCCACGATCAATAATAAGTGATTGTAAGTTTTCATATTGCTTTACATTAGTTATTTGGATGATTTTCTTCAGGTTTGGAATTTACCGGCCGGATTGAAATGTGGAAGGCGCGCAGGTGGTCATTAAACCCGCCCAGCCATTCGTCACCATACAATCCGAAGCTAAATGTCCATGCCGTAGCCACCCCTTGACTGACAGCATAGCTCCTTGATGCAGCATTACCAGGTGATTCGCAGATGCTCGAAGTCCAATAAAAGCCCCTGAGATTGGTATGCAATGGACCTTCCATCAATGATGAGCTGCCCTTATGAGGGACAATGGCGTAGAGACCCGTCAGCGGCATGATGATGCTGTTGCCATTGGGGCCGATGACCTCATACCAATTGCGAGCATCCTGTGAATGCAGTTTCCACTCGCATTCATAGATCAATTCCAATGCTTCCAATGCACTGGGGGTGCGCCAGCTGTTTCCCCAATGAGCGGTCACAACGTCGAGCGGGGTGCCGCCAATCTCGATCGGGGGATTCATACCACCATAATTATCTGTTTCCCAAACGAATGAGCCAGCTTGTCTGTAAATGCCGTCACCGTCCCACAGCTTGCCCGTCGGGTCACCCCAGCCAAAATAGCCGCCATACTCCTCGGGTGCCTTGGCACCCAGGTTACAGTTAGACCACTTGACCGACAAGCCCAGGTCAACGGCCTCTAGCACATCCGGCTTATCGAGCGAAAACTCGGGTGGCGCCGGGTCGGTTGACTCGCCTGGGCCAACATCCTTCAGGGCGCGGAAGTAGTAAGTCTTGAGCGTGGTGCCTTCCTGAGTTTTTCCATCCATAAGCTTGCGACGGTTAATCTGAACAAAACACAGGGTTTGTCCCGAATACTGGACATAGGCCGAGGTATATTCACGATAAATGCTGTCACATGCCCTGAGCAGGGCACCTTCGATATCGGTAGAATTCTGATCGGACTCATATAGCGCCACAACACTCTTCATCCGAGCAACTGTCCTGGATATCACACTCACTTGACCGCCCACCATCGTACCTTCACCTTCGGCGTTATCCGACAGATCCAGGGCTACTTGAGACTGAATGAGCATGTAGTAATTGTAAACAGCATTGGGCTCATCTTTTTTATCCCCGCACGAGGCAACCATTACTATAGTCACCATCAGCAACGAGAAAACCTTGAACGTTGTAATTAGATTTCTCATAATTAATTAGGTATATTTGGGTTATTATTTTCGGTAAAGCACTCATTTTCACGACAATTTAGGCCATCGTGATATCATCTAACCCTTTAGACATCTTTTACAAAAACGGTTTAATTACCCCCCCATTTTAACTTTTATTAACACATAATTTTACTGAAACCTGGCGCCTCGCCCCCACACACGAGACTGAAAACCGCACCCCACGCAAAGGCGCTAAGGCGCTAAGATTTTTTCAAACAATAAGAATAATACTTTAGGAAACAGGAACATCATTTTTTACGCATCCGCGCGATTGCGGCCACGCCAAGGCGAGGCCCTACGTTATATCGCTATGTTGATGGAATGTAAAGAATATCGCGTAGAATACACATTGATTAATTCGCATAATTCGCATTACCCCCGCAGGGTCTGGCTACGCCTAAAGGTTGGGCCAACAGTTATAGCATGGTAAAATAAAAAGGAACCTTAAGCCTCGGCTTAAAATTCCTTTTTAGGTTTCAAATAGGTAAAATTTCTAAGGTAAAAAAGATTGTTTCAGGTTTATGGCACAAAAGTACAGCCATTTTATCAACCATGAACACAAATCTTTTATGTTTTATAACATATTTTTAGTGCAAAGCCCCTATTGATGCTGATTTCGGGGTAGTCTGCGACTAACTCAAGTTTTTATCTTTCAGGGGAATAGGTTACCCATTTAAGATTCATTAAGAATTGCAGTTAAACAATCCTAATTGGCTGAATTGTCGCTTTCCTTGTAGTACTTGAGCTCGAAATTGCCCTCGGGGTCGAGCACGGCATAGGTGCACAACGATATCCAGTCGCCCAAGAAGATGACCGGAGGCATGTGCTCCTCGTTGTTCACGCGGGCGATGTGCAGATGGCCATAGACAAAGGCCTCGACATCGGGGTGCTCGCTATGGTACTGACGTGAGAAGTCCAACAGGCGGGTGGCGGCGTTCTCGGAGATGGCCTTGAGTTTCTCGGGCGATCTGCTCGTGCGGTTCTCGTTAGACCAGCCGGTGGCAATGGGATAGGTCCAACGGGGATGCACACCGGCATACAGCCACTGGCAGACCTTGTTGTAGAAGCACCAGCGCGTGAAGCGGTACATGGTTGGCTGCACGCCCACATCGTCGCCGTGGGCGATGAGGATGCGCTTTCCCTGAGTGACGATCTCAGTGTGTCCGTAAAGGACAGTTAAGCCGATCTGGTCACGCAGGTAATCGAACAGCCACACGTCGTGGTTGCCTGTCACCCAGGTGATCTTGACCCCGGCGTCGGCCAACTCAGCCAGCTTGCCCAGAAAACGGATGTAGCCCCTGGGCACCACATATTTATACTCGTACCAATAGTCGAGGATGTCGCCCAACAGGTAAAGTTCGGCGGCATCCTGCTTGATGCTGTCCAGGAAACGGCACACACGCTTCTCACGCATCAGGTGATCGGTCATGTATTTGGCCCCCAGATGCAGGTCGGAGATGAAATATGTGTTCTTGCCAGCCATTGCGTTTAGTTGTGAGTTGTGAGCAGGATTACCATCGCCTGGGATGGCGCTCAACTTCTAACTCCTCACCATTAAATCACATCATGCCCAGCTCGAGTTTGGCCTCGTCGGTCATCATGCGGGGATCCCACTCGGGCTCAAACACGAGATTCACATTGGCACTGGTCACACCGTCAACGCTCTCGACCTTCTGTCTGACGTCTTCAAAGATGAAGTCGGCAATCGGGCAATTGGGCGCTGTGAGTGTCATGTCGATATCCACGTGGCCTTCGTCGTTGAGGTCAATCTTGTAGATCAGCCCCAGGCTATAGACATCGACGGGCAACTCGGGGTCATAGACAGTCTTGAGCATCTTGACGATATCTTCTTCGATTTTCAATTTCTGTTCTTGTTCCATAACTGGCGGCAAAATTAAACATTTTCTGCCAAACATCGCCACAAGGCCGCAAAAAAAGCGACAGCCCTGAGGCAACTCAATCAAGAATCATACCGAATCCGTCAGGCAAATGGAATAAACCGTGAATACAACGGTCGAGCATGGCCGTTTCAGGGTCAAATCGGGGAGCGAGACGAGACCCTGCTCGGGTGTGATAAAATATCCCCTTTATGCATGGTCGAAAATCACGAAAAGTGGTGAAAATCAATTTTTTTTACAAAAAAAACAGAATATTAGCGTCTGATTAGAAAAAAATTCCGATATTTGCAGTCGCAAAATCGCAAAGGGTTCGGTTTTGGACACAATTTGATTGTCATCGCATAGGACGACAGTCATCTTAATTTTGCGATTTTCAATAGATTACGAAACTACAACTTATAAACATTAACTAAAATTTTTAATTTTTGTATCGCAATGACTAAAGCAGAAATCGTAAGAGAGATTGCTAGTTCCACCGGTCTTGACAAGGCATCGGTTTTGGAAACTGTAGAGAAATTCATGGACACTGTAAAGGACTCGTTGGCTAATGGCGAGAACGTATACCTGCGCGGCTTTGGTAGCTTTATCGTAAAGACCCGTTCCCAGAAGACGGCCCGCAATATCAGCAAGAACACCGTCATCATCATTCCGGAGCACAAGATCCCCGCTTTCAAGCCTGCTAAGGTGTTCATGGACCAGGTGAAGTAATCCTGCCCACACGAACGCAATCAAACAACTTACATTATATATTAACTAACATTTACTGATATGCCTAACGGAAAGAAACGTAAAGGCCACAAGATGGCAACGCACAAGCGCAAAAAAAGACTGCGCAAGAACCGTCACAAAAACAAGAAGTAATTGTTTAACCTATCCGTGACAAGTGTGAAATAGCAGGAGCAAACGAATTGGCAGGCAAGATGGCCACCAGCAACCCAAGGTGCCAAGCCTGAACGGCGACGGTGACATCGCGTCAATTGGTTTGTTCCTGACTTGCTATTTCAAGAAACGCCCCCACAACACCTGCCCCCGCGGCATCAGGACGTTTCCCCGTTCCCTCCCGTTCCCCTAGCACCGCCGTCCGGCCCCTGTCCAGCGGGACAAGAATCAAGCCGGCAGCACCGTGCCATTTATATATACGACCAGAACATTATATATAAATCAATCATTATTTTATTGTAATTCATCCACCTTCCTGCGATGAGAAGTGAACTAGTAGTTGATGTCACGCCCCGAGACATGACGACGGCACTGCTTGAAGACGGCCGCCTCGTGTCATTGCAACGAGAGAGCAGAGATGCATCCTACGCAGTGGGCAACATCTACCTTGCCAAGGTGAAGAAGCTGATGCCGGGCCTGAACGCTGCATTCGTCAACGTTGGCCATCCCAAAGACGCATTCCTTCATTACCTTGATCTGGGATCACAGTTCAACACATTTTCTCAATACATCAAGACGGTGCGAGACAATCCCACCAAGAAACCGCAGAGCATCAGCAAGACCAAAAACCAGCCCGACACCAACAAGCACGGCAGCGTTACCGACGTGCTCACCCAGGGGCAGGAGCTGATGGTTCAAATCGCAAAAGAACCCATATCGACCAAAGGCCCGCGGTTGACGACAGAAATCACCTTCACCGGACGCTTCCTTGTGCTGACACCCTTCAACGACCGCATATCGGTGTCACAAAAGATCAAGGACCATGCCGAGAAGACCAGGCTTCGCCGACTCATCGAGAGCATGAAGCCCAAAAACTTTGGAGTGATTGTACGCACATCGGCCGAGAACATGCGAGCCGCCGAATTGAACACCGAACTCAAGGCGCTGCTCAAGGCCTGGGATGACGCCATTGCCAAAATCCAGCACGCGACGGCACCCTCACTACTGTATGAGGAAGACAGCCGCGCTGTGGGAGAGATACGGGACATCTTCAATCCCGAGTTTGAAAGCATCCAGGTCAACAATGCCGATGTATATGAGCAAATTCATGACTATGTGAACCAGATAGCCCCCGATCGCAGCGATATCGTGAAATTGTACAGCGACGACATGCCCATCTTTGACAAGTTCGGCATCACCAAGCAAATCAAGTCGTCGTTCGGAAAAACGGTATCCTTCAAATCGGGCGCATACATAATCGTAGAAAGCACCGAAGCCCTGCACGTCATCGACGTGAATTCAGGCAACCGCTCACGCACGAGCACCGACCAAGAGAGCAATGCACTGAACGTGAACCTGCTCGCGGCCGACGAGATAGCCAGGCAGCTGCGCCTGCGCGACATGGGAGGCATCATTGTCGTTGACTTTATCGACATGGCCAAGCCCGAGCACCGCCAGGAGCTGTACAAGCACATGCGTGAAGTGATGCAGAAGGACCGCGCGCGGCACAACATCCTGCCGCTGAGCAAATTCGGACTGATGCAGATCACGCGCCAGCGCGTGCGTCCGGCACTGGACATCGCCACTGCCGAGACCTGCCCCTCGTGCGGAGGCACGGGCGAAGTCCAGCCCACCCTGCTTTTTACCGATAAGCTGAAAGACAAGATTGATTACCTTGTCAACACCCTGAAAGTGAACAGCTTCATTATGTATGTCCATCCGTTTGTCGATGCCTACCTGAAGAAGGGCTTGATGAGTGAATACTGGAAATGGCGCCGGGAATTCAAGCGCAAGTTCCGCATCCTGCCCGACCAGTCGCTCAACTACCTGGAGTACAAGGTACTCGACAAAGACCGTAACGAAATCGACCTTAAAGAAGAAAAAGACACCAGCAGCAGCGAGACGACCAAGAAAGAACGTCGCTCCAAGCAACGCGCCGCTGCCGACACCGAAGAAGACAGCCAGTCCTGACCCCTGCGTCACGGCCCGGCCACAGATATCAAGACCGCCCGGCTCAATACCAGCCCGGCGGTCTTAATTTATAGGTAATGCATTACCTCGAAACTCTATTTGAGTTTCTCTCTGATGATGGCTCTGAAATCGACAACTTTCCCCTTAAACTTAAAATCTTTCAACTTCTCATTATACTTATCAAATACTTGAATCTGTTCTTTTATACTCTTTAGCCTTTCGTTATCTCGACATTTGTGAAAACAATAATCGTGCATTTCTCGGCAAAGATGTTCCCACCGAGTACTCCAATAGTAATCGTAGTCATCCTTAAATTGAGATTTCTTCGGTTTATCAGAATCCTCGGTGAAACTATCGGAATCGCCTGGTTCATAACCGATATCATCCATGATCTTCTTCCAATAATCAAAGAAAGCAACAGAGTATTTTATATTGTATTGAGCCATGGATACGGAAGCCGCCAACTCTCGACACGCCGTTAACTGATAACAGTATTCTTCATAATCTTCTTCAAAATTGAAATCGTAGAGAAGACTAACAATCCAGAACTGTGCCTCCATAAATGTTGGTGATAGCTTTATCATCGACACATAGAATAGGATATCATAATCAATCTTCCTTTTATTGGGCTCAATCACTTCTTTTATAAGCCTATTATAATCTTCATCCTTAAATTCTTTATTTTCTGTTAATTTTATCAAATCAGCATTTAATGTGGTTGGTGTGATAATATCATATTTACCGTAAGAACTTTGCATTTTTCTCAGGATGCCATCGATTGAATCATCAGTGTCATTTTCTTGCTGTTTATTTTCAACGTAGCATCCAACACGCATTTGTGCCTGCATAAAGCTATCTTTAAAGATCTTTGCTCTAAATAAAAATTGCTTCTTCTCGTCCTGCTTCTTCTCGTCCTGCTTCTTCTTTTTTTTATACGGATACATTTTGTTCAGTTCCTTCATGACCAAATCATAATCTTCTTTACTTTTTACTGCTCGAAACAAGTTGGTGAAAGTAAAGATATCTGGCTTTAATTCTTTTCCCCATCTGGGTCTTTTGTCATAAAAGTCTTTAATGAACAGATAATAAATCCAAACTTTGCTAAACGGAACATCGCCGGCATTAACCATGGAAATCAAGACCTTATTCAGTGCCCTGACTTTATGAATATCGGAGCGTTTCATGTCTTCAATGAATTCATTGGACACATGATCCCCATCAAAAATTCGCTTATTCCAAACCGGATCATAAGCATATCGATTTGCCAAGAAAAACTCATCTTTAATAATCAAGCTCTCATCTTCATCAATAATGTGGCTTAATGATTGCATCTGCTCTGAAAACCTTTCTGGGTCATTCTTGAATGAGAAATAAATCTTTCGCATCATGTTACTGTATAGATCTGCGTTTATATACCATCTCCGGTCTTTGTAGAATCTACGACATTTGTTAAAGATGCCCCAACTGGTATCAGTCTTATCTTCAGGAGTTCCGATATCCCGATATGTCTTCTTGATACGCAACGACGTGACAGTTGTTGAATAGTCAATCAATTGCTTCTTTTCATCATCCTCAACCAAGAGGTATTTATTTCTGATAAATGCTTCCTGTTTAGGTGTACTTGCAAAAGTATAGAGCCTTCCTAACACAAATGGAGACGGAGACTTACGATGCCTCTTAAAGATACTCCTCATCACTACATCATAGGCATAAAAGAACAATTTTGGATCAGTCTTTTGCTCTACCATATCTTCATTTCCATCATCTTTCTGATTCTTCAATTTGCGCTTTTTCAATGTGCCTAAGACATTGGAAATTGTATAATCTTGGATTTCTGGAATAAATGGTAAAACCGCTAGAGCTTCTCCTACATTCGGTGCCTTTTTCAGCAGATTATTGTACATGATTGAGCTGAAGGGCTTTTTCTCAGCTTTATAACGCCGTTCTGTTTTTTGAAGGAAAAGCAACGCCTGCTGAAACTCGTTTTTCTTAACATTTAGCAAGACTATAGAAACCATTCGAGGATTCTCTTTTTGTGAGAGCATAAGATAGATATCAAAAAATGCCTTAGCTTGCTTAAAGTTCTCTGAACATTCAATCGCACTGAAAAAAACGTACTCTAAATCATCTTCATGGACAATAGTTGAATGCTTACCGATTTGCTCTTCATCAATACCTTCAGGTAAAATGTCTTTTACAGAATCCACCTTTTCTTTGGGCAATAGACTAAAGACATAATTCATCATTGTAACTATGTCATTCGATTCTTTTGCAGCCGTCTGGGCAAAAGCGTAAATTGATGGACGAGTCATGTTCATGTTGCACATCTTATACACCTCTATCAATCTCGCCATTTCATTCATCGTGGTTTCCTCCTTTCGAGCCAACATAACGAATGTTTTGTCAAGATCCATAGATACAAATCTGTCTGTCTTGCGAGTAGCGGCATATTCTTGAATGCTCATAACTCTTCCTGCCCGATTCACAAATTGAGACTCTTTTATTTTATCAATAATCTCATTGAAAGACAGTTTATAGAAACTCACCTCACGGGAAAAAGAGAACAACGTGTTTGAATCCATGTGATATCTCTCACGGATGTCATGCACTTTTTCTTCAATACATTTCTTTATGTCTTCCGGCTTGTCTTTCCCGAAAATATATAATTGACCGATAATAGAATAATTAGGAGTAATTCCCCTACATTCAATCAATTCCAGAACTTTCTCAATATCATCCATTCCAGAGGATAGACCGATCAACATACCAAATACTTGATTCAATTCGTCGATGCTTTCCTTCTCATCATTAAGGTTATCAATTTTCTTATATACGTATGACCAAAGTTTGCTTAAAGCCTCACTCCTGTTATCCTTGTAAGGAACACGGGAAAGAATACGGCGAAGTGTACTTAGGCGCTTCACAGCATAATAATAAAGCTGTGCCGATTCCACGATTTCATCTACCTTGTTATAATCAAACAATAGCTTATGTTCATGCTTATTGGCATCAACCTTCTTCAGATATTCCCAAACAATCTCGTTGACACCATAAACATACTTGGTCGACATCTTTGTATCAAGAAATACTTCTTCTTCACAAATAAAGTCATCTTCATGGTCTTCAAACCTAGCTGGAGATAATCTAAAATCATTATTGTTGATTTGGTCAATGCCTACTGCCATACCCTTGCCATCGAAACGAGCTGCCCAAATCACATTATTCTTTATCAGATAGTTGATTGTATTAACCGTGATATCAATAGCATCACTTCTTGTGAGCTCATGCATATCTATAATCTCTTTCTGGAAGATCAAAAGGGGTAAGAACAAGTGTGGTTCTCGTCTGAAGGTCTCAACCGTTTGAATAGAAGACAACAATACGTCAAGATAAGGCAATTTGTCTGTTTTATCCGATTCATATTTTTCATATAGTCCTTTAACTATGTTCTCTTTATAGTTCTTTAATCCTTTAATGCAGTCACCAATCGATTCAACTCGTGAGTCAACACCCAGACTGAAGTAAATCCAGTTTTTGATATCATCTTTATTTCTGTCTTCAGAAATTAACGGTATCTCAATGATTTGGTCTTCGACATAATCATTCTTTTGAGGTAATGGACAGGGGCGATCTCCCCATCGCTGCAGAAAATCGTAATAGGCATCAGGCAGACTGGTCGCAATGAACTTGATGTGATTGCAATCCTCTATAATGCTGAAAAATCTTGACAGGTCATCAAGCTTTTCAAACATACTGAAGACATCTTTGATTTGATCACAAATCAAGTATATATCTTCAGGCTCCACATCTTGATTCTTAACTCTTTTAAGATAATCAACACGATCTTTCTCTCGAAGCAACCGTTTAGACACATCGCTGACATTCTTCTGGTCTACTACCACAACATTCTTGTCAGACAACGCACCGAAAGCATATTGATTCTCTTGATGACCATCATTCTGTTTTAATAATTTAAGGACAGCCCTTGTTTTGCCTGAACCGGGGAGACCGGTAACAATGATAAACTTCCTCTGATTGGCCAAAGCTTGCTCCAAATTGCCATCCACCGATTCACGTGGCAAGTATTCATTAGAAATGTAATCAGCCCTTTGCTTGTCAAAATATAATTGTTCGGCTAGTACTTTACTTCCTGGTTGTGCTAAACCGATTAATTGTTGAAATCTGAATTGGACATCTTTATAATTCTTCTTAAAAGCCTCTCTAACAGCTATTTTCAGTCCAATTCCATCGGAATCATATTTATATTCACCTAGATAGACTTCTTTTTGTTCTCTACCATCTTGGCGAAAAGAGGCTATTTTTTCTTCGATCATTTGTTTTAAACAAGGTATCGAAATCTCATTCACTTCATCGAAAACAGGATGATCGGTTCCATTTCTGAAGCCCTTGTCCTCTTTTCGATTCTCAGGAAATCTATCACTATAATAATCCTTGCAATTAAAAAGGGTCAATACAGGATTGCCATCGGGGTTAGTGTAAAATGATTCTATAGCAAACATAACTTCCATCATTGTATATTTTCCCACATGATTCAATGGAGCAAGCACTATTACCCAATCAGCATCTTTTATCTCGGGGTCGATTTCAGAGTCCTGCATGCTGACTTGCTGATTGGCCTGATGATCGGCACAAAAATAAATATATGCCACATCTTGGCGGTGATTGCGCTCTTCTGATGGATCATCAGTTACACGAATATCTTTATCTTCTAAAATATCAATTAGAAACCCCTTAATAGTATCGGCTTCTGGTGCAAATCGGGATGAAGAAATGACAATTTTCATAGATGTGGACGGTTAATCGGTTAGACATTTTGGGCTTGAGGTTGGAATTCAGCCGGTTTATTATCAATTGCACAAATGTAGCAAGTTTTTCTTGAATGACCAAAAATGACGTCAAGAAAGCGCAAATCGGGCAAAAAAGTCATGTTAATAAAGGCATTGTGTAATAAGTATGTGAAACGGAAACATGTTTGCATATTTATTGAAAACGACTTAGATAAGACAAGCAAGGTCACGCGGTTAAGCAGACAAAAAAACTTGCTTTTTTGTTTGGCTCTACGCTCTGCTTGCACTATCTTTGCAAGCAGAAATTTATCTTTAACATTAACAACTTAATATCAACAATCAACTTAACCAATGAAGAAACCAACAGCAAAAAAACCGAGTGCAAAAAAAGCATGTAAGAGTGTAGATTGCAGTAAGCCCGCTCCTCTGGGCGCAAAGACCAAGAGTTACATCGCGATGGAAGACCGCTACGGCGCTCACAACTACCATCCGCTGCCCGTCGTGTTGAAGAAGGGTAAAGGCATCTATGTGTGGGACGTTGAAGGCAAGAAGTATTTCGACTTCCTGTCAGCCTACAGTGCCGTTAACCAGGGTCACTGCCATCCTCGCATCGTGAAGGCGCTGAAGGATCAGACCAACAAGCTGTGTCTGACCTCTCGTGCGTTCTACAACGAGGCCTTCTGCGAGTATGAGAAGTTCATGCACTCCTACTTCGGCTATGACAAGGTGCTGCCCATGAATACCGGTGCTGAGGGCGTCGAGACCGCCCTGAAGCTGGCCCGCCGCTGGGGCGTTGTCAAGAAAGGTATCGACAACGACAAGGTGAAGATCATCTGCTGCGAGGGCAACTTCCACGGCCGTACCGTGACTGTTATCACCATGAGCAACGACCCGGACAGCTATGCCAACTACGGCCCGCTGACCCCCGGTTTCATCCGTATCCCCTACAACGATCCCAAGGCGCTTGAGAAGGCGCTCGATAAATATGGCGATGAGGTTGCTGCCTTTATCGCTGAGCCCATCCAGGGCGAGGCTGGCGTATTCGTTCCCGACGACGGCTACCTGAAGACCTGCTTCGACCTGTGCCACAAGCACAACGTGCTGTTCATCGCCGACGAGGTGCAGACCGGTATCGCCCGCACGGGTAAGATGCTGTGCTCACAGCACGACGGCATCCGTCCCGACATCGTGATCCTGGGCAAGGCCCTGGGTGGTGGTGTGCTTCCCGTATCGGCTTGCTTGGCCGACGACGATATCATGCTGAACGTGAAGCCCGGCGAGCACGGCTCGACCTTCGGCGGTTTCCCGCTGGCAGCCCGCGTTGCCGTTGAGGCCTTGAAGGTTGTCAAGGACGAGAAGCTGGTTCAGAACGCCGAGAAGATGGGTAAGATCTTCCGTGAGGAAATCGAGAAGATCCACTCGCCGTTTATCGTACAGGTGCGCGGTCGCGGTCTGTTGAACGCCATCGTTACCAAGCCCGTCGAGGGCAAGACCGCTTGGGACATCTGCCTGAAGCTGCGTGACAACGGCCTGCTGGCCAAGCCGACCCATGACCACATCATCCGCTTTGCTCCTCCCTTGTGCATCACCAAGGAGGAACTCATGGAGGCCATCGAGATCATCAAGAAGACCTTCGAGCAGATGTTCGGATAATTTTTAATTCAAGCATCGCGAGTGCTAGCGCTCGCGGTGCTTGAAGTTTAGAGGTTAGAGGTTAAAGGCTCCAGTTCTCAAACCTCAATCAACAACCAGAAATCAAAAAGACTTAAAAACTCTCAACAAACAATTTAAAATAATAATGAATAACGCTATTATCAATTTCCCCCTTCCCGCCAATGAGCCGGTGAAGGCCTATATGCCCGGTTCGCCCGAGCGCGTTGCCCTCGAGGCTGAACTCGAGCGCCAGAGCAAAATCGTCGTGGACATCCCCATCATCATCGGCGGCAAGGAAATCCGCACCGGTGACACGGGTACCATTACCTGCCCCCACGACCACAAGCACGTGCTGGCTACCTATCACAAGGTGACCAAGAAAGAGATCAAGATGGCCATCGATGCCGCTATGAAGGCATGGAAAGAGTGGAGCCGCACACCGTGGACCACCCGCGCCGCCATCGTGATGAAGATGGCCGAGCTGCTCGCCACCAAGTATCGTCCCATCATGAATGCCGCCACGATGCTGGGCCAGAGCAAGAACTTCTACCAGGCCGAAATCGACTCGGCTTGCGAGACGATCGACTTCTTCCGCTACAACGTGCACTATGCAAGCAAGATCTACGCTATGCAGCCCAAGGACGGCGTGGGCCAGCTGAACCACACCGAGTATCGTCCTCTCGAGGGCTTTATCCTGGCTGTCACCCCGTTCAACTTCACCTCTATCGCCAGCAACCTGTGCATGACTCCCGTGCTGATGGGTAACGTGGCCCTGTGGAAGCCCTCCACCACCGCCCTGCTGAGCAACTACTACCTGATGCAGCTCTACAAGGAAGCCGGCCTTCCCGACGGCGTGATCAACTTCCTGCCCGGCAGCGGCGCCCTCATCGGCGAGGTTGCTACCGACAGCAAGTACTTCAGCGGCATCCACTTCACCGGCAGCACCGCCACCTTCAAGTCGCTGTGGAAGCAGGCCAGCCTGAACGTGGACAAGTACATCTCCTATCCCCGTCTCGTGGGTGAGACCGGTGGCAAGGACTTCATCTTTGTTCATCCCAGCGCCGACAAGAAGGCCGTTGCTACGGCTGCCTTCTGCGGAGCCTTTGAGTTCCAGGGCCAGAAGTGCTCGGCTGCATCGCGCATGTACATCCCCAAGAGCCTGTGGCCCGACGTACTGAAGGACATCAAGGCCATGTGCAAGGAGGTGAAGATGGGCGACGTCATGGATCCCATGAACTTCATCAACGCCGTGATCGACGAGGCATCGTTCGACAAGTGCAAGAGCTATATCGACTACGCCAAGAAGGCCGACGACGCCAAGATCGTCATCGGTGGCAAGTGTGACAAGAAGAAAGGCTGGTTTGTTGAGCCCACGGTTATCGAGACCACCAATCCTCGCTTCAAGTCGATGGAAGAGGAAATCTTCGGCCCCGTGCTGACGGTTTACCCCTACGACGACGACAAGGTGAACGAGACCGCCCGCCTGTGTGACGAGACCTCGCCTTACGGTCTGACCGGTGCCGTTTGGGGCCGTGACCGCCTCGAGGTGGAGAAGCTCACCGAGAAGCTGAGCTATGCCGCCGGTAACTTCTACATCAACGACAAGCCGACGGGTGCTGTTGTAGGTATGCAGCCCTTCGGCGGTGCACGTGCCAGCGGTACCAACGACAAGGCCGGTGGTGAGTTCAACCTGATTCGCTGGATCATCCCGCGCGTGATCAAGGAGACCCTCGTGTCGCCCACCGACTATCGCTACACCTATATGAAATAAGCTATTAGCAGATAGCTATTAGAATTTTCCATGAGGGTGAGTCAAAATAGTTTTTTGGCTCACCCTCATTTAGAATTAAACCACTATGGACTTGAAGCCCATAGTTTCATCCACGCAAGAAAATTTAATTTCATCTTCGCCTCTTGTAACCCATCCTGAAACAACACTTTGTATGCCTTCGGTAACGAGGTTTATAGAAACTAAAGTAGACGCATTGAAATGCGTGGTTTTAACCCCTAATTGGATGATAAAGTACTGATTATCAACTCCTACCCTAAGAAAGGGGAAGTGGTGTGAAGCTACGGAGGAGTATGATGTGCTTTCGAAGCAAATCTCTGGTAGCATCAACGTCCCCTGGCCCCCTCTAAGATTAGGAGGAGTTGCTAACACATTGATTTATAGCATACAATTTCGTCGAACTCACGTTAATATATAACGTCTCTGCACCCTAGCGTTAGACGCATTCGCTGAATCTCATGCGGGCTGGCATGAGATTGCAGGAATCCAGCAAAAAAATGTCTCATTTTTCAAGATTGCCAATTATTTTGTACAATGTCATCAAAAATAATGACAAAACATTATTGTTTCTTCAAATAAAGTTATTATATTTGCAAACAAAGTGTATTGAAGTAACATTTATTCATCTAATAAATACTATGATTATGAAAACTAAACTACTCAAATTTAATCTGCTAGTCATCTTGATGGCTTTAGGTTGTCCTCTAGCCGTCAGTGCCTATGACTTCTACACAGATGTGGGCTGGTTCAACATCATTGACGGAAACAGTGTAGAAATCACCTATTGTGATGAAAACTACAATTCCTACATTGGCGATGTTGTCATTCCTTCGACAGTAACTGACCCACGTAACGGCTACACCTACAATGTCACCAAAATCGGCTCTTATGCTTTTTATGGCAGCTATCGATTAACATCCGTCACTATCCCTCCCACCATCACCGAGTCAAGTTCAACGGCCTTTGCCGGTTGTTCGTCATTGTCTCGAGTGAACATCAGTGACCTTGCCGCCTGGTGCGCTATTGATTTCAGCGGTAACGCCGACGGCAACCCCTTGTCTTGGGCTCATCACCTGTATCTCAACGGCACAAAGGTCGTTAATCTGGTCATCCCCGAAGGCGTAAGGAAAGTAAGCCAATTCGCTTTCTACTCAAACTACGACCTGCGCTCTGTCATCATTGCCAGCAGCGTCACTTCAATTGAATGGAGTGCATTCGGTAGCTGTTTAAACCTGAGTACAGTAACCCTCGGCAGCGGCCTCACCTCTATTGATCAGTATGCATTCAGCTACGACCCACTGTCCGACATCTACTGCCGCGGTACAAGGCCTGCGACACTGGCGGCAGCCAACGCGTTTGACAACGAGGTCAACATGGTCTATTCCACTGCGACGCTCCATGTGCCTGCCAGCTACGTGAGCAACTACCAATCGGCCAACTACTGGCAGAATTTCACCAACGTTGAGCCGATTTATTATGACTTTGTATCTAACAATATCTATTATAGGAAAACAAGTGAAAACACTGTTGAGGTAACTTATAAGAATGATAGTTTTAATTCTTATAGCGGACAAGTCGTCATACCCAACACGGTGACTTACAGCGGTACCACCTACAAGGTCGAGGAGATTGGCACGAAAGCATTCTGGAACTCCACCGGTTTGACGAGCGTCACGATTCACCAGAACTTGAAAAAGATCAATGACAACGCTTTCCATGGATGCACCGGAATGACCCATGCCGCTGTCATTAATTTATCCACATGGTGCAAAATCAACTTCACCAATGTCGGAGCCAATCCATTGAACTATGGACATTACTTGAAAGTCAACGGCAGCGATCTAACCAATCTAGTGGTTCCCAGTGGCATCACTAAAATCGGCGGCTTTGCCTTCTATGGTTGTCGTGGACTCACCGAAGCCACTATCGCCAACGATGTCAAGTCGATTGATTATGCGGCCTTCGCTTACTGTTCTAATCTGACCAAGGTGACCTTTGGCAGCAATGTATCCAGCATCTATACCCATTCATTCACCGATTGTCCACTTACCGACATCTACTGCCTGCGCTCTACGCCGCCCTCCATCGCTGGAGGCAGTATCGGCTATCTGCCCTTCAACGAGAGCGTCTATACCACTGCTACCCTGCACGTGCCCCGCTCGGCACTGTCAAGATACCAATCGGCTGAACATGTATGGGGTGAATTCCAGAAGTATGCCACCTATGATTTTGAAGAGAATGGCATCTACTACAACATCACTGGCAGCAATACCGTTGAAGTGACCTACCACGATACCCAGTACAATTCTTATAGCGGCAACGTCACTGTTCCCGAGACCGTGACGCACGACGGCACCACCTACACTGTGACCGGTATCGGAGAAAAGGCGTTCATGGGTTGTCAATCTTTGGCTTTCGTCAGCATTCCCGCTACAGTCACCTATATTGGAGAGCAAGCGTTCGGGAACAGCGGCATATCGTCTGTCTTCATTCCTGAAGGGGTAACTGCTATCCCTAACTTCGTGTTCCAGAACTGCTATAATCTGACAAACGTCATCCTTCCCGAATCGCTGCAAAGCATCGGCTTGTCGGCATTCGAGAATTGCAGGAACCTGAGCGAGCTCACTATCCCCCAAAACGTGACCAGCATCAGTAATATGGCATTCCACCTGTGTTCATCGCTCATCAGGTTGACCTGCAGGGCAACAAATCCGCCGCAGATTCAAAGTGCCACCTTCGACCAATGGCATTACGAAACCACAATCGTAATCGTGCCCTGGAACTCCCGCTGGGACTATAAGGAGGCACCCTATTGGGAGAATTTCACTCACTATGGCAACACCTATGATTTTGTCGTTGACGGCATCTATTACATCATCATGGGTGTCGATAACGGCATTGACATCGTTGAAGTCACCACTGGCGGCGCGAGCAACGCCTATAGCGGTGACCTAGTGATTCCCGAAACCGTGACCTGGCAGGGTACAACCTATACCGTGGTCGGCACCAATGCAGCCGCATTCAGTAATTGTACAAATCTGACGAGCCTCACACTGCCCGCAACTACCCGTCGCTGCATCGACAGCTTTGTAGACAACGAATGCACCAACCTGACTGCCATCACCTGCCTGGCCATCACGCCACCCACCAATCTGACCGGCATTACCGCCGAGCAGTACGCTAACATCGTCGTAACCGTTCCCAAGAACTCGGTAGCCGCCTATCAGGCCGATGAGAATTGGGGCCAGTTTGCCAACATCCAAGGCATGGCCTATGACTTCAAGCGCGACGACTTCTTCTATGAGATCATAGACGGTAACCAAGTGGCGCTCATCCGCGAGAACAGCAGCAGCTACCAAGACCTGACAACAGTCGAAATCCCCGCGAACGTCAACGTGGGCAATGACACCTATTACGTAACCTCTATCGGTGCCCGTGCATTCTATCAGCGCACCAATCTGGAGAGTGTGACATTCCCATGGACCATCAAGAGCATCGGCGACTACGCCTTCTACAAGTGTACCGGACTCACTGGTGTACTCCAGCTCAACGAGGGTCTGGAGAGCATCGGCAGCTACGCCTTTGCCTACTGCACGATGACAGGGGCTATATTCCCGTATTCAGTTACCAGCATTGGTGATGGACCCTTTGCCTACTGCACGTCACTGACACAATTCCGAAGAGCTTCAGGACAACATATCAATCCCAAATTCATAGTTCAAAATGGTGTCGTATTCAGCAATCGAGGTGAGGCAATCTATGCATTGGCCATCTTCCCTGGAGGAAAAGCAACAACCTATACCGTTCCCAATGGCACCGTAGAGATTGGTGCTCATGCCTTCCGTGGAAGTATTGTCAATACTATCACGTTGCCCACTACAGTCAAAAAAATCAACGATTATGCCTTTGATCATTGTGCAGCCCTCACTGGCATGGAGGTGAACAAGGGTGTGACTACTATCGGCAGCAATGCCTTCAGCAACTGTACGTCAATGACCGCCGTTATCCTGCCCTCGACGCTCACAAGCCTTGGCGCAAGGGCGTTCTACAACGATAATGCCCTGATAAGCATCGGGTGCAAGGCCAAAACGCCGCCCGTCTGCCAGATCATCGGTTCGGGCTCCAACGCGTCCTCACCGTTTGATGCTTTCCACTTCAGTAACGCTCGTCTACGTGTTCCCACGGGATACAAAACAGCCTATCAGGCTGCTAACATCTGGAAACTGTTCTCTACTATCACCGAGAGCAACTCCATGGTGGATGAGGATGTCATTCCCGGCGATGTGAACAACGATGGCGTTGTCAACATCAGCGACGTGACAATACTCATCTCCTACGCGATGAGCGGCAACGGTAATATCAACACCGAGGCTGCTGACCTCAATAATGACGGCAGTATCAACATCAGTGATGTCACCCTGTTGATCAACATGGTGATGAGCAACATCTGATGAGTGAAACAACCGATAACTGTTGAGACACCAGAAATTGCACGGCTGCCCCGAGAAACAACACTAAAACCCAGTGTTTAGATTTCTCGGGGCAGCCCTGCAAAATCCGGTTTTGTAACAAAGAGGACAATTTGAGTATCAAGACTTCATATTCATTGAGCTCACCCAATATCAAACCCGACAAATAAACGTTATGAATACAATAACCAGAATATCAGTATCACTTGTCCTGACTTTGCTTTGCCACGCCTTGAATGCTCAAGGCTACCGGCAGGTCGATGACATCAGTTATACCTTAAAGACCGACGCCTACTCCCAGCAGCGGCTGAAACTTGACGTATACCATCCCGAGGGGGCCACCGACTACCCCGTCATCGTCTGGTTCCATGGCGGAGGACTGGAAGGCGGCAACAAGGAGATTCCGGCGCAACTCAAGGAAAAGGGCCTGGTGGTTGTCGGGGTCAACTACAGGCTATTGCCTCATGTGACCGTCAAGGAGATCCTTGATGATGCCGCCGAGGCGGTGGCATGGGTATTCACACACATCGATGAATATGGTGGCGACAGCCACAAAATTGTCGTGACCGGACATTCGGCTGGCGGCTACATCTCCATGATGCTGTGTCTTGACAAAAAATGGCTGGCGGGCTATGGCATCGATGCCGACGATGTGATGATGTACGTCCCGTTCAGCGGCCAAGCCATCACCCATTACAACGTGCGCAAGTTGCAGGGCATACCGCCCTTGCAGGCCACCATCGACGAGTATGCCCCACTCTACTGGGTGCGCAGCGACTGTCCGCCGTTGGTGCTGATTTGCGGTGACCGGGAACTGGAACTCTTCGGCCGCTACGACGAGAACCAGTACCTCGCCCGCATGATGAAACTTGCTGGCCACGAGCAGACCTACCTCTACGAACTTGACGGACACGGACACGGCGGCATGGTCGCCCCCGGTTTCCACATCCTGGAGACGCACTTGAAACAGATGCTCGGCCAACCTGTCGATCCATAAACAATGAGAGATCGATAAAAGAATCTCCCCACTTGAGAAAAATGGGCTGAGGCGCATGGCCCCAGCCCAAATGTCGCTTATGGACAGAAAAAACCGCTAAAAACTGCAGGTCAAAAACCTAAATATGACAACTTTGTAGTAAATTTGCAATTTGAACCAACATTAAACCTTTCTTGACATGAGCAACGACAAGACATTACAGCCGCTGGCCGGCATGACACTCGAGGATATGCAGAATGCCGTAGCGACCTTGGGCATGCCACGCTTTGTGGCTAAACAACTGGCACAGTGGATTTACCAGAAACGCGTGAACGACTTTGAGCAGATGCTCAACATCTCCAAGGCCAACCGTGAACTGCTGGCCAGTCGCTACTGTGTGGGCCTGTACCCGCCCAGCCAAGCAGCCGCAAGCCAGGACGGAACGGTGAAATACCTGTTCGACGTGGGCAACAAGCAGGCCGTCGAGTCGGTCTATATCCCCGAGGACGACCGCGCCACCTTGTGCATCTCGTCGCAGAAGGGGTGCAGGATGAACTGCTACTTCTGCATGACGGGCAAGCAAGGATTCCACGGCAACCTGACAGCCAACCAGATCATCAACCAGGTCTTGAGCATCCCCGAGAGCGACAAGTTGACCAATGTCGTGTTCATGGGCATGGGCGAACCGCTTGACAACATCGAGGAAGTGCTGCAAGTCATCTCAATCCTCACCGAGCCCTGGGGCCTGGGCTGGAGTCCCAAACGCGTCACGGTATCCACCGTTGGCAAACTGCCGGAATTGAAAATCCTGTGTGAGCAGACCAGCGTCCACATCGCCGTGAGTGTTCACAACGCCGTTCAGGAAGAGCGTTCGTCGATGATGCCGATTGAACGCATCTCCCCCATTGACCGTGTCATGGAAGTGCTGGGCGAGTACGACTTTGCCCATCAGCGCCGCCTGTCGGTGGAATACATCTGCTGGCAGTGGTTCAATGACGATATCCAGCATGCCGAGAAGTTGCGCGAGCTGTTGCCCAACGAGCACGTTCGTGTGAACCTCATCCGTTTCCATCCTATTCCCGGCATCGAGAAGCTGCGCACCAGCAGTGATGAGCGTATGACCTACTTCCGCGACTACCTCAACAGCAAGGGCGTGACGTGCACCATTCGCCGCAGCCGTGGCGAGGATATCGCCGCCGCCTGTGGCCAGCTGGCCGGTCAAGTCCGCAAGCAGGCAATGAGCAAAGAGAATAAACCCGACTCAAAGGAGCCGCGTGACAATAAGAGAAGAAGATAATCCACTATTCAACTTTTCAGAACCATCATGAACCGGACTACACGATTATTCATCCTGCTTGCAGCAATTGTCATTGCTATCCAGCCGGCTCTCGCCACAGAGCCCAAAGGGTATTACAACAAGGCCTTGGGCAAGAGTGACGAGAACCTGATGTCGGCATTGTGCAGTACCATCCGCAGCCACAAGGAAGTATCCTACAGCAGTGGCCTGCTGAATGCTTTTGCCATCGCCGATGTTGATAACCAAGGCTACATCATCGACATCTACAGTAATTGCCGCTATCGGCCTAGCGACAACGGATCCTCGGCGTCGCATGTGGGCGAGGGCTATAACCGCGAGCACAGTTTTCCCCGCAGTTGGTTTGGTGGCGCTGTGTCTCCCATGAACACCGACGTGTTCCATGTCTATCCCACCGACATCAAGGTGAACAGCCAGCGAGACAATGACCCGTATGGCGTTTGCGCCAACGGTACACGTTTGACCTATGGCAGCTATGTCGCCAAGGGCAAATCAGGCCCATGCACCTATCCTGGCTATTCAGGCACCGTATTTGAACCCGATGACGAGTATAAGGGCGACCTTGCCCGCACCTATTTTTATATGGCCACCTGCTACAAGAATGAATTGCCCAGTTGGCCCGGCAGTCCCCAACTCGACTATACGACCAACAAGTACAAAGCCTTCTCGACCTGGACCATCAACATGCTGATGGAGTGGACCCGCCTGGACCCCGTGAGCGATAAGGAAATCAAGCGCAACGAAGCCATCTATGGTATCCAGGGCAACCGCAACCCGTTCATCGACCATCCCGAGCTCGCCGAGTACATCTGGGGAAATCTGCAAGGACAGCCCTGGAACGGCAGTGGCGGTGAGATACCTGCCACCATTACAGCACCGGCAAACGGTTCCACGTTCGACATGGACACGACCATTGTGGGCACTCAGTTGCATTACACCGTTACGGTCAAGGGCAATGGCCTGACCAAGTGGCTCTCTTTGTCGATGAGTGACAATGTGAATTTCTATGTCAGCGCTGTCGCTTTCAATCCAGCGGATGTGAACAGCGGAACCTCGTTTGTCATCAGTTTCACTGCTGAAAAAGCAGGCACCTTTGAGAATAGCATCACGCTGAGCAACGATGAGGTAACCACCACATTCACAATCACCGCCACGGCCGATGATCAAGGAGTGACGCCTCCGCCCGTAGAAACTGGCGACATCACCGAGGACTGGGAAGGCTGCACGACCGGCGGCTATTGGACAAAGCAGGTGCAGGGCAACGCCTTCCTCTGGTATTTCAGGGATGCCGGCATTTGGGATGACAGTATGAGTCATGGCGAGCGTTCATGCCGACTTGGCAAAACCAGCAACAGTGCCATCAGCATGCTGGAGAGTGTGGAGGATGTAACTGCCATAGGATTCTATGCTACCTGCTTTGGTAATGACAGTGATGCCGAACTTTCAGTATCTTACAGCACCGACAATGGCAGCTCATGGTATGGACTAGACGTGGTTACTGTTACAAGGGGCGCCCTACAGCAGTATATACTGGAGGTCGAGAGCTCTTGGCCCTTGCGCTTCGGCATCAGTCAGGTATCTGGTTCACGCGTCATCATTGACGATATCACCATCTATCGCCACGTGGAAGAGAAATGGCCCAAGGGAGACGTGAACCATGACGGTGAAGTGAACATCGCCGACGTCAATGCCATCATCGACGTCATCCTGAGCGGCAATAGCGATAACAATTGTGACGTGAACGATGATGCTGAGGTGAACATCGCTGATGTCAACTCGGTCATCGACATCATCCTGGGGTCATAAACGATACTACCCCAACCACCGAATTTTATGCATGCAACCCGTTGAGATCCTATCATCCCAAGAAGCGTTTTCAACGGGCTGCATGGCATACAATACACAACGATTAACTATCATTCATTTAATTAACACTCACACCATTAACTTAAACTATGAAACAGTTTCTCATGACCGTGGCCATGATGGCCATAGTGCTGGCAGCTAATGCCAAAGATCCGAAACCCTGTCCGAGCGACTACTACGCCAATGCGCTGAACAAGAGCGACGAGGCCCTGCTGACCGCACTGTACAACATCATCACGAGCCATACCAACATCGGCTATGACGGCTTGTGGAATGCCTATGCCGATACCGACACCGATCCCAACGGCTATTATATCGACATGTACAGCAACTACGACAAATACACCTACAGCAACAAGTGTGGTAGCTACAGCGCCATCGGCGACTGCATCAACCGCGAGCACAGTGTGCCGTCAAGCTGGTGGGGAGGCAGCAAACAGGCACAATACAGCGACATTTTCAACATCGTGCCAACCGACGGCTATGTCAACAACCAGCGCTCTAACTATCCCTACGGCGTTTGCGAGGGCGGCACCCGCCTGACCAATGGCCAGTATGTTGCCAAGGGCCGCAAGGGCTCCAGCACACACGCGGGATACTCGGGTGTCGTTTTTGAGCCCGACGACGAATACAAGGGTGACTTTGCCCGCGCCTATTTCTACATGGCGGCATGCTACAACAACGTCATCAGCACTTGGACCAAGGCCAACGGTTCCTCATTCTTTGCGGGCAACAGCTATCCCGTATTCACGACCTACGCCATAGGTCTGCTCATGGAGTGGCACCGTCTGGACCCCGTGAGCGAGAAAGAAACGACTCGCAACTGCTATGCCCATGCATGGCAGGGCAACCGTAACCCCTTCATCGACCACCCCGAGTTGGCCGAGCACATCTGGGGCAACAGGCAGGGACAAGTGTGGACAGGCGACGGTGCAGTCGTGACCAACCCCGTCATCACCCAGCCCACCAGCGGCCAGAGCATCAACCTGGGCATCATCCCTCTTGCAGGCAACAGCATCAGCAAGACCATCACTGTTAAGGGTGCTTACTTGAGTCAGGCGCTTACCGTGACCGTGAGCGGTGCCAACTTCAGTGTCACTCCCGCCACCTTGAGTGCCGATGCGGTGAACAACGGAACCAGCATCGTAGTGACCTACAGCGGCAACGAAGAAGAAGCCACCGGCACATTAACCCTCTCGAGCAGCGAGGTGAGCCGCACGTACAACCTCATCTCAGGCAAGGAACAGTCAGGCGATGACCCCGTCAATCCCGAAGATCCCATCAATCCCACCGGAGACTGCATCATCGAGGACTGGGAAGGCTGCGAGAGCGGCGGCTATTGGGTGAAAGAAGTGCAGGGCGCCGCTTTCACATGGTACTTCAACAATGCCAGCATTTTTGCTCAAACCAATGACCACTGGAACGGACAAATCGGCTGCCGTTTCGGCAAAAACTCCACGTCCTATATCGAGATGCGGCAAGATGTCGCCGGTACTTCGGGAATCTCGTTCTATGCCGCAACCTACGGCACGACCGAGGCCGATGCCACGGTTCAAGTGCTCTACAGCACCAATGGCGGCTCGACCTGGACTCTGATTGATGAACTGGCCCTGACCCACACATTCACCCAATACTCCTACGCGCTGAACACGACCGAGAACGTGCGTTTCAAGTTCCAGCAGACCGCAGGTGCACGCATGAATATCGACGACATTGCCGTGTATGCAGTCCAGCAGGATCCCGTGACCCCGCAAATCTATTTCGGTGGTACAATCAGCGCATTGACAGCGGTTCGTGGAGGAGAGTCTTCAATCAGTGAAGTCACCGTCATCACCGAGAACAATAACGACCCCGTGACCGTCACGGTAGATGATAATTTCGAGCTGAGCCTTGAGCAACAATCGTGGTCGACATCACTCACCCTCGACGCCTCGGGTGAGACGTTCTACGTACGCTTGGCCGACACAAGCGATGAAGGTAGCTACGAAGGCACCATCACGGCAACAACGGGCACGGTGACCGCCTATGCCGACGTGGCAGGTGAAGTAACCCTTCCCGCTTCCCTCATCGGCGACGTGAATATGGATGGCCAGGTGAACATCAGCGACGTGATCACACTCATCAACTTCATGATGGGCAGTGCCGTGAATCCCTTTGACGATCAAGCTGCTGACGTGAATCATGACGGCAGCGTCAACATCTCGGATGTGACAGCCCTCATCAATCTCGTGCTCACCGACAACGGCGAGGCCATGATGTGGAATGCCATGCCGTGCCAGGGAGGTATCAAGGTGATCAATCCACAGAGCGAGATGCTCGAGGTCTATGACCTGGATGCCAACAGGGTAGCCACTATTGCTACGCAAGGCATCGTTGACCTGCCCCGCGGCACCTATATGGTCACCAGCGAGAGCCGTTCACGCAAGGTTGTGGTGAAGTAAGGGTTACAACAACTCATGCGAGCAGACTGCTCGCAATACTAAAACAGCACGTTCTCGCGATAGCGTCGAGAACGTGCTGTCATTTTATCAAGGGTTGGATTGCCTATCTGACGGGAATCTTGTCGATGCGACGCTGGTGACGGCCACCCTCGTAAGGGGTGGTCAGGAAAGCCTCGACCATGGCGATAGCTTCTTCATCGGTGACGAAACGGCCCGGCATAGCGATGACATTGGCGTCGTTGTGCTGACGGGCAAGACGCGCAACCGCCAGGCGCCAGCACAGTGCCGAGCGCACACCCTGGTGCTTGTTCAGCGTGATGTTGATACCCTCGCCACTGCCACAGACAGCGATGCCGGGATAGCACTCCCCGCTCTCGACAGCAGCCGCACACGGATGGGCGAAATCGGGATAATCACAACTCTCCTCGTTATAGGTACCGAAGTCCTTGCAGGCAATGCCCTGGCCCTCAAGCCAGCGCTTAACAGCTTCCTTGACGGGATAGCCGGCATGGTCATTGCACAAAGCAACGGGAATACCGGGTTTCAAAATTGAATTCTCCATATTCTCTCTAATCTCTAATCACTAAACTCTAATCAAATAATTGCGCCCCGACAGGGACGCAATTATTATTACTTCTTCAAAGCCTGGAGGGCTTGCTCCATCGTGGCGATCTTGCTCTCGGCATCGGCTTTCTTCTTGCGCTCGTTGGCGACAACGGCCTCGGGGGCATTGGCGACGAAGCGCTCGTTGCTCAGCTTCTTATCGACGCTGGCCAGGAAGCCGCGGGTGTATTCCAGATCGGCCTCGAGTTTCTTGATCTCCTCCTCGACGTCGATGCTGCCGGCAACAGGCACAGCAAATTCGGCGGTGCCGACCATAAAGGCGGCAGCGGTGGGATCCTTCTCGGTGACAGCCTCAATCTTCTCGAGTCCGGCAAGCTTGATGATGATGGCCTCAAGCGGGTTGTTCAAGCCACCGACGGCCTGCAGGGTAAGCTGCTCCTTGTTGGGCAGATTCTTCTGCTTGCGCACATTGCGCACACCGGCGACGATCTCCTTGACATCGGCCATTGCCTTGAGCAATGACTCGTCGGCCTGCTGGGGCTCAGGAATCAGGGCATACATGATGCTCTCGCCGTCCTTGCGATCGTCAAGGTGCTGCCACAGCTCCTCGGTGATGAACGGCATGAACGGATGCAGCAGACGCAGCAGCATGTCGAAGAACTCGAGCGTGGCAGTCATCGTGGCGCGATCCATCGGCTGACCGAAGGCAGGCTTCACAGCTTCGAGATACCATGCCGAGAACTCCTCCCAGAACAGACGGTAGAGCACCATCATGGCATCGCTCAGGCGGAACTTCGAGAAGTGGTCCTTGACAGTTGCCAGGGCATCGTTGAGCTGGTTGCGGAACCACTCCACAGCCTGACGGCTCGCCTCGGGCTGCTCGACATCGGCCACCTCCCAACCCTTGACGAGGCGGAAGGCGTTCCAAATCTTGTTGTTGAAGTTACGTCCCTGCTCACACAGCGCGTCATCATAGAGGATGTCGTTGCCGGCAGGAGCTGCCAACATCAGACCCATGCGCACGCCATCGGCACCGAACTTATCGATCAGCATCAACGGGTCGGGCGAGTTGCCGAGCGACTTGGACATCTTGCGGCCCAACTTGTCGCGAACGACACCGGTGAAATAAACATTGCGGAAAGGCATGTCGCCCATGTACTCGTAACCCGCCATGATCATGCGAGCCACCCAGAAGAAGATGATGTCGGGGGCAGTCACCAGGTCGTTGGTGGGATAGTAGTACTTGATTTCCTCGTTGCCGGGGTTGTTGATGCCGTCGAACAGCGAGATGGGCCACAGCCAAGAGCTGAACCACGTGTCGAGGGCATCCTCGTCGTGACGCAGCTGGCTGGCCTCGATGTTCTCGTATCCGGGAATCTTGCGGGCCTTCTCCAGAGCCTCTTCCTCGTTCAAGGCAACTACATAGACCTCCTTCTCCTCGTCCTCGGTGGGCAGGAAGTAGGCAGGAATGCGGTGGCCCCACCAGAGCTGGCGCGAGATGCACCAGTCCTGAATGCCCTCGAGCCATACATTATAAATGTTCTTATACTTGGCGGGATGGAACTTGAGTTCGTCGTTCTTTACACAGGGCAGTGCGATGTCGGCAAAGTGCTTCATCTTCAAGAACCACTGCATGCACAGGCGCGGCTCGACGGCGGTGTCGCTGTTGCGCTCGCTGTAGCCCACCTTGTTCTCGTAGTCCTCGATCTTCTCAATCAATCCGGCAGCCTTCAAGTCCTCGACAATCACCTTGCGGCACTCCATGCGGTCCATGCCGACGTACAGCGGTGACTGCTCGCTGATGGTGGCATCGGCATTGAAGATGTCGATGGTCTCCAGATTGTGCGTCTTGCCCAGGACGTAGTCGTTGGGGTCATGGGCAGGGGTCACCTTCAAGCAGCCCGTACCGAACTCGATTTCCACATAGCGGTCCTCAATGACCTTGATTACGCGACCAACGAGGGGCACGATGACCTTGCGGCCCTTGAGCCACTGGTTCTTGGGATCCTTGGGGTTGATGCACATGGCGGTATCGCCCATGATGGTCTCGGGACGTGTGGTGGCGACCACGGCATAGTAGCCCTTCTCGTCCTTGTGGATGATGTTGCCCTCGGCAAGCAGCTGATCCTCGTTCTCGAGGGACTGCAGACCGTCAACATAGTATTTGAGGTAATACAGATGGCTCTTCTCCTCGTGGTAGATGACCTCCTCGTTGCTCAGGGCGGTCTGGGCCTTGGGGTCCCAGTTCACCATGCGCAGGCCACGGTAGATGTAGCCCTTGTCATAAAGGTCGACAAAGACCTTCAACACGCTCTTGCTGCGCGTCTCGTCCATGGTGAAGGCCGTGCGGCTCCAGTCACAGGAGGCACCCAATTTCCTGAGCTGCTGCAGGATGATGCCACCATGCTCGTGGGTCCAGTCCCAGGCATGCTTGAGGAACTCGTCACGCGTGAGGTCACGCTTGCGGATACCCTGCTCGGCCAGGCGTTTCACCACCTTGGCCTCGGTAGCGATCGAGGCATGGTCGGTACCGGGGACCCACAGGGCATTCTTTCCCTCCATGCGCGCACGGCGGATGAGGATGTCCTGAATCGTATTGTTGAGCATGTGTCCCATGTGCAGCACACCCGTCACGTTGGGGGGCGGAATCACGATGCAATAGGGTTCACGCTCATCGGGCACGCTCTTGAACAGGTCGTGCGATTCCCAATACTTGTACCACTTGTCCTCGACCTCTTTAGGGTCGTATTTGGTTGCCAATGTATTCTCTTTCTCGCTCATTGTTTTTGGTTATAATAAAGTTTAATTTTTTGCTTCAAATTATATTCAAACGGCAAAGGTAGTGAAAATGCGCCAAACTGCAAAACCACATTGCGGTTTTTGGTGTAAGCATCAACAGAAAACGGCTGAATTGCCTGAGGAACAATTCAGCCGAATGAAAATAAAGTGATGATGAAATGTTTTTTACTGTTCTAAATCATAACGGAACCAGAAATTCTCGATGTCCGTCACATATTCATTATTGATGTAGAGCACTTTCCAGGGTCGGAGGTTCATCAGCGCCGCTTTGACATCCTGTGACAACCTGTCTTTCAACTCATCATTGTCACCCTTGAAATCTATCTTCACACTGCAGTCCACCAGATTACCCAAGGTGTCCACCTGAATGTCGGATACATCTACATCGATTTCCTTGATTCCGGCCAGTTCGGGATAATTCTCGACTGGAATGGGTATCATGTGTTGATACTTTTCATATAATTTCAGATTGTTCATGTTACCGAGGTCATTCATCCAGGAATCACCAACAACAATCCTGTTATGATAGGCAACGCAGTCGGTTATTCTCCCCTGATTGACAGTGAAGTACTGCTCAAATTCCATGGTGCGCATATACCCCTGATGAACGTATTTGACCACAGGACCTCTTGCTACCCTTACTTCACCAGTGATCCATGATGCCAGAATAGCGCCATTGACGTAGTAGTCATGGAAGACCTCGAGCATATCATCGGCAGGGACAAACGGGGGTATTTCTTTTCCATCCTTGTTTTTAGCAGGGAATATCGTCGTTGCCATTACAGAGTTGTCAAAGTCAAACCCCACCCTGATGCTATCCAGATAAAGTTGTCCGTCACGGATACTCCAATACCCGGTATAACCTTGCCAGTTGCCGGAACTAATCCTTCGTTCTTTGGGCAAGACATCCAGCAAGTGATGGATAAGGGCTGAATCTCTCTCTATCGGTTGCCCCATCAATGTCCACCTCTCGCCATCTATGTAGATGATGTCGCCCTGATAAGCCGAAGCCATAGAACTGACGACGACACCCAGCACAAAAATGATGCTTATAATTAATCGTTTCATGACATCAAAGTTTTAGTGATTTGTCTGCTGCAAAATTATAACAAAAAAACGAAAAACGGCCAACATTTTATGGTCATTCTTAGATTTTTAATATATTGATATTCAATTATTTGAAAAATAAAATTATCATTTTGAGCTCATTTGAGATTCCACGATAAAAATATGGCCCCGAAAAACATGATTTTGGGGCTTTTCGGTTGGAAGGAAACAGGGAAAAAAGTATCTTTGCAGCACAAAAATAAAACGTCAATTATGGGAACTATCAATTTCACGCAAATTCTGAGTGCAACGCTGGTATTGCTGAGTATTATCGACATCGTGGGCTCGATACCCATCATCCTGCAGTTGAGAGAGAAGGGGCGCCATGTGGATGCCGTCAAGGCCACCCTCTACTCTACCCTGTTGATGGTGGGCTTCTACTACGGCGGCCACTGGCTGCTGCGCATCTTCAACTGCGATATCCACTCGTTTGCCACGGCAGGCGGTTTCCTGATGTTCCTGATGGCGCTGGAGATGATTCTCGACGTGGAAATCTTCAAGAACAACACGCCCAACAAGGGGGCGACGATGGTGCCGATGGTGTTCCCGCTGATTGCGGGCGCGGGCGTGCTGACGACCTTGATTTCGCTCAAGGCGATGTATGACGACATCAACATCTTTATCGGCCTGGCCATCAACATGATCTGGGTATTCCTTGTCATCAAGAGTACCGGCAAGATCCAGAAACTGCTGGGCGAAGGCGGCATGATGTTCTCACGCAAGTTCTTCGGCATCATCCTGCTGGCCATGAGCGTGAAGATGATGACCGAGAACATCGCCCACTTGTTCTGACACAAAAAAATAATACAGTGAACCCCAAAAGTCGGACAAAACTTTTGGGGTTCACTGTATTGTTGCCAAACGCTATTTTCTCAAAAAAGGATTCCCAGCAGGACTGGTCTTGAGGATCAGAGGCGGTCGAAGGGGATGCGTGACAGCAGTTCGCCGAAGCGGTCGGCACCCTCCTGCAGCTGTCCCTCAACCATCTTGCGCAGGAAGAACGGCAGATTGAGTTGCAATTCGGCCGTGCTCATCGTCGTGTCGTCGGGCTGGTGCTCCAGATTGATGACCATATTGATGGGCACCGGAGATTGGGATGCGGTATAGACGACACGTTGCCCCTCGATGCTGTTCTCGTGGTCCAGCGCGAGAGTCACTTCGCCCATGGGCGACTGGATGGCGATCGAGTCCTCGCTGAAGGTGACAGTATCAAGGTGCTGGCGCGCCTCACCATCAATCTGGTCGGCATGAGTCTCTATCAGGTTCTTGATGAGCGAGGGATTGGTGAGTTTACTATAGATGGTTGCAGCATCACACGCGATGATGTGCGGATTACTCTTGAATGATTCCATTTCAGTATTCTGTTATTTAATTTGTCAAAAATCAGTCGATGGCATCCAGGCCAGCCGGAGTCCAATTCTCGGGGTCACCGTGCCACTGCAGCAGGGTGTCGGCATCGGCCTGGGTGAGCCTGTCGTTATCCATGGCCACGTCGATCATCGTCTGGAAGTTGGTGAGCGTGATAACGGGCAGCTTGGCACGTCTGAGGGCTTTGGCAGCCAGTGAGAACTGATAGTCAAAGATGACCACTGCACCCAAGACGATACCACCGGCCTCACAGACCGTGTTGTAGCACTTCATGCAGTTATTACCCGTCGAGAGCTGATCCTCGATCAAGACAACTTTCTGTCCCGGCTTGATGTCACCCTCGATTAGGTTCTCGAGACCATGATCCTTGGGAGTAGAACGCACATACACAAAGGGCATAGCCAGCGAGTCGGCCACCATGGCGCCATGAGCGATGGCACCCGTAGCAATACCGGCCACCACCTCGGTGTCGCCGAAATTCTCCATAATCAACCGAGCCATCTCAACCTTGATCAGGTTGCGCACATCGGGATATGACAATGTCATGCGCAAGTCAGTATAAATGGGTGAATTCCAACCGGTTGCCCAAGTGAACGGGCTATCGGGCTGCAACTTGATGGCGTTAATCTGCAACAGCTTCTCAGCAAGCAAGGTGTCTAGTTTCTTCATTCTGGTCATAACAGGTTAAAAAGATGTGCGAAATTAGCAATTTTCTCGCGTATCAATCATACAAATGACAAGAAAAAACCAAAAAACATGTTAAATCACCCCAAAGCAGTAACACTCACGGCCAAAAACTGAAGCGCTAAAACCGAAAACTGAAAACTATTTTGTACTTTTGTGACGCTTTAATAACAATGAGTGATTTCTACAAAACCGTGAAAGGCGTCTCGCAGGGTATCTACCGCGAGAAGATGTCGCGATTCCTGGCGTTTGCCGAACCAGTGTCGAGCGCCGAGGAGGCGCGTGCTGTCATCAAGCGCTATGCCAACGAGTACCATGACGCGCGCCACTGTTGCTGGGCTTACATGATAGGCACCGAGCGCAACGAGTACCTGAGCAGCGACAACGGCGAACCCAGCGGAACCGCCGGCAAGCCCATCCTGGGACAAATCAACTCATTCGAACTGACCAATATCGTCATCGTTGTCATCCGATACTTCGGCGGCATCAAGCTGGGCACCTCGGGCCTCATCGTCGCTTATCGCGAGGCTGCAAAGCTGGCCATCGAGGCAGGCGAAATTCTCGAGTGCCACGAGCAGGCGAGGCTGACATTCACCTTCCCCTACCTGAGCATGAATGATGTGATGAAAGTGGTGAAGAAGAGCGAGCTCAAGGTGATAGAGCAGGCCTTTGACAACGTGTGCTCCATGACCATCGAGGCCGACGCCGACAAGGTGCCTGGGCTGCGTGAGCAGTTCGCCAACATCGACGGCACCAGCATCATCGACTGACCCCCAAAACAACACCTGATACTAGAGTCATTGCCATTGTGCAGGCCGAAGGCTTGCAACACAAGATAAGGTTGTCATAATTCATCTACGGGAATTATGACCGCCCTTCGGGCGGGAAATTATTCAAATTTATAATTATTTGTTTAATTTCCCGTGCGTGAGCACGGTCACTAAACCAAGTCATTTTCTTGACTCAGGCGCTTGATGTGTTAAAACAAAGACAGAGCGGGCACTATTGGCGTTCTTGCCAGAGGAAACGAGCGCGGACGTGGTCGTCGCCATCAACGGTGATACTCAAGCGGGAATCCATGGGATCGGTGTCATCGATGACAAATTGAGCCAGCTCGCCGTAATGTGTCTCCTTGATGAAAGCAATCTCCATGCGGTGAATGAAGTAGTGATCATAGCAGTCCATGTCGAACATGTTCATCAGGTGCGCGAGGTAGCGCACGGTGTTGACATGGCGATTGAAATCGCAATCCATGTAGCCGAAGGTATAGTCCACGGCATGGCCTTCCTCGATGGGCCGCAAGCGGCTTATCGGCTCGATGGGACACGGCAGGTCGGAAATGTTCTTGCCGATGTAATCCAACTTCGAGATGTCCACGCTGGCGCGAGTGGTCATGTCGATAACCATCCAGATGGTGCGCACGTAGCCCAGCGGATTGCCGTCGGCATCGTCAATGCGCATGTTACGCTGCGAGAAATGGCGATTGTAGTCCTCGATCCAGGTCGTGAGGCTGTAGTTGGTGTTCACCTTGGGATAGGCGTTCATCTCAATGGTCACTCGGGAGAGGACCCACACATGGTTATCCTTGATCAGGCGGGCATAGCCTGCGCCCCATGCATTGGCGTGAAAAGTGGCCACCTCGATGATGCGAGTCATCAACAACGTCAGGGGCATTTCGCCCTGGGGATTACACTCACCAGCAGCGAGGTAATAGGTCTGGGAATATTGTTTAAGGTCAGAGCTCATTGGTTTTCCTCATTAAATAGTTATCTAAAATGACAAGCGCAGCCATTGCCTCGACGATGGGCAAGGCACGCTGCAACACACAAGCATCGTGACGGCCACGAGGCTGCAAAGTCACTGGATTGCCCTCGCAATCGATGGTGGACACGGGGCGCATGAGCGTAGGCACCGGCTTGAAGGCGATGCGCATCACAATGTCCTCGCCATTGCTGATGCCGCCCTGAATGCCGCCCGAGTGGTTAGTCACAGTGCCGATTGAGCCGTCGTCACGCTTGACAAACTGATCCATCACCTCGCTGCCCTTTTTAGCGGCCATGTCGAAACCGTCACCGTATTCAAAGCCGTGAACCGAGGGGATGCTCATCATCGCTGCCGCCAGTTGGGCATGGAGTTTGCCGAACAGCGGTTCGCCCAAGCCAGCAGGAGCGCCCTTGATGACGCACTCGATGATACCGCCCAGGGTGTCGCCTTCCTTGGCTGCCTCCCTGATGGTCTCGTCCATGTCGGCCACGCCAAGGCGAGGCCCTACTTGCACAACGTGAGCCATAGTGTTGATTCCCAGAGTCTCGAGCGCCTGGATGGCTATGCCACCGGCAACGACACGGGCAACCGTTTCACGCGCCGAGGCACGTCCGCCGCCGCGCGGGTCACGGATGCCGTATTTCGCTTCCCAGGTATAGTCGGCATGATTCGGACGGTAACAGCGGGCGATTTCGTCATAGTCTGCACTGCGGGCGTCGTTATTGCGGATGATGAATCCGATGGGCGAGCCCAAGGTCTTGCCTTGCCAGATGCCCGAGAGCAGCTCTACCCTATCCTTCTCATCACGGGTACTGCTGCCGGCGGATTGGCCCGTGCGTCGACGGTCCACGAAACGCTGCAACTGCTCCATATCAATCTCCACGCCAGCGGGCATGCCGTCAAGCACACCGCCCATTGCGGGGCCGTGCGACTCACCAAAAGTGGTGAGTGTCAATATTTTACCTATTGTATTCATTCGGTCTTCTCGGCTATCAGGTCAACGATATCGGCACCGACAAACTCCACCAGCGCCTGCGGGTCAATCTTAAACTGCAAGCCGCGCACGCCCGCACTGACATAGATGTAGTCATACAGGATGCAAGTCTCATCTATAAAGGTGGGGAACGGTTTCTTCATGCCCACAGGCGAACAACCGCCACGGATGTAGCCCGTGGTGGGCAGCAGTTCCTTCATGGGAATCAGGTCCACCTTCTTATTGCCGGACACCTTGGCAGCCTTTTTAAGGTCCACCTCCTCGGCACCGGGAATGACACACACCAGATGCCCCGTCTTGTCACCTTGCAATATCAGCGTCTTGAACACCTGCTCGATGTTCTCGCCAAGCTGGTCGGCGATGTGCTGAGCGCCCAAGTCGGTCTCATCCACCTCGTAAGGGATGAGTTCATAGGGGACCGATGCCGCGTCGAGCAAGCGCGCGGCGTTGGTTTTAGCGATTTTTTTCATCGTTTTTGGTCTTTATTCGGCAAAGTTAGCTAAATTTGCCGAAAATTAGATGCATCAATATCAATAAAAGAAATAAGACAGAATGAAAAAGCTTATCTTAGCCGCCATCGTTGCATTAGCAGGATGGTTCACCACCCAGGCCCAGTCGTTGCCCACTCCCGAGAAATACATCAGTTACATCGAGCAGGTTTACGAGCTGGCCAATACCGATCAAAAGAAAGCAGAATTCCTGATGAACGCCACCATGGAAGCCATGAGCGAAGACGCCAAGGCTTACCGTCAAGTGATGGAACTGGCCGAGCGCCGCTTCAGCGACCCCGCCGATCCCATCCACAACGAGGGCCTCTATATGGTCGTGCTCAAGCATGCCGCCGAGAAATTCGTCCTGAGCGGAGCCGAAAAGGAAAGACAGCGACTGCTGCTTGAAGGCGCCAAGAAAAACATGGAAGGCAGTGTGGCCGCCGACTTTGACTACATCACGCCCAAGGACAAGACCGCTCGTCACCTCAAGGACCTCAAGGCCGACTACATCCTGGTTTACTTCAACAACCCGGACTGCGAGTCATGCGAGACCGTCAAGGAGCGTCTTGCCTCCAACGAGCTCATCAACCAGCTTGTCAACGACAAGAAACTCATCGTCCTCGCCATTTATCCCTACGAAGACCAGAAACTGTGGAAAAAGGCCAGCTATCCCAAGATGATGATCAACGGCTGGAATCAGAGCCACAGTATCGAATACGGCGAGCTCTATGACCTGCCTACCCTGCCCTGCTTCTACCTGCTGGACAAGGACTATACCGTGCTCGTCAAGAACGAGGGCAGCCTTAATAAAGTTGAGGCCAAGCTCAAGAGTCTGACAGCGCCCGCCGAGGCACAACCCGTTGCCGAGAAGCCTGCCCCCAAAGCCGAGAAACCCGTGACCAAAACTGATCCCTCGGAGTTGAAAAAGAAGATGAACCAGAAGATGGAGGAGGTAGAATCCGCGTCGACTGATTCCAAGGCTGCCGCTCCTCAGACTACGGCTCCCAAGGCTCCCCAGACTCCTGCTCCCCCCACCGTCATCCCGGCTCCCGCCGATGACCCCTATACCGCCCGTAGCGAGCAGATGCTGAACTGCATCCTCGAGGACAGGGGTCAAGAACTGTATGACAACATGGCCGAGAGCATCAAGCCTCAAGTTCAACCCAACTCTTTCGACGGTGCCCTGACCCAAATCGAGGGCCAGATGGGCAAGTATCAGAACCATGAGCCCTGGGAAATCCGTGACATCATGGGCAGGAAAGCCTACACCTCGGTGATGAATTTTGAAAAAGGCCAATTGGCGCTCCTCATCGTGTATGACGACGGAGGCAAGATGCAAGGCTTCTCCCTGGTGCCCGCACAGGCCCTTCCCCGATAAAACAACACTAATCCATTAACACTACACAACCTCCTGAACATGTTCAACAAATGGTTGAAATACCTGTCGACAGCCTTGCTTGCCCTGATGATGGCAGGCTGTACCAGCGACAGTCTTGAGCAGATGATTCCCGCTGATGCCACCGGCGTGGTGAGCATCGATGTGCCCGAAATCCTCAAGAAAGCCAAGATGCTCGATGATGGCAAGATCGTCTTGCCAAAGACCCTGCAAGAGGTCATTGACGACAACGACACCTCACCCATGTGCATCGTGATGAACGATCTGCCCCAGATGGGTATAGACACCGACTCCAAGGCCTACGCCTTTTTCACTGTCAAGACCTTCGGTCGTGTCCTCTTGGCCTCTCTTGATGACCCAGCTAAGGCCCGCAAGACGCTGGCCTTGAGGACTGGGGGCGATTTCGCCAAAGTTGAAGGACTTGACTGCATGTACGTCAGGGACAACTTCTACGCCATCGACGGCAAGGTGCTGTTCATCGGTAGCCCGAACAAGTTGATGGACATCAACCGCGCCGCCAAGGCCGCCAAGGGCATCCTGTCCAAGACATCAACCAACATCAACGAGAACAAGGCCGCCAAAGAGGTGCTTCACCACAAGGACGCCGCCATCAACGCTTGGATTCAGGGCAAAGGCCTCAAGACCATCCTGAACAAGAGCGAAGTATATCGTGAGTTGTCACAGAAGATGCCCCTGATCGAGATTTTCACCGAGAGTGACATCGACGCCGTGACCCTCAACATCGACCTTGATGAAGAGCAAGTGGGCATGGATGCACAGATTCTTGCTGCCGAGAACAGCGAGTATGCACAACTGCTCAATGCCACCATGAGCAAGCCCAGCGACGATGTGCTCAAGGCCATCCCCAACTCGATGGACTACATCTTCACGATGAGCGTCAAGGGCGACAACTTCGTCAAACTCAAACAAATCCAGCAGCTGCTGGGGATGTTCGGCAAGATTCCCTACATCGGCCGCATCGACCTGGCAAGCATCCTGTCAACCATCGATGGCCCGTTCACCGTCGGCCTGGCACGCGACCCGCACCTCGAGGGCGAGTGGAACATGGTGCTGGCCACCCGCTCGACCGACCCCGATGGCGTGGTCAAGCAGATCAGCTCATTCGCCAACTCGATGGGACAAGCGCCCGAGTTGTATGAGGGAGAGTACATTTACCAGTATGACAACAAGATGATACGCATCGGTATCATTGACGGCATCCTATACATGAAGATGCTTGACTATGAGCAGACCGAGGGCTATGCCTACGAGATGAAGCCCGTCAGGGAGTTCTTCGACAACACCATGTTGGGCATTTTCGCTCAAACCCGCAACGACAGCGTGAGCGGCTACTTTGACTTCGGCCTGAAAGACATCTTCAACGGCAAAGGTCATTTCTACACCAACCAGAGTGGAGCCAATGCAACGCTCGAGTTGCTTCGCTCGCTGTGCAGCATCAAGGTGGGCGACAAGTTCGGCAACGAGGACGATGACAACGGTTTGTCCTCATTCATGTCGGGCGCCATCGACAAGCTGCAACCGATGGAGTAAACAGTCAACTGAACAATACTGATGCGACCGGCCCAATGGGCCGGTCGCATCATTTTATCGCTGTATGACAAAAGCTGCCGATTATTCGGTCACCGACATCAACATAGTAATAAGTGCTGTCACATCACTGACGTTGATGGTTCCATCCAGGTTGACGTCACAATAGTAGTATTCGTCATAGTTGAGATCACCAGCCATTAAGAGATTGACAAAATAGATTACATCGGTGACATTGAATTGATAATCGCCATTGATGTCGCCCATTTGGGGATATAACATACTAATAACAGCAGTAGAGCTTCCCTCATAAAGAGGATAAATGCCATCATACCACTGGTTCCAAAGATCTTGCCACATGATGGCATCAATCAATTTCTCGACATCACGGATATCCAAAACACCGTCCTGCTGAACATCGGCCGCGTTAAACGATAAATAATCATATTCGAATACCCCATCGTTTGCAATATATTCCTTCACCATAATGATGTCTGTAATATTGAGCAGACCGTCACCGTTCACATCACCGGGCCAGTAACTATCTTCTGGCACAACGACGTCGGCAACAACAAAACCTGTATTGTAGCGCAGGTCATAGCCGCAGGTTGCCTTTGTCAAGATTTCTATCTCGCCACCGTTATAATAATCCTCGACTTTGAACTTCAGGTTAAGCATTGTATCATAGACGCCTGGTACCCATTTTGTCGAACCACATTCCACGTATTCCTCGTCTTCTTCCACATACATATGATCCATACAGAAATCAGATGACAAGCAATGATCCTTGTTATCGCCAATAACAAGGTAGCCATCGGAATAGTGTTCATCGCCACGATAATTAATATAAGGCAAAATCATGTCTGCACCCTTGGTGATGCTGACAGGAGTCAAACCATCGGGAAAAATGAACTTGACATCCCAGTTGCCGACATAGGTGTCGAAAGACGCATGCACAGGTACAGTGATCGTAGTATTCAGGTCATCGGTCGTCAGCTGCAGGTCATCAATGTAGAAATAGCAATCGGCGTTGCTCGTGGTTGCTATCATCATGGCCGTGAGCAGCATCATGATTCTGGAAAAACGGTTGATTTTCATTGTCGTTCTCATTAGAAGTTAATAATGTGCCCAATAAATGTCAGGGCAGGAGTTAAACATAAGTATGAAAAACTGCCAGGATGGCCATCTTGAAACTCAATGGTTAATCCCGGCAGTTTGATGCGATGTTGTTTCGGTTTATCAGAACTTGTAGTTCAGTCCCAGGCCGATAACGCCCTGGTCCACCTTGCGGATGATGGTGTGACGATACTCCAGATTCACCCCGAAGTGCTCGGTCAACTCATATTCAACGCCGGCACCCAGATTCAGGCCGACGTGGTTTTCCTCGCCTTTCCCATTTAAATCACCCTTGAAATCCACCATCGTGTAGTTCAGACCAGCAAGAGGATAAATGAAAAGGCGCTCGTTCCACAAGCCCACCAGATAATGAGCGTTGATGTTAACGTCCCACCATGACATGTGGTTGTGCTCAAAGAAGTAGTTGAGACCGACCTCGGCACGCAACTGGTCAAGGATGCCATACTGGAAACGGGGGCCGATACCCATGCTCTCGATTTCACTGCCATACACCAGGTTGAAACCAACAGCGGTCTCGCCTTGATGCACCTGTGCCTGAGCAAAACCCAAGCCGAGCATCAATGCACACATTAAAGTCAAAATCTTTTTCATGTCTTTTAGTTTAAATGTTTATTGATAAATTGAATTTGCCGCTAATAAATCAAGTTGTAAAATTACAACCTTTTTTCGGAACTCACAAGCAATTTGCCAGATTTCGGAAAAAGAAGTCATCAAAAGTAAGCAAAACGGTAATTAAAGCACAAAAAAAAGCTGCCCTTGTGAGGCAGCCTGAATGCTTACTTAAAATGTCTTTTAACCCAGATAGGCCTTGAGCAACTTGCTCTTTTGACCCTTGAGTCGACGGATGGCCTTTTCCTTGATCTGGCGCACGCGTTCACGCGTCAGGTCAAACTTGGCACCGATCTCCTCGAGCGTCATCTCCTGGCATCCGATACCGAAGAACATCTTGAGGATGTCACGCTCGCGCGGACTGAGCTGATCCAACGCGCGGTTCACCTCCTTGGCCAGCGACTCCTGGTTGAGGGTCGAGTCGGCCATGGGCGAATCGTTGTTGGGCAGCACATCCAGCAGGCTGTTGTCCTCACCCTCGACAAAGGGAGCGTCCACCGAGACATGGCGGCCCGAAACCTTCATCGTGTCGCTGATCTTGTCAACGGGGATGTCGAGGCGCTCGGCCAATTCCTCGGCCGACGGACGGCGCTCATGCTCCTGTTCAAACCTGGACTGGGCCTTACTGATCTTGTTGATCGAACCCACCTGGTTGAGCGGCAGCCTGACGATGCGAGACTGTTCGGCAAGGGCTTGGAGGATGGATTGGCGAATCCACCACACGGCATAGGAGATAAACTTGAAGCCACGCGTCTCATCGAATTTCTGCGCTGCCTTGATGAGGCCCAGATTCCCCTCGTCGATCAAGTCGGGAAGACTCAATCCCTGGTTCTGATACTGCTTTGCGACAGAAACGACGAATCGAAGGTTGGCATTGACAAGTTTGTCAAGAGCAGCCTGGTCGCCCTGGCGAATGCGCTGTGCCAACTCGACTTCCTCATCAACCGTAATGAGTTCCTTACGGCCGATTTCCTGAAGATATTTGTCAAGGGACGCGCTCTCGCGGTTAGTAATGGATTTGGTAATTTTAAGTTGTCTCATCTATTTTTAATAGAGTTTAAGCGTGCAAAGGTACAACATTATTTTCATTATTCCAAACAAAATTGCAAAAACTGTGCCAATTTTTTTCGACACATTCTCGGACGATGCAAGTGCAACATCTGGAACATGAGCAATCTCATTTATCATTAATCGGTGGCAATGACTTCACGTCACCGCCACCGATCATCGATCCTTGACAGGATCACATCTTATTATCGTGTGAGTGCTCTTCGATTCTACTACTCGTCGTCGCTCAGGTCAACGGCATAGTAAACCTTCTTGCCGGTGGGATAGAAACCGGTGATGAACATCACCTTGTCGCTGTCGCCACTGCGCATGATCTGGTTGTAGATGCTCTCCACGTCGTCACGCGAGTCAACGGGGATGTTGTTGATGTCGGTGATGATGAAGCCGTCGCGAATGCCTGCATTCTTGAACTTACCGGCCTTGACGCCTACGACCTTCAGACCCTTGGAGATAGCCAGATCTTCCTTGTCCTCCTTACTCAACTCGGTGAAAGCACAGCCCAGCGACATGACATCGCTCTGCTTGGTCATCTTGGTGCCACCCTGGTCGTTCTTGAAAGTAACCGTGGTGTGGCGCAACTTGTTGTCGCGATAGTACTCGACCTCGGCTTTGTCGCCAGGACGCAGCTTGTTCATCTCTTCCTGCATCTCGCCACTGTCCTTGACACGGGAACCGTTGAGCTTGACAATGACATCACCCTCCTGGAGGCCAGCCTCCTTAGCGGCACCACGGTCGGTGACCTTGGCTACATAAATTCCCTCGTTGGTAGCGGTGATCTTCTCTTCCTTAGCCTTCTCGGCGGTCAACTCGGTGTACTGGATGCCGAGGACAGCGCGTTGCACAGTACCGTACTGCTTGATGTCGGTAATGACCTTCTTGACCGTGTTGCTGGGCACTGCAAACGAGCAACCGCTGTAGTTACCGGTCTGGGAATAAATCATCGTGTTGATGCCGATGAGTTCACCGGCGGTGTTCACCAGTGCGCCACCCGAGTTACCGGGGTTAACGGCTGCATCGTGCTGGATAAAGGCCTTGATACCTCCGTTGTCACTCGTGTTCATGCCGCGCGCCTTGGCACTGATGATGCCTGCGGTCACGGTCGAGTTGAAGCCGAAGGGGTTACCAACGGCGACACACCACTGACCCACCTTGACGGCGTCGCTGTTGCCAAAGGTGATGGCGTGGAGATCCTTGGCATTGACCTTGATCAGGGCGATGTCGGTCTTCTCGTCGGTGCCCACCACAGTAGCGTTGAAGGTGCGGTTGTCATTGAGGGTCACCTCAAGCTTCTCGGCACCGTCAATCACGTGGTTATTGGTCACGATATAGCCGTCGGGGCTGATGATCACACCCGAACCCATGCCTCGGGGCTGGGGTTCACTCTTCTGTTGCTGTTGCTGCTGGCGCTGACGCTGTCCCTGACCGAAACCAGGGCCAAAGAAGAACTCAAACGGGTCGATGAAGTCGCCCTGATAGTAGTTCTGCTTGGGGGTGGCATAGCTCTTGATGCTCACCACACAGTTGATGGTACTCTCGGCCACATCGGTGAAGTCACGACTCATGTCGACAGTTCGAACCGAAGTGCGCACAAAACCGGAGTCGTCAACGTCGGCCTTGTTTTCCTTGCTCAAAACGTAGGTGTCGGTAATCACACCCTTCTTCTGCAACTCACTTGTTGCCATCATAGTTGCAGCAGAGCCCAGCATGGAGGCTGCCACAAACATGATACCTAATTTCAAATTCTTGTTCATCTGTCTTTTGTATGTTAAAATATTGTTGTTTTTAATTTTTGGAATTGTTAAAATTAACTTTTCAAATTCAATGCCAAAAGTACTACTTATAACGACAAATGCAATAGTTATTGTATGGTTTTTAAAAATAATTAATAGCAATAAGCCGTCTTTTTAATTTGTTTTACATTGGCAAGACGCATTATAACAATTTATGACATATTGTCACTGACACATGAAAGAGTAGCCGCAGCATGAAGACAAATCCCGCCCGATGCGATAACACCGGGCGGGACTTTAATATAATAATGTAATTGTTGTATTGACTAGACGTCCTGCTGGTCACCATAGCCGAGGGCCTTGAGCAGTTCGGCCAGCACATACATGCTGCCGCCCACATAGATCACATCCTGCGGGTCGGCGTTCTTGCGCGCCGCGTCGAGGGCGTCCTCGACCCGGTCAAAGGTTTCACCCTTGATGCCCTGGTGTGCCGCGGCAGCCTGCAGGTCAATGGCCTTCATGCTGCGCGAGGTCTGTGCCTGCGTGAAATAGAATGTGGTGTCGCCGGGCAGCAACTTGAGCATTGACGACACGTCCTTATCGGCCATGAAGCCCAGAATCATGTGCAGGTTCTTGCCACGACGCTCTTTCCTGAGCTGCCTCATCGCGATTTCAAAGGCCGACGGATTGTGGGCTGAATCACAGAGCAACCTCGGGTTGGTGCCAAGATCCATCCATCGTCCGAGCAGTCCCGTGTTCTCGACCACATGGGCAAAACCGTCTCTCACGCAAGCATCCTTGATGCGGCACTTGAGTCGCTTGAGCAGATTGAGAGAAACGAGGACAGTGTTGGCGTTCTGGGCCTGATAGTCGCCGGTGAGCTCACAGTCGATGGTGCCGTAGCTCTGAGTCGTCAAGCGCAACATGCCATTGCGGTGCTTGGCGTCAATCACCTCGGGGTTGTCCTGAGCGAACTTCAGCTCGGCATACAGACGTTTGGCTTGAGCCTTGATCACGTCCCGAACCACGCCATCGGCATTTCCCACCACCACGGGCTTGCCGTGCTTGATGATGCCGGCTTTCTCGGCGGCAATCTGCTCGATCGTGTCGCCCAGGAACTGCTGGTGTTCCAGACCCACATTGGTGATGATGCTCAGTTCAGGAGTTACGATATTGGAGCTGTCCAGGCGGCCACCCAGCCCCGTCTCGACAACAGCAACATTGACATTGCGCCAAGCAAAGTAGTCGAACGCCATTATCGTCACCAGTTCAAAAAACGAGGGTTCGTAGTCATTGAGCTGCTTCTTCTGATAATCGGCGACCCATTGCATCACAAAGTTACGGCTCACCTTGCGGCCGTTAACACGGATGCGCTCCCTGAAGTCCACCAGATGCGGAGAAGTGAACAAGCCGACCCGATAACCGCATTCCTGCAGACAAGAAGCCAACAGATGGGCCGTCGAGCCCTTGCCGTTAGTGCCTGCGATGTGGATGATGCGGAAACGGCGATGCGGCTCACCATAGAGCCTGTCCAGGGCTATGGTGGTATCAAGCCCCGGCTTGTAGCCGCTGGCGCCCTGTCGTTCAAAAGCCGGACGCTGATTGAACAGGTAGTCCAGGGTCTTATCCCACATACGAGCTAATTCTTCTTTACGTGCCATATATCTTATTTGTGGTTAGTTTAATGCTACAATAGTCACACTCATGCAGCTGCTAAAAAGACGCGCTGCAAACAGTACCCGACACTCGCTGCCGATATACGATGAGCAATCATAAAAAACAATTTTGCGTGAAAGCAACCTGAAACTCGTTCCAGCAACGGCTGTAGTTACTGTTGACTACACATCAGCGGCAACTTAGCGTACTGAAAACAATCTAAACCTAAGAGAAAGAGGCCTAAACGAGTGCCTCGCGCAAACAATAAAAAAAGGCAGTATGGCTGTAAGCCGGGTTTTGTGCCTGCCCGCTGGCAGGTGCCTGTCATTTATCTGTCCTGCACATTGCTGTGCCGGTATAGCGTTCTACCCCCCGGCAATGGGCGAGCAACCCTTAGATGCCGGTATACATGAACTTGCAACTCACAGGTGGTGCGGCACACTGTGTCACCACAGCGCCCGGTGGGCTCTTACCCCACCTTTTCACCCTTACCGCGCCCGAGGCACGGCGGTTATTTTCTGTCACCTTAACCCTACGGTCACCCGCAGCTTCCCGTTAAGAAATGTGACGCTCTGTGTTGCCCGGACTTTCCTCTCGCAACCATGAGATGTTAACGAGCGACAAGCCACCATACTGCTTTTAGTGGGTGCAAAATTATAATGAATAATCAAAGTGTGCAAATTTTTTGACACTTTTGATATTGTTTTTTTGGTTTTGCGAGGATTCTATAAGCAAAGGTCGGCATAACACCATTTAAAGACTGATATATACAATTTTAAGGGCCATTGTTCCGTTTATAGAACAAATAACATTTATACACAGGAACTATGAGATTTTCCAAAAAATTTTCGATGCATTCCCTTGCCTACAGCTTCGGACAGAGTTTCAGGCGCTTTCCGGTGGCAATGGTGCTCGTGCTGTTCTTGACCTGCTTCTTGTTGTACCTCAATCACGGAGGCGACCTGGGCGACAAGAAGGAGTTCTTCTTCATTTTCTATCCCGGAACGGGAGCGTTGCTTGCAGTGGCGCTGTCGCTGCTCACCGAGGACTTCAAGTCGAAGTGGGCCGCCCTTGCGACCCAAGTGATTGTCCATGCAGCATGGTTGGGCATCTCGATTTACCTGTCACAGTTCGACCGATTCTCCATTCCGCAGCTGATAGCGGTCTCGGCCACAGTGTTTGCCATCGGGATGTCGGTCTTCCTCATCTGTTTCTACCGCCGGAGGCATGAGTTGGCGTTCTGGAATTTCTCGACGCACACAGTGCTTGGGGTGGCTATTGCAGCAGCCATCGGCGGGGCATTGACCCTGGGCTTGCTGTTGCTGGTCGAGTCGCTGAAAATGCTGTTTGGCATTATCATCCATCAAGAGGTCTATATGGACATCTGGACGGTGTGCATGGCGTTTCTCGCCCCGGTATTGTTCATGAACCTGATTCCCAAGGGTGAGAACAAATACCTGAATGAGGCCCCCGCGTTTTCCCGCTTTGCCAAGGGTGTGATCCAATATCTTTTCTTGCCCTTGCTGGGCTTGTACTTCATCACCCTCTACGCCTACGGGGCCAAGATCCTGTACCAGTGGTCATTGCCCGTTGGCGGTGTGAGTTATCTGGTATCGGGCAGCATGGTGCTCATGGTGCTGCTCATCTATCTCACCTACCCCATCCAGCACCGGGAGGGCAACAAACTGTTCAAGCGCGTGACCCGCTGGCTGCCTGTGGTGATGCTGCCCTTGCTGGCCCTGATGACCGTGGCCATCGCACGCCGCTTGGCCGATTACGGCATCACGGTGAGCCGCCTCTACCTGCTGGTGTTCAACGTGTGGTGTTATGCCGTGTGCCTGTGGCTCATTTTCACCCGCAACAAGCGCATCTGGTTGATTCCCGCATCGTTCGCCGCCATTCTGTTCCTCATCTCGGTGGGACCGCAGAGCATCGCCAACGTGACGCAACGCCAACTGAAAAAAGAGGCCCGCACAGCCTTCGCGGCATCGGGCATCACCCGCCTGCCCGTCTCGGGTGTGCAATATGAACAGTGGCTCAAACAAGCCGACCCCAAGACGGCCCGATCCATCGACTCGAAGCTCCACTATCTTTATACTGACTTCGGCAACAGAGCCATTGAGGATCTGTTGGCCAAGGATGTCATCACTGGCCGCTACTCCTCACTCGACGAGGACGGTAACATCGTCAAGGACACACATACAGTTTTCGCCAACGACGACCTGATTGTCGGCAGGCCCGTACCCCAGGGCTATGCTTTGATGACCCAGGTCTATTGCTCTGATGACGACATCGTCAAGATGGACGGTGACAAAGTGCTGTTCAAGGTGGTTGACAGCAAGGAAGTCGAGCACCTGTTCGAACTTAACGTCAAGCAGCTGGCGAGCTTCGACCGCGAGAAGAATCCCGACGGCGTTGACCAGCCGCTGCTCATCGACAACGGAGAGGCACTGCTGATGATCGACGACTTCCATGTCACTGTTTTCAGCACAAACTCTGGCTACTTCAGCATCTGGGGCATCCTGTTCACCAAGTAGAAAGGTGACGATGACGGCTGCTGCTGAGCGGCGGCATGGGTAACCGGACGACAGATTTTATCAACAGCCGCAAAAAGTTGCGGTTGTTGATAACTTTTTCCGGTTAATTGTTGTGTTTGTGTCGCGTCTTGGTAGTAATTTTGTACCATAAATTATTAATGTGCAAAATGAAGCGTTTTTTCTCGATTTTCTTGATGGCCTTTTTGGCCTTTTCTGTATTACAGGCAGCCGAGGTGACCTTTGATTTCTCGACCGCCGAGGGCATTACCGCAATGGGCTATGCCGTACCCGCACAAAGTGCCGGGACCAATCTGTCGTCTAATCCTGTAACCGTAAACGGCGTGACGCTATCGGCCACCGACGGTGCTACCGAGACGCGCATCTGGAACTCCCAAGGCAGCTACACGCTGCGCATCTATGTTGACGGCAGCATCACCTTCTCGGTCGCTGAGGGCAGCATCACGGGCATCACTGTCAATGCCGCCAACACGGCAAACTTTGACTTGCTGGCCGACGTGGGCGAATATGCCGTTACCGGCGCTACCGGCTCATGGACAGGCAACGCCGCAGCGGTGACCTTTACCCACTTTGGTTCCAAGAACGCCCAAGTGGCAACTATCACTGTCACTACCGGCGGTGAGGGTCCAGTCGACCCCGAGGATCCCATCGACCCCAATATCTTCAAACTTGACTCCATCCAACATCTGGCAGCCCTGGAGGACGGTACAGCCTTCCAGTTCACCAGCGACGTGTATGTCAACTACCAGTGGGACAATTACCTGTGGGTGATGCAACTCGACGAGGAAGGTGAGGCTTTTGCCGGTCTCATCTACGGTGAAACGGGCAAGGAGTATCCGCTGGGCGCTGTTATCCCTGCCGGATGGACTGCTGTAAAGAAGACCTATCAAGGTCTGGCCGAAGCCTGTGAACCTGCTCATTTCGCCAATCCCAAGAACATCCTTGACGAGGAATATTACTCGGCATTTGACGTGACCGGCTACCTGAGTTACATCGCCGACCCCGAGGAGGGCTGGGAAAACTACAAGGTGCGCTTGGACGGCATCCACTTGAGTGAAATTGACGAACGCGGCAACTTCACGTTGACCAGCATCGAGACCGACGAGGACGGCCTTACCCACGAGGCTAGCATGGCTGGCTTCAACAAGTTCGGCATCGAGTACCCCGAGGTTGACGGCACCGAAGTCTATACCGTTGAGGGCATGGTCACCATCTATAAAGGCACGATGGAACTCTATCCCATCAGCATCACCGCCAATCCCGGCACCCGCCTGTGGAAGGTGCTGTATGAGGGCGAGGACGGCATGACCTGCAAAATCACCGACACGCTTTATGTCGCCGCCACGGCCAGCACCGAAGACGCCAAGCTGGTGTTTGTCACCGACAATGTCGATGAAATCTACTACGACACCTACGCCGAATGGGGCTATGCCGAATGGCTGGCTTGGTACCCCGACTGGATTGCACTGGATTGCACCGATAACGAGGAAATCTTCGATGCCCTGGCCAATGCCGAGGTCCTCAAGCCCGGTACTATCAAGGGAACTCTGGCCGACAAGGACACCAATCCCCGCCTGATAATGAACAGCACTCCCGTTGCTCTCGACGATGTGGAATTGCCCACACTGACCTTGTTCCAATACAACCTGAACACCGACTATATCGGCGCTATGGGCAACGAGGTGGGTCGTGCCGACGGCTATTTCTTCTATCGTGACGGCAAACCCTACCTGTGCAGCGAACAGGATACCGTGATGGTGAAACTCAGCTTTGACTACGCTCCTGAGATGGAGGCCGAAATGGCTGACAAGGAAGGCTTCAACTATGGACTGCTGTGCGTGTTCACGATTGATGAGGCATGGTCGATAGACGAATCGAATGCGCCCATGCAGCGCATCCAGGCCACCGATGAGGACTACTTCACCAACTACACCCTCCATCCCCTGGCCATCATCTCGTGTGCCGCAGTCGAGGAGACCAGCTACAGCAAGCAGGCAGTTGACGTGAAGTATGTCAACCCGGCAGGTGTCACCAGCAAGACGCCTCACGATGGTGTGAACATCGTCGTCACCACCCACAGCGACGGTTCCCGCACCACGACCAAGCGATTGAACAAATAAGGTCACGAGGCCTCAACGAAAACGGGAGCTCCGGGTACTCTGAATTGTCAGAATACTCGGAGCTCCCGGTGTTTCTGGAAGAGTGAGAAATCTTGTTTTTCTACTCCCGATTCATTTTGTGCTTAGCGCAGGGTGATGCGCTGCAGCATGATCACGATGTTGCCCTTGTTGTCGAGCAGAGCCATCTCATACTGGTTGATGCGCTTGCAGGACACCGTGGTCTCGAGCGCGAGCAGCAGGTCGGTCTCGTTGTCGATGCGCTCACAGTCATTCTCGCCCGAAATCAAGTCCTCGAACTGGATGGCCATGTCCTTGGTCGGGTCCAGCGTGATGATGCCGTTGATGATGTTGCAGCCCGTGTCGCCATGGATGGTCTGCATCACCGCATCGATGACCAGGCGCATACCCAGCTCGCTCACGTTCTCGCTGTTGATCTCCTTGACGAGCCAAGCGCCGTTCATCGCATCCAGGTTGTGACGCTTGAGCACCATGATCACGTTGCCCTTGCTGTTCATCAGGTTCAGGTACTGGGCGTTGTACTGGGCCTCGAGCGTGTAGCGACGCACATCGGCCAGCGCGTGCATGATGGTCTTCTCGTTGGTGACGTTGTGGCAGGACTCCTCGGTGGAAATGAAATCAACGAACTTCAGGCTATTGCCGCTCAGCTGGAAAAGTCCGTTAATGGTGTTGCAGCCGTTGCAGCCATACACCTTGTTACCGCCGTTGAAATCCAGATACAGATAAGCGCGCTCCTTGGTGTAAACCTTCTTCTTGTTGCGCAGCATCACGATGTCCCATTCGCCATACAGTTGCTTGGCGGGATCGGTGACAGCGATTTCACGCATCGGCTGCTCAACATCGGCCACGACATTCTCCACCTCAACGCGATGTTTCTCGAGTTTCTTGTCTTTCTTCTTGCGGGCATCCATGGTTGCAGGGGCCAGCAACATCGCCAGTAAAAGACTGATAACTATATATTTTCTCATTGCGGTTGTAATCTTTGATCTGTTTGAAACTTCAAATTTCGCAATTCTTTTCCATCCTGCCAAATCCTTTAGCGACTTTTAAGATTTTATGCCATAAAATGTAAAAAAGCGGCCCGTAAAGTGCCGTTTTTTGGCGATTGCGAAATTTTGCCATAATTTTGTCGTTATAATGACAACAATGAACAGAATAAAGACGACATATCGTCGCTTGATGTTGCTGCTGGCCCTGCTGGCGGCCCTGGGTGTTCAGGCCCAGATTAACACCGACCAGGTGGTGAACATCGGGCGCAATGCACTCTTCTTCGAGGACTACATCCTTGCCATCCAATACTTCAATCAGGCCATCAAGGCCAAGCCTTTTCTGGCCGACCCTTACTTCTACCGTTCAGTGGCCAAAATCAGTCTTGAGGACTACCAGGGTGCCGAGCAGGATGCCAGTCTGGCGATCGAGCGCAATCCGTTCATTGTCGATGCCTATCAGGTGCGAGGTGTCTCGAGGCAGAATATGGGCAACTTTGCCGGTGCAGTCGAGGACTATGACGCCGGACTGAACCTGATGCCCGAAGACAAGAACCTGCTGTTTAACCGCGCCGTGTGTGAAACCGCCTTGAAAAACTATGACGAGGCGCAACAGACCTTCGACCGCCTGCTGCAACTCGACCGCCGCAACGACCGCGCCTACATCGGCCTGGCACAGATGAACCTGGCCAAGAAGGACACCACTGCTGCCCTCGAGAACCTGAACCGCGGCATCGCGCTGAGCAAGAACAACGCCAGCGCCTATGTCATGCGCGCCGAGATCGCATCCCGCACGCTCCACGACTATGAGAGCGCCGTGGCCGACATGGACAGCGCCATCGTGCTGGAACCCCGTTATGCCGGCTACTTCATCAACCGCGCCTTCATGAAGTACAATCTTGATGACTACTTCGGGGCGATGGCCGACTATGACTACGCCATCAGCCTTGACCCCGCCAGCCAGGAGGCGCACTTCAACCGAGGCCTGCTGCGTGCCGAGGTGGGTGACAACAACAAGGCCATCAAGGACTTTGACTTTGTGCTGAAGAACAATCCGTCGAACTTCATGGCCCTCTATAACCGTGCCCTGCTGCACATGCGCACCCGCCAGTATCGAGAAGCCGTCAACGATTTCACTGCCATCTTGAAGAAATACCCCGATTTTGAGGCGGGTTACATGGCACGAGGCGAGGCCAAACGGCGCATGGGCGACTTGCGAGGCGGTGACGCCGATTACGAGAAAGCGATGGCCATCTTCCGTCGCCATAAGACACACGTCTCCACTTTCAACCCTGCCGAGATCGAGGCGACCGCCGCCATCAAGAAAGCCGAACAACGCGCGCTCACCGGCAAGGACGAGCCCGAGAGCGCCGAGGAGATCATGAACCGCTTCAACACGCTGCTCACGGTTCGAGACGACGACGCTGTCAAGCCCGAATATGCCAACCGCCAGCGCGGCCATATCCAGAACGACAATATCGAGGTGGAGCCGATGCCCATGTTCAGCTTGTCTTACTATGCCCACGACAACAAGCTCAACGGCAACACACACTACATCCGCGAGATCGGCGACATCAACGATACTCGACTGCTGCCCGGGACACTCACGCTGGTCAGCGGCGAGCCCAAGTTAAACGAGGAAGACATCCAGCGGCACTTTGCCGACATCGAGTACTATAACAGCCTGCTGACGAGCGCCAAGCCCCGCAGCGTCGATTACTTTGCACGCGGTCTGGACTACTTGCTGGTCAAGAATCCCGATGCCGCCGTCAACGATGCCGACTCGGCCATCGCCATAAGCCCGCAGTTCATGCTGGCCTACCTGCTGCGCGCCGATGCCCATTACATGCAATACCGCATGGCTCAGGTCCGCGAGGCTAACTCGGGCGACGCTCAGTCGGAAGCTGCTGATGCCAATCATCAGCCGTTGCTGCGCATGCGCCAAGACGTCATCTCGCTCGAGCAGATGGTGGCCGATCTGAACCAGGTCATCAAACTGTCGCCCAAGAACGTGTATGCCCATTTCAACAAGGGCAACGCTTTCATGCTTCAAGGCGACTACACCAATGCCATCAGTTGCTACAGCACGGCCATCGAGCTCAAGCCCGACTTGGGCGAAGCCTACTATAACCGAGGGCTGATGTACCTGCGCATGGGCAACAAGAATCTGGGAGTCGCCGACCTGAGCAAGGCAGGAGAACTCGGCATTCTGCCCAGCTACAACGTCCTCAAGCGCATGAGCCGATAACCCCTGTTTGGGCCAAAAACGGCTCTTTTCCACCATCACCCACCATAATCCATAGATTATATATTTTTTAACACATGTTTATCACTCGGTTTTAAGAAAAAGCATTATATTTGAACATCGAAACCATCAGTACAAGTATAAACCTTTCAGGTTTAGTTCCGACAGACCTGTAACTAATTGAAAAACAAAGGTATGAACGATATTTCTGAAATACTGCGTGAATTATTGGACCGCTATAGCAACACATCCGAACTGGACCGAGAGTTCGAACGGATGAGACGTGAAGATGAAGAGTTCGAGAAGGACTACGTCATGTGGTGTGACGATAACGGCTACACTGTCAAGGATGGTTACCGCGACTTCATCAACGAGATTGTCGAATCACAGGATTCCTTCTGGGACAACTATCAGGAATACGGGAACAACATCTGATTTCAGGACCCCGCTATTCATGATAAACAAACACAAGGAATCAAGTACACGAGACTGTAAAGACTATAGATGCTTTCAACAATGAAGAACCGCAACTTTGCGGCCGAATGGGATTGCCAAGACGGCATTCTCCTTTCGTGGCCTAACGCCGGCACCGACTGGGCTTATATGCTCAACGAGGTGACGGCTTGTTATGTAGAGATAGTCCATGCCATCCTTGAGGATGACGAGAGGCTTGTCATCGTCACCAACGATGCCGATGACGTGCGCGATGCTCTGGGCCCCGATGTGGACTGGAGTCGCATCCATCTGGCAGTGATGCCCATCAACGACACTTGGGTGCGTGACTACGGCCCCATCGGCGTGTACCGTGACGGGCAGCTGGCCCTCGCCGACTTCACCTTCAACGCCTGGGGCATGAAGTTTGCCGCCGATTGCGACAACCAGGTCAACTCACAACTCAACGAGCAAGGCATCTTCGGTCTGCCGCTGTTCAACTACCGTGACCTGGTGCTCGAGGGCGGCTCCATCGAAACCGACGGCAACGGCACGGTGATGACGACCACCTGCTGCTTGACGGCGCCTAACCGCAACGACACCCTGTCGCGCGAACAATTGGAGCACATCCTGCTCGAGCGCCTGGGGTGCGTGAAGATGCTGTGGCTCGACCACGGGCAGCTCACAGGCGATGACACCGACGGGCATATCGACACGCTGGCCCGCTTTGCCCCCGGCGGCGTGATCATCTTCACGGGTTGTGACAACCCCGAGGACGAGCACTTCGAGCCGCTGATGAAGATGGAAGAGCAACTCAAGCAGTTCACCGATGCCGACGGCAACCATTATCACCTGATCAAGCTACCGCTGCCCGATCCGATCTATGAACACGAGTATTTCCGTTTGCCAGCCACCTATGCCAATTTCCTGGTCACGAACCATCAGGTGCTGGTTCCCGTATATGGTCAACCCGAGAACGACCTCAAGGCTTGTCAACTCATCGGTGAGGCATTCCCGGGCCGTAAGATAGTCGGCATCGACTGCCGCCCGCTCATTCAGCAGCACGGCTCGTTGCACTGCGCGACCATGCAGTTGCCCCAAGGCTCCCTCTCTAATCACTAATCAAACATCAGTCATCATGAAAATAGGAATCATACAACAACGCAATAGCGGCGACATCGCTGCCAACCGCCAATCGCTCATCAGCAAGATCCGGCAACTTGCCAAACAAGGTGCACAAATTGTTGTGCTGCCCGAATTGCACGACTCGCTCTACTTCTGCCAAGTGGAAAGCGTGGACAACTTCAACCTCGCAGTGGATATTCCCGGTGAAGTGACCAAGGAATATGCCGCCGTGGCCAAGGAGTGCGGTATCGTGCTGGTAACCTCGTTGTTCGAGAAACGCGCCACAGGCTTGTACCACAACACTGCGGTGGTGTTTGACACCGACGGCAGCGTGGCTGGCCAGTACCGCAAGATGCACATCCCCGACGACCCCGCCTATTATGAGAAATTCTATTTCACGCCAGGCGACCAGGGGTTCATTCCTATCGAGACGTCACTGGGCAAGTTGGGTGTGATGGTGTGCTGGGACCAGTGGTACCCCGAGGGTGCACGCCTGATGGCGATGCGCGGAGCCCAGCTGCTTATCTATCCCACCGCCATCGGCTATGAGAGTAGTGATACGTCCGACGAGCAAGAGCGTCAGCGCGAGGCCTGGACGACCGTGCAGCGCGGTCATGCCGTGGCTAATGGCCTGCCCGTTATCACCGTCAACCGCGTGGGTCACGAGGATGACCCGTCGGGACAGACCAACGGTATCCAGTTCTGGGGCAGCAGCTTCGTGGCCGGTCCTCAAGGCGAACTCATCTACCGCGCCCCTAACGACAGCGAGGATCTGCAGGTCATCGACGTGGATATGGAGCGCAGCGAGCAGGTGCGCCGCTGGTGGCCGTTCCTGCGCGACCGCCGCATCGAGTGTTACGGCGACCTGGACAAGCGCTTCCTGGATTGATACAGAACGAACTACGAATTACGCGAATTGCACGAAGCGGGCAAATGCCACTCGTTGAATTCGCGTAATTCGTAGTTTTTTAAAATAGATAGCTTAGGCTTGGCCTTCGGGATTGTTGTCCTTGGGACCAAAGGCGTCCTTCAGGAAGTCTTCCACCTTGTTCATCACGTCCTCGGCAGCCTTACTGGCATCGTCGAGCGCGTCTTTAGCCTTATTGAGGATATTTTCCTCACCTTCCTTGGGCTCAAAGGCTTCTTTGGCCTTCTGGGAGAGGTCTTGAGCGACCTCGGTGGCAGCGGCTGTGCCCTGCTCCACAAAGTCCTTGGCCTTATCCATCATCTCGCCTGCAGCGGCAGCACCCTCGCCGAACATCTCTTTAGCCTTGTCCAGCAGACTGGGTTCGCCCTCCTTAGTCTCGAACATTGCCTTTGCTTTCTCCAGGAAGTCCTGGCCCATCTCGCCAGCGGCGGTAGTGCCCTTGTCGAGCATCTCCTTGAGTTGGTCGAGCATACCGGGCTCACCCTCCTTGCCGTCGAACATCTCCTTGGCTTTGTCAAAGATGCTGGGATCGCCCTCTTTACCCTCAAACATGCCTTTGAGTTTGTCGAAAATGCCAGCGCTGTCGTTAGCGGCATCGCCAAGCATATCCTTCAATTGGTCAAAGATGTTGCCACCCTCATTCTTCATTTCCTCGGCTGCCTGTTCGGCATTCTTCATTTCCTCATCCATAATAATCCTGCATTTTCGGTTATATACTATCGCCTACTCCCTTTCAAGCGTTTCGGCTTTCTCTGGCCCAAAGATACACATTAATTCTGAAATCACAACAATTCCACCCAAAAAACTCAACGAACTAAAAAAGTATCATGTAAAAACGAGAGTAGTAAACATTTTTGTAACTTTGCAACTGGAATTGGTCGGACATCGTCGGACAAAGTCAGACAAGGTCGGACAAGGTCGGACGAGGTTAGGCCAAGATGAGTGATTAGATTTTTTTACTTACTTTAAAAGTGATATTGCCATGGGGTTCTTGCAGTCATTGGGTGGATACCGAAATTTGAGGGTGTACAAGATTACCGAGATTATCTATGACTTGACATATCATTTCTCGCACACCTACTTCACCAAGCCCGACCGTACGATAGACCAAATGGTGCAAGCAGCCCGTAGCGGCAAACAGAATATCGCTGAGGGCAGCAAGGCCGCGACAACATCCCGCGAAACTGAAATCAAACTGACCAATGTGGCCAAAGCGAGCCTTGAAGAACTGCTCATTGACTATGAGGACTACTTGAGGGTGCGCTCCCTGCAACACTGGGACGCGACCAATGTGCGATACATCAAGATGAGGGATTATGTTAAGAGCGAGAACTTTGAGAAGGAGTATCAAGACCTCATGAACCGCCTGAACGATGAAGAACTCGCCAACCTGTGCATTACCCTGATCCACCAAGCTACCCACATGTTGGAACGGCTCATTGAAAAACAACAGGAACAGTTTCTAGAACAAGGAGGCGTGCGCGAGCAGATGACCCGTGCCCGCCTGAAATACCGCGCACAACATCCCTCGAAAGACAACGACAATGACCGGTAGGGTCGGACTCAGTCGGACATCGTCGGACATTGTCTGACAAGGTCTGACAAGGTCTGACAAGGTCTGACAAGGTCGGACCAAGTCGGACAAGGTTGGATGAGGGTGGTGGTAAAAAATTAAAGGGCCGGGGCGGTGATGCCCACGGTCCTTCTTGACATTGTATGGAACGACGATGGCAATTAGGCCTCGTCCTTCTTGATAATACGGCGCTCCTTGATGCGAGCCTTCTTACCGGTGAGACCACGCAGGTAATACAGCTTGGCGCGACGCACCTTACCATGCTTGTTGATAACGATGCTGTCGATGAACGGAGACTCGAGCGGGAAAATACGCTCTACACCGATGTTGTCACTGATCTTGCGAACGGTGAAACGCTTCTTCTCACCCTCACCAGTGATCTTAATCACCACACCACGGTACTGCTGGATACGCTCCTTGTTACCCTCCTTGATGCGGTATGCTACCGTGATTGTGTCACCCGGGAAAAACTGCGGGTGCTGCTTGTTTGTAGCAAATGCTTGTTCTGCAACTTTAATCAAGTCCATTGTTATATCATTTAATGTGTTAATAATCACTTCGCAATATACACAAGCCACTCATTTTCTTGCCAGAGATTACGAAAAGCGGGGCAAAGGTACTACAAATTCCCGAACTGACAATGATTTTTTTTGATTTTTTTAATAATCAGGCATCAAGCCAATAACTATTCAGCCGTTTGACCCCACGCAAAGGCGCAAAGGCGCTAAGTTTTTATCTCATTGCCTGTTTGTGGCAATACAAAATAACGTGAGTTCGACGAAAGTATACTTTAGATGTCAATGAGTTAGCCATCTGAGACCTGTAGAGACGCAAAATTTTGCGTTTCCAATCGGAAGAAATTACCATTTTGCTACCCTTGAGACACAAAATTCTGCGTCTCTACTAATATCTTAACGACTTAGTGTGAGGCATTTCATAAGGCGTTTCGTTGAATAGTAACGTCAGGCCACGACCATTATTGGCCCAGAAGCGTGGTAAGAAGCATCGTGGCATCGGTCACGGTGATGTCGTTATCGGCATTGACGTCGGCGTTGATGTGGTTGAATCCATCGGTGTTCGACTCATTGAGCAGATACTGGATCAGCATCGTGACATCGGTGATTGTCACCTCTCCGTCGCCGTTCGTGTCGCCACGCCTGCAGGCAAACGTGTGCGTGTCAAGATAGGCGATACGCCGGCGCAGCCAGTCACACAGGTACTCCATTTCCTCGTCAAACACCAGATCACGATGTTCGATTTCGTCGATGCCCGACCAGCGCTGGCTCTCACGGTCGAGCGCCCCGGCAGCATCGAGGCGGTCATATATGCGCCGATAGCGGGCTACCAGGCTATCGGGGTCCAGAATCGTCTCCCTCAGCTGCCAGTAGCGGTTCACCACCCGGCGCTGGAACTCGGGAAGAGTCTTGACACGCATGAACAACCTGTTCAACGTCAAGTCGCACATATTGGTGGGCACGTCCTCCAACTCGTTCTCGGGCTGAATCTCATCGCCATGGTAGTACCCGTCGATGTCCAGATAGTGCTGTCCCACAGTCGCATCCATATCCCAGACGGCAAAAGTGATTTTCTTGTCCACCTCGCTGTCATAGCAAGCCAGCACCATGTTGGAGCAGGTGTTATCGATGCCGAAGACCACGTTAATGAACATGTAGTAATCGGCCAGCACCGGCAAATCAAAATAGTTCTTGGCCTCAGCGCGAAAGACGTTATCGTTGCTCCGGGACACGAATTTCACCGCATTGTACAACACGCTGTAGTCGGTGGGACACACTTCATCAATCTCGGGATATTCCAATTCCCATTCGCCCCAACTGGCAGCGGTGTTATCGACAGGATCCTGGCCACATGAGACGAACAGCGTTTGAACGGTAACGTCTTTAGCCTTCCACATCAAGCCATGAATCTGCTGCGACGTTATAGTAGTCACGCTGTCATCGGCAAGGACTTCTTCCTCGGAGTACTTCTTGAGCTTCATCTGCTTGCGGTCAAGATACTCCGAGAAGTTGTAGAAACCGTGATAATTGCCATTCATGAACACCTCGACATGAGAACCACGAATGTAAGAGCGGGCCTTTGGCTGCTTGTCGGCATAATAGGACTTGGTGCCGAAATCAGCCCACAATCCGTTGGCGGCATAGTTGCGAAAACGTATCATGTCCCTTGACCCGGCATCCAAGCGCCAATGGTTATCGCTTCTCAATCCGAAGAAAGAGACATCTTCCTTCTCATCGTTATCGTCGACGAATTTCACATGGAAATTGCGTTTATAAATCCATTGCAAGTTAGTTGATGAGCCAGCCCGCTTGATCTTGGCACGATAATGCTGCACACCATTCCCGTCGGGCATGATGAAGTCAACCGGAGCGATGGTATAATCGTTAGTGAACGAGCCTGTCAGGCACATGATGGGCAGATAAGTGAAATACAGGGTGGTGGTCGTCACTTTGTTCTTATTCCTGAACTTGAGCGTGTAACCTGTTACCCCATCGACAAGCGGAAAATTGACACTGTCGGTCACCTGTTGCCCGTTGACGCTCACATTGGTCACGCCGTCATCGAGGACGACCGCAGCACGATAGGTCGAGCCGAAGACCGACTCGGGAACTGTAAGCAGATAGGTTTTGGTGAGTTTGTCGTATATTATCGGCGTGCCATCAATCGTCAACTGAGCCTTCATGGGCAAAACGGCAAACGCCATCGCCATCACAAAAAGAACAATATTCTTGAACATGACAAAAAGAACTTATCGACTGATTATCAATACTATTCTAAATATTCCTTGATGTAGAGTTCGCAGTTGGCGACGAGGGTGTCATACCACTGCTGACCGTAACGCTCAATCAGAGGTTCTTTCAGGAACTGATACAGACGGATGCCCTCACGGCGTCCCAAAACCTCGGCGCACTTGCAGATTTTCCAACGATCGAAATTCACGGCCTCATAGCCCGGATACTTCTTGATGCGCACGGGGTACAGGTAGCATGACATGGGTTTGCGCCAATTGATGCGCCCCTCGCGATAGGCCTTCTCGATGGCACACAGGCACATGCCACCGCGCTCATAGGTGGTGAACACGCAGTTTGCGCCACCCACCAATTGAGTCACCAGTTCGCCCTCTACATCCACAAAGGCGACACCGTGTTCCTTGATCTGCTCTTGGGCTTGGGGCAGAAGATAGTCCCACACCTCGGGCAAAACCGCCTTGAGTTTCTGGTATTCTTCCTCGGTGAGCGGGGCACCCGAATCGCCCTCGATGCAGCAAGCACCCAGGCAGGTATCCAGGTCGCAGCAGAAGAATCGCTCCACCAAGTCGAGGCTCACCAGTGTTCCGTCAATGTCGAACATAGATTTGGATTTTAGACGTTAGACTTTAGTCTTTTTCGACGAGGGCTGCGAGGGCATGCTCGAGGTCGGTGCTCGACAGATTCAAGTGCAATTCACCCTTGTGGGCATAGGAGATGCGTCCCGTTTCCTCGCTCACAACGATGGCAATGGCATCGGTCGCCTGAGAAATGCCCTTCGCCGAACGGTGACGCAGACCCAGGTAGCGGGGAATGTTGGTATCGTGTGAGACGGGCAGAATGCAACCCGCGCTCATGATTTTGTTACCTGAGATAATCAAAGCCCCGTCATGCAAGGGACTGTTCTTGAAGAAGATATTCTCGATGAGGCGTGAATTGATATCGGCCTTGATAACATCACCTGTGCGCTCATAGTCGGTCAACGGAATCGTCTGCTGAACCACGATGAGGGCACCGGTCTTGGTCTTGGCCATATTCATGCAGGCATAGACCACCGGCAGGATCCATTTCTTCTCCTCATCGACCTCGGACTTGCTCTTGAACAGTTTCTCAAAGAATTTGAGACCACGCCTGGAGCCCAACTCCGTCAGGAATCGCTTGATTTCGTCTTGGAACAATATGACTAGGATAAACAGACCGATGTCGATGAACTTGTCCATGATCGTGCCAATGAGGCGCATGTCCATGATCTTGTACATCACCACCCATGCCACAACAAATGCCAATACGCCAACGAAGATGTCGAGAGAGCCCGAGTCTTTCATCGTGCGATAGAGGTAAAACAACAAGGTCGCCACCAGAAGGATGTCGATGAGGTCCTTGATACTGAACAGTGAAAAGATTGATGTTGGCATAGTTTAGTAATTTATTGATTCATGTTAATCCCGCACTGGCGGGTCAGCGTGACAAGTTTCACCGCCTCGGCGGCAGCCTTGACGTCGTGGACGCGCAGGATGTGAGCGCCCTGCTGCAAGGCAAGCGTATTGATGACAGTGGTGCCGTTCAGGGCATCGTCGGCAGTGCATTCCAGCGGCGTGTAAATCATGCGTTTGCGCGACACGCCCACCAGCAAGGGGGCATCGAGGGCGTGGAATGCGTTGAGCCGAGCCAGCATTTCGTAGTTCTGTTCCATCGTCTTGGCAAAGCCGAAACCCGGGTCAGAGATGATGTCGGCGACACCCAACTGCCGCAAAGTGTCGATGCGGCGGGCCATCCATTCAAGGACGTCGGCCGTAACGTCGTCATAGTCGGTCAGCGAAGCCATCGTCTCGGGTGTCCCGCGGGTATGCATAAGCACATAGGGCACATGCAGGCTCGCCACAGTCGAGAACATGTCCTCGTCGATCGTGCCGCCCGAGATGTCGTTGATGATATCGGCACCCCACTCCATCACACAGCGACGAGCCACATCGGCACGGTAAGTGTCCACCGAGAGGATGACATCGGGCGCCTCACGCCTGATGATACCGAGTGCCCAATCCAGACGCTCCATCTCGCCACGGCTATCCACTTGCTCACTGCCGGGACGGGTCGAACAAGCACCCACGTCAAGCACATCGGCTCCGTCGGCCAGCATCACCCTCACGCGCTCAACAAGCGTCTGCTCGTCGTTGACACGGCTGCCGCTGTAGAACGAGTCGGGCGTGATGTTGATAATGCCCATCACCCAGGGGCGGTCGATGGTCACCAACCGTCCTTTCAGGTTCAAGCTATATGTCTTGAATGGCTGCATCATTGCATTAATCACATTTTAACTTGCAAAGGTATGAAAAATTTGCAAAAAATGCACTACCTTTGCCATTAATTACATGGCTAAAGTAATCACATTATCAACGATATGGCAAATGAGATGACAGGTAACAGCTGTGAACAGGCTCCCATCGGGGTGTTTGACTCGGGTTTTGGCGGACTGACGATCCTGCGGGACATCAGGCGGGTGCTGCCGCAATACGACTATCTGTTTGTGGGTGACAACGCACGGGCCCCCTACGGCACACGTTCGCGCGAACTGGTTTATGAATTCACGCTGCAAGCCGTCAAGCATCTGTTCAATCAGGGTTGCCACCTGGTTATCCTGGCATGCAACACCGCTTCGGCCGAAGCGCTGCGCACCATCCAGCAGCAGGACCTCCCCACCCTGGCCCCCAACCGCCGCGTGCTGGGCGTCGTGCGTCCCACTGTGGAAAAGGTGGGCGAACTGACGCGCACTGGCCATATCGGAGTGTTCGGCACGCCCGGCACCATCGCCAGCGGCAGCTACAACATCGAGATTGAGGGGATGTACCCCGGCTTCAAGGTCCACGGCCATGCCTGCCCAATGTGGGTACCGCTGGTCGAGAACCGCGAGAGCAATGGTGATGGCGCTGACTACTTCGTCAAGAAGGACATCGACCTGCTGATGAACGACTGTCCCGACATCGACACGGTGATTTTGGGTTGCACACACTATCCCCTGCTTATCGACAAAATCCACAAATTCATGCCTGCCGGCGTTCAGGTCATCCAACAGGGCCCCATCGTTGCCGAAAGCCTCGCCGACTACCTGCAGCGCCATCCCGAAATCGAGCAACACTGCAGCCGCGGCGGCTCCTGCCGTTACTTCACCACCGAGGATCCCGACCATTTCTCGCCTCTTGCCAGCGTGTTTGTCAACGAGCCTGTCAATGCGCGTCGCGTGATCTTGTGACCCCTAGAACAGAACAAAAAAAAGCCGTGGCTGAGCCACGGCACGGATAGACCTCTTGAGGGGTCTATTTTTCTTTATCGTCGGTTGGTGCGCAACTGGAATGAGCGCAGGGTGTAGAGCTTGTCGCCGTCCGAGAAGCCGATCGAGAAATCGGCGACTCCGTTCTTGAGTTTCTTGGTGGCGATAATTTCGCTCTGATAGCGCACGGCTTTGCCCGGTCCCAATTCCTTGACGATGGCTGTCGGCGACAGGTAGATCTCCTTGGTGCCGCTCACGGTGATCACGGGTGCGATGTCATAGACGTAGTCGCGACCAGTGTTGCGCATGATGAAGACCAACTTGGCATGCTCATTGGCGTCCAGAGCACCATTGTTGTTCTCTTCGACAAAACGCAGTTCCACAATTTCGATGTTGGCGAAGGGACTGTAGACATTGTTTTGGCGGTAATCGTCCATGTCGTAGTCATAGTAGTAATCGGACGAGCGATAGTTGCCGTTATCGGTTCTGGGAGCTGTGGCAGCGGCACCGATAATGCCACCGATCGCCATGCCCACCACAGTGCCCATGTCACTGCCACGCGGGCCGTCAGCTATACCACCAATCGCCGAACCGAACATGCCACCTATCGAAGCGCCGGTTGCCGTGCCATAGAATTGATTCATCGATTGGCAGCTTGGCAACATCAACAGGGCCGAGGCCATCAATCCAGCAAAGACAGTTCTCTTGTTCATTTCTTAGTCTGTATTATCTTGGTTACACATTACACGGCATAATCACCGCGTAATCAGTCATGTGCAAGAATTGTGCCAACTGTCGGCACATCATTCTTTCTTGAGTTCGGACGGGGTAAAAGTGATGACAGCCCCCTCGTCGCAATTCAACGGGATGACGACAAGGTTAAGCGAACAGCCGGTATCGACAAGGGCATCAACCAAACGGCCCCATCGGTCACCGTACTGCTCCATCTGCCGGAACCACATCCGCTTCACGCCAGGTGTATCATCGGTGAGCATCGGCAGGAACATGGAAAGCGCTGCTGGCGTCTCCAGTTCCAGTGTCACCGTGTCGGCTGACAGAGAGAAAGACTTTATGGTCCAGTCATCATAAGCGATAGGACACTGGGAATTGAGGTCGGCAATGTAGCTGTCGAAACTCGCCACCTCGTCCTGTGCAAAACAGGCCATCGACGACAACATGGCCACCAAAAGCACGATTACGCTATAAAACTTGTTCATAAGGTTAAAGTCGATTCAGGATTATTAATCATCGCGATATTCAAGGATGTCGCCTGGCGAACAGTCAAGTGCACGACAGATGGCATCCAGCGTAGAGAAGCGCACCGCCCGGGCCTTGCCTGTCTTGAGATTGGACAGATTGGCGATGGTTATGCCCACGCGCTCACTCAATTCGTTGAGCGACATCTTGCGACGTGCCATCATCACATCGAGGTTAACGACAATCATGGCGTCATGCTCCCGGTTGGGCGCAAGGAGAATCCTCGGCATCCAGGTTATCAATAACACCAGCTATCATGCCGTCAACGATAGAGCCTCGATAACCCAATGCCATCGCATAGATCTTGCAGATGGCCATTTCTTGCTCATCAAGTTCACCATCCACCATCAACATAGCCACCATGTCGCGCAGATAAGCCAATTTGGTCTCCTCGTCCTCGGGCAAGGTAATTGTCACGCTGTCGGGATCATCGATGACCTTATTGAATTCTTCGGGAGTGATGTTCTCGCGCGAAGCCACGGCGAGCAGCACCGCCAACTCCGAGTCGGTGAGTTTATCATCGGCCGAAGCGAGCATCACGAGGTTCTTGAGTTGGCCCAGACGCTGCTGGTCCTTGTTGTTGTCATTTATTGTTTCCATTGTCAATCGAATATATTTTTTAGCAAAGGTAATGTATTTTTCGTGAACTTGGTGTAATTTTGCCCAATAAAACAATGAACAAGATGAAAACCATACAGGAAATCAAAGAAATGCTGTCACGCAGCGAGGGCGAACAGGCTCTTGAGGCCGCCAACGAAATCGTGGAGAACAAGACCGTAGGCCGTGAGACACTCGCTACCGCCTACTACTTGCGCGGCAACGCCTACAGGCAGAACGGCAACGTGCGCATGGCGCTCAACAGTTACCTCGAATCGATGGAACTCGACCCCGACGGTCCCGCCGCCGAGGCCTATCGTCACATCCAGGAACTGCTCGACTTCTATAACAAGGACTATTATAATCCTTGAGGTTAAAGGTTAGAGGTTAGAGGTTAGAGGTGATTTAAGCATTTACATTCTACCTTCATCAACCAATAAGTGACGTTTTATTTCCTACAATTCTTCTGGTGGGTCTTGAGGAGTTTCATCGCCTGGCCGTAAGGGCTGGTGGTGACGCTTACAAAATAGGCCGCCATCGTCGTGGTGTAGGTATTCTTGTAATAGCCTTTGGTGAAGAGTTCCTCTTCGGTGAAACTGTCGGCCAGGCTCAGCATTTCGTCATGGGTTTGCTGCAGCAGGCGCTGGGATTCTTCCAACGCGGTTGCCTGGTGTTTCTCGACCAGCATCTTGTCCATCTCGTGGTAGTTGCGGCGATATTCATCAGGCAGATAATCCTTGGGGTGACCCTCACGGATATTCTGCACAAATTCACGCATCAGCACCTGCCACTCGTGGAGGTGAATGAGTAAGTCGCGCAGGCAGCGGTCATATTGCCAACGCACACCGCATTTTTTGGGATCGGCGGCGAAATCAAAGGAGGCTGCCTTTTCCTCGTCGCTCATTTTGGCTATCTGCTCACACAATTTGGCATAAGCATCGGCCATGGATGCCAATAACTCTTGTTTTGTTTTCGGGTTCGCCATGTCAGTATTTTTTTAGCGTTATAACGGACACTATTGGTTCATGATGATATTGATGAGGGCGGTCACATCGGACACATTAATGGAGCCATCCCCGTTGATATCGGCACAGATTTCACATACATTGCTTTGATCGCCCACCACCGAGGAAATGAGTGAGACTACATCGCTCACATTCACGTCATTGTCATGGTTGACGTCGCCCAGCGTGAAACTGTGCACTTGTTGCTCGAGCAAGGTCACGAGTTGCATATTGGATTTCCTGGTCACGCCGTCGGCAAATCGGGTAACGAGCTGGTACCTGTAGGTCATCCCTGTTTCCAGTCCCGTCACTGTGTAATCCTTGGTCGTGATATCTGGGATAACGAGAAATCCGGCATCTACCGGGTCTCGGTCATCGCCAGTCGTCACCACCACATCGTCGAGATAGAACCGCGATGCCCTGCCGGTGCAGCCAAAGGTCACCTTGGCCCCATCCTCGACATTCTCAAACACCACGGTGTAATCTGTTGCCATGCGTGCCAACGGGATGCTCAATTGCGTGTCGCCACAGGTCACGAGGGCTACGCTGTTGTCGGTACCAAAATAGCGGGCATTGAACCTGAGGGTAATCTTGCCGTCGGCTCCAGCCTGCAGCGCCGGTGTTGTCAGGGAGCCCACATACTTCTGTCCACCGACAATAAAGCATCCTCCGGCACCCAGATAGACGAAATTACCCGTCCAGCCAGGATTGTCGCAATAATTGCCTACTTTGCTGGCCGACAGTGCTGTAGTAGCATCTATATTGACATCAATCGCCGCAAAGGTCTCATTGAGCACTACTTCATGGGCCGTGGGGTCATAGGGTTGGACATAGAGCGTGTAATCGGTTACCCAGTCGCCGGGCGTGGCATCGGACCACGATGCAGTGAACGAGGTTGAGTTGACATTGGTCGCCTGTTCCAAGAACGCGGCATGCTTGTCATAGAAGTACCCCGTCGGGTACACCTGATACAGCATCTGCTGCCCACTGGAATAGATGAGATTCATCGTGGTGAAAGCATCGAGCATAAAATAGCCGTCGCCTGATCCGCTCCACCCCCAGTTGATATGATACATGCCGCCACCGCAGCCATCCACGACAAAGGCATGCCCCGCATTCTTGTAGGCGTCCACGCCACCATACAGAATGGGGCAACCGGCAGCGAGTTGTTCCTCAATCATAGCAGCCCACTCGTCGGCCGAATAATCGTCACGGTCGAGCAGCAATGCGGCCTCGTTGTAGCCAAATGTCTTCATGCCTTCCAACTCATCATCGCTATAGGCGCCGCTTCCGCTGGTGCCATAAGCCATGTAACAGGCTTGTCCGCAATAGCGCATGAGCATCGCCACCGCATTCTTCTGCTCGGTGGTGGCATTGGTGGGATACACGTCAAGCATATTGTCCCAATCAAATGCACCACCGGACAAAGCCCCGACTGTGATACCGTTGATCTCCGAGGTATAGCCATCCAATGGGGGAGCCGATTCGGGATATTTCCAGTAGTACATCACCTGAGCCATCGCCGTGGCCACACATCCCGTCAGGCAATGCTGAGTGCCGCTGGTGGGGCACTGGTTGTAGAAGGGCGAACGCTGGTTCCATGTGCACGAGACGAGCGGAGACACCACTAGGGAGTTCTGCCTGGCTGCTGTCTTCAGGCCCATATCGGGATGAGTGCGCAAGTAGTCCATCTGCTGCTTGTAATGCTTCAGCATCCATTGCATGTTGCAAGGCACATCATTCATGTCGATGGCACGAGAACCATAGGCCAGTACGTCAACAGCGCGGTCATCACCGGCCACGATTACAAACGCGCTGCCGTCATCGGCATTGAACACATAGTAATCGGCTAGGCGTGCATCGGCATTGGATCTCTCGGAATGTACAAGCGTCAGTTGTCGAGGACCAGAAGACATGATGCGTCCCTGACGATTATTCAGGAACTGCAACGCCTTGTTGTGAGCGTCATCGGCCCCGACATTGGCTGCCCACACATTTAATGACGCAACGATAAAGTTGAGCGCTATAAAAACTCTCAAGAACCAGTTACTTATTATCATAACATTAACAATGGTATTAGTAAACAGAATTACTGAAAGGCCCTAGCCCTAAATAAGATTCATTATTCGTCCTCGGTGAGGTCGTCGTAGGTCTGGAAGAGGAAGTCATTGTAGGGGAAGCGGGCGGTGTGGACGGCTTTGGCCTTGTTGTAGAGCAACTTCTTGAGGCCGTCGATGTTCTGCTGCTTCTTGGCGCTGATAAAGACGCAGTTCTCGCCCATGCGTGCCATCCAGGTTTCCTCCAGTTCCTCGAGAGGGATGTTCTCGCGCAAGCGCGGTGTGAGGTCGTCCTCGTCCTTGGGGACATGGGTGAACTGGTCAATCTTGTTGAACACCATGATCATCTCCTTGTCGCCCGCGTCACACACCTCTTGCAGGGTGCGGTTCACCACCTCGATCTGCTCCTCGAACTGGGGGTGGGAAATATCAACGACGTGGACGAGGATATCGCTGTCGCGCACCTCGTCGAGGGTGCTCTTGAAGGATTCCACCAGGTGGGTGGGCAACTTGCGGATGAATCCGACTGTATCGGTCAACAGGAAAGGCAAGTTAGAGATCACCACCTTGCGCACTGTGGTGTCGAGGGTGGCGAAGAGCTTATTCTCGGCAAACACCTCGCTCTTGCTCAGCACGTTCATCAAGGTGGATTTGCCCACATTGGTGTAGCCCACGAGAGCGATGCGGGTGAGCTTGCCACGGTTCTTGCGCTGAGTGACCATCTGCTTGTCAAGCTGTTGGAGTTTCTGCTTGAGCAAGGCGATTTTGGTCTTTACGATACGGCGGTCGGTCTCGATCTGAGTCTCACCGGGGCCGCGCAGACCGATACCGCCTCGCTGACGTTCCAAGTGAGTCCACATACCAGCCAATCGCGGCAACAGGTACTGGTATTGGGCGAGTTCGACCTGCATCTTGGCGCTGGCGGTCTGTGCGCGCTTGGCAAAAATGTCAAGGATAAGGCTTGTGCGGTCGAGCGTCTTGACCTGGACGGCCTTCTCGATGAAAGCGACCTGCTTGGGTGTGAGGTCGTCGTCGAAGATGACCAGGTTGATATTGTTTTGCTCGACATAGGCGACGATTTCCTCGAGTTTGCCCTTGCCTACATAGGAGGTGCTGTTGGGTCCGTCGCAGCGCTGCAGGAAGGTGTGCACGGTGACTGCGCCTGCCGTCTCGGCCAGGAACTCGAGTTCGTCAAGATACTCCTTGGCTTTGGCTTCGCCTTGTTGGGGAGTAATCAGTCCCACGAGGATGGCGCGTTCCTGTTGCTGGTCTATTTCGTTGATGCGTTTGCTATCGTCAATGAGTCCCATAGAGTCACATTTTTTATTTTTTGGATAAACTTGGCGGCGCCTCAACCATTAAAGTGAACTTTATGGTATTCGGCTTTAACAAATATTGGTGCAAAATTACTAAAAAAACTGCGATTTTTGGATAAATTCGGCAGCGTCTCAACATAAAAAAGAATGAATTCTTTTGTTCTGTATTCGACTTGCACTAATTTTTTTTAATTTTGTCACCACAAAATTTGTGCAAGCCGAACGCAATGAGAGTGCACGCTCAATTGCTGAGGCGCAGCCAAATTTATCCAAATGTGATAATCCAACTGCTACGCTATCTATATGAAACAGACTATCCTACTCTTAGCCCTGTGGAGCACATTGCTGCTCCAAGCCACCACAACCGATTACACCCAATATGTCAATCCGTTTATCGGCACGCAGACCGATGACACCGGCGCCTTGAGCGGCAGCACGTTCCCCGGAGCCACAATGCCACAGGGAATGGTGCAGGTGAGTCCCGACACCGAACAGATGGTGACTTGGGATCCCTGCTCAGGCTATGATTACAACCGCGACAGCATCTACGCCATCTCCCACACCCACTTGAGCGGCACGGGCTGTACCGACCTGTTTGACATCTCGCTCATGCCAGTGACCTGGAATGTGACTCCTGAGTATCTGGCGACAGGCAACTTCGGGCAGACTTTTTCACACGAGCAAGAAGCGGCATCCCCAGGATACTATATGGTTGTACTTCGGGAAAGCGGAGTAAAAGCCGAGCTCAGCGCCACTACCCGTGCTGGCATCCACCGCTATACTTTCACCCAAGGGAAGCCGCAACAGGTCATTCTTGACCTCGACCACTCCACCTTTCGCGGCCAAGCCTATTATAGCGGGCGCCGCAGTTATGACATCATCCAAGCCCAGCTCCGCCTTGTCGATGACCACACGGTGGAAGGCTACCGCGTCATCACCGGCTGGGCCAAGCTGCGCAAAGTCTATTTCCGTGCCGAGTTTTCCCGTCCCATCACCGGGCACCTGCTCATGGACGGCACGCGCACAGTGGGTGATGCAACGGTCATCAACGGACGCACGCTGCGCTGCGCCCTGTCGTTTGACACGGCCGGTGACAGCCGATTGACGGTCAAGGTCGCCCTCTCGGCGGTCGATATCGACGGCGCACGTCGCAACCTCGCTGCCGAAGCCCCGGGCTGGGATTTTGACCGATATGTCAGTCAAGCCCACGACGAGTGGCAGCGGCAGCTGTCATGCATCGATATTGACGGCACGGATGAGCAAAAGCAGATCTTCTACACCGGACTCTACCACGTGTTGTTGCAGCCCAACACCATGAGCGATGTCGATGGCCGATACATGGACACCAACTACGAGATACGCCAGATGCCCAAGGGCCAGAGTTACCACTCCACATTCTCGCTGTGGGATACCTTCCGCGCCGCGCATCCGCTTTACCTCTTGCTCAAACCCGACCTGGCGGCACAGTTTGTCAACGACATGGTGCGCCATCACGACACCTATGGCTACCTGCCCATCTGGGACCTGTGGGGACAAGAGAACTACTGCATGATAGGCAACCATGCCATCCCGGTCATCGCCGACGCCATTCTTGCCGACCTTCCCGGCATCGATGTTGAGAAAGCCTATCGAGCAATGGTCGAGAGCAGCACAAGGCCGCACACCAACTCGCCGTTTGACCTGTGGGAAGCACTGTGCTACATGCCCTGCAACAAGCAAGGATCTTCGGTTTCCATCACACTGGAGCAGGCGTTTGACGACTGGTGCGTCGCTGCCGTTGCCGCGCGTCTGGGACACAAAGACGACTATGATCACTTTGCCCAGAGGGCGACTAACTATAAAAACCTGTATGATGAAAAAACGGGGTTCTTCAGAGCACGTGACGACAAGGGACAATGGGCCGAGCCATTTGACCCGCTCAGCTATGAGGACAACAGCTTCATTGAGGGGAACGCCTGGCAATACCTGTGGTTTGTGCCTCATGCACCCGAACAATTCATCGAGCTCATGGGTGGTAAGAAAGCATTTCTTAAGAAATTAGATGAAAATTTCAGCCTCACCACCGTCAATCGTGAGACTAACGGCAATGCCTCGGCGTTTATCGGCCAGTATGCCCACGGCAACGAACCCAGCCACCACACCGTCTATTTCTACAACTTCGTCGATCGCCCCTGGCGCACTCAAGAACTGGTCAACCAAGTGCGCTCCGAATTCTATAATGCCACTCCGGCAGGCTATGCGGGCAACGATGACTGCGGACAGATGTCGGCCTGGTACATTTTCTCGGCATTAGGCTTCTATCCCTTCAATGCGGGCGCTGCCGAATATGTCACCGGTACGCCATTGTTCCAGCGTGCCACGCTGCACCTGGCTGGTGACAAGGAATTTACCATCATCCGCAAGGGTGACAAGGGTATCTACGTCAAGGAAATCCGCCTCAACGGCAAGCGGCTACAGGGTTTCAAACTCAGGCATCAAGACATCATGGCGGGTGGAACGCTGGAATTTGTCATGAGTGAGAAGCGTCCCTAGGCCTTAGTAATCTTTAGTTTTTTATACCGTGGGCAGGGAAATGCCGTCGAGCTGGCGATAAAGATTGAGGGCATACACGTCGGTCATCGCGCTGATGTGGTCGAGCACGGCCTGCACCTGCTCGAAGAGCGTGGGCGCATGCACGTCATACTGCTGCGGGAACTTGTTCATCAGCAGCTGCGAGTAGTTGCGCTCGGGGTGCATCACCGCCTCGATGAGCTTCTCGAGCAGCAGGTTGATGATGCGGTTACCCGCCAGGTCCACGTCAACGACATAGCCGGCACGGTAAAGGCGCTGCTGAGCCAACTCGCTGCACGCCTGATAGGCTCCGGCAGCCAGCGGGTCGATGCAGTCGATGAGGCTGTCATGGAAACGCCCCTCCATTATTTCATCCTCGTGGTCAACAAAGGCGGCAGCACACTGCTCGACCAGCAGACCCACAATGCACGAGCGCAGATAAGCGATCTTCTCGTTGGGGTCGGCGACCCGTGCCATGTGCTGGCGCAGGTGGTCCTGGCGCTCCCGGGTAAAGAATCCCAGCAAGAGGTCGATGGTCTCGTCGGTGCCGATGATCTTAAGCTTATGTCCGTCCTCGATGTCCATGATCTGGTAGCAGATGTCGTCGGCCGCCTCGACAATATAGACGAGCGGATGACGGCAGTAGCGATCCTCGTCAAGCAGGATCAACCCCAGCTCATCGGCAATGCGCTTGAAGATGTCCTTCTCGGTAGTGAAGAAACCGAATTTGCCATTCTTGCCGGCATGCATCGATGAATAAGGGTATTTCACGATCGAGGCCAGTGTCGAATAGGTCATGGCGAAGCCGCCCGGACGCCGGCCTTTGAACTGGTGCACCAGCGTGCGCAACGAGTTGGCGTTGCCCTCGAAGTGGATGAGGTCGTTCCATTGCTCCACCGTGAATTTGTCCTTGAATTCCAGTCCCTTGCCCTCGCTGAAATAGGCTCCGATGGTCTTCTCGCCCGAGTGGCCGAAGGGAGGATTGCCCAGGTCATGGGCCAGACAAGCGGCAGCGACAATCTCGCCGATGTCGCGCAATTTCTCGGCCCACGGCTCGCCGGCATACCGCGGCATCAAGCGGATGACCACCTCGCGGGCCATCGACTTGCCGACGCTCGACACCTCAAGGCTGTGCGTCAGGCGGTTGTGCACAAAGATGCTGTCGGGCAGCGGAAACACCTGTGTCTTGTTCTGCAATCGGCGGAAGGGTGACGAGAACACCAGGCGGTCGTAGTCGCGCTCAAAGTCGCTGCGCACCCCACCCTTCTCGTCGTGATAATGTTCCAGCCCCAACCGCTTGTCACAGATGAGACGATTCCAATTCATTCGTTGCATAGGCATCATCGTTAAATTATCCCACAAAGATAATCCTTTCTGACGAATAGACAAAATTCAGCCTCACATCAGCCCCTATTCACATCAAAGCAAACAGGCAAGACAACGCAAAGTCATCTTGCCTGACAACACCCAATAATGAGCGGTAAACGGGACTCGAACCCGCGGCCCTCAGCTTGGGAAGCTGATGCTCTACCAACTGAGCTACTACCGCAATTTGCTGAAAATCAGCAATATTTCGCACTAAGCATCGGACTCGTTAATGACGTCGGTGATGCTGTCGCCATTCTCGGTGACATAGTAACGGATAGTTACCGAGTCGCCCATTTCCCACGACTGACGATGGTCGCTGTCAAGGTCAGGATAGTTGAATTGAACGGTGTCGTCACCGACCTTGAGGAAGATACTGTTCATGGCGCCGTCGATGGCAACTCCTGACACGAGCACAGCCGAATCGACCTGCACGGTGTCGGTATCCTCGAGCACGTTGTCTTGAGGGGGCTGCTGCGATTCCTTGACACACGATGTCACGAACAGAGCAGCAAATATCGCGAGCAATAAAACTAATTTTTTCATAACCTATAATGACCTTAAATGATGATAATGAGCTTGCTTTACCTTGCAAAAGTAGTCAATTTTATCGAGGTCACAAAAATATTCCTCTTTTTTGAATTGCTGTGCTTCCCTGGATTTCCCTAGAAGTTGTAATGATCGTTGTCGAGGTTGTCCAGTTCCTCGAAGTCGGAGATCTCTTCTTGATCGTACTCCTCGTCGCCGTAGAACTCGCTCTTGTCGATGGGATCGATGTTGCTGGCATCGGGGATTTTGGGAATCGTGATGAACTCGGAGATGTCCACATTCTCGGTGGGCGGGTTGCCGATCTTGCTCTCGCACAAGGGGTCGTGCAAGTTCTTGCCGGGAATGACTTCCTTGAGTTTCACCTTGAAGAAACGCTCGGTCATGTAGTCGAAGACAAATTTCATTCTCTGTCCCTCGTCCTCGAGGAGCTCGTCGAGCTGTGTATCGTCCATGATCCAGATGTCCTCATCGGATTCGGTTCCCATATCCATGCAGGTGACCTCCTTCTGCTTGCTCCACTCGTCATCACAGATATAGAAGGAATCCATCTGGTCCTTGCCGTAACCTGCCGAGTCAAGAATGATGTTGCGCAGCTGCATGAAGGTTGCCGTTGAGTCGATGGCAATCTGCAATTTGAAATTATCGGCCTCGTCCGATACTATGACAAATTTGTAAATCATAATGCTAAAACGTTGTTGTGTCTAGAATTTGATGTTGCGAAATTACTAATACAATTTTAACGGACAAGTATTTTTCGATATTTTTTTCTTTATAGGGGCTAAAAATCGGGCATTTCCCGTTTTCACGGGCATCAGAGAACAAATGAAGCCACGCTGATTGCGCGGCTTCACCTTATTTATATCAAGATCGATGTGCTGAATCAAGGCACGAGTCCGTAGGCACGGAAGACCTTCTGGATCTTCTCCAGGGCGAAGGCCACCTGCTCGTGGGTGTGGGTAGCCATGAGGCTGAAGCGGATGAGCGTGTCGTTGGGCGCAACAGCGGGCGAAACGACGGGATTGACAAAGATGCCCTCGTTCAACAGGTCGCGCGTGATGGCGAAGGTCTTGTTGTTGTCGCGGATGAACAGCGGGATGATGGGAGTCTCGGTGTGACCGATCTCACATCCCATGTCGCGGAATCCCTGCAACGCCTCGTGAGTGATCTTCCAGAGGTGCTCCTGGCGCTCGGGCTCATTGAGCATGATATCGATGGCCTTCATCGCAGCTGCCGTCGATGCGGGGGTGATGCTGGCGGTGAAGATGTAGCTGCGGGAATGGTGACGCAGGTAGTTGGTGATCACCTTGCTGGTGGCAATGAAGCCGCCCAACGAAGCAATCGACTTGGAGAAGGTGCCCATGATCAGGTCCACCTCGTCGCGCAGGCCGAAGTGGTCGCAGACGCCGCGACCGCCCTCGCCGAACACGCCGATGCCGTGAGCCTCATCGACCATGATGCTGGCGTTGTACTTGTGCGCCAGGTCCACGATATCGGGGAGCTTGCACACGTCGCCCTCCATCGAGAAGACGCCGTCGGTGACGATGAGCTTGACACGGTCGGGCTCACACTTCTTGAGCTGAGCCTCGAGCGATGCCATGTCGTTGTGCTTGTACTTCAAGGAATTGGAAAACGAGAGGCGACGGCCCTCGATGATCGAGGCGTGGTCTTGCTCGTCCCAAAGGATATAGTCTTCGCGACCCGTCAGCGTGGAAATCACGCCCAGGTTCACGCCGAAGCCCGTACTGTAAATCATCGCGTCCTCCTTGCCCTCGTAATCGGCCAGCTTGCGCTCGAGCTGCTTGTGGAGGTCGAGCGTACCGTTCAGGAAAGGAGATCCGGCACATCCGGTGCCGTATTTCTGGGTTGCCTCGATGGCAGCTTGCTTGATGCGCTCATCGTTGACCAGACCCGAGTAACAGTTGGAACCGAACATGAGCACCCGTTTGCCATTCATGATGACCTCGGAGTCCTGTTCACTCGAGATAGCACGAAAATAGGGATAGATGCCCGCGGCCTTCGCCTTCTGCGGCTCATCATATCGCGCTAACTTATTCTCTAATAAGTTCATATACAAATATCTTAGTTCTGTTTTGTCGTCCCTTGACAGTGCCAAGCGGTGACATTATTTTATAATTGGCTGCAAATATATAAAAATAATCTTTAACAAAATGTTAAAAAGGCAACAAACTATGACATTTTGACCAAATCAGTATTAACTAATTGGCTAAGTATCATAACATAGGGCCCTGTTAATTATTTTTAAAACGGATTTTCACAGTGTAAAAACCATAGCAAAGCACTGGCAGTTGGCGAGACACCGTCAATTGCGGTCTATATCATCCATCTCGAGCTCAGCATTCTGTATCAAGTCGTAATCCGAGAATTCTACACCGTCGAACTCTCCATCCTCAAACATCAAATAGTCTTGACGAATGCATCCCGTCGACAAGAGCGAAATCATGGCCACCGCAGCGCAAATCAAGAGGCATTTCAAAAGCTTCTTCATATATATACTAATATGGCTATGCGTTCAATATGAATTTACTGAGTGCAAAATTAAGAAAAAAAACGAATTACAGTCATTTTTTCAGAAAAAAACACTAATTTTGGAAATCAAAAACACTCAAATCATTCATCAAGATGGACCTTTTTGAACAGCGAATCAAAGAATTGCGGGAAATCATTAACCGCCACAACCACAGCTACTATGTCCTGAACGCCCCGACGGTGAGCGACCAGGAGTTTGACGCCTTGCTGCGCGAGCTGCAAGACCTGGAGCGCGACTACCCGCAGTATCAAGATCCGTTGTCACCCACCCAGCGCGTGGGCAGCGACATCAGCAAGGGTTTCACCCAGGTGCGCCACGAGCGCCCCATGATGTCACTGTCTAACAGCTACAGCATCGAGGAGGTGCAGGAATTCCTGCGCCGCGCCCAAGACGGCCTGGGTGGCGAACCCAGCGAGATTGTCGGCGAGATGAAGTATGACGGCACGTCGATATCGGTGACCTATGAACAAGGCCGACTGGTGCGGGCCGTGACGCGTGGCGACGGTGTCCAGGGCGACGATGTGACGGCCAACGTCATCACCATCAAGAGCGTGCCGCTGGAAATCAAGGGATTCATCGACCTGCCCAAGAAGTTTGAGGTGAGGGGCGAGATTCTGTTGCCGTGGACGAGCTTCGAGAAGCTCAACAAGGAGCGCGAGTTCAACGAGGAGCCGTTGTTTGCCAACCCGCGCAACGCTGCAGCCGGGACGCTCAAACTACAGAACAGCGCCGAGGTCGCCCGCCGTGGCCTTGATGCCATCTTCTACTTCCTGCTGGGCGACAACCTGCCCTTCGAGACCCACTACGACAGCATCAAGGCGTTGCAGCGTTGGGGCTTCAAGACGGGCGAGATGTCCATCCTGCCCAGCATCGATGCGGTGAAGGACTTCATCGCCCATTGGGATGTGGAGCGCAAGAAACTGCCCGTCGCCACCGACGGTCTCGTGTTCAAGATCAACTCGCTGCGCCAGCAACTCAATCTGGGCGCCACTGCCAAGTCACCCCGCTGGGCCATCGCCTATAAATTCGCCCCCGAGCGCGAATGTACCAAGCTGCAACATGTCTCGTTCGAGGTGGGACGCACGGGTGTCATCACGCCGGTCGCCAACCTGGATCCCGTGCTGCTGAGCGGCACCATCGTCAAGCGTGCCTCGCTGCACAATGCCGACATCATCCAGCAGCTCGACATCCACGAGGGCGACATGCTCTACGTGGAAAAGGGCGGCGAAATCATCCCCAAGATCGTGGGCGTGGACGAGAAACGGCGCCAGCCCGGCAGCCAGCCCATCGCCTTTGTCACCCACTGCCCGTCGTGCGGCACACCGTTGCAGCGCGTCGAGGGCGAGGCGGCATGGGTGTGCCCCAACAAGTGGGGCTGCGGGCCGCAGATATGCGGTCGCATCGAGCACTTCGTGGGACGGCACGCGATGGACATCGACGGCATCGGCGAGGAAGTGGCCGTCATCCTCAACAAAAGTGGCCTGGTGAACGATGTGGCCGACCTGTATGACCTGACCCAGGAACAACTCGTCACACTCGACCGCTTCCAGGAGAAGAGTGCACAGCGCATCCTGCGCGGCGTGGAGGCCAGTCGCAGCGTGCCCTATGCACGCGTCATCTTCGCCCTCTCCATCCCCTTTGTAGGCGAGACGACCGGCAAGGTGCTTGCCCGCCACACGCGCGACATCGACACACTGATGACGATGCCTGCCGAGCAACTTGCCGCCATCCCCGAGATCGGCCCCAAGATCGCCCAGTCGATCGTCGATTTCTTTGCCGAGGAGCGCAACCGCGTCATCGTCGATCGACTGAAAGCAGCCGGCCTGCAAATGGCGCTCACCGAGGAGGAGACAGCCGGCCAAACCGACAAACTGCTGGGCAAGAAAGTGGTCATCAGCGGTGTGTTCGCCAAGCACTCACGCGAAGAGTACAAGGCGATGATCGAGCAGAACGGAGGCAAGAACGTGAGCAGCATCTCTAGCGCCACCAGTTTCATCCTGGCCGGTGAGAACATGGGACCCGCCAAACTGGAAAAGGCCCGCAAACTGGGCATCGACATCATCAACGAGGACCAATTCCTGGAGATGATTGCCGACTGACGCGGATTAAGGAATGAGACACAAGAGATTGACAAAAAGATAATCCCCCCTATGAGAATCATCATGAGTGCCATCCTGATAGCGGCCAGCTGCCTAGCCGGCTTGGGCCAAGAGGTCGAGGGTTTTGTGACAGCGATGCTGGAACAGTACCCCCAAGCGCGGTTGCTCGACATCTACAAATCATGTTTTCAAGACTACATGGGTGCCGAGCACCTGGTGAACGACACCGCATCGGTCAGGGCCTATCTTGAGCAGGAGCTCAACACGAGCAACAGCCACGAGATGTTGCCCTGGTACTATGAGCCTTGCGGCATAAGCGGGAACTATGTGCGCGTGAGCCTCAGAGTCGTCAAGGAGGGTTTCATACCTGCCGAGACGCTTCTCGAGGCCTTCATCGCCAGTGCCAACAGCGCAGAGCGCCCCACAGTAGAGAGTTGGGCAACTCGCTGGAACAAAATCGTCGACGCCATCGGCAAGATGGGCATCACCCTGCCCCACTGCGACGAGGACAAGCAATTTATCGAAGGGGTGCTGGCCCAGGGACGATATGCCATCAGCCACTCGCCCGACTACCGCGAGGCCTACTCTCCGCATTACCGCATCATCAGGCGCGACATTTTTGAGCGCGACTTGCGGCCCCTGCTGCCCTGCCCCTGCTGCCCTTGATATCGGGAGGGGGCGCCACGATAACACACGAGAGGCAAGACGGAACGTGGATCCATCTTGCCTCTCGCATTTTAACGTGAGTTCGATGAGAATAAGTTGCTGATACTCATCGCCTCCTACTTGAGGAGGTGGAATTCCTCCCCCGCCTGGGGGGAGGTGCCCGTTAGGGCGGAGGAGGGGGAGTGCGCCGGAGGAGTATGACTTACCCTCAAAGCGCTTCCTCTTGGGATGTCAACGCCCCCTGCCCCCTCTAATCTTAGAGGGGGAATTGCCAACGCACTGATTGACAATCAATAATTTCATCGAATTCAAGTTATTTTATACTGTAATGTGATGTTTCGAGCCCTACTACACGGTGAGGATGATATTGTTCTCGGAGGCAATGCGGCGCAAGTTGAGAATGGCATAGCGCATGCGACCCAGAGCCGTGTTGATGCTCACGTTGAGGGTGTCGGCTATCTCCTTGAAGCTCATGTTCTTGTAGTAACGCATCACCAGCACGTCGCGCTGGCTCACGGGCAATTCCTTGATCAAGCGACGCACATCGCTGTGAATCTGGTCGGTCACCATATTGTCCTCGATAGTCCGCTCGGACAGTTCCTTGCGGTTCAGGATGTTGATCTCCTCATCATCGGTCGACTGGACATTCTCGGCCCTGCTGAGCCTGTAGTAGTCAATGATCAGATTGTGGGCGATGCGTGTAATCCATGCGGCGAAATGTCCATTCTCGACATATCGGCCTTGCTTGATGGTAGTGATGACTTTGACAAAGGTATCTTGGAAGATATCGTCGGCGAGATCCTCGTTTTTAACCGAGTGATATATATACATGTAAACATGGTCTTTGTGTCGCTCCAGGAGCTCATCAAAGGCCTCGTTAGTGCCATCGACATACAGCGAGATAAGTTGCTCGTCGCTCTTGTCCTTGTAGATTTTCATTACTATTTATTTTTGGTCAATAAGAGTAATGTTTGTCGATAGGCAGTCTAATATTAATTATTTATTGTCATTAAAAATTATATACTCACTCGTGTGAAATCGGCAGATTTCAGGCTGCAAATATAGATAAAATCAAAATAACAGCAACTTTTTTTCTAAAAAAAGTGAATTTTAAGGCAATATTTTAATGTTTTTCGGCCTCCATAAGGTCAACGGCGACGGCGACGACGGCGGTTATCGCTACGCAATCCCATGAGCCATCGCGTGAGTCTGAAGCCCAGCAGCACATAGTCGGCCGTCTTCAAGTGGGAGACGGTTCCGGGGCTGAACATGAGGGCCCGGACTCCGTTGTTCGAAACGTTGTCCTTGACGTTGTCGATACTATATTGCATGGTGGCGCGTCCCACTTCACGGCGAACGAGCGCCTTGGCGCGGGCTCGACGCAGCTGTTCAAGTGTCATGCCCTGCCAATCACCCGACTCGTCATTGATCGACGGGGCGACGTTGTTGATATCGGTATCACTCATTGTCTTCGGGTTTTAGGAACAGTTTACTCACAAATCGTGTAATGGGATCAACAATGAGCTGCTTCTTGAAGGCAAACACCACCAGCAGCAGCAACAACAGCAGCACAGCAGCGATGAGCTGTGCACCCCAGGTGCATCCCAGCGCACCGGCCAGGACGGTGATCAGGGCCGAGAACAAGTAGCTCAAGGCAAAGGTGCAGATGATGATGACCACAATGACAAATGCCGATGCCGACAGCAAGATGGCCAGCTTCTCAACCGCCGTGAGCTTGGTGTAATCCCACTCGAGGGCAAAAAACTTGCGCGCCTCGTTGAACAGTTTTTTATAATCTATCTCGTTCATGCTTCTTTATTCAAACCCGCCTTTGCAGATTTGAAGTTTAGAGGTTAGGTGTTAACAGCCGACAAAAAGACAACCACCGACAGGCGGTGTCACTACAGGGTGACACCACCTGTCACGTGATGTGTAATTTTGTCAGTCCTCGATCTGGGCGCTGATCTGCTTCACCAGCTGCTCCACCTCGTCGTCGCTGAAGTCGATGCCGTTCTTCTTGAGCATCTCTTTGATGCGACTGCGCAGGTCGGAACCTTTCTCGGGGGCAAACAGGATGGCAGCCGAAACACCGACGAGTGCGCCGCCCAGGAATGCATACAATAAGCTTAATCCTCTCATTTTACTATTCAATTAAATATTATTAATCCAACTTGTCCTTGATCTCCTCGGCGATGTCATCAACGAGGTTATCGAGCTTGGAGCCTTTGAGCTTCACGCCCTGTTCACGCAATGCATCTGCGATACGCTTGCGGGTATCGTCACCTTTCTCGGGGGCAAAAAGCAAACCCACTGCCGCGCCGGCGATTGCGCCGCCCACGACTGCCATTACAATGTTAATCGGTTTCATATCTGTCTGTAAATTTAAGAATTAAAACTGTCTTAGTAATGTCACTACAAGCAATAATCGTGCCATCGACATGGCATCTTGCTTGATTCAGGCAATAAAATTACTCTTTCTTTTTCATTTGGGCAAATTTTTTCAAAAAAATCTTTTTTATGCTCGCCTGATGCTCGCTGGTGCGAGCAGATTAAAAGTTAATGGTTAATGAGGCTGATGCGTTGTAGGGCCTCGCCTTGGCGTGGCCGCAACCAGGGCCCCACGCTAAGGCGCTAAGACGCCAAGTAAAAGGGAGTGCTCGCTGGCGCGAACAGGTTAAAGGTTAAAGGTTAAAGGTTAAAGAGGCTGACGCGTTGTAGGGCCTCGCCTTGGCGTGGCCGCACCCACCCGCCCCACGCTAAGGCACGAAGACGCCAAGATTTTAAAAACAACTATAACAACTAAAACAATATTGCATCCGCACTCCAGTTGGTCGGAATGCGGATGCAATTAGTTTCATTCGTTACAATTGAATGCGGATGCCAATTAGTTCAATTGGCTACGCCGAG
>JAFQZK010000034.1 GCA_017405965.1 Muribaculaceae bacterium | reverse complement strand
GAGCCATTTGAAGAACAACTCGATGCTCCACCTGTATTTGTAGAGCAGCGCGATGGTCAAGGCATCAGACTCAAAATCGTTCGTCAGAAAGATGTACACCTTGTCCGTTTCCGGGTCTACATAGACGACTTTTCTTATCTCATCGGGATAGACCTTAGCGCTTTTATAAACGGTGAAGTGTCCGACGGCATCCGAAAGCACGTTTTCAGGATGTCTTCTTTTCCATCTCTCTGCCTTGAATTTGACATTGCGTTTCGCCCTGACCACGAAGAAGGCCTCTATCTGGTGAATCTTGTAAAGGTTCCCGAAATCGTTGTAACCTCGGTCGAAGATATAGTGAGCATCCTTCTCGTACGGTATCTCCGGCATCACTTTGCTGTCATGCACTGACGCTGGTGTAATGTGCACGTATGCAGGTATTTGTGTTTCGATATCATACAAAGTGTGCATTTTGATTCCGCCCTTATGCTTGCGAAATTTGGCCCACCAGAACACCTCGAGGCACAAGTCGATGGTCGTGGAATCGAAGGCGTAGACGTTGTCGTCCAGGTCAAAAATCTTGGTCGCTCGCTTCTTTCTGGCCTCATTGATCATGTAAAAAGCGAAGTCCTCAAAGATGCGGTAATCCCGATTTTCGTTGGCTTTAGAAAGGTTGCTTCGAGTAACGCTTTTCCCCATGCCGAGGTGGTAAAGCTTGCCTTGATGAGCCTCAAGGGCAACGACTAAATCACGTAAACCCTCGCGGTTACACAGTTGACCGAACATCATCGAAAGCAGCTGGTTCCAGCAACTGAAACTCTTTATGTATCTGTCTCCGTTGTACTTAGCTACAATACGATTGAACTTGCTGCGGTCAAGAAAATCGGATAAAACGCTAAAAACGTACTTGTCTTTATTCATAACTGTCTGATTATGACCGCAAAGATAATTTCAAATCCGTTCGCGCCAAAAACCGACTTAACTAACTGAATTTCAATAATTTCAAAGAACTTTTATGATTTTTTAGTGGACACTAATGTGTTTAGGATAAAAATTTTCGCTATTTTTGCCAAATATTAACCGATTAATACATAATGAGATGGCGCTTAAATCAAATCTTCCCAGAGTTTTTGCTATTGTGGCGTTGGTCACTCTCGCCTTCGTTACAAATGCAGCATCGATCAAAGGGGATGTCAATAACGACGGAGAAGTCAATATTGCCGACGTGAACGCCATCATTGACGTGATTCTGGGCGGCAGTGGCTACAACACTTCTGGTGATGTCAATGTCGACGGCGAGATCAATATTGCCGATGTCAATGCAATCATTGACATCATTCTGAGGGGTAACGACGGCATGACCACAATAAAATCCTCAATGGTCAACCATATGTACAATACGACAACCAATCAAGTCATCGGCATAACCAATACAAGGAACACACTTTTCATCGACACCATCCGTCATTCTGCCCAGGTTGAGCTGGTCTACAACAATGGCGGCGAACAAACTGTGTCATATATGGATCTTACTACCCGGACACCGCGCTACGGCTTCTATGAATTGGCTTCGCCTAGTGACCCGCTATTCAATGGTTATGTCGATTTCAACGAGGGGTCTATTCGTTATACTTACATGACTGCTGACAGTCTGCGTGTGATTTCGACCTTCCCTGAGGTATTCTTTCTCAATACGGATAACACTATTGCCTATGACGACTCGACCGTGACTGCACAGCAGAACGTCATGTACCAGTTTATCCTCAATGCCGATGATATGACCGCAACTGTTATTGTCATGGATATCGTTCATACTAAGGATAAGCGTCATCTGTTACGCGTTGCTGCGACCGATGTCCCCTTTACTGTAACTTCCAACGGATATTCCTTCAGTGGTGAGGACATAGCAACCACGTCAATGTATATATCAGCAGATGAACCTACCATAGTAAAGACCACCAACGAATATCCTTTCGTGAAGCTTGACATCGACGTTGACTTAGTGAGCGACAGAATTGTTGCCAACTTTATGTTGGGTCAGCATACTACTGTGACCACTATAGGCAAGACCTATCCCGATTTAATTGATCATGAGTATGTTGACCTGGGCTTGCCCAGCGGCACTTTGTGGGCAACCTGCAACATTGGAGCCAACTCGCCGGAGGGCTACGGTGACTACTTCGCTTGGGGCGAGACCGAACCCAAAGATTACTACGACTTGAGTACCTACAAGTGGTGCAACGGCAGCTACAAAACGTTGAACAAGTACTGCAAAAGCTACCTTTATGGTTATAAAGGCTTTGTGGATAACAAGACTGAGTTGGATCTCGAGGACGATGCTGCCTATGTCAACTGGGGACTCTCGTGGCGCATGCCAACTACCGACCAACTACAAGAACTGATAGAAAACAGCGTCTGGCGGTGGACTCAGCGTAATGGTGTGAATGGTCAGTTAGTAACCGGTCCTAATGGGAAATCATTGTTCCTGCCCGCCGCGGGCTGCCTCAACGACAGCTCGCTCAACGACGTGGATTCCTGTGGCTATTATTGGACGAGCACGATCAGCAACGGAGCCTCGTTTGGCGGCACCCGTCTGCGCTTCGATTCAGAGTACGTGGATGGGGCCAGCGGCCAACGCAGCTACGGCTTTCCCGTGCGTCCTGTGCGTGTGCCGTAGAATAATTCCTGCAATTCCCCGTCTTTTCCAGTCATACGCGGTTGATTTACCTTTGTCAGTGTAAATCAACCGCTATTCTTATGATACTGATGATAAACGGAAAATAGGCAGCGCTGAAGAAGGGGTCTTCGATAGAGTATGTATCGGAGAACCGCATCTTCACCGACGCCGATGACTACAGCATGGAGATCGAACTGCCCCTGGCAGACTGTCCGCAGAACCTTGACATCTTCGGGATGATGATATCAGCCAGCACCTATATAGTGTCTTATCGTATCATAATGAATCATATCGTCCCACAACTATGGATGTCATTGCGGGGGTGGTATGATAATTGTAATTTTGCCACATATATAAACAATGTGATGCTAAATTATGAAGGAAACGAAGTACAACTGTAGGACGTTTGTGAATCATCGCAATCAGGTGATTGTGAGAGTGCGGTGGAACAGGAAAAAGTTTGAGGTCGCTTTTTCGACGGGACTTCATGCTGACCCCTTGAAATGGAACGCTGAAACTCAAAGACCGATGCGTGGCTCAACTCACATCATAGGGAGTGAGAGGAACCCTTCTCGTATAATAAACGAGCGGATTGACATGATCAGGGGTGCAATAGATGAAGCATTTGCTGAGTATGCTCTCGCTGATGCCATGCCCAATGCCGATGAACTGCGGGACCTTGTCAATGAGAAGACCGGATTAACGGCTCATGACGGCGACGACAGCGGTAGTGAAAAATCGTTGCAGGATATCTTCAATGAGTTCCTCACTGTAAATGCTAAAGAACGCGACTGGTCAAATGTAGTTTGTCACAGATACGAGCGGGTCTGGAATCAACTCATTGCATGTGATCCGGAAGTCACTCTTGATACCCTCAACAAGGACAAGATGATTGAGCTGAGGGAGTGGTATGTTAAGGTGTTGAAAGACAGGAACCGAACGATCGCTAAGCAGTTCAGGACCTTGAAGTCGATCTTGAGGTGGATGAAGGCCAACGGCTATCCCGTCCAGGAGAGCGCCATTGAGTACAGTCCCCGCCTGACTGTCACCAAAAAGAACGTCACCTATTTGACGCGTGAAGAACTGAACCATTTTTTCAAGTTTAAGTTCCCCAGCAATCTCAAGCATTTGGAGCGTGCACGCGATTTGTTCTGTTTCATGGCTTTTACCTCGTTGCGCTACTCAGACCTTGCTCGACTCAAACGCGCGAACATCACAAGTAAGGGTATTGACCTATACACCAAGAAGACGTCAGACCACATTACGATACCCATCATTGATGACACTAAGGAACTCTTAGGAAAATATGCCGACTACAAGCCTAAAAACGGCAATTTGTTCCCGGTGCCGTCATCGCAGAAACTGAATGACTACATCAAGGAAGCAGCAAAATTGGCAGGCTTGGATAGAGAGGTCATTGACACATATTACATCGGCACAGAACGGTATGACGACGTACATAAGATACATGAGATCCTCAGTTGCCATGATGGTCGTCGCACGTTTGTTTGTTGTTCGTTGGCTTTCGGTATCCCAGCTGCCATTGTGATGTCAATAACCGGCCATAAGGATTATGAAAGCATGAAACCGTACATTGAGATTGCTAATGATACCAAGCAGATTGAGATGGAAAAATGGAACAGCAACGAGACGAAGATTAACATTATGAATAAGCTTGAAAAGCTTGATAAGGATGAGCTTATGCAGGTGTATGAATTTGTCAAAACTCTTGCTTGATCCAAGAAAATGGCCGTCTCAATACGCCCAATAGCCTTATATGTAAGAGAAATACATGCCCCCGAGAGGACCGCTGGCACATCTAGCACGCTGGCGGCAGAGGGGCAAAGACAACATATAACTAAACCGATGGAGAAGGACCTGCTGGCGAGGAGTTAGCATGGACAACCACCATCACGGACGATGACCCATTGGAGTGACACCGTAACCTCAAGACGTTACACCGTTACTTTCATTGGCGAGTCCGATTGAAGCAGTGATATCAGTGCTGGAGAAGCATTGACGTCGCTACTTCTTTTTTTTTCGGTTCCACGGGTGGGAATTTTGTTTTTTAGTTGTAAATGAGTAAATTTGCAGCCGATGAATGGGACAGAACACATTATTATCCAGGATCGGCTGACGGGAGTTAGCGCCTATGTCGGCTATCTGTGCCACGCCTATTGCCATCAGGGGGCATGCACATTTGAGTTTAATAACGGCACATATCGCATGACGGCTGGGGATTGCCTGCCAGCCTCGCCGACATGGGCATCATGCTTGCCGATGACACCATCAAGGCTATCGCAGACTCTACCGTCATCACTCCTGGCTGCTGCAAGCGCCTGACTCCCGACGAAATCGAGCAAATCCTCAGAGAATGCCGATAACCACCAGCAAATAAAGAAGCGGCCCCCTGGCGAGGTCGCTTCTTTCACAGTTCTCTCAATGCCCTATTTACCTTGAAAGGTACTGCTTGACGTCGATGGCGGCACGGCAGCCGGCTGCGGCAGCGGCAATAGCCTGGCGGTAGTGCGGGTCGGCCACGTCGCCGGCGGCAAACACGCCCTCGACGTTGGTCGCTGTATTATGCCCCTTGAGCTTGATGTAGCCCTGTTCGTCAAGGTCGATCTGCCCGCCCAGGAACTCGGTGTTGGGACGGTGGCCGATGGCCAGGAAGAAACCGTCGATGGCGATGTCAAACAGTTCCTCCTTGTCGGTGCCCTTGAAGCGCACGAGGTGGGCGCCTTCCACGCCGTTCTCGCCATAGAGGCCCACGGTGTTGGTGTTGAACAGGATCTCGATCTTGTCGTTCTCCTGGACGCGCAGCTGCATAGCCTCGCTGGCACGCAGGTAGTCCTTGCGCACGATCAGATAGACCTTGTTGGCCAGGTGGCTCAGGTAGTCGGCTTCCTCACAGGCAGTGTCACCTCCACCCACGACGGCAACGACCTTCTTGCGGTAGAAAAAGCCGTCACAGGTTGCACAGGCCGATACGCCCTGCCCGGCATACTTCGTCTCGTCGGGCAGGCCCAGGTATTTGGCCGTGGCACCCGTGGCCACGATGATGGTGTCGGCTGTGAGTTGCTCACCGCCATCCAGAGTAACGAGAAAGGGGCGCTGGCTCATATCGATAGCCGTCACGAGGCCTGACTTCATTTTCGCTCCTAAGTTCACGGCCTGCTGGCGCATGTTGTCCATCAACTGGAAACCGTCGATGCCCTCGGGAAAACCCGGGAAGTTCTCGATGGTCGTCGTCTGAGTCAACTGGCCACCCACCTGCAAGCCCTCGATGAGCAAGCAGTCGATAGCCGAGCGCACCAGGTAAATCGCAGCAGTGTATCCGGCAGGGCCGGATCCGATAATCAATGATTGGGTATGGTTCATTTGTTGTAAGTTGTAAGTTGTTGTGTGGATCGTGGCTGAGCCACGGTTTAATAAAACTACTTTAGCACTTCATCCAGGAAGTCGTAGAAAGTGGGATCCTCGCCTAATATAATGCGTGTTATTTTACCCTCGGGGGTTAATGAATACCGATAATAGTTTTTTCATTTTTGCTGTTGATAATCTATAAATGACGTTTTTGATGAAATTCGGGTGGTTTATTACCCTCCACCCGAATCTCCAATATGAACATCACTTGAATTTATGAAAAAACTTATTATTCATTTCCGAAGAGTTCGGCGAGTTTTTGAGCAAGGAACTCCCCACGGGCATATTCTCCCGACTCGATAACGGTGAGGGTTTCGGCATCAATAAGGAACATGGCCGGAATAGAACGCACCTTGTAAGCATCGGCAGCGCCCATAGTGTCCAGGAAATTGGGCCATTGCAACTGTTCCTGCTGGAGGGCTTTGCGCCATGCAGCCTCGTTCTTGTCGATGCTGATGCTCACGACCTCAAATCCCTTATCCTTGTAGAGATCGTAGAGTTTTTTGACATTGGGAATTTCCTTGCGGCAGGGTCCACACCACGATGCCCAGAAGTCGATAAGCAACAACTTTTTGCCCTGTGCCAGGTCTTCAAGTGTCAGTTCCTTGCCGTCATCGCCTTTTACGGTCAATTGCTTGGCTTTCTGGCCAGTATCACCGGCTGGCATGATCTCGTCAATCATCTTCTTGCCGTACCAGCTCTGCTGTGCCTCGGGCGATAGAGATTCATAGAGAGGCTTATCATTGGCTGAAAAATAGGTCCACAGATAGATGGCCATCATCGGGCCCCAATAAGTATCCTTGTTCTCATCGACGATGCCCTTGTAGGTCTCCTCTACCTTGGCAAAGAAATCCTTCTCAGCTTTATCGAAGGCCTTGTATTCCTCGGTCTCCATAATCTGTTTCTCTCGGGCACTGTCCTTAGCCATTCGGGCTTCGTTAACCTGTTGGATAATCTGGGCGTGCTGCTCGTGATAGTCATTGAAGAGCTTGTCGAGATCGGCGCGACGCTGCTTGTAAACATTGAACTTGTCGGTCAGCGGTGATCCCTTGACAGTGACGTCCCAAGTGTAATTGATTACTCCGTTCTGGTCGGGCTCACCCTTGGTGGCCTTGCCCTCAATAGTGATATCTCCCTTCTCGAGCATAAAGGTCTCGACACCATACGAGTCTTTGACCATGAGGTTGACACAAATGGGCATCGGCAGGCTGTCGCCAATCTCACCCTTGAAGGTAAATTTACCGCCATTGACTGTAGCCTCGGCAATAGGCGATTCATTGTCGTGACTCATAGGCACGAGTTGCACAATGGTGCCATCGTCAAGTCCGGCAACATTACCCTCGACCTTATACTGACGGGAATTACAACTGCACACCAGCATGCACAACAGGCATGCGAATAATACGTTCTTCATTACTCTATAATCATTTAACGTTCAACATTCTGGGTTACGGTACCATTGCCTGAATTAGTTACAGCACCCATGGGGAAGGGCATTACCCACATGTGACTGTTGGGCGAGAGCGAGTAGTTCTTGCCACCCTCGACCTTGGTCAAGGTGCGGGCATGAGCCGGCTCAAGGTTTAAGCGACGAGCGTCACAGAAAGGGATGATCGTCTGTACCAAGGCATCATCCTTGACCTTGACGATCAAGTCGATAGCGGCATCGGCACTGGCAGCGGTCAAGTCTTGGTAGAACTCGGGAAGGATGCGTTTCTGGCGCACCTTGTTGAGCACCTCCATCGCGCCGGCGACATTGCCCGTGCGGGCCAGGCACTCGGCTTGGATGAGATAGACCTCGGTTGTCGTCAAGCCGCCACGGTTATAGTAACCGCCCGTGTTGGGGTTGTAATAGGTGGCACCTGCCATGGTGCGGATTTTCCAGCGGCTCATGAAGTGGGCATCGCCCTGTTCAAAGCGGCTGCCGCGGTCTTCACGCATCTGCAGGTCATTGCCCGAGTAGGAACTATTACCATGACAAAAGATGTAGTTCTCCACATAGTCAAAGCCCATGGGCGAAGTGATCGTCTGATAGACGTCAGGGGCACTCAGTATGTCAGCATTGTCATTGTAGAACTGTACCCAGTCAAACAGTTGATTATTGCGTTTTAGCGCCTCATCGGCATTGGTCAGGGCTTCCTGGTAGTGGCCCATCTGCAGGTGGACGCGTGCGGCCAGCGCATAGGCGGTCGCCTTATCGGCATAGAGCACGTTCAATGCCTTTTCGGGCAGTGCAGGCAAAGCCTCGTTAATATCCTGAAGAATGAAATCATAGATTCCCTGGACCGAAGGCTGCGTGTAGGAAGCACCCACCTCGGCACTGGTAATCAGGGGCACACCGCCATCGGTAGCCGCTGTCGCTGCGTCATAGGTCTTGGAATAATAGTTCACGAGGGTGAAATACTTCATGGCCCTCAAGATCTTGGCCTGTGCTACAACTTGCCCCCGCTCGGCATCGGTGGCTTCGGTCGCTGTGGGCGCATTCTCGATAAGCAGGTTGGCGGTAGAGATACCGGCATATCCATTGTAATAGGTTGTCTCATCACTCTTGTTCATGGCAACGCGGTCAGCATCCTCATTCCAGAAGTAGTTGGCATTCCACAACTCATAATAGGACAGGTTGCCATCCGAGACATAGCGATCGTTGAGCAGGAGGATCGCCTGTGTCACATCTTCACGGCAGTTAGTGTACTCATCGGCAAGCATGACCGAGAAGTCGTTGAGCGTGGTGGGAATCTTCTGTCCCTTAGGCACATTGCTCAGATAATCATCACAACTGCACAAGCATGCAAGCAGCACCAGGCAGGATCCTAAAAGCAGTCTATTTATCTTAGTTTTCATATCTCTCAATATTATAGTTGTTAGTTGTTATTTTCCGGTTTTTTAGAAATCCAGATAGAGGCCGAAGACATAGTTGGGTGCATTGTAGCCACCCAACAGGTACTTGGCCGAGGTGCTCTTGGCAAACGTCACGGCATTCTCCACATTGAACTGGAGGCGCGCACGGCTCAGGCTGATGTTACGCAGCCAAGCGTTGGGGAGGTTGTAGGCCAGCGAGATATTAGCAAGGCGCAGATTGGTCGCGCTGATGACATTATTGTCGGCATAGCCGTAAATCGTGCGCGACGCATCGCTGAACAAGGGGTTCTCGCCAAAGATGGCTGCGGGTATGTCGGTCTTGACCTCATCACCAGGATGACGCCATCGGTTGGTTATATCCTTGTTGACTGCACCCAAAGAGGTCACATAACTCCACAGCGTGTAGTTATAAGCCGAGTTAAGCATGGGCAGGTCGGTATTGCGCATCTTGTGTCCACCCTGGAACAGCCACATACAAGACAAGTCAAACTGCTTGTAGCCCAGATTGAGGTGGAGCGATGCCATGTGCATTGGCTCGGTGCTGCCTGCATAGATGATAGCGGCCAAGTCCGAAGGATTAGAAGCCGTTGCATTACCCGAAGCATCTAGCACCTGAGGCAGACCGTCGGCGCTCAAGCCAGCCCACTTATAGGCATAGATGGCATTGTAAGGATTGCCCACGATGGGATAAGCATCGGGATAGTCAAGCTGGAGGAAATAAACCGGAGCCTCCACATTGACATAAACCACCTTATTATTGTTATAGCTGTAGGTTGCCGTAGCATCAAAACGGAAGTCGGCAGTACGGACAATCTGACCGTTCAAGGTGAGTTCCACACCACGGTTACGCATCTTGCCATTGTTAATGCTATAGGTCGTGTAACCGAAACCCTCGGTAGGCACGCCCATCGTGTTGGCCAGCAGGTCAGTACCCATCTTGTTGTAGAACTCAATGCTACCGTTCAGGCGATTGTTCAGCACTGCGAAGTCCAGACCGATGTTGGTCGTGGTGGTTTTCTCCCAACGCAGGGTGGGATTGGGACGGGTGTTCACCGAGCCATAAACACCGCCCACGTTGGCGTTATTGTAATAGCTTGCTGTCATATAGGGGGCTGCATCCTTGGCGATATTACCGGCAATACCATAAGATGCACGAAGCTTAAGACGGTCCACCCAGCTGACATGGAACCACGGTTCACGGTCGATGTTCCATCCGGCGCCAATGCTCCAAATGGGCTTGTTCTGGTACTTGGAGCCCGTTCCCCACAAGTTGGAGCGGTCCCAACGGATGCTTGCCGAGAGCATGTACTTGTTGTCATAGGTATAGGCTGCATTGGCAAAGAAGGACACGAAGCGGTTGTCGATATTACGCAGCGATGCGAAGTCTCTGGGGTTCAAGCCGTAGCCACCCATCAGGCCATAGGTATTATACAGCACATTCTGGTCAACCAGCGAGAAGGTGAGCATGTCGGGGTCATAATTATAGAGCGTGTTGTTGTCATAGTCGATGACCGTCTTACGCACCTCATGACCCAGCAAGGCAACCACATTATGCTTGTCGGCAAAAGTATTCTCGTAATTCAACTGCTGACGGAAAGTGTAGGCCTTGGACGTCTGGTTAGAGCGGTAATAAATGTGACCCAGGGGCACATTCAGCGTTGCCTCGCCTGTACCATAGTCATCGCTGGCATACTGACCGACCAAATTACGGACATAATAACTGTCCTTGTCATAGAGCTGATGCGCCTTGTCGTAGGCATACTCATACTGGAACATCACATTGTACTTGAAGTTCATTGGCAGATCGATATCCAGCTTGGCGTAATTGCGGCTGATGAACTCATTAGTGGTGCGGATATTGCGGCCAATTTCATCAAGCGGGGTGATGTTGTAATCGGGAAGACCATAACCCATGAGAATTGCAAGGTCTGACGCTCCAAGTCGGGATTCCTGGGTGGAGGTAAAATTGGTGCCGTCGTCGTTGCGCAGGCGGTCATAAGGCATATAGGAGTAACCGGGGTTCATGGGATCATAGGTTTGCAGGTTACTCTTCTTGTAATAGGTATAAGTTCCGACGTTCAGCGTCAACCAGTCGGTAATATCCAGCTGGTCACGCAGGTCGATATCCCACGAATTGTCGTTGGTGAACTTGTCGTTCATCTTGTTGTTGCGGTAGGTGACAGCAGCACGGAAGTTATTGTTGTCACTTGCACGGCCCACGCTCAGGTGATACTGCTGGTAGAAGGCGTCACGCTTGGCATACTTGGCCACATCATCGAAGTAGCGGTAGCCCATCGATGCGAGCTGATTCAAACGGCTCTCCATTTCGCTTTGCGAGATGTTACCTGCATAGTAGTTGGCAATGGTCTGAATACCTTGTGAGGTATAGACCTTGTCGTCGATGATAGAGCGGGCATAGTCGGCAGCGCCATCGCCCTGCAGGTTGGGGTTAGTTGCGGCCCACTCGCGCTCCAGGTCGATGATGTCGGCGGCATCAGTCAAGCGGCTCTTGTTAAAGGAATAGGGATGCCAGGTCAACGATGTGTTAAAAGACACATTGGTGCGCTTGCCCTTGGCCTTCTTGGTCACAATGACAACGACACCATTGGCGGCACGGGCACCATAGATGCTGGCTGCAGCCGCATCCTTGAGAATGGTAATGCTCTCAATCTCATTGACATCGATATTGGGCACGTTTTCGTTTAGCCCACCCCACTCGTCATAGCGAGTCGATTCGACGGGGAAGCCATCGATCACATACAACGGGTTGGTCACACCATTCATCGTTGTGGTACCACGAATGAGATTGCTGTTGGTGTTGAAACCGGCGACCTCACCCTCAAGCAACTGGGACAAATTATCATAACGCTTGTTAATGAGATTGTCGGCAGTCACCTTGGCAAACGAACCCGTGGCTCTCTCCTTGGAAATCTGCTGATAACCCGTCACCACGACATCGTCCATCACATTGGCATTATCCTCAAGGATGAGGACACTGTTACTGGAAGCCGCTTTGTGCTCGACAGTCTTTTTGCCGATATAGGAATAGACGAGTGTGCTATTGGGATCCACACCCTCCAGCACATAGTTGCCGTCCATATCAGTCACCGTGCCGTTATCGGTACCCGAGACGCGCACAGTAACACCGATGAGCGGTTCACCGTCGGCATCCACCACCTGTCCCTTGACCGAGCGCTTGGATACATCGGCCTCGGCACGGTTGGAGCTCTTGGACACCTGGATGAAACGGCCTTCAACAGTGCTGGTCAAAGGCAGACCCTTAATGAGTGCTTTGACCGCATCGGGAGCAGTGGCGTTAGTCACATCGGCTGTCACCTTGTAATCCTTGACAGCCTCGTAGGGATAATTGATCTTGTAATAACCTGATTGTTGCTCCACTTGCCTGAAAGCATTGGGCAACGGCGTCTGGTTGACCTTGAGAGTCACCTTCTGCCCTTGTGCAAGCACTGCCAGTGGCAGTATCAGCAGGCACAACAATGCGATGAGTTTTCTCTTGTCCATTTGTAATACAGATTTAGTTTAAGATTTAACTTATTCTGTTTCTAATACTAAGAAAAAATAAGCGGGGTACAAGACTCCGCTTCATATTCAAGATTTTAACATTTTTTAATTAATGATGACCATATTGCCATCCACCTCGGCATGGACAACGCCCAAAGCATTGAGGTTGGCAACGGCTTCACGCAGGCTCTTGCTTCGCTCGACAACGAAGTGCAATCGCAGCTGCATCTTGCTCCTATCATCAAACGATACGTTCACACCATACCATCTTGCCAATTCCTGCATGATTGAGAATAGCGATTCATTATCAAAATAGAAAAAACCTTCCTTCCATTGGGTGATGGGGTAAGTGTCCACGGCCTTAACCGCCAGTTGAGATCCTGTAAGTGCAGCCTGCTCTCCAGGTGACAATATCTGGGCCAAGTCTCCCGTTTTGACCTGCACACGTCCTGAAACGAGCGTAACAGACGCATCTTTGCGGGAATAGGCCCGCACATCAAACGAGGTGCCCAACACACGTGTCGACAAGTAATCGGTGTGCACAATGAATGGACGCTTGACATCCTTTTTTACCTCAAAATAGGCTTCGCCCTGGAGACGGACCTCGCGCGTATTGCCATTGAATCGGTCAGGGAACTCAAGGCGGCTCTCGGCATTGAGCCATACCTTGGTGCCGTCGGCAAGCGTTAGGTGATAATCTTGACCACGGGGAATGGACAAAGCCATCAATTGGGCCGACGTGGTGGCCGCTGTTGACTTGTCAAGTGCCATTTCTTCCTTGATGTGCCGAGCATGGCCATCGGCGGTAGTGATAGTCACCGCATCGATACTGTCAGGTACATGAACAGCAAATGAGTCGGCATTCACATTGACGGGCAAAGATTCCTGTAAACCAGACCAATAGCGATAACCGACAATCAATGTAATAACAGCAGCGATGCCCGCAGCCCAACGGGCAAAGGGAACCATCCTGTGCCATAACGGTTGCGAGACATGACTCGATGCATCTTCCTCTTCCATTACCAGCAAATCCAATCGCCGGCTAACGTCATGCCACGCAGCCTCGACATCGGGCGCACTGGCGTGCTCACGGTTCATGGCACTTTGCAACTCCCATTGTTCCAGCGGGGTCAGTGGCTCTTGTCCTTCAATATGCTTGTTGTCTTGTTCCATTTC
>JAFQZK010000033.1 GCA_017405965.1 Muribaculaceae bacterium | reverse complement strand
GCTAAGGCGCTAAGACGCGAAGAGATTGGGATTGCTCGCAGGGGCTCGCAAGAAATCAAAGAAAATTGTTTTAATTGGCCTCCGCTTCCATGACACTCGGCCCCACGCTAAGGCGCTAAGACGCGAAGAGATTGGGATTGCTCGCAGGGGCTCGCAAGAAATCAAAGAAAATTGCTTTAATTGGCCTCCGCTTCCATGACACTCGGCCCCACGCTAAGGCGCTAAGACGCTAAGAGATTGGGATTGCTCGCAAGGGCTCGCAAGAAATCAAAGAAAATTGTTTTAATTGACATCCGCGCTCTTTCATCAGACTGCGCGGAAGTTTTCAGACAACAGGCACAATCCTTTTTTGGGCATGAGCACGTGGGAGTCAAGGCTAAGAATATGATGAAAAAAGCTTCAGTATTTGAGTGTTAGTTTGACGGGCTTGGGGGATGCGGTGTCGAAGGTGAAGGTGGTCCATGCGCTTGTCAGCTGGCTCTCGTAGCGCATGCGGTAACGGGTTCCCGGCCTCAGACACTTGAGCGTGGCGGTTCCCGTCATGGGTGAAGCTACTGCCTTGCGCCGCTTGATGCCCTTTTTCTCAACGATCGAGCAGCGGTCTTCTTGGATGGTGATGACCAAGTTGACGGTCTCCTCCTCGCCCAAGGAGAACCCCGTGCGTGAGAGGTTAACGGCGCCGCCGTCGATGGGCTCCAGGCACAGCGTGTCGTCGCTGTCAGGCTCGCCGGCAGCGGTCATGAGCTGGATGATGTGGGTGCTAGGCGGCTTTTTGTCGGTGCGCCCGATGATTAGCGCCAGCAACGCCATGGCCACCACAAAGGCTACAGTGTAGAATTCGGGCGAGTTGAGATCCATTACTTGAGCTTGTTGATGACCTCGCGGGCAATGATGTGTGATGAAGCAGGCGACCAGTGGGTGTCGTTGAACAGATAGACGTCGCGGACCCTTTGCTCCACAAGAGGGTGCAACACGTCCTTGGCGAACACGAAGCAATCCAGCTCGCCGGGTGACATCCAGCGCCGGATGTCCTCGTTGAGCGTCTTGGCCGGGTAAGGATTATCGACAATGATGTTCTGATACATGTCGTACTTGTCGCAGGCTACGAGCAACACCAGGTTGACGCCCCTCTTGCGGGCCTTGTCGATGACGTGGCGGTAGCAGTTCACCACTTGCTGACGTTGAGCCGAGTCCACGTCAATGCCCAGTTTCACGTCCTCGTTGTAGAAATAGAGGCGGTCCGGCTCCTTGCCGCCGAACATGGGTGACGAGAGTTTCACCTTATATATAGGATTGGCACCGAACAGGTGGTAGAACATAAAGTCCTTGACACGCAGCAGCGGACTGACGTCCTGCCGCTTCTCGTCGATGGTTGCCGGCTGCTGTGCGGCTTGTGTGCCGCTGCTCAGAATAGTCCTGTTCGGGTCGGACCTGAAACCACAGTGTCTGCTGACGATGTAGCGCTCCACTTCCTGCACGACGAGGTTGGTGACATGGGTCGAGTCAATCAACCCGAGGTCGAGCACGTCGTAGGCAATCTGCATCGGACTCGACAGGGTGGGGTCTTGGGGCGTGTATAGCACCACGCTGCGCTGGCTGTCATGGGCCAGGCAGTTCACATAATCGCCTTGCTTGCCCACGCCGCCGCCATGGGAGAACGAGTCGCCGATAACAAGCACGTCGCAGGTATCGACGCTCAACAGGCTGTCATTGTCGATGCTTTTGAAATAGACTTGAGGCAGTAGGTTGGCACGAATGGAATCGCTGTATTCGGGTCCGGTGTCGATGAGTCCCAGCCGCATCAGATCGCCAGAATTGTCATCGGTCATCCACAGATATGTCGCCAAGCCGACCAGCAAGAGCCAGACGGGCAGCACGGTGTAGGATAGCTTGATGAGGAACTTTTTCATGGCAAATCAGAATTGGAAGTAAATGAACGTCTGCACCTGTCCGGCAAAATAGAAGATAAGGAAGGTCATCAAGGCATACAGCGTCAGCCTAGAGGCCTGATGCGCAAAGATGCGGTAACCGTCGATCTGCAGCACGTGCTGTCGCTCGCGCTGGAACCACTCAACCAGCAAGAGCCCTGCACACCACAACAGCATGCCGGCCATCTTCATCGTCAGGCCGTGGTAATCGAACAACGATGACGAGAACAGGCGAGAAGTGAAGTCAACAAAGGTCGCGAAATCAGGGGCGCGGAACAGCACCCAACCGAAGTTGATGAGCAGGAATGTCACCAGCATCGACAGGAATTCACGAGCTGACGGCAACAGGTGGCCGTGAGCCACGGTGTCCTTGTAACGACGGGATTTGAAGACGATGAGCGGGATGAACAACAAGGCGAGGTACAAGCCCCACAGGACAAAGGTCCAATCGGCACCGTGCCACAAACCCGAGAAGGCGAACACGATGACCGTGTTGAGAATCACACGGCCGCGTGAGCAGCGGCTGCCGCCAAGCGGGAAATAGACATACTGGGTAAACCAGGCGTTGAGCGTGATGTGCCAACGGCGCCAGAATTCACGCACATTGCGTGAGAAATACGGCACCCTGAAGTTGGTCGTCAGTCTGAAACCGAAGAGTTTGGCGCAGCCGATGGCGATGTCACTGTAGCCCGAGAAGTCGGTGTAAATCTGGAAAGTGAACAGTAACGTGGCCACGAACAGCATCAGGCCTGTTGAGCCATTCAGATTGTTCCAGATGCCGTTCACCACTTCGGCACAGCCGTCGGCAATGATGAGTTTCTTGAAAAAGCCCCAAAGCATCTGTCGCAAGCCATCGACAGCTACTGCATAGTCGAAGGAACGTTCCTTCAACATCTGAGGCAGCAGGTTGGATGCCCGTTCGATGGGACCAGCCACCAACTGCGGGAAGAAGCTGATGAACGAGAAGAAGGCGATGACATCGCGGGTGGGTTTGATGCGATGGGCATAGACGTCAATCGAGTAGCTGAGCGCCTGGAAGGTGTAGAAACTGATGCCCACCGGCAGGATGATGTGCATGGTGGGCCAATCTGCTGTGATGCCGAACGCGCCCAACAACGAGGACAAGCTATCGATGAAGAAGTTGAAATACTTGAAAACTGCAAGAATGCCCAGATTGAGCACGATATTAGCTGCACTCACGGCCCGTTGCAGCGTCCTCCGGCCTTCGAATCGCTCGATAAGCAATCCGCTGGCAAAGCTGCTCAACGATGTGATGATGATCAAGAAGAGGAACCTCCAGTCCCACCAACCGTAAAACACGTAACTCGCCACAAGGATGAGCAGATTCTGCCATCGCAGCCTCTTGAACACAAACCAGTAGAGCAGGAACACTACTGGCAGGAATATCATGAATGTGAACGAGTTGAAAAGCATGTTTCCAGCGAAAATTAATAGTGAATAGTTAATAGTCGCATCCGCAGAGCCAGCTAACTATTAACTATTCACTATTATCCAGATCTATAACTAATCCAAGGGATTACTTGATGATCATGACAGTGGCGTGCGGGGTGCCATTGATTGCGGGTTGCGCACCTTGAGCCGCATAGATGTTGTAGATGCCTGTCGGCACTCTCTCTCCATCGGCGCCGCTGCCGTCCCAGAATGCACTACCCATCACAGGGCCGAAGTTGGCCACCACGTTGTTGTTGCGATCGGTGACGGTGACGAACGAATTCTCCATCAGACCAGCAATCTTGATCATGCCAGTGAAGTCGGGCTCAACAGGATTGGGGAAGGCGTAAACGTTGTCGAAGCTGAGGGCAGCAGCATCACCCTGAGGCATGTACTCGGCGAAGCCATTGTCGGTGAAGATGTACACGCAATCATGCACAGTATCACACTCGACGGTGTAAACATTGTCGCTAGGAAGGTCGCTGTTCTCGGTGGTGAAGTGGTTGAACAACTCGCTGCCGTCAGGCGATACAAAGTAAAGACCATTGTCGGTGGCAATCCACTTGTTGTTGTTGCGGTCAACACCGATATCATTAACTGAATAGCCTGCGCACAAGTAACCTTTACCCTCACTAGACTTAACGGTGAGAGGACGGATTGCACGGGGAATCTCGTCGAAAGCTACAGCGGGGTCAAATGCGAACAGACCCGTGGTGTGACCAACCCAGATCATGCCGTCCTTGTCTTCCTCGAAATGCCTTAAGTATTCCCATTTAATCTGACCGTTGTTCTGGTCAACGAAACTGGAGATGTTGGCGAAATTATAGTTGTCAACAGTGGGATCTTCATTGCCGTTATCCCAGCACAGAACATGACCTTGGATGGGCTTGCCCGGGGCATAGTCACAGTCACTGTAGATCTTTAAATTGGTCTTTTTGGACACGATGAAGCGAGAATTCTGGAACTGGCCCGAAACCACTGAAGGGATTGTGGTAGGCTGGAACCAGTCTGCTTTGGCAACAGAATTGTTCGCTACCTTATCTTTGGGAAGAACGACACAAGGTGTAGCAAAGGAGGCAGGATACTGAGTGACAACCCAAAGATTACCATAATTGTCAAATATGGGATGGGGCTTAAAGCTGCCAATCTTGGAGTTGCTTGAAGTGTATGTGATTTTCCTTACATCGTCAGTTACTTTGAAGATGCCTTTGCTCCAGGTTGTGCGTACATAAGTGTGGGGATTTGTGGGATCGAACACGAACTCGTAACCGCCACCTGCGGCAGTAAAGGCAGTTGCATCTTCCCAATTCATTCCATCATATGTATTTATAACATTAGCGACGCTTTGGTTTGTATAGATGCCAATGACAGGACCTGAGACGCCTGCATACAACTTGTTCATTGCGGCATTGTATTTCAGCCAATAGGGAGCATCGGTGGTCATGGAGTTCATCTTGTAGTAAGCAGTGCTGGCATTAACGTGGAGACCATTGGCATCGGTTACCCAAACCGTACCGTCGCCCAAAGGATCAGAGCTGGCGCGAACAATGACCGATAACTGCTTGCTGGTGCTTGTGCCCTCGGCATTGATGGTATAGTAGCTCGTTGTGGTGACGTCGCTCGTGAAGTTGGCGATGAAACCAGTCGTGGTCTTCTGCACATTTGAAATCTTGACTGTCAGCAGGTTGGTCAGCGTGGGTGTGCCGCTCGAGAAGTCATACCTGTGAAGGCCGGTTGAAGAGCCGAAGACAAATACCGAATGGTCGTTGATGGGGTATGATTTGCTGTCAGCGAAGGCTCCGGTCTCACTAGGGAAGTTATTAAGGGGATCAGGGTCGTTAGGATCGCCATAATAACAACGATTATTGGAGAAGATGAGCAGTTTGTCTCCCATCAGACATACCGAGTTGATGGTTGCCGACTGCTTGACTTCATGATTCCTCTCAACCTTGAGCGTTTCCTCATCGATGACGACAAAACCGTAACCGGTGGCGATATATGCCTTGCCATTGCCAAAAGTGATGTCACTAATAGCCTTGCCGACGTAGCGGTACGGTTCGCCGTTGCTCAACGAGTAGGCGTGAACGGCTACAACATGATCCTTGATGTTGCTGATGTTGGTCACCTTGCCCTCGCTGTCAATGACGTCGATGTTGGAGTTGGCATAGGCGACAAAGAGCAGTCTGCCCTCCCAATCATAATAAATGTTGGTGATATGATTGTCGGATAAGACATTCTGCCTGTTCAGCGCAATCGTGTTGGTGGTTGTTTTGTCAAACTGGAACAGATTGCCGCTGTTCAGGTAGTAAACCTTGTCACCCGTGTCAAAGATGCTTTGCATCTTCTTTTCCACATAGGCATTGTGAATCTTCCAAGTGCTGGCATTGGCGCCGGCTATGGCCATCACCGCGAGCAAGAGGAAAACTAAGTGTTTTTTTAACATATCTATTAAATTAAACTATTATTATTCAAATGTTAACACACTAATAACCAGTAAGATGCGTGCAGATTGCGCACAAAACCCACTGAATCAAATGCCAAAGGTATAAAATATTAACGAGATAATCGGCTTTTTAGCTGACATAAGTTGCTGAAAACTTTCTTAAAAATTGCAAATTAAATCCGAGTTCGGGATAACGATATCAAAAAAAGACTATTTAAGCCGACTGTTCCAGATAAATTTCCCTATTGGCAGTCGGCTTGTTTTCAAAGAAACAATATGCCTCTGTGGCCGAGATGAGATTTCCAGTCTCACGGCACTTTACATAGCACTTTTGGGCTCGTGCCTCTCAATAAGTGTGCCGTTGTCAATATACCACTGATCCAAGAATTACTTGATGATCATGACAGTGGTATGAGGGGTACCGTTAATCGCTGGTTGGGCACCTTGTGCAACATAAATGTTGTAGATGCCTGTGGGTACTCTTTCACCATCAGCACCGCTGCCATCCCAGAATGCACTACCCATTACTGGACCGAAGCTGGCTACAACGTTATTGTTGCGGTCGGTGACGGTGACAAACGAATTATCCATCAGCCCGGCAATCTTGATCATGCCTGTGAAATCAGGCTCAACCGGATTGGGGAAGGCATAGACATTGTCGAAGTTGATTGCAGCGGCATCGCCTTGGGGTATATATTCAGCAAAGCCATTGTCGGTGTAGATGTACACGCGATCATGCACGGTGTCGCATTCGACGCTGTAAACGTTGTTGCTGGGAATATCACTGTTTTCGGTCGTATAGTGATTAAACAATTCACTGCCGTCGGGCGATACAAAGTAGAGACCGTTGTCAGTGGCAATCCACTTGTTGTTATTGCGGTCAACACCGATGTCATAAACTGAATAACCTTCGCATAAATAGGTTTTCTTTCTCTCGTTGGACTTGATGACGATAGGACGATAAGCACGAGGAAGTTCATCAAATACCACATCGGGGTCAAATGCGAATATGCCTGTAGTATGGCCCACCCAAATCATGCCGTTCTTGTCCTCTTCGAAATGCCTAAGATATTCCCATTTGATTTGACCATTGTTTTGGTCAATGAAACTGGCGATATTAGCGAGCATATAGTTATCTACAGTGGGATCCTCACTGCCGTTGTCCCAGCAAAAGATATGACCTTGGATGGCTTTCTGAGGGGCATAGTCGCAGTCGCTGTAGATTTTCACATTATTTTTGCTGGCCACAATGAAACGTGAATTCTGGGCGTTGCCCGAAATAATTGATTTCAGTCTGTTGAGCACAAACCAGTCTGATTTAGAAACAGAGTTATTGGCTACCTTGTTTTTCGGAAGAACTACACAGGGTGTCGGAAAGGTATCCGGTATCTGACTGATAACCCACAAATTACCATAGTTATCAAAAGCGGGATGAGGTTTGACAAGACCAATAGGTGAGTTGGAAGCAGTATATGTTAATTTCCTGACATCATTGGTAATCATGAAGATGCCTTTGTTAGACCAACCTGCTCGCATGTAAGTGTGGGGGTCTGTAGGATTGAATACGAACTCATAGCCACCCCCGGCTGCTGTATAAGCCGTGGCATCGGCCCAATTCACACCGTCATAGGTATTGATAACATTGGCAACAGTCATTTGTGATTTTCCATAAATGTCAACAACGGGGCCGGAAATGCCGGCATACAGTTTGTCCATAGTGGCATTGTACTTCAACCAATAGGGGGCGTCGGTCGTCAACGAGTTCATCTTGTAGTAAGCAGTGCTGCCATTGATGTGAAGTCCATTGGCATCGGTTACCCAAACAGAGCCATCTCCCAGGGGGTCAGAGCTTGCACGTACAATGACCGATAATTGTTTGCTGGCGCTTGTGCCCTCGGCATTGATGGTATAATAGCCCGTAGTTGTAACCTCGTTCGTGATGTTGGCGATGAAACCAGTCGAGGTCTTCTGCACATTTGAAATCTTTACTGTCACAAGATTGGTCAACGTGGGCGTTCCGCTCGAGAAGTCATACCTGTGAAGGCCGGTTGAAGAACCAAAGACAAATACCGAATGATCATTGATAGGATATGTCTTGCTGTCAGTGAAAGTTCCGGCCTCACTTTGGAAGTTGTTGAGGGGATCGGGGTCGTTAGGATCACCATAATAACAACGATTGTTGGAGAAGATGAGCAGTTTGTCGCCCATCGGGCATACCGTATTGACGGTGATTGTCTGCCTGACCTCATGGTTCTTCACCACTCTGAGTGTTTCCTCGTCGATGATGACAAAGCCGTAACCAGTGGCGACATAAGCCTTGCCATTACCGAAGTTGATGTCATTTATGGCCTTGCCGACGTAAGTGTTAGGTTCACCGTTGCTCAAGGAATAGCCATGAACAGCCACGACTTTATCCTTGATGTTGCTGATGTTGGTTACCTTGCCGCTACTATTGATAACATCGATATTGGAGTTGACATAGGCAACAAAGAGCAACCTGTTCTCCCAATCATAATAGATATTGGAGATGCGATTGTCGGATAAGACATTCTGCCTGTGTAGCGCCGTTGTACTAGAGGTCGCTTTGTCAAACTGGAAAAGGAAATCGCTGTTCAGGTAATAAACCTTGTCTCCTGTGTCAAAGATGTTCTGCATCTTTTTTTCTACGTAGGCGTTATGCCTCTTAAAAGTAGTAGCATTAGCACTGGCTAAAGCCATCACCATGATAAACAGTAAAAAAAGGTGTTTTTTTAACATAAGCTTCAATTTTAACAATTATTCATACTCTAATAAAGTAATACTCAGTAAAATGTGTGCCTATTGCACAGAAACCACTGAATCGAAATCAAAAGGTATATATTAATAACGAGAAAATAGGCTTTTTAGTTTACATAAGTTGCAGAAAATCCTTCAAAAAATTGCAAAATACCGAAACAAGAGCAAGAATTGCCACAATCAATGGCAATTCTTGCTCTTGAGGATTTCTCTTGGTTTTGTGGGATTATTCTGGTTTGGCCGCAGCTGCCGCCTCGACCCATTTCTTGACTTCGTCAACAACAGGTACCTTATAACCCAACTTGTACTTTTTGTTGATGTCCAGCAAGTCTTGGAAGAGTTTTCCTGGTTTCTCCAAGGCACCCAGAGTAGCTACAGTGAGGAAGCCGGCCTTCTGGATAGGAGCTACCCATTCCTCGGGGATGCCCAGGGTGGTGAACGCCTCGACCTTGTCGCGTGCGGGAACCTTCTCGGGGCGCATCTGCGGGAACAGCAGCACATCCTGGATGTAGCTGTTGCCGGTCATGAGCATCACCAAGCGGTCGATGCCGATGCCGATGCCGCTCGTGGGAGGCATGCCGTATTGCAGGGCACGCAGGAAGTCCTGGTCGATGATCATCGCCTCGTCGTCACCCTTGTCGGCCAAGCGCATCTGCTCCTTGAAGCGTTCTTCCTGATCGATAGGATCGTTGAGCTCGCTGTAGGCATTGGCCAGCTCTTTTCCGTTGACCATCAGCTCGAAACGCTCGGTCAAGCCGGGCTTGCTGCGGTGCATTTTGGTCAGCGGGGACATCTCGACGGGATAGTCGATGATGAAGGTGGGCTGAATGAACGTACCCTCGCAGAATTCGCCGAAGATTTCGTCAATCAGTTTGCCCTTGCCCATGGTGTCATCGATCTCAAGGTTGAGCTGCTTGCACACCTCGCGGATTTCCTCCTCGGTCTTGCCTTCCAGGTCGTGACCTGTCTTTTCCTTAATGGCCTCGAGGATGGGCAGACGGCGATAAGGCGCCTTGAAGCTGATGACTTGCCCGTCGATTTCGGTCTCGGGCTTGCCGTTGACGGCGATACAGATTGTCTCGAGCAACTGTTCGGTGAACGACATCATCCAGTTATAGTCCTTGTACTGCACGTACAGCTCCATGCAGGTGAACTCGGGATTGTGGTTGCGGTCCATACCCTCGTTGCGGAAGTTTTTGCCGATTTCATACACACCCTCAAAACCGCCGACAATCAGTCGCTTAAGGTAAAGCTCGGTGGCAATGCGCATGTACATGGGGATGTTCAGCGCATTGAAGTGGGTGATGAACGGGCGGGCGGTAGCACCACCGGCTATCGCTTGCAGCGTAGGAGTCTCGACCTCGGTATAACCAGCATCATCAAGTACCTGACGCATGGTTTTGATGACCTGAGCGCGTTTCAGGAAGGTTTCCTTCACACCAGCATTGACCACCAGGTCAACATAGCGCTGGCGATAACGCAATTCGGGATCCTCAAAGGCATCGTATATGACGCCATCCTTCTGCTTCACCACGGGCAGCGGCTTCAGAGACTTGCTCAGCAGCTTGAGGGACTGTGCATGGACGCTGATTTCGCCCGTCTGGGTGCGGAACACGTAGCCCTGTACGCCCACAAAGTCACCCATGTCGAGCAACTTCTTGAACACGGTGTTGTACAGTTCCTTGTCCTCGCCGGGGCACAGATCGTCACGGCTCACATAGACCTGCACGCGGCCCTTGGAATCTTGCAGTTCAAAGAACGATGCTTTGCCCATGATGCGGCGGTTCATCATACGCCCGGCGATGCTCACCTGACGCGGCTCTGCCTCGTCGCTGAAGTTGGCGATGATGTCATCACTGTAGGCATTCACCACATACTCGGCGGCGGGGTAGGGGTTGATGCCCATGGCCTTGAGCTGCTCCAAACTGTTGCGGCGGATAATCTCTTGTTCGCTTAATTCAAGTACATTCATGTTATACCTTATATTATTATGAAGTTTTTATTCCAAGTTGCAAAAGTAGTAAAAAGTTTTCAGTTGACGGTTGCCAGCCTTCAGTTTCTTTGTGAATAGGCTTTGCCGAGCAGGAAGGGGAGATAGCGTTCAATGAACAGGACAAGGGGGTAGAGGATAGCCATGACAACAACTGCGATGACCACCTTGAGCAGGATGTTGCCGTCAAAGACACCTTCGCCCAGCAAGCGGATAACGACAATCTTGATGATGCCGATGAGGTAATTCTGCAGGGCCAGATAGGAGATGCCGGTGATGGCAACTGTCTGAGCGATGCGGCTGGTGCCATGATGCGTCTCGAGCCACTTGCAGATACCCGTGTAGAGGGGCAGCACGAGGATGATGGCCTCGGGTGCGAGCACATAGGCGACGGCTCGGTCGATGGTCTGGGGCGCCACGATGAGGAAGCCCAGTCCCAAAGCGGCGAGCAGGATGCAAACCAGGGTTTTCAATGCTCCGTTCAAGGCCGTGGGACTGAAGCGCGATTCGGCGTCCCGACAGACGTTGCCGATGGCGTAGATGGGCATGTAGAGTAACGCTTTATCGAGATTCCAGTAGCGAAGCCACGGCAAGTCGATGAACAGCAGTGACAGGCTCAGCAGCAAAGCAACTGCCAGAGGCCAAAAACCCGAAAGATACTTGCGTATCGGGTAATAGATGACCTGCATGGTGAACAGTGCCGCCAGGAACCAGAAAGTGCCCAGAACGACGTCAGGCATGCCTTGGATGAATTGCCAGACAGGAACGAGGGTGTCGATCGCCTGTTCTTCGGGGCCGGCCATACGACGTCCCACAAAAAGCCACAGAGCGTAGAAAATGATGAAAAAGGTGGTGTAAGGCACCAATATCTGCCGCGCACGGTGGAGCAGGAAATTCAGAAAATTCTTCTGCTTGGCGATGTTGAACAGATATCCGGCAGCAAAGAAAAACACGGGAGCGCCCATGTTGAACAGCGCCAACTCGTGGACATGACCGTCGCACTCGCAACGCGGCGGTGTGTGGTACACCACCACGAGGAACATCGCGATGAACTTGATGTAATCGAGCCAGGCCTGTCGCTTCATAATACTTTATGGAAAAAGAAAACAATAAGTACAATAAAAACAATTATAGTGTTGCGGTCAACAAATTGTCATTATTGTATTTATTGTTTTCTTGCTTACAATTTGTCTTTTCAGTCGATGATGTCAAAGCCCGTGTAACGCTGCAGGGCGGCGGGGATGCGGATGCCCTCGGGCGTCTGGTTGTTCTCGAGCAGGGCGGCAACGATGCGCGGCAAAGCCAGCGCCGAACCGTTGAGGGTGTGACACAGGTGAGTCTTCTTGTCATCGCCACGGTAGCGGCACTTGAGACGGTTGGCCTGATAGGTCTCGAAGTTAGAAACACTGCTCACCTCGAGCCAGCGCTGCTGGGCGGCCGACCATACCTCGAAGTCGAAGGTGATGGCACTGGTGAAACTCATGTCACCACCGCACAGGCGCAGGATGTGCCACGGCAACTCCAGCTTCTCGAGCAGACCCTGAACGTGGTCCTTCATCTCCTCGAGGGCGGCGTAAGAGTCTTCGGGTTTCTCGATGCGCACGATTTCCACTTTGTCGAACTGGTGCAGGCGGTTCAAGCCACGCACGTCCTTGCCGTAGGAACCGGCCTCGCGACGGAAACAAGCCGAGAAGGCACAATTCTTCTTGGGCAGTTCCTCCTGCGGGATGATGACATCGCGGTACATGTTGGTCACGGGCACCTCGGCCGTAGGAATGAGGTAGAAGTTGTCCACCTGGCAGTGATACATCTGTCCCTCCTTGTCGGGCAACTGGCCTGTACCCAGGCCTGAGGCCTCGTTGACTACGAAGGGCGGTTCAATCTCCACGTATCCGGCTTTGCCAGCCTCATCCAGGAAGAATTGCACCAGTGCGCGCTGCAAGCGGGCACCCTTGCCCACATACACGGGGAAACCGGCGCCCGTGATTTTCACGCCCAGGTCAAAGTCGATGAGGTTGTATTTCTTGGCCAAATCCCAGTGAGGCAGTGCGTCCTTGGGCAGTTCGGGCATTTTGCCGCCGGTCTTCTCGACAACGTTGTCCTCGGCGGTCTTGCCCTCGGGTACACCGCTGTAGGGCACATTGGGCACGCTCAGGAGGATTTCGGTGATTTCGTCTTGGGCTGCGGTGAGGTTGTCGTCAATTTCCTTGTTGGATGTCTTGAGTGCAGCCACTTGGCTTTTCACATTTTCGGCCTCATCGCGGTTGCCTTGTTTCATGAGTGCACCGATTTGTGCAGCCATTTTATTCAGTACAGCGGCGTTGTCGTCGCGTTGTTTTTGCAGTGCACGGCGCTGCTTGTCCAGTTCCACGATGCGCATGATGGGTTCGCGAGCGTCAAATTGCTTGATGGCGAGGCGGCGAATCACATCCTCGGGATCCTGGTTGATGAGTTGTAGTGTCAGCATTATTCAGTTTTGAGTTTTACAGTTGTCTGATGTCGGATTGTTACGATAAGAGTTGCTTTACTTTGGCGCTGATGGCACGCCCCTCGGCGCGTCCAGCCAGCTGCTTGGTGGCAAGGCCCATCACTTTGCCCATGTCTTTCATGCTGGAGGCCCCTGTCTGCTCGATGATGGACTTGATGTGGGCAGTGAGCTCCTCGTCGTTCATCTGTTTGGGCAGGAATTCCTCGATGACTCGGGCCTGCAGCAGTTCCACATCGGCCAGATCCTGACGGTTCTGGTCGATGTAAATCTGTGCACTCTCCTTGCGCTGTTTGGCCATGCGCACGAGCACCTTGAGGGCATTTTCGTCACTGACCTCACCATCGTTTCCGGGTGCGGTTTTGATGATCAGGAATTCGGCTTTGATACCCCTGAGAGCTTCAAGCCGTCCCTTGTCATGGGCCTTCATGGCCTCTTTAATGCCGTTGTTGACTTGATCAAAAATGCTCATAGCCTCAGTCAGCTTTAGTTCTCGCCGAAGTCGATGGTTTGTGAATCACCGCCGCCATTGCGCTTGGAAGCAGGCTTGGGAACCTCAACAGGGCGATCTTCTACAGCCTGCTGGCGCTCCTTAATCTGGTTGCGGAAGTCAGGTTTGCGCTTGTAGGTGGGCGTGTTCTCCAACATGTCGATGATATCGTCATCGTCCATCTGATCGGGCCTGAGCACGATGTAGAGTGTGCTGAGTTTCTTGCGCGTCATGTCATTGACGGCTTTGTCACCATAAGCGGCCTTGAGTTTCTCGTCGTCCGACATGGTTTGAGGCATAACGGTGGCAGTGGGTTCACGCTTGATGGTGAAGTTGCTCACGGGAGCCTCTCGGTCAAGCGATACATTGAAACCGGCAGCGAGGATGGTGACCTTGATCTGGTCCTCGAGCTTGTAATCGTAGGCCGTACCCCAGATGACGTCGATGTCAGGATCGACAAAGTTGGCCATGAACTCTGAAATCTCGTTCATCTCCTCCATGATGAGGGGTGCTTCGCTGTTGGGGTTGAAGTAGAAGTTCATCAGGATCTTCTTGGCGCCATAGACATCGCGGTTCTTGAGCAAGGGTGACTCAAGGGCGTTTTCGATGGCCTTAGCCACACGGCGTTCGCCCGTGCCGTAACCCGAGCTGATGATGGCGGCACCACCATTGCGCAAGGTCGTGTTCACATCGTTAAAGTCAAGGTTGATGACGCCATTGATGGTGATCAGGTCACTGATGCTGCGTGCAGCGATAGTGAGCGTATCATCGGCCTTGCCGAAGGCGTTGGTGAAGTCGAGGTCGCTATAAATCTCGGTCAGGTTCTGGTTGTTGATGACGAGCAGGGCATCAACAAATTTGCCCATCTCTTCGGCACCCGCGAGCGCCTTGAGGATTTTCTTGGGACCCTCAAACAGGAAGGGAATGGTCACGATACCGATGGTGAGGACACCTTTCTCGTGAGCGATGCGTGCCACAACAGGGGCAGCACCGGTTCCGGTGCCACCACCCATACCGGCGGTGATGAACACCATCTTGGTGTCGTCGTCAAAGAGTGCTGCAATCTCGGCCTCACTCTCCTCGGCTGCGCGACGTGCTACCTCGGGGACGTTACCTGCTCCCAAACCGTGGGTGGTGTTGGGGCCCAGCAGTACGCGGTTGGGCACCGGCGACTCGTTGAGCTGCTGGCGGTCGGTGTTGAGCACGACAAATGATACGCCCTCGATATTCTGCAAATACATGTGGTTGATAGCGTTGTTACCGCCACCGCCCACACCCATGACCTTGATGATGGTGCGGGTCTGGTCCTTGTCCTGGAAACCGGAATTCTTGTCCAGGGTTGACATGATGTCAGGTCTGGGCTGGCCTGATTCATGGAATCTTATTTTGCTTTCGTCTGCCATATTGCGTAGGTATTTATTTTAGAATTAATTGTGAATGAATTTGGGTCGTTCGGTTACTGTTCATCCTCGTTGTCGTCGTCCTCCGAAATCAGGTTGGACAGTTTGTTTCTGAGTCTCTCCAGACGGCTCATCTTTTTAGGCTTGGGCTCTTCGCGCCTTGCCGGCTTGGGCTCTTTTCCTTCTTCGGGAACACGATAGTTGCCGCCATTGAAAGTGGGGCCGTCAACATATGCGGTGCGCTCGATGCAGGTCTCGCCGTCCTCAATCATCTCGGCCGCCTTAGCCAGCAGTGAGAATACTTCGATGTATTCCATGCGGTTGATCTCGGGGTTGAGAATGTTGAGCGTTGAGGGATTCTGACCCATGCGTACCTTGATCTTGAGCGTCTCGGCCATCTTCTGCTGCAGGCCGCTCATGTGGGCGCAACCGCCGATGAGCACGATGCTCTGGATTTCCTCCGAGGCGATGCCGGCATCGGCCAGTTGCTGGTTGATGTTGGCGATGATTTCGCCTGTGCGTGCGTTGATGTAGTTGGCGGCTTCGGGGGCAGGAATATCCTCAATGACCACGTTGCTCACGTTGCTGGGGTCAAGAGGATTATTGATGTTCTTCTTGACATTCTCGGCAGTGATTTCACGTTGGTTCAAACCGTTCATGATGTCGCGGGTGATGTTGCGACCACCCATGGGCAGGGTGTTGAGGTAAACAAGCGCCTTGTTCTTGTAGATGGACACAGTCGTGGTCTCGGCACCCATGTCAACGAGCATGCAGCCCAATTCGCGATCGCTCTCGCTCAGGATCTGTTCGCCCACGGCCAGCGGGGTGACAATGTAGTCCTTGACAGGAATGCCAAAGGTCATCAGGCGGTTCAGGTTGAGTTTCAAGGACGGCTTAGCCACGATGTAGTTCACCTTGATCTTGATGGAAGAGCCAAACTGTCCCACGGGATTGGGCGTCAACACCTTGTCCACATAGTAGGCTTGCGGGACAATATCGATAGTGTCGTAGTTGCGGAAAGGTGTGGTGGATGCATCATGGATGATGCGGTCGATCAGTTCCCTGGTGATGGACTCGTTGGAACCTACACTGCGGTTCACTTCATTCACGATGCTGTGCAGTGAGCGGCCACTCACGCCCAGATAAACCTGGGTAACGCGACCGTCGATCATGCCCTCAAGGTTCTTGATGATGCGGTTGATGCTGCTCTTGATGTTTTCTACATTCTGCACGATGCCATAACGCACGCTGTCGAGGTGACGTTCCTCCTGCAGGTGCTTCACACTCAAGTATCCAGCTGATGTCTTCTCGGCAATGGCTCCTACGATTTTTGAGCTGCCGATTTCAAGTGCTACGATATATTGGTTCTTTTCCATAAAAATAGATATATATTGTTTTATTTTGTTTGTATAAAGTGTTAGTTAGTCTTCTTTTGTTTCGTGTCCTTTGGCTCGGTCTTCGGGGCCGCTGCCGCTTGCTCCTGCTCTTTGGCCTTGGCAGCGTCATCGGGTTTGACCTCCTGCACGTTCATCGTTTGGGGGTCGGGAGCCTGTTCATCATCCTCGGGGTCATACTCGATGGTTTGTACTACAGCTTTGACACGGCGTGTGGCCACCACCTGGTGGTTCCACTTGACCGAGATGGTATCGTAGGTATTCCATCCCTTCTTGGGCAGCACCTCGCGGTAGAACAACTTGAGCTTGGCAAACTTGTTCTCAAAGCCGTCGGCATTGCCGATGTTGATCACATGTCCGCTGATTTCGGGCACGATGATGATGTTGTTGGTGTCGCGCACGCAGTACATCGTCACGAGCGAGCGCAGCAACGAGTCGCTCTCCACATAGTTGACCAGCGGCAGCAGGCGGGTGGCAGGGTATTTCTTGGTGAAGTGACCTTGAACCACGGGCACATCGCTGTGATAATAGGTGGTTGCATCCATGCGCTTGCCGGCCTTGTTGATGTAGTAGGACTTGTCACCGTCGAACACACGAAGCACGGGTTCCAGCTGGCTCACACGGATGAGCAGGCGGCCGTCCTGACACTTCACGATGTCGGCAGTCTCGAGATAGGGCGACAGGTGCAAGGCCTCCTCGATGTCCGATGCATCGATGTCGGCCATGCGCTTGCCCTTGAGATTGATGCCTTGACCCGCGAGATCGCTGAGCACGCCACTCGGGGTGACGAACGACGTGCTGTCGCCGTTAATCACCTCAACGTCCACTCGGGTGCAGACTTCTTCCCGATATTTGCCTCGTGCCCACAGGATACCTGTTGTGAGCGCGATGGCCAGGACGAGCAAAATGCTATTCTGTATCAGTCGTTTCAACGCTTCTGCTTCTTGTATTCAACGCATATTTGAGGCAGCAGATTGGCTATGTCACCAGCCCCTGCCGTCAATAAAACGTCAAAATTACTCAAATGTATTGACTTAATCAAATTTTCTTTCGAGTAAATGATTTTTTTTGTGTTTGTGACCTGTTCAAGTATCATTTCACTCGAGACTCCGGGGATGGGTTCTTCACGCGCCGGATAGATGGGAAGCAAGATCACCTCATCGGCCAGAGACAGCGCTGCAGCAAAGCCTGGAGCAAAGTCACGGGTCCTCGTGTAGAGGTGCGGCTGGAAGATGACCGTGAGCTTGCGGCCGGGGTACAGGTCGCGCACCGAGTTGATGCTGGCCTGCAACTCGCCCGGATGATGTGCATAGTCGTCGATCATCACCTTGCCGTGCTCGCCCGGCTCCTTGACCCAGAACTCAAATCGGCGCTTGGGGCCCTGGAAGGTGCCGATGGCTTCGCGCATGGCTTCGAGAGGAGCGTCAACCAGCCTGCAGGCCGCCATGGCGGCAATCGCGTTCTCGATGTTGATCTCGACCGGAACGCCAAGGCGGACATCGGGCAACGTTTCCCATGGGGTCACAAGGTCAAAGGTGATTTCGCCGGGAGTCTTGCGGATGTTGACGGCGTGGAAATCGCCCTCATCACGGCTATAGGTGTAAATCTTGACGTCATCCTGGACACGCGGTTTCAAGGCGAGTCCCGTGTGGATGATGAGTGCGCCGCCCGGCTGGATGAGTTCGGTGAAATGAGCGAACCCCTCAAGGTAATTCTCGGCAGTGCCGTAGATGTCCAGGTGGTCGGGGTCGGTTGATGTCACCACAGCCACATGGGGCCTGAGGTGATGGAATGAGCGGTCAAACTCGTCGGCCTCGATCACCGAGAAGGGACTTGTCGTGGACAGCAGGAAGTTGCTGTCGTAGTTGCGCAAAATACCGCCCAGGAAGGCATTGCAGCCGATGCCCGAACTGTGCAGGATGTGTGCCGCCATGCTCGATGTCGTGGTCTTGCCGTGGGTGCCGGCAAAGCACAAGGCTTTGCTGTGGGATGTCACTACGCCAAGCAATGCGGCGCGTTTAACCACTTCAAAGCCGTTTTCCCTGAAGTAGGTCAATCCGCGATGGCTGTCGGGGACAGCAGGCGTATAGACCACCAGTGTGCGCTCGGGGTCGCGGCAATAGTCGGGAATGAGGTCGGGGTCCTCGTCATAGTCGATGTGGACACCTTCCTGTTCCAGTTCATGGGTCAACTCGCTGGGTGTGCGGTCGTAGCCTGCGATGCGTTTTCCCTTGGCCAGGAAATAGCGTTCAAGGGCAGCCATGCCGATGCCGCCTGCTCCCACGAAATATAAAGAATCAAACTCCTTCATTATTTTTCCTTGAATCTAAAGAACCAATATATCGGTGATGATTATTTTCTCATGATTTTTTCGGCTTCATCGACGATGCGCTCGGCAGCGTCACGCAGGGCCATCGATAACACGTTGGTGCCCAGTGAAGCAGTCTTCTCTTTGTCGGTGACGGTGGCCAGCATGGTCTCGACGAGCTGTGTCGGGGCGTCGGCGTCTCTCACCATCATGGCGGCATCGCGGTTCACCAGGGCCATAGCGTTCTTGGTCTGATGATCCTCGGCGACGTTGGGCGACGGCACCAGGATGGCTGCCTTGCCCAGCAACTGCAACTCAGAGATGGAGCTGGCGCCGGCTCTCGAGACAACCAGGTCGGCGGCGCGATAGGCCATGTCCATGTTGCTGATGAAGGCCATTTGCTTCACGTTCTTCACGCCCGAAGCGTTGAGCGCCTCACGGCATTGCTGGTCGTAGCCCTTGCCGGTTTGCCAGATGACCTGAACATTGTGGGCCTCGCCGATGCGGCTCAGTCCCTCGATGATGGCATTGTTGATGGTGCGGGCTCCCAGACTGCCGCCGATGATGAGGATCGTGTGCTTGTCGGGATCGACACCCATGGCTTGACGGGCCTGTTCGGGGGTGGCGCCACACTCCAGCAGATTGCGCCTCACGGGATTGCCCGTGAGCACGATCTTGTCCTGTGGGAAGAAGCGCTCCATGCCCTCGTAGGCCACACAGATGCAGTCGGCCTTGGCAGCCAGCAGCTTGTTGGTCACGCCGGCATAGGAGTTCTGCTCCTGGAGCAGGGTGGGGATGCCACGCTTCTGGGCCTCCTTGAGCATCGGGCCGCTGGCATATCCGCCCACGCCGATGGCGATATCGGGCTTGAAATCGTTAAGTATCTTCTTGGCCAGGTTCATGCTCTTGAATAAGCGGGCCAGGACCTTGAAATTGCGGAGCAGGTGCTTGCGGTCAAAACCGCTCACTGGCAGGCCGATGATGTTATAGCCCGCAGCGGGCACTTTTTCCATTTCCATGCGTCCCTCGGCACCCACGAACAGGATTCTGGCGTCGGGATGGCGACGGCGCATCTCGTTGGCGATGGACAGTGCCGGGAAGATGTGTCCTCCCGTGCCTCCGCCGCTCACCAGCACTTTGAGTTGTTGTTGATTATTTCCAGACATTTTTAGCAGGTATTTCGGTAGGATTCTCGGCATCGAGACCTTCGATGACAGGAGTCTCCTCAACTTTGTTTTTCTTGTTTCCGTAATTGGCGATGGTGCGGCTCACACTCAGCATCACACCAAAGGCCAGACTGATGACACCAATCGAGGTGCCACCCTTGGAGATGAGGGGCAGGGGCTGACCCGAAACGGGGAATACACCCACGTTGATGGCCATGTGGAACAGGGCCTGGAACGTGATGAAAGACGCCATTCCGATGACCAGCAGCGAGGGTAGTACACGCTTGCTGCGCCGCACGATCATTGCCGCTCGGCCCAGCAGTGACAGGTATAGCAGCAGCACAAAGATGCCGCCGATGAAGCCGGTCTCTTCAACGATGATCGAAAAGATGTAGTCACTGAAGGCCAGCGGCAGTCGGCTGCACTCACGCGACTTGCCGATGCCCACACCGGGAATGCCGCCATGGGCTTGAGCCATGCGCGAGAACATCTCCTGCTGGTTCTTGGGCGTGATGGGGCGATATACCAGCGAGTCACTGTTCCACCATTCACGAAGGCGGTTTTTCCATGTGCCTGAGCGTCGCACTCCGTTAACCTTGAGTGGGGAGGCATCATCGGTTGTGGTGGTAATCTGCATCTCCTTCTGCGTCTCGGTGAACATCTCGTTCTTCTTGTCGTTGTTGCTCTTGATGATGTAGTAGCAACCGAACATGATGCCGAAGAAGACCATCATGATGCCGATTTTCTTGAGGCTGGCACCGCCGATGAGCAGCATCGAGCCGCTGATGGCGATCAGCAGCAAGGTGTTGGTCAATCCGCTCAAGATCATCAATCCGCCGTAAACCGCAACGGCAATGCCGGCAGCCACGAGGCCGTTGGTGCTGATGTCCCTGTTCTTCTGGCTTTTGGCGAAGATGTAGGACAACAGCGTCACAATGGACAGTTTGGCGAATTCGGCTGGCTGTAGGGTGAGAACGCCCGGTATGATGTTCATCGCACGTCTCGCGCCATTGATGATGGCACCGAATTTCATGACATACACCAGGCTGAATACCGTTACCATCGCCAGCACAGGTACCATGAGGTACAGGAACTTGGGGTTGTTGTAATCTACGCGCAGCGTCAGGAATACCAGCACTGCGCCGCCGGCAAGAAAGGCGCACTGCTTGATCAGCGGCATGTACAAGCCTTCATCGACAATCTCGCGGCTTGATGCGCTGTAGCTCTCGATGATGGAGATAATCACAAGGGTGATGTAGATACCCCAGATCCAGGGATCTCCATACTTTTGCGAGAGTTCGTTATATTTATTTGTCTTTACGTTCTGAGCCATAATGGGGTTGTTGAAAGAGTGTTATAAGTTATTGGCTGTGAATGCGTTATTTTTTCATATTCTTGACACAATCCTTGAACTGGTTGCCACGGTCGGCCATGCCGTTGAACAGGTCGAAGCTGGCGCAACACGGCGACAGCAGCACGGTGTGACCTGGCTTGGCCAGTTCGCGGCACTTGGCCATGCACTCGGCCATGCCGCGGGCATCGGTCACGACAGGCACCATGCCGTCAAAGAACTCATGCAACTTGGCATTATCCACGCCCAGGCATACGATAGCCGTAACCTTTTGTTTGACCAGGGGCTCTATTTGGCTGTAGTCGTTGCCCTTGTCGATACCGCCCAGGATGAGCACACACGGCTCGTTCACGCTCTCGAGTGCATACCAGCAGGCATCGACGTTGGTGGCCTTGCTGTCGTTGATGTAACGCACGCCATCGACCGTATCGACATACTCCAGACGGTGGGGCACGGCCTCAAAGTCGGCCAGCGCCTCGCGGATGACGTCCTTGCGGATGTCGAACACCTGGGCCGACAGGCCGGCAGCCATAGTGTTGTAAACATTGTGCAAGCCCTTGAGCGACAGTTGCTCGCGCGGAATCTCCCAGCGGTCGCCGCCAATGTTGAAGTGGAGCACACCCTGGCGCAGCCATGCCGCGTTGCGCTCGTCGTCATCGGCCGTGAAACTCAGCAGCTGTGACTCGAGATGGTGCTGGCGCAATTGCTCGGCTATGATGGGATCGTTCTTCCAGAAGATGAAAGAATCCTCGCCGGTCTGGTTCTGGGTGATGCGGAATTTGGCTGCGGCATAGTTCTCCATCTTGTAGTCGTAGCGGTCCAGGTGGTCGGGCGTGATGTTGAGCAGCACAGCCACATTGGCTTTGAACTCATACATGTTGTCGAGCTGAAAGCTGCTCAACTCGATGATATACACGTCATGATGCTCGGTGGCAACCTGCAGGGCCAGGCTGCGGCCCACGTTGCCGGCCAGCCCCACGTTCATACCCGCTTTCTTGAAGATATGGTAAGTGAGCTTGGTGGTGGTCGTCTTGCCGTTGCTGCCGGTGATGCACACCATCTTGGCGTCGGTGTAACGGCCGGCGAACTCGATCTCGCTCACGATGGGGATGCCCCGCTCGATGATTTGTGCGACCATGGGGGCCGTGTCGGGGATGCCCGGGCTCTTGACCACCTCGTCGGCGCTGAGGATTTTCTCGGGCGTGTGTCCGCCTTCCTCCCACGCGATGTCATACTTGTCGAGCAGGTCCTTGTAGGTCTGTCCGATGGTGCCGGCATCGCTCAGCCACACGTCCATGCCCTTGACTTTGCCCAGCACGGCAGCTCCCGCGCCGCTCTCGCCGCCACCCAGCACTACTAATCGTTTAGTCGTCATGATAGATTCGTTGTCAGTTGTTGAAGTTAATTTGTTTTGATTACCTGATCTTGAGCGTCACAAAGGTCAGTGCGGCCAGCAGGATGCTCACCAGGAAGAAACGCATCACGATTTTGGCCTCGGGAATGCGATGGTCAGGCGTTTTTATCTTGTAGCCCCAAGTGATCTTCTCGGGGTCGATGGTGAAGTGGTGATGCAAGGGTGTCATCTTGAACAGACGCATGTTCTTGCCCTTGTGGCGCTTGACGTACCACACCTGCAAGATGACCGAGAGTTCCTCGATCAGGAAGATGCCGCACAGCAGGGGAATGAGCCATTCCTTGCGGATGAGCACGGCAAACACAGCGATGATGCCGCCCAGGCACAGGCTGCCCGTGTCGCCCATGAACACTTGGGCCGGGAATGAATTATACCACAGGAAGCCGATGGTGGCCCCGATGAATGCCGCGGCATACACTACCAGTTCACTGCTATCCGGGATGTACATGATATTCAGGTAGGATGAATAGATGACATTACCACCCAGATAGCACATGATGGCCAAGGCCACGCCGATGATCGCCGATGTTCCTGTCGCCAGTCCGTCAACACCGTCGGTCAGGTTGGCACCATTGCTCACTGCCGCGATGACAAAGATGGTCACCAGGATGAAGAGGATCCATCCGCCGGCCTGCTTGTACTTGCCCATCCAGCCCGTGAAGTAGGCGTAGTCGAAGTTGTGGTTCTTGACAAACGGCAGGGTGGTCTTGGTAGCCTTGACAGCCTGCGACTTGTGAATCTCCACCAGTTCGGGGGTCTCGTTGCGGTTGGTGACGTGAACGTTCTCGTTCATCACGATGGCGGGGCTCAAGTACATGGTCAGACCCACGATGACTCCCAGACCCACCTGGCCCACGATCTTGAACTTGCCCTTGAGGCCGCGCTTGTCGTGGTGGAAGACCTTGATGTAGTCGTCAGCAAAACCCAGCGCGCCGCACCACAGGGTGGACACGATCATGAGCAGCATGTAGACGTTGTTGAGTTTACCCAGCAACAGGCACGGCACCAGAATCGAGATAATGATGATGATACCGCCCATCGTGGGAGTGCCCTGCTTGGACGAATTGCCGCCCAGCTTCTCCTCGCGCTCCTTGTCACACATCTGGTGGTTCTTGAGCTTGAAGATGATGCGACGGCCTATCACGATACCGATGAACAGTGACAGGATGAAGGCGAATCCCGACCTGAAAGTGATGTACTCGAACAGGCGGGCTCCTGGCACGTTATACTGCTGCAGGTAATGGAAAAGATGATATAACATAGCCTATCTTGTGTTGGTTAATAATCTCATTTGTTCTCACCCTCAAAGACCTCAAGCACTTGCTCGCGGTCGTCGAAGTGATGTTTCACGCCGTTGATCTCCTGGTAGTCCTCATGACCTTTGCCGGCCACGAGCACGACGTCGCCCGAGTGTGCGAGTTGGCATGCGGTGCGGATGGCTTGACGGCGGTCGGTGATGGTCAGCGTGGTGGAACGGCGGTCATCGGGCAGACCGACCTCCATCTGGCGCAGAATCTCGTCGGGGTCCTCGGTGCGGGGATTGTCGCTGGTGAGGATGACGCGGTCGCTGCGCAAGGCGGCCTCGCGGGCCATGATGGGACGCTTGCCGGCGTCACGGTCACCGCCACAGCCGCACACGGTGATGATATTGCCGCTGGTGCCTACCACCTCGCGGATGGTGTCGAGCACGTTGACAAGGGCGTCAGGCGTGTGGGCATAGTCCACAATGGCCGTGTAGCCGCGCGGTGAACGCATGGTCTGGAAACGGCCTGCCACGGGCACCAGCATGCTCATCTTCACGAGCACCTGTTGCGGGTCAAAGCCCAGCAGCAGCGAGGCTCCATACACCGACAGCAGGTTGTAGGCGTTGAAACGTCCGGTGAACTGCACCTCCAGTTGGTTGCCGTTGAGTTCAAGGGTGGTGCCGTCGAGACGTGACTCGACGATGCGGCCCTTGAAGTCGGCCAGGGAGCGCAGCGAGTAGCGGTATTTGTCGGCGCGGGTGTTCTGAATCATCACCTCGCCCACCTTGTCATCGGCGTTCACAAGGGCAAAGGCGCCCTTGGGCAATGCGTCGAAGAACATCTTCTTGGCTGCGATGTAGTTGTCCACCGTCTTGTGGAAGTCCATGTGGTCACGGGTAAGGTTTGTGAAGATGCCGCCGGCAAAGTTGATGCCCTCGATGCGACCCTGCACACAGGCATGGGAGCTCACCTCCATGAAGGCGTACTCACATCCGGCCTGCACCATGTCGTGCAACAGGCGGTTGAGCGTGAGGTGGTCGGGAGTCGTCTGTTTAGCAGGCAACTCGGTGGTGTCGATGATGTTTTTCACGGTGGACAGCAAGCCGGCCTTATAGCCCATCAGGCGCGCCATCTCATAAAGCAGCGTGGCGGTCGTCGTCTTGCCGTTGGTGCCGGTGACGCCCACCAAGCGCAGGCATTGTGACGGGTGGTCAAACCACTCGTCGGCCAGGTGCGACAGAGCGCTGACGGTGCTCTCGACCTGGATATAGGTGACCTCATCATTGAGTTGGGCGGGCAAGTCCTCGCACACGATGGCGCGTGCGCCTGCAGCGATCACGTCGCCGATGAAGCGATGAGAGTCCACTGCCACGCCCTTGATGGCGATAAACATGGCTCCCGGTCGTGCTTGACGTGAGTCGTTGATGACGTCGGTTATTTCGATATTGTTGTCCCCAAGCACCTGAAGCGGCTTGATGGACGTGAGTAATTGTGATAATATTTTCATGACGAAGTTACGATTTAGGAATTCTTTAATCTCAGGTCAATGCGTTGTCCGCGTTTGAACACGGCTCCGGGACTGATGCTCTGGTTCACCACCATGCCTGTTCCGGTGAATGAAACATTCAAGCCGACGTTTTCGAGCAGACGGATGGCTTCGCGGATGTCCAGGCCGATGACGCAGGGCACGCCTTTCTCCACCTTGACGGGACGGGCATAGCGGTGTGATGACTTGATGTTCAAGCCGCGCTGGATGTTGTTGATCTTATTGTCGCCCTGTGATGCGAACAGGGTGGGGTAGTTCTTGCTGTCGTCGCCCGAACCCCCCTTCTTGTTGTCAACGCCGAGGCCGGGTTTGGAACCGAGCAGGCCGTGGGCGTACATCTTGCGGGCGATGTTCTTGAGCACCAAACCGCTGCTGGCTCCGGCACCACGGTCGGCACCCAGCATGAGCACGATGCACGAGTATTTGGGCTTGTCATAGGGGAAGAAGCCGCAGAAGGCCAGACGCTTTCTGGCGCCGTACTTGCCGTTGATGACCTCAAAGGCGGTGCCCGTCTTACCGGCGATTTCCACCATAGAATCCTTCACCCAATGCCTTGCCGTGCCGTGATCACCCCACACCACATCGTGAAGCATGGTGCGCAGTTTGCGAGCATTCTCGGGCGAGCACACCTGTTTGCGGATGTAGGTCACGGGAATGATGGAGTCAGGTTCACCGGCACGCGACAGTTTCTTGAACAGGCGGGGGCGAACATACTTGCCGTCGTTGGCAATGGCGTTGTACATGGCCAGGGTGCACAGTGGCGGGATGCGCGTGCCGTAGCCGTAGGCCTGGCGCGAGAGCACCACCTTGCCGCCCTCGTTGATGTTGGCGCTGTGGAACCACGGCGTCTCTTCGCCGGCGATGCCCAAGTGGAAGGGCTCAAAGAAGCCCATCCCTTTCAGGCGCTCCTGGAATGCTGGCGGGTTGGAGCCGTATTTCTTGGTGATGATCTTGGCCATACCGATGTTTGACGAGGTCTCGATGATCTCTCGCACCGATCGTGAGGCGGCGCCATGGGAGTCGGTGATGGGATTGCCGCCGGCATATACCCATGACGATCCTGTGGTCCATCTCTCCTCGATATTGTCGACGATGCCGTCCTCGAGCGCCACCATCATCGAGATGGTCTTCACCACCGAGCCCGGCTCGTAGCCCAGCACGGCATGGTTGATGTTCTCGACATACTCGCCCGGGTTGGTCTTGCTGCGTTCAAGGTTGCTGATGGCCTTGATGTCGCCGGTGGCCACTTCCATGAGCACACAGGTGCCCCACTCGGCGCCGGTCTCGATGCACATGTTGTTGAGCTCGTTCTCGACGATGTCCTGCAACTGCACGTTGATGGTTGTGGTGATATCATAGCCCTTGACGGCCGGTACACTCTCGGCCGGCACGATGGCATTGGTCAGCTGGATGTTGCGGGCAATGCCGGGTTTGCCGAACAGCAGGGAGTCGAGCGCGCTCTCCAGTCCCGTGCGGCCATGGATTCCCGTACTGTCCAGATTGCCGATACTACGTGCCGCCATGGCTCCGTAGGGCTTGGTGCGGCGCACGTACAGCTCGTAGTAGAAGCCGCTCTTGTTCTTGGGCAGATTGAAGAACGGGAACCTGCGCAGACGGGAATACTGCCTGTGCGTCACCATATAGGGGAACAGCCTGTAAGCATGGTTCTTGCGAACCTTCTTGGTCTTGTCGGCGGGATCCTCTTTGGCCGCATCAAGGATGTTCTTGCGGTCGGTCATGATTTTCTCGCGCCACTCGGTTGCGGTCATCGTCGAGTCGAACCTGGCCAGGCTGTCGCACAAGGGTGCGATGTATTTCTTGAGGGTGTCTTCCTCGATGCCCTGCGTGAACCAGTCGATGCGTATCACATAGAACTGCAGGTTGGCCGCGAGCACAGTGCCGTCGTCGGCAAGCAGCTTGCCGCGTTCGGGCGGAATGAGGGTGATGCTGTCGAGCACGGCCTTGGCCTTGTCGTTCCAGGCTTGAGCCTGAAATACCGTGATCTTGAGCATGTTCCAGACAATCATGAATGAGAAGAGCAGCATCATTCCCACCACGAGCGCATAGCGCCACAGGATATGTCCTTTGTTGTTCTGTTTCATTGTGTTTTGCTTTTAGTTTGAGTTGGGGTTTACTGTTCGGTTACTTGGACTTGAGCTCATAAGGGGGGTCAAGGGGTGCAGTCAAGCCCAGATTGCGCTGATTCATGAGCTTCACCATCTCGCTCTCGCGGATCATGGAGTTGTACTGTGCGCTGGCATTGACAAGATCGGTCTGGGCATTGGCAAGGTCGGTCTTCAACGACAGCAGTTCCTGGATGCTGCGTTGGCAAGCGAATTTGTTGCCGATGTAGGCAAGGGCCATGGCGACGATAAAGACGGCGTAAACCCAATTGCGCTTGAAGAACTCAAGCGAGAGCATACGGCCCTGGAGAAAGTCCCTGCTGGCCTTCTTGCTGGTTGTGGCTGCTGTATTTTTCTTGTCGTTCATTGTTGTTGACGCTATTGTTGTGATTGAAACTGATTGAGTGGTTACTGATTGTTGCTGTCGGCTTGTGGGCCGATGAATTCAGCGACGCGTAGCTTGGCGCTGCGCGAGCGCGGGTTGAGTGACACCTCTTCGGCGCTGGGGACGATGACCTTGCCGGTGATGACTCGCCAGGGAGTGTTGACCCGGCCATAGAAGTCCTTCTCCTGCTTGCCCTCGACGTTGCCGGTGCGCATGAAGTTCTTGACCATGCGGTCTTCGAGCGAGTGGTAGGTGATGATGGCTAATCGCCCTCCGGGGTTGAGCACTTCAAGCGACTGCGACAGCAGTTTGCGCAGGGCGGTGAGTTCGCCGTTGACCTCGATGCGCAACGCCTGGAACACCATCGACAACTCTTTCTTCTCTTGGGCCGGCTTGAGCAGGGGACGAACGGCTTCGACCAGTTCTCCGGTCGTGGATAAGGGGCGGGCCTTCATGATGGCGGCTGCTATGCGGCGCGACTGTCGTAGTTCGCCGTACAGGTAGAGCACATCGGCCAGACGCTCCTCGCTGTAGGTGTCCAGCAGGTCCTTGGCGCTGAACGGTGCCGCGCGGTTCATGCGCATGTCCAGGGGCGCGTCGGCGCGGAAGGTGAAGCCGCGATCCACGTCGTCGAAGTGATGGAATGACACTCCCAGATCGGCGAGGATGCCGTCAACACCGTTGATGCCGTAGTAGCGCAGGAAGTTCTTCAGGTAGGCGAAATTTCCGTGCACAAACGTAAACCTGTCGTCATCCAGACTGTTGCGTCGGGCATCCATATCCTGGTCCATACCCACGAGACGACCCTTTGGTCCCAAGTGGGATAAAATGGCACGACTGTGGCCGCCGCCACCAAAGGTGGCGTCAACATAATTGCCGTCGGGCTTGAGAGCAAGCCCCTCAATGCTCTCATTGAGCAGCGCAGGTATGTGATACACAGTCGTTTCCATTGCTATCGTGGTTGCTATCGTTATCGCTATCGTCGTGTGCAGGTATCCCACTTTTTTGGGGACTTCAAAGGTACAACTTTTTTTTGAATAATTTGCAAATACAAATATCAAATTTACAATTTTGAAAATAAAAATTGTTAACAGGCCCTGTTAATAACTTTAATGATGCTGAGATTCAGGTAATTAAATGGTAGTTTACAAGTGTAAAATTTCCCCCTTGATTTATCGATTTTTTGCTCAGATTTTTTGGTTTTGTGCGGCAAAATACAATGGAAAATGTTATTTTAACAGATTTTATGGATTGTAAATACTTTTTCAATTATTTTTTTAATACTTTTGCCCGTGAATTATCAGCAGAAATGCAGAATTTTTGCTGGAATAATTCAAGTGATTTAAGGTGATTAGCGTTAAGCGCTAATGCTCTGTGTCGTCCCATCTTCAACCAATATTCAAACATCGCTAAAATGAGCACAGAATTGACAAAGCATCATGGCTTTGATATGAATCTCATCAGGTGTAATGATACACCGATGTACTATTATGACATGGGTGTGTTGAGAAACACACTCAACGAAATCAAGCGCCAGATAGAAGGCTGGCCCTACGTTGTCCACTATGCACTCAAAGCCAATGGTAACCCTCACTTGATCAAGGAAATAGCATCTTCAGGAATTGGTGCTGACCTGGTGAGCGGCGGCGAGTTGCAGGCGGCACTTGAGGCCGGGTTCAAGCCCGATGAGATGAACTTCTCGGGAGTAGGCAAGACTGATTGGGAAATCAGGCTTGGTTTGAGCTATGGGATTGGCAGTTTCAACGTGGAATCGGTCCCTGAACTTGAGGTCATCAATGAGCTGGCTGGCGAGATGGACGTGACGGCCAATGTTGCCATCAGGGTCAATCCCGACATCGACGCGCATACCCACAAGTACATTACTACCGGAACCGCCGAGAATAAGTTCGGCATCAATCTCGAGTCGCTGGATGACGTGGTGAAAAAGGCGATTCAGTTGCCCAATATCCACCTCAAGGGACTGCATTTCCACATCGGTTCCCAAATTACCGAAATGAAGCCGTTTGTCATGTTATGCGACACGGTTAACGCGCTGATTGACAGCTATGAGCAGCAGGGTGTTCACTTCGAGATGATGAATGTTGGCGGCGGCTTGGGCATCGATTATTCATCGCCTGACCAGCATCCGTTGCCCGATTTCAAACCATACTTCGACACGTTCAAGAACCGCTTGAAACTCAGGCCCGGCCAGATGCTTCACTTCGAGTTGGGACGCGCCATCGTGGGCATGTGCGGCTCCTTGATTTCGCGTGTGGTTTTTGTCAAGCAGAATCGCGACAAAAAATTCGTCATTCTGGATGCCGGTATGACCGACCTGATCAGGCCTGCGCTCTACGAGGCTCGTCATGAGATTCAAAACCTGACGTCCGACAATGAAAAGGTTGAACTCTATGACGTGGTGGGACCCGTCTGTGAATCCAGTGACACGTTTGCTCGCGACTGTAGGCTGCCGCTCACGCGCCGTGGCGATCTGATTGCCATTCGCGCCGCCGGCGCCTATGGCGAGTCGATGGCATCGACCTATAACATGCGCCGATTGCCGGGCAGCGTCTTTGCAGGCGAATAACGGTGAATTGCAAGCCTGCAACTCGCTGCAGGCAGTATCATTTAAGTGTGCTTATAACAGCCGATTGTGAACGGGTGATGGCTTCATCACCTCTTTTCTTGGTTTAATAAAAATGCTTTATTTCCCTACTACACAGCTTTTTAGGTATGCTGTTCAAAAAAAACGGAAAAAATTATTACTGAAACCTATAGCAAAATAGAAAAATATTAAGTACATTTGCCAAGAGTTACCAAAATTTGATCTCATGGAAAAAATTGACACTCTGGATAAAAAGATTCTGGAAATTGTAATGAACAATGCTCGTATACCCAGCAAGGATGTCGCTCAGGTATGCGGTGTCTCGCGTGCTGCAGTTCATCAGCGCATACAGCGCCTGATCGATGATGGCGTCATCACCGGTTCGGGCTATACTGTGAATCCCAAGATGTTGGGCTACTCCACCTGCACGTTCATCGGCTTGACTCTTGAGAGGGGCTCCATGTATCGGACTGTCGTTCCCGAGTTGCTGAAAATCAAGGAGGTTGTCGAGTGCCATTTCACTACGGGCCATTATACCATGATGATTAAGGTGTATGCGCGTGACAACGAGCACCTCATGTCGCTGGTCAACGATCACATTCAGCACATCGACGGTGTTGCCGCTACCGAGACGCTCATCTCGCTGGAACAGAGCATCAGCCGCACCTTGCCCATTTATTTTGATGAATAACTTCAACGCTGTGGCCTCAAACTGCTGATGCCCAGCGCCCTGAGTTATTCAAGAACCTTTTTGTGCCTATTTAAGAGGTAGAATTCCCGTTTTTAGATTTTTATTTGTACCTTTGTGAGCGACAAATAAGAATTGACCCTATCAATCATTATAAAATCATTTCCATCAGATGGATAATAACCGATATTGCGTTATCATGTGCGGCGGTGTGGGCAGCCGTTTTTGGCCGTTTTCCAAGGCCGCTATGCCCAAGCAGTTTATAGATTTCTTCGGCACCGGGCGCAGCTTGTTGCAGATGGCCTTTGACCGCATGGAGGGCATCGTTCCTGTCGAGAATATCCTGCTCATCACCAACGAGAGTTACGGTTCGCTCATCAGGGAGCAACTGCCTGATATCAAGGAGAATCAGATTATGCTTGAACCCGTGCGCCGCAACACTGCACCGTGCATCGCGTGGGCAGCCCATCACATCAAGGCCATCAACCCTAATGCCAAGATGATGGTGGCTCCCAGCGACCACTTGATCATTAATGTAGAGAAATTCAGGCAGAGCGTCATCAGCGCATTTGAGTTTATCGAGAACAGGGATGCGCTTGTCACGATGGGCATCAAGCCGAGCCGCCCCGAGACCGGTTACGGCTACATCCAGGTGGGAGAAGCCGTGGAGGGCAATTTCTCGGCCGTCAAGACGTTTACCGAGAAGCCCGACGAGGACCTGGCGCGCGTGTTGCTCAAGTCGGGTGAGTTCTTCTGGAACTCGGGCATGTTCTTCTGGAGTGCCGACAGCATCATCAATGCGCTCAACAATTGCGCGCCTGAGGTGAATGCCGTTTTTGAAAATGGCCTGGAATACTTCGGGACCTCTCAGGAACAGGATTTCATCAACGCCAACTTCGAAGCCTGCCCCAGCATCAGCATCGACTTCGCCGTGATGGAGAAAGCGCCTAATGTCTTTGTCGAGACCGTGGACTTCGGGTGGAATGACTTGGGCACCTGGCGTTCGCTCTACGACCACTCGCCCAAGAACATGGACGGCAACGTGACTCAGAACTGTAAAGCGCTCATGTTCAACAGCCACAACAACATCGTGGCCATCAAGGGCGACAAGCTGGTGGTTGCTTCGGGACTCGAGGGCTATATCGTTGCCGATGTGGATGACGCCTTGCTCATCGTACCCCTGGAGGAGGAACAGAAAATCAAACTCTATGTCAACGAGGTGAAATCCAAGTTCGGAGACAAGTATCTGTAATTCACAAGTAATTCACGAGATAAAACTGGAGAAATGAATCACGGGACTCTTGCAAAGGGCAGGAGTCCCGTGAGTTTTATCTGGTTCGGTGGCAGGTTATCGCGTGTGGCGTGTCACCAGTAAAGATTACTGCGGCTGTTGAGACGCGTTGTCGCGGGGACGGGCCAGCAGTTCAAAGGTGTCGACATAAATCTCGGTGGTGTAACGCTTGACCTGATTGCGGTCCTCCCAGGCGCGGGTGCGCAGGCGGCCTTCCAGGTAGATCTGAGTGCCCTTGCGGATGTAGCGCTCGGCAATCTCGGCGTTCTTTCCCCACATCACGATATTGTGCCACTCGGTGCGCTCGGGAACCTGCGCTCCGTTGGCATTGGTGTAAGCATGGTCGGTGGTTGCAAGCGTGAACGACGCTACGGGCTGATTTTGTGCAACATAACGCACGTCAGGGTCTTTGCCTACTCGGCCCAGCAATATGACTTTATTGACTGACATGATGATGAATGGTTTTGTTTTGGTTTATTGAGTTAATATTAATATAAATAATGTGTAGTTCAACTAATAGCCGCTGCCTTTCAGCGCCAGGCCCACGCGTTCATGCAGTCCGAACAACAGGTTCATCATGTGGACCGCATTGCCGGCATTGCCCTTGAGCAGGAGGTCGATCACGGCATGGACGGTGAGTTCGCCGCTGTGCTCGTCCTTTTCAAGGCGGATGATACACTTGTTTGTGTTCGCGACATCGGCACCGATGATGGGCTTGTCAACCAGGAACACAAAGTTGTGGTCCTCGTAGTATTGCTCGTAGAGTTGCCTGATGGTCTCCTCATCGACACCGCACTTGAAACGCGCTGCCACGGCAAGTATCCTGCACTCGGCAATCGGTGAAATCGTCAGGTCAACGGGCTGCCCGAAACTGGACTGGCATTGAGTCAGTGCCAGCGCCACCTCGCGTTGCTGATCGTGGGCCCACTCGACGGAGTTGAGGCCGTCGAGCGTCTTGCCCTGGTCGGGGAACGCCATGGCCCCCATTCCCACGTGCAGCGTGATAGGGCTGTTGAGCATGAGGTTGCGTGCCATGGGCATCAGTGCAAGCAATGATGCCGTTGCAACATTGCCCGGCACGGTCACCAGTCGAGCGTCATGCACGAGCAGACGACGTTGCATCTCGCCGAGGCCGTATTTCCACACCTTGTCCTCGCCATGGTCCATGTTGTGGCTGCCACTCAGGTCGATGACCTTCACGTTTTCAGGCAAAACAAGCGTGGGCAGCAAGGCCGAAACCTGGGCACGGCTGCCGCACACAAAGACCACATCAACGTCATCAAGCGAAGCCTGGGCACTGATGGTGAGATTGCACTCACCGATGATTCCCGGGACGATGCTGTCGAGACGGGTCCCTGCATCACAGGAGCCCGTCACCCACATCAACTCCACATCAGGGTGGTTGATGAGCACGCGCACCAACTCGGCGGCACGCAGGTGGTCACATCCGACGATACCGACTTTAATCATGCACCTGCAGTAAGCGGTTAGCCGACGGTGAGGTGCGAATTCTTGGGCATGAACTGTTCAAAGACAGCCTGTGCCTGCTCGTGGGTGACACCCTCGGCAAGAATTGCTACTACCGTATCAGCGCCAGCGATGGTGCCCAGCACCTCGGCAGGATGGCTCATGTCGATGTCGTAGGCCAGACCCGGGGCATAACCGTTGCGCGTCTTGATGACGGCAAGATTACCCGAGAACTGCAGCGACACCAAGCCCACCTGCTTTGCAGCATGAGTATCGGTCTGACGCATACTCAGCAACCTGTCTTGTAACTGGTTGCTATCAGGTATGATATACATGTAAGTGTTGCGGTCGGTAGCCACCTTGGAAATCTTCAAGGCTTTGAGGTCGCGCGACAACGTAGCCTGAGTCACATTGATGTTGTGCTCACGCAGCATGTCGGCCAACTCACTCTGGCTGCCGATGCAATTTGTCTTGATCAGATCGGTGATCAACTGTAAACGGTCACGTTTTCTTTTCACGAGTACTTTCTTTTTTCTTGGTTTCTTAGTTTCTGTTGTAGTCTCCATTTGCATATATACTTAAAATTGGTTATGGTTAGCGTGGCAAAGGTAATGTCTTTTTGCAAATTCTACAACATATTTATTGACCTTTTTCAATGAAAATTCAGTATAATTTCTCTTTTCCGTGAATATTCATCATAATCGGTAAGGCAATTCCCTTGTCATTCTATATAAAATATACCGGTGTCTGTAAAAAATAACCATACTTTTACAGACACCGATATTTGATTCGGCTCTTGGCGGCTTACTTCTTCGGGACCATCCAGAAGGGATCTTCTCGGAATTTATTCCAGGCCTCAAGAAGCTGGGGCTCCAGTGAGGTGAGGAATTCATAGGTGCCGGGAGCAAGGTTGGTGTTGTCGTTCCTGATCTGCTCGATGTGGTCGAGCAGGTTGAAACAGGCGGTGTACTGGCCATCGGCGAGCAGTGCCTCGGGCATGCCATCGGCTATTTCCTCGGGAGTGAACCACAGGGTGGTGCCCATGCTGGAGGCTTTCTCGCTGTTTTGCTTGATGGCATCGCTGGGCACGAGGTGTTGTGGAAGCGAGTTTTTGATTCTTTTGTTGATCTTTTCAGGTTTCAGCTCATAGACGGTGGTGCTGAAGACGCGATTCACCCAATCTTTATCGTCATAAATCGAGTTGTAGGCCAATTGGCGCAGTCGTTTCAGGAATACCTCACTGCTCATGATGATGACCGACTTGGCGCGGTTCATGAGCAGCGCCTCGAGGGCCGAGAACTTGATATTACTGATGAATTTTGCCCTGTCTCGGATAAATGTCTTGCTGATGGCCTGAAACATTTTTTTCTTTGACAAGCAGCCGAGGATATTGGCGGCCGTGACAATGGCAAGGATGACCGATGTGACACCGGTCCAGAAACCGCTGCCGGTCACCAATGCAAGCACGAACAGCAGGGCCATGACGATTTCGCTGATCACGCCGTAGGTGCCCAGGCGGCCGAAGGTAAGTTTGTTCAACCACTTGGGAAGCATCTCCTCGTTTGGTGCATACTCGCTTTTCATGTCGGGGCTTGACACGTCGCTGATGATGACCAGGTCGAGCGCCTTGGGGTTGGTGCTGCCCTCGGGTATGAAATGCGGGTGCAGGCGCTCCTCGGCCATCAGGATGGACTCGATGCCTTGATTGTCGGACACGCCGCCGTCCATCACGGCAAATCCGTGACGCTTCACCTCGCCCGTTTCATTCTTCTTCTCGGTCATGTACCGTTGAGGATTGTCGATCTTGCCGAACAACTTGAAGTCCTCGGGGAACATCATCGGCTCAAAGCCGCTGGGGAAGCATGACGAGCAGGCCAGGGCTTCGCCCGGTGTGATCTGGCGTGCGTCATTGGGGTTGATGCGGTGGTCGTTGTTGCCGAAATAATAGGTCTTGCCCACGGTCGTATCGGCAACCCTGAAACGGAAGGGCAGCGAACTCTCGAAGTCGGTGGCCAGTGCCGTATAGTCCTTGACGGGAATACGGTTCATATTGTCGAAGATTTCGCCCAGGGTCGTCTCGCCGAACAGGTACTTGTCATAGATGTCGGCCATGATTTTGATGCCCGACACTTCGGGGTTGGTCTTTTCCTGGCTGAGCCCGTTGAGCGCGTGAGTCACCAGGTCCTCGTCACGCAGGAAGTTGAACAGGTCCTCGACCATCTTGTCGACACTCTCGTCGCGTGCACGCGTGAGCATGTATTTCATCGCGGGGATGGTGCCGCCCGACACCGATGACAACGCTACCACGCAGTCGAGCAGCGTTTTCTTGCCATCGAGTTTGACCGAATTCAGGAAAGAAAGAGTTCCCAAGTTAAAGGTGGCGGCACGGTAACCGCCGCCGGAGAATGCCATACCAATGTTAATTGCCATATTGTAAAGATTTTAATGGTTTGATCACCGACAAAGATAATCATTACGGCCAACAATACCAAATATATCCCACGAAAACATGCAAAAAGGCCCCTTGTTCAAACAACTGATTAATCTGATTCTTCTGAAGGCATCCGCATCCCTGTTTTTCAAACAACATCAACAACGTTGAGCAACAAAAACAAGCCCCCCTCGCTGTAGGGCCTCGCCTTGGCGTGGCCGCCCACCACCAGGCCCCACGCTAAGACGCCAAGCCGCTAAGGATTTTGGGCATCCGCAAGCCTGTTTTTCAAACAACATCGACAACGTTGAGCAACAAAAACAACATTTGCGGTGCAACCGATCCCCCGGCTGCACCGCATTTCATTTTGGCATAATGGTATTTATTTGTTGCCTTTGGAGCGGTTGTGGTGGCGGCACAGCATTTGGCAGTTGCCCTTGTCACTGGAGCCGCCATTGCTCCAGGCGGTAACGTGGTCGGCATCCATCTCGGCGAGTTTATAAATGCGGGTGCTGTTGCTGCCCTCTTGCAAGGCACAGTCGGGGCAGTTGCTCACGCCTTTCTCTTTGGCGGCCTTGGTTTGCTTGGCATACACGTAGTTGATGGTCGCCTTGTCAAAGATGCGGATATTCAACAGGCTCTTGTCCTTCTCGCCGCCCAGGATGTATTCAAAAATGCCCTTGTGGTTGGTCACATAGGGGTCGGCATACAGTTCATGCACACGCTTGGAAACAGCATCCACGTTATAGGGCTTGTTGTGGTACTGTTCATAGAATCGTCCCCACTCCAGGCCGCGCATCTCGGGCAACACATCCTTGAACACGCCCGAAGCCCAATCTATCACCGCATTGAAATAGGCCTTGACGGGAGTGATATCGGTGTCCTGGCGATGCTTGCTCATATAGGCATCGACATTGTCCTGGCTTACCCATTGCAGGGCACGCTCAAGATAGTCCTGGCGGTTGGCCGACCCTTTAATGTAGGCACTCCACTTTTGGATATTGGCGTTCTGTGAGTTGCTGAACTCTTCCTTCAGGGCGGTCACAAACGGACCCGAATAAACGGCATTCAATTTTTCCTGATTGTTCAGGTTAACCCCGGGGATGTTGACGGTCTGGAACCAGTCCTTGATTTCGGCTTCGGTGCCCTTGCAGATGTAAATGAGCAGCGTGGTGTTCAGCACCTTGTCGCGGTCTTCCTTGTTAAGGCCGTCGATATACTGCTGCATCCCGTTCTTGTCCTTGATGGCCAGTTTATGGGTCACGAAACGACCCAGGCTGGTGATGCGCTGCTGGCCGTCGAGCACCTCGTAGTTGTCACCCACTTGATTGAAGTAGATGACCCCAAGGGGGTAACCTTTCAGTACCGAGTCAATGACGGCGACATCACGCTTGCCGTCGGCATAGATATAGTTGCGCTGGTACTCGGGCTGGATGGTAAGTTTGCCATTCATCCCGAACAGGCCTTTACCCTCTAACTCGTTATAGATAAAGCCCTCGCAGATTTCGCGAACCGTGATGTCTGTCCTTAATAATGTTTCCATATCGTCTTATTGCTTTTTGCGGATTAGTATTCTGGCATAAGTGGATTTTAATTCCCCATCTACCATTATTGCACCCCTTCTATTTAAATCTCCAAAAACTGGGCTATCTTCAATAGTGAATTCTTTTGTCTTTATTCCATATTCATTTCCTCTATCTGTGATTCCAATTATTTCAAATTGGTCAGGGCAATACTTGTCAAGGAAAGAAATGGGCACACCCATTGCGTCCTCATAGTCACAAGGAATAGCATCAGTAAATGGCACCTCTATGGCGTCATAGTTTTCATAATGAATGTAATCATCCTTACCTCTTATTTCCTTATGGCGGCTAAATTTCAAGTTATCTGCCATCGTCATTAAAGCCAACTGTTGATGGCGGCGACCGTGGTCAACATTTGAAAGCCAAATTGATGGAACATTTTTCATATTTACGCCATCAATAACTCTATCGACATCATCATCATTCTTGGTTTCAAACCACATGCCACCAGCCCACTCTGTTTTGCCTGACCACAATTTATTGTCTTTAATCAATGGAAAGACCTCTTTGTAGGTCACACAGTTTTTATTCGCTATCAGGATAAACTGCTTATCTGCCTCAACAACCCAAGCGAGGAATTCACGGAAAAGGGAGAAGGGCGGGTTGGTGATGATAAAATCGGCTTGGTCACGCAAGTTGCAGATTTCCTTGCTGCGGAAATCGCCATCGCCCTCCAGGTACTGCCATTGCAAGTCCTCGACGTTGATTTTTCCGTCGCCCGTCACGTCATGGTCAAGAACGAAGATTTTGCCGTGGGTCTTGCTCTTGTCGGCATCATAATGCGGTGCCTCGGTCTCGAACAAGGTGGGCACATAGCCGAACTTGTAGCGCTTGCTCTCGGGGGCATAACTGGTGGAAATCAACTTTTTCAAGCCGAAGGTCTCAAAGTTCTGGGCAAAGTATTTGGTGAAATTGCTCCACTCGGGATCGTCACACGGCAGCAGAACCGTCTTGCCACGGAACACGTCGGGGTTATATTCCAAATAGGCCGAGATTTCCTTCTCAATATCATGATATTGAGTATAGAACTCGTCGTTTTTAGCCTCTTTAGCCTTTGATAAACTCTCGTTTGCCATAAAGTGTTGATTACGTCAAAAGTATAGCGCTCTAACAAGCAATGGCAAAGGTACAAAAAAACAACAAAATAAAACTAATATCGGCTTTAAATCAGCCATCTAGCAGTGAAACCACACACGCATGCGTGGACGAAACGGACAAATCGAACTACGAAAATAAATAAACTACGAATTACGCGGATTGAACGAATGGCATCCGCGTACAATTGTAACGAATTAAACGAATGGGGCTGCCAACCTGTAGGGCCTCGCCAAGGCGAGGCCCTACAGTGCGGATGCCCCTTTAACCTCTATGAAACGGCTGGCGCCGTGGAGAAGGGATAAGGGATAATGTTTAATGAAACGGCTGGCGCCCGTTAAAAACTCATTAAACACTAAACATTATCCACGGGCATAGCCCGTTAAAACCTCTAAACTGCGAGCAGCGCGAGCATTAGTAAGAGGTGGGCTAATCCTGGGTTGCACGCACGGCGCGCACGGTGAATCCGAAGTAGCGGTAGCGGCGCCAGAGGCTTGGATATGGACTGTTGAAGTAGATGTATTGGCTTGCATTGCTCTCGTTGGCATAGACTGAAGCGGTCTTGGACCAAAGATAGCCGTAATTGCCAACTCTCTCGGGCGTAGTGCCATTGATGCTGCCCGCGAGCGGCAAGAGCATCGTGTTGCCGTTGGTGCCGGTAACAAGGATACATACGTCTCCGTTGCTTATGGTGACCCTCTCCCAGGTGCAGCTGTTCTTCAGTTCCTGCAGCTGATCAATCGTAGGCATGCACCACGACGGCCCCCAGTTGACGTAGGCTGCATCGTCGGCAGGTTCCAGTTCGGTCTTGTTGTCGACAATGCCTAACTCGCTGTTGATGCAGTACTTGGTCATGGTAGTCTCCGTGCCGTTGCACCACTTGTAGGTGCTCCAGTCATAGACCTCTTTGGGCGTCACCTCGCCCCAGGCGAAATAGTCTCCGTATTCCTCGGGGCTGCTGGCACCGATGTTGCATGTGGCCCACAGTGTGCCGCTGGGCAGACCCAGGTCAACCCACTCGTGCTCGCCGGTCACGGGTTCATCGGGCCAATAACCTTTCATGATGTAACTTATGATGCAGGTCACATCCGAGATATTGACGGCTCCGTCCAGGTTCACGTCACCTTGTTCGATGCCTCTCATCACGTTGTCTATCAGACGGGTCACATCCGAAATGTTGACTGCTCCGTCCTGGTTCACGTCACCACGAGGATACTCCTGTGCATGGGCTGTGAACGAGGCCAGCATCAACAATGACATGACTAAGATTGAGCTGAGTTTGTTCATAGTGTTCTGGAATTTATCAGTTAATAATTAATACTGTTATTGCTCCTGCAAAGATAATGGTTTCGTTCCAATTCTGCAATGTTTCGGGCAATAAAGTACGGCCCGCATTTTTCAAACTACTGATTAATCTGATTCTTCTGAAGGCATCCGCGCACATTGCCCCACGCTAAGACGCCAAGGCGCAAAGAATTATTAGGATTGCTCGCTTGGGCTCGCAAGAAATCAAAAAAAATCGTTTTTTGGCATCCGCCCGCATTTTTCAAACTACTGATTAATCTGATTCTTCTGAAGGCATCCGCGCACATTTTTCTAACTACTGATTAATCTGATTCTTCTGAAGGCATCCGCGCACATTGTTCAAACAACAGGAACAACGGTAAACAACAAAAACAACTTTATTATTTATTATTCTGTTGTTCAGGTTGTTTATCATTGTTCAGGTTGTTTGAAAAACAGGGGGGCGGATGCCTCTCTAATCACTATGAAACGGCTGGCGCCGTGGATAATGGATAAGGGATAATGTTTAATGAAACGGCTGGCGCCGTGGATAATGGATAAGGGATAATGTTTAATGAACGGCTGGCGCCGTGGCCCCGTCATTAAACTCTAAACACTAAACATTAAGCACGGGCGCAGCCCGTTCAAAAAACTCTATGCACGGGCGAAGCCCGTTAAAAACTCACTAAACTGCGAGCAAGGCGAGCATTACCTGTCGCTCATCACGAGGTTGATCAGGAAGGTCACGTCGCTGATGTTGATGCCGCCGTCCTGGTTGACGTCGCCGCTGGGGAGATTGTCGATGCTCACGTCGTCGCCCATCAGGTAACTGATCAGGTAGGTCACGTCGCTGATGTTCACGTAGCCGTCGCAGTTGACATCGCCCAACAGGCCGGGCTCATCGCCGGTGTCGATGCCCTCGATGTGCTGGAAGTTGCTCCACGCCACGGCGTTCTGGTAGCGTTCCACGCTGCGCATGGGCACATACAGGGTGGCGTTCTGGAAAACCTCGTCGGTGAAGTGGTTGACGCTCTCGCCGCTGCACACAGGCGGGGTGGTGGCAAGGCAGGTCACCCGGGTGATGCCCGTGTTGGCGCTGAAGGCGCTGGGACGTACCTCGGCAAGCGTCGAGGGCAGTTCCACCTGGGTGATGGAGGTGGCCTCACGGGCTGCCTGGTTGGCAATGACGGTCACGCCCTCGGGCACACTGAGCACGCTTTGCTGCCAGCCGGTGGGCACACCCACCAGGGCGGTGAGTCCTGCGGGCGCATCCCCCTCGGCACGGTCTTGATCAGGCACGGCCGTGAAGCCGCCGGTGGCATAGAGGCAACCGTCGTGGGCTGCGAAGTATTCACTGCCCTTGGCCACGTTGAATGCCCTCAACGACGTTGCTCCCACGCAGGGGTTGCCCGTGATGGTGGTCACCGTCGTGGGAACGGTGAACGAGTTCAGGCTGGTGCAGCGGAAGTAGGCATTCATGATGATGGTCTTCAAGCCCTCGGGCAGATAGGCCGTGGTCATGGGGCAACGGGTGAAGGCTGCTCCGTCAATCACCTCGAGCATGCCGTTGCTGGTGACCGAGGTGAGGTTGAGACACTGGCTGAAGGCCTGGCGGCCCACAAACTTGACATTCTTGAGGTTGATGCTGGTGTAGGGGTTGTCCTGCAGCGCGCAAGTGTCGAGTTTGACCAACGTGCTGGGCAGGTTCACGCTGGTGAGGTTGCAACTGCTGAAGCACATCTTGCCGATTTCCTCCATGCCCTCGGGCAGGGTGAGGCTGGTGAGGTTGACGCAGTAGAAGAACACGAAACTGCCCAACTTTTTCATGCCCTGGGGCAGGGTGATGCTGCTCACCTGGCTGTTGCTGAAGCAGCTGTTGCCGAGCTCACAGTCGGGGTTGGGGATGTTGACACGGGTGAGCAACGTCTCGTAGAAGGCGCCATCGCCGATGCGCGTGATGCCGGCATGGAAATTCACCGTCTTGAGCGTGGGATTGCCGTAGAAGGCGTAGTCGCCGATCTCGGTGATCTGGTCGGGGATGGTGATGGAGGTGAGGTAGGTGGTGCCACTTGTGCTGAACTGTGTGGGCTTGGCTCCGGGAGCGAAGATGATTTTGGTCTTCTCCTTGTTGGTGAGCATGGTGTAGGTCACGGTGCCCTGGGTCGAAGCCAAGTGGGCAAAGTAGGGATTGCCCGACAGCACGGTCACGCCCGCCAG
>JAFQZK010000032.1 GCA_017405965.1 Muribaculaceae bacterium | reverse complement strand
ATCGATGCCGAGATGCCAGCCGCCGCCGATTTCAACGATGACGGTGTAACGAACATCAGCGACGTGACGTCCCTGATCACATATCTGATGAGCAACGCCTAGTATTAATCCATCAACACAGTCAAGCCATATCCCTCATGCCCTCGCTGAACTGCACTCCAAAAGTTTTGTGTCTAACTTTTGGGGTACAGTTCACAGGCGGGTGTGAGGGATTTTTATCTTGAAGCGAAAAAATACCGCCAGCACCATTGTTTGTGATGCCGACGATAGTTAATAAAGTACTGATATTCAGTTCCCCCTCTTGGTTAAGAGGGGGTGCCCGTCAGGGCGGGGGCGTTCGTGCTACAGCGACAAGCAACTGTTATCGGTAGCATCAACGCCCCCTGATCCCCTCTAAGCGCTCCCCCTCCTCCGCCCTTCGGGTACCTCCCCACGGGCGGGGGAGGAGTTGGGAGTTGCTAACGCACTGATTAACAGCAAAAATTTCATCGAGCTAACGGTAGTTGCAGTCAAGAATTGTGCGTTTTTTCGATTTTTATCATTACCTTTGCCATCAATAGCAACCCGATGACATGAGATTACCCGTATGAAAACAATTCAACTGAACAATGGTGTGGAGATGCCCGCACTGGGATTTGGCGTATTCAGGCTCTCCCCGGCCGAATGTGAACGCTGCGTGCTCGACGCTATCGAGATGGGCTACCGTAGCATCGACACGGCCCAGGACTATAAGAATGAAGAAGGTGTGGGCGCTGCCATCAAGAAGTGCGGCATCCCGCGTGACCAACTGTTCATCACCACCAAGGTGTGGATCAGCAACGCCGGCGAGCAACGTGCGGCACAGAGCATCGATGAGTCGCTGCGCAAACTGTGCACCGACTATGTTGACCTGCTGCTGGTGCATGAGCCCTATGGTGACTGCTACGGCACCTATCGGGCGATGGAAAAAGCCTATCAGGCTGGCAAAGCAAGGGCCATCGGACTAAGCAACTTCTACAGCGTGCGTTTTATCGACATCGCCGAGCACATGGACGTCAAGCCCGCCGTGCTGCAGCTCGAGACGCATGTGTTTGCCCAGCAACGGGCCATGCGTGCGCTCATCAGCGACTATGGCACCCGGCTCATGGCATGGGGACCGTTGGCACAGGGCCGACACGGTTTCTTCGAAAACGAGACGCTCAAGGCCATCGGAGCAAAATACGGCAAAACCAACGCCCAAGTGGCCCTCAACTGGCTGGTGTCGCAAGACATCATGCCCGTGCCCAAGACATCGCACAAGGAGCGCATGGCAAGCAATCTGGACATCTTCGACTTTGAACTCTCCAGCGAGGACATGGAGGCCATTGGCCGCTTAGATCAGGGCGAAAAACTCATCAACGACTTCAACAACGACACCGACCTGGCACAAATGTTCCTAGGCCTCAAGCCCTGGAATTAGAATTAACCCCTATTTCTAGAAACTATAGTTGAGGAACATTGTCCGGAGAAATGCGGAAAATGGTTGTTGTTGCAAAACTTAATGTCGCTGAAACAAACCGTGCTACGCACGGGAAATTATTCAAATTATATATAATCAAGTAAAAATTATTTCAATTTGATTAATTTCCCGCCCGTCAGGGCGGTTAAAAACTGCGTCGAGTGGAGTTTTGCAACACCCTGCTTGCCTGATATGGTAAGCCCCTTTTGTCAAATATAAAGTCGTCTCAGTATGTTGTTTTGCTATAATTAGTTGATAATAAGGGTGTTAGTTAAATCTTGGTGTATATTTTAAGGCAGCTACTGAAAAAAATAGGCATGCCTGTGATGAAAAATGAAAAATGTTTTTTATATTTGCGGGCGAGACTTTAAATCATTTATTGTATTAACCGTTATTTAATTTCTAAACATTAAGATCATGAGACAACTATTTCGCTTTTCAGTAATGCTGCTGGCCATCCTATTGCCGGCACTCGCCACGGCCCACGACTTTGTGGTCGATGGCATCTTTTACAACATCAACGGCAACGAAGCCACCGTGACCAGCAAAGGTCTATATTATGATATGTATTTTGTTGGGTATTCAGGCTCTGTCGTCATCCCGCCCACCGTCACCTACAATGGAACCACCTACCCGGTGACTTCAATCGATGAAATTGCCTTCTATTGTTGCGACAGTCTGACCAGCATCGACATCCCCAACTCAATAACTAAGATCGATAACTTTGCGTTCGGGAACTGCCCTGGGCTGACCAGCATCGTGGTAGAAAGTGGCAATCCAAGATATGATTCGCGCAACAACTGCAATGCAATTATAGAGACTGCCGATAATACTTTAATTGCTGGCTGCAAGAACACGATTATCCCCAACTCGGTAATTTCAATCGGTGAGAGGGCCTTCGAGGGCTGCGATGGTCTGACCAGCATCGTCATCCCCAACTCGGTGACTTCTATCGGTAACAAAGCGTTCTACAGCTGCGATGGTCTGACTTGCATCAATATTCCTAACTCGGTGACTTCTATCGGTAACGGGGTGTTCGAGAACTGCGATGAGCTGGCCTGTTTCGTAGTAGAGAGTGGCAATCCAAGATATGATTCGCGCAACAATTGCAATGCAATTATAGAGACCGCCGATAATACTTTAATTGTTGGCTGCAAGAACACGATTATCCCCAACTCGGTAACTTCAATCGGTAACTTTGCGTTCTCTTACTGCTATGGCCTGACCAGCATCATTATTCCTAACTCGGTGACTTCAATCGGTAAATGTGCGTTCGAGAGCTGCATGGGACTGACCAGCGTCGACATCGCCAATTCGGTGACTTCTATCGGTAGATATGCGTTCTACAACTGCGAAAGTCTGACCAGCATCAATATTCCTAACTCGGTGACTTCAATCGGTGACAATGCGTTCTATTGGTGCTCTGGGCTGACCAGCATCGTCATCCCGAACTCGGTGACTTCAATTGGTAACGAGGCGTTCAAGAACTGCTGGGTGCTCACGGATGTGTATTGCTACATTGCTGACCTCTCGGGCGTATCGTGCGGGAATGAACAATTCGATAAAGATTACAATGGTGATTACTCTGGTCGTACGCTTCATGTGCTGCAAGGGACGGCTGATGCTTACCGGGATGACGCGAACTGGTATCCGTATTTCGGACAGATTGTGGAAGATATATTCATGGGCGACGTGAATGGCGACCGTGAGATCAATATTGCTGATGTGAATGCCGTCGTCAATATGATTCTGGGCGGAAGTGGTAACACCTCTGCTGCCGACGTGAACGGTGATGGCGAAATCAACATCGCCGACGTCAACGCTGTCATCGACATCGTCCTGAACGGCAGATGAAATTAAAAATCCGACATAGTCCAGTAATATCCCTCATGCTCTCCCGGGCATGAGGGATTTTTATCACCATCGAGCAATTTTTTCTTTCCACACGTGTGCGTAGAAAAAAAAGAAAAAATGGAAAATTTGTGCAAGCCGAACGCAATGATGCTTGCATCAATTGCTGAGGCGCCGCCAAATTTATCAAAAAATGAGAAAAATAAAAAACCCGACAGGAGACCTTTTGACGGGTGTCCTGCCGGCTAAATAACTGTTATCTGTTAACTGTTAACTGTTAACTACTTCACCTTCTTGATGTCCTGGACAAAGAGGATTTTCTTGTCCTTTGCCATCTGCTTGAAATCATCGGCTGTGGCCAGGCCAGGCGCTGCGCCGAAGTGCTCACGCTTGAAGTTGCGCCACGGCAGGAAATAGCAGGGATGGTGCTTCTCCATGATGGGCAGCAACACGCGGCTCCACCAGGTGGCATCGGGCGAATTCTTGTAGCCGCACTCGGTGAATGCCAGCAGCAGGCCGTGCTCCCGGGCATAGGCGTCCAGGAAGTCCATATCGGCATTACACTGCTTGACAAAATCCTCTTCGGTGCCCCACTGATAGGCGTCAAGACCCAGCAAATCAACACGCTCGTCACCGGGCCAGCGGTTATAGAATTCCTGCGGATCGACACCCAAATTGGGCGAGCAACTCCACACGATGGACTTGGACAGGCTCTTGTTGAGATAATCTTGAGTGAGATTCCACAAGCTCAGGAAATCCTCGTCGGTGCAATTGCCCTTGCCCCACCAGAACCATCCGCCGTTGTACTCATGCCAGGGACGGAAGATAACAGGGACAGGACGGCCGTCCTTGTCGGTGAGCGAGAGGATGAATGCCTCCACACGCTGGAGCCAAGTCATGAACTTGTTGTGGCCCTTGCCGCCGGGCAGAATCTCCTTTACCGTGCTCTTGGGATCGAGGACAAGACCGAGTTGGCCGGTTTTCTCAAGATAAGGCTTTGCTGCCTCAAACGACTTGATGTCGCTCTCAATCCAAGCCGTGGTGCCCAACATGGGATTGCGCGGATGCCATGACAGCGTTACGATACCGCCACGCTCGTGTTGCTTGATGATTTCTTCACGAATCCAATTGAACGGTACCGAATCCAGGTTCTTGTCGTCGCCCATCTCGATGCCGCCCAGGTCAAAGCCCATCACGCCAGGATAGTCGCCGACAAGGTCATAGGTGTCGGAACGGCCATGCTCCCACTCCCAAGTGATGCCATAGAACGGGTCGTCCTGATGGCCGTACATGATACCGCGTTTTTGCAGCTTGGCGAGGCGCTCAATCAACTTTTGCGCCGGGGTTTTCTCCACTTTGGGTGCACGTGCTCCCGCCTGTGATGCGCAAAGGGCAATCAGCAGGGCGATGAGCAACAGTCTTGGTTTCATCATTTTCATTTTTTTGTTATAGTTCAGTATCGATATAGCAGTTGGCTCTGCGAAAGAACCACGCAACATTTAACCGTGCTTCGCACGGGAAATTAAACAAATTATATTTTAAAAAATTAATTTTCTTCTAATTTCCCGCCTGTAGGGCGGTTAATATAATTGATGGGTCTCTATATCATTTGTTATTGTTTAGGTGATTTTTTAGTTTTTAGTTTCTAGTCCCTAGTCCCTAGTCCCTAGTCCTTAGTTAACTCCTAATTCCTAACTCCTGATTCCTAACTCTTTTATCTGAGTTCGAAGATGCGGCTGGCGTAGTCGCTGGCCAGGGGCACTTCAAGACCGATGTCCATCAGGAAGCGGCCGGTGAAGGTCTTGCCGTTGAGTGCGCATGGCTTTTGGCCCACCTTGACGTTGCGCTCGGTGATGGTGTAACTGCGATTGGGATCAAGACCTGCAAGTTGGATGCGCGGCAGGGGCTGGTCAACGTAGTTGTCAACCTTGTAGACGAACCACACGGCATGGTCCATAGCATCATTGCTGAACATGATGGACGAGACGCCCTTGCGGTTGTACGGCGAAATCAGACGATAGAGGTTGCCGTTCTGCACGACGGGGCGCAGCAACTTGTAGTCGGCAAACGCCTGTGTGCACTGGTCGTGCTCCTCCTGGCTCATGTGCCGCGGTTGCAGCTCCATGCCCAGACGTCCGCTCATAGCCACGTCGCAGCGGAACTTGATGGGGATGACACGGCCGCCAGTGTTCCAATAAGGAGAGCCGCCGATGTGCTGTGCCATGGCGTTGGCAGGGAAGAAGTAGGAGGTACCATACTGGATATAAACGCGCTGCAGGGCATCGTTGTTGTCGCTCACCCAGAACTCGTCGAAGTAGGGCAGCAGGCCATAGTTGGCACGGCCACCACCCGAGGCGCAGTCTTGGATGACCAGGTCGGGATACTTGGCGCGGATGCGCTTGAGCACGTTGATAAGTCCGCGGTGCCACAGTATGGAGATATTGTTCTGCTTGTCCTTGGGCAAGTATAGCGAGCCGTAGTTCTGGATCGAGGCGTTGGCATCCCACTTGATATAGGCGATGTCAGGATTCTGCGTCATCAGGTTGTCCACGATGCCGAAGATGAAGTCCTGCACCTTGGGGTTGGTCAGGTCGAGCACCACCTGGGTGCCGCCACGGCCTTGTTTGAGTTCGCGCCCTTTGGTCTGGAGCATCCAGTCGGGGTGCTTCTCGTAGAGTTCACTCACGGTGTTGCACATCTCGGGCTCAATCCAGATGCCGAACTTGATGCCACGCTGACGGGCCGCCTGGGTGAGCGTGCTGATGCCGCCGGGCAGTTTGCGCTTGTCAACCACCCAGTCGCCCAACGACGAAGAGTCGTTGTTGCGGGGATACTTGTCGCCAAACCAACCATCGTCCATCACGAACAGTTCGCCGCCAAACTTGGCGATGTCGTCCATCATGTTGATCATGGTTTCCTCCTTGATGTCAAATACGACGCCTTCCCACGAGTTGAGCAGGATGTCGCCCGTCTTCATGCCACGGTGGAACATGCCCTCGGTGCGTGCCCAGCGATGGATGGTGCGGCTGGCACCTCCCAGACCGTCCTCGGAGTAGGCCAGAGCCAGATGCGGAGTCTCGAAGAGTTCGTTGGGCTCAAGTACATATTCCGACGACATCGGGTCGATACCGGCGTAGAACTGGTGCTGACGATGGCCTGTGGTGTTGATGCGGAGTTCGTAGTTGCCGCTCCAGCACAGGATGGCAGCAATGACGCGACCCGTGGTCTCCTGCGGCTCACCGTCGAGCGAAATCATCAGCTCGGGAGCATCCATGTGCGAGTTGCGGGCGCCGTCGGTGTTGCGGATGGTTTTCAGGCCCTGTGTAAGCGGTTCGGTCGTGGGCTCGGTCTCGGCTGCCCAGTTGCCGTGCAGGTGGCTGATCCACACGTCGCCCTGGCGCAGCGTCAAGTGGCCGGAGTCGAAGCGCTTGAGCGTGATAGCACGTTTCTCCTTGTGAGAGATCTCAGTCCAGGTCTCAATCACGTCCACGTTTTTGTAGGCTTTATAGAACACTTTCACTGTGACAGGCAGCAGCTTGTCGGTCATCGTGAAAATGTGAAGCTGCGAGCGGTCGTCGCTGCTCGTCTCGTAGTTGGTGACCTTGAGCTCGAGGTTCAGGTCGCCGTCGGCATGCTGCACCTGAATAGCAGGCAGTTGGATGGCGTCCACGGTGCCGAATGCAGGCAATGCCGAGAAGTTAAGGTCGGCACCACCGTCACGCAGTTGCTGCAGTGTGGCGCTCTTGTTGCCGTAATAGCCCATGCGCAGGTCGCCGCCCTCATAGGCGTGCAGCACCAACTGGGTGTTGGGCGTTTGCACAGCAACGTCACCCTGCCAAGCACTCATCGTGCCGGAACCCAGCAACATCATCGTTGCAAGGATAAGAGAGAATCTTTTCATCGTTTCGATATATTTCAGTTAATGTTGTTCTACATTTCAATTATTATCCCATGACGACCTCGACAATGTGCTTGCCGGGTTGTGAGGGCACGACAGCGCCCTCGACCGGCATTCCATCAACAGTCATCTTGGCAACGCCCTTGCTCACGCCCTTGGGGTTGCTCACATGGATTTCATATTCCGCACCGCGGAAGCGCCTGGTCACCGTGTAGTTGTGCGCTGTCTTGGGCAGACACGGGTCGATGAGCAGACCATCATAGTGCGGCTTGATGCCAAGGATGAATTCCGACACCGTGTACCACATCCATGCTGCTGTGCCGGTGAGCCATGAGTTCTTGCCCTCACCGGGACGATAGGCGTCCTTGCCGGCCACCATTTGGCAGTTGACATAGGGTTCGACCTTGTGCAGCGTCTGCCGGTCCTCCTCGACGTAGCTGGGCAGGATCTTCTTGTAGTGGCTCCAAGCGTCATCGCCGCGGGCAGCCACCGTCTCGCCGATGATGACCCAAGGATTGTTGTGGCAGAAGATGCCAGCATTCTCCTTGTAGCCTTCGGGATAGGAGCTGATTTCACCCATCTCGACATGATAGGTGGTGAAGGCAGGATTGTTGAGCACGATGCCGTGTTCGCAATCCAGGCGTTCTTTCACCGAGTCGAGCGAACGCTCCACGAGTCCTTCTTCCAGACCGATGCCCGCCATGGTGCACCAGCCCTGTGACTCGATGAAGATTTTGCCTTCCTCGCACTCATCGCTGCCGATTTTATTGCCATAGAAGTCATAGGCACGCAGATACCATTCACCGTCCCAGCCATGGGCCTTGACGGCATTGACCATCTCGTCGACATGCTGCTGGGCACGGTCGGCCTCGGCGGCGAAATCGATGGCTTTGAGATTTTGCATCGTCTGGATGTGGTCAGGCAGAATCTTGCAGAGTTCGACGTAGTCTTTGCCTGTCACGACAAACAGACCGGCAATCATCAACGACTCGGCTTGTGAGCCCTCGGTCTTGTTCTCGGTGGTCTGGAAACTCTCGTTGGGGTCCCAGGAGAAGCAGTTCAGATTCAGGCAGTCATTCCAGTCGGCACGGCCGATGAGGGGCAACCTGTGCGGTCCCAGGTTGTTGACCACGTGGTTGAACGACACTTGCAGGTGCTCAAACAGCGTGACCTCGGTGCCCGGTTGGTTGTCAAACGGAACCATTTCGTCGAGAATCGAGAAGTCTCCCGTTTCTTTGATATAGGCCACGGTGCCGAAGATGAGCCAGCAGGGGTCATCATTGAAGCCGCCGCCGATGTCGTTGTTGCCGCGCTTGGTCAATGGCTGATACTGATGATAGCAGCCGCCGTCGGGGAACTGCGTCGAGGCGATGTCGATGATGCGCTCACGGGCACGCTCAGGGATGAGGTGTACAAAGCCCACCAGGTCCTGGTTGCTGTCGCGGAATCCCATGCCGCGTCCGATGCCGCTCTCGAAGAAAGAGGCCGAGCGTGACATGCAGAAGGTGACCATGCACTGATATTGGTTCCAGATATTGACCATGCGGTCGAGTTTATCGTTCCCTGTGTTTGCCGTGTAGATATTGAGCAGGTTGTCCCAATAGTTGCACAGTTCGGCAAAAGCAGCATCCACCTTTTCGCTGGTGTCGAAGCGTGCCATCATAGCCTTGGCCTGCGTCTTGTTGATGACCTGCGGAGCGATGAATTTCTCCTCTTGCTTGTTCTCGACATAGCCCAACAGGAAGATATAGTCACGGCTTTCACCCGGTTGCAGTTCCACCTCGATGTAGTGTGAGGCGATGGGGCTCCAACCGTGGGCATGGCTGTTGCGTGGACGGCCTTCGATCACGGCATCGGGATTGGCAAACTCATTATAGAGGCCGACGAACGTCTCACGGTCGGTGTCAAAGCCTTGGATGGGTACGTTCACACCGTAGAATGCGTAGTGATTGCGGCGCTCGCGGTATTCGGTCTTGTGGTAGATGACCGAACCCTCGATTTCGACCTCACCGGTCGAGAAGTTGCGCTGGAAGTTCTCCATGTCGGTCGCTGCATTCCACAGGCACCACTCGGCAAAGGAGAACAGCTTGAGGCGCTTCACCTCGTTGCTGTTGTTGGTGAGCGTGAGCTTCTGCACCTCGGCCCATGTGTGCAGGGGTACAAAGAACAGCACCGATGCCTCCACGCCGTTTTTGCTGCCCGTGATGCGGGTGTAGTTCATGCCGTGACGACACTCATAGGTGTCGAGCGGCGTCTTGCAGGGCTTCCATCCGGGATTCCACACGGTGCCGCCATCATTGATGTAGAAGTAGCGGCCGCCGTTGTCCATAGGCACGCCGTTATAGCGGTAGCGTGTCAAGCGGCGGAACTTGGCATCCTTGTAGAAGCAGTAGCCGCCGGCCGTGTTGGAAATCAGTGAGAAGAAATCCTCGTTGCCCAGGTAGTTGATCCAGGGCCACGGCGTCTGCGGGTCGGTGATGACATATTCGCGGTGTTGGTCGTCAAAGTGACCGTATCTTTTGTTTTCCATATCTTATAATTATTGTTCGAAATTGCGTTCCATGATTTCAAGACACATGCGCGAGTTGTGATAAGGGCATTTCCAGAAGCCCGCCTTGTCGTCCCTGCGGTTGATGTTGCCCTGGGCGTCGCGACTCCAGAACCACTCGCCGCCCTCGCGGTCGATGAGGTTGTCCTTGATGTATTGCCAGCAGTGCAGCGCCTTTTGCAGCGCGCTCTTGTCGCCGAAGTGCTGATACAGGTTAATGAATCCTACCACAGTCTCGGCCTGTACCCACCAGTGGCGGTCGTCATCGACATAGCCGGTGTCAAGGTTGGCCTCGTGTACCATCGACCCGTCGGCATTCAAGCCTTTTTCGCTGGCTTTTGCCACGAGTTTCACGATGGGTTCCACTTTGTCAAGCACGGCCTGGTCACCCAGCACCAGTGCCGCCTCGTGCATGAGCCATGAGCACTCGATGTCGTGTCCGTAACTCTCGAGGGCACCTGCCTCGCGGGTCCAGTCCATGGCAAAGAACAGGTCCAGATGATGCGTCTCGGGATTCAGAATCTTGTCGGTGAAAATATCGATGAGATTGCGCAGGGCTTTCTCCACACGCTCCACAACGTCGCTAGACACTGGGCAGGCTTCACATTCCATGAGGCAGCGGTACAGGTTGGTGTAAGGCTCGATGATGTGCAGATGGGTGTTCTGCGACTTGGGGAAGTTGGCGTCGAGTTCCGACAGGCGCATGTCGGCAATCTCGTTCCATTCACGCGTCTGAGCCTCGATATAGCCGTTGTTCACCTTGTCCAGCGAATGTTGCTCGATGCAGTCAAACAACTTGATGGCATAATCCAGCGCCTGCTGGTCGCCGGTAGCGCGGAAATATTCGCTCAGGCCGTAGATCATGAACCCGATGGCGTAGAACTGCTTCTTGGTATCTTTGGGATTGCCCAGATAGTCCACCGACCAGTAGGTGCCGCCGAACTCGTTGTCGTAGAAATACTCAATAATGTAGTCCTTGATGAGAGTTGCCGCCATCAGGTACTCAGGATCACCCAGCACGCGGTAGGCAGCCGAGAAGGCCCACAGGATGCGGGCTGACAGGATGCCGCCTTTGTCTGCATCTTTGACGAGCCGGCCCTCACCGGTCATCTGGCCGTAGAAACCGCCGTGCTCGTCGTCGATCATATTGGATAGCCAAAAGTCCAGGATGTTGTTTTCCAACACATCCTGAACTTCGGCTTTCAGCTTCTTGATATCTTCTTTCATCTTACTTCTTGATGGGATACAGATGGAGCAAGTAAAGCATGATGATAATAATGGCAGCAGGGAAGAGCGAGAACAGAGCCCAAACCATGTTGCGAACTGATTCTTCGTCGGCGATGGTTACCACCGTCTGGCCCGTGGCTGGGTCAGTACCCGAGATGAAGCCGGCGAAGCCTAGTAACAGGGCAACCAGCGAACCCGAGATGGCCGTGCCAAACTTCTGTGCCATCGTACCCGACGAGAAGATGAGGCCCGTCGACGAAGTGCCGTTCTTCTCGGTGGCATAGTCGGCCACGTCGGCATACATCGACCACAGCAGCGGGGAATAGAGACCCACGCCAACCGAAGTGAGGATAACGATGCCCACCAGTACCCAAATGTACTTGGGATCCATCGGCACAAAGAAGAAGGCGATGGAGGTCACCATACAGATGATGGCTGCAACGGTAAAGGCCTTGCGCTTTGAGCCCATCCACTGGGTGAACTTGGGTGACAGACCGCCAAAGATCATGCAGGTCACCTCGCCAAAGGTCATGAATACCGTGTAGTTGATGATCAGGCCGCTCACGGTCACGTCACCGTGCAGACAGTATTCCATCAGGTAACCGGCTACGGCATAGCGGAAGCCGTTGAAGAAGTTGGTGCAGATACCGATGAGCGTCAGGTAAATCCAGGGCTTGTTCTTGAACAGGTCGGCAAAAGGTTTGAAGGAGAATTTCTCGGCACGAACGGGTTTCAGACGCTCTTTGGTCAGCAGACCGCAGGCCAGCGTCATGATTGTGGCCACGAAGCCAAGGCCAGCGCCCAGCACGGCATATTGATGTGCCTCGGTGCCGCCTACCATCTTCTGCAGATAGGGGAACGAGAGCAGGGTGATAAAGCCCATGGCATAGGCGCCTACCATGCGGAACGACGAGAACTGGTTCTTCTCGTTGTCATCGTCGGTCATCACGCCCAGCAGCGAGCCGTAAGGCACGTTGACGGCAGTGTAAACGGCCATCATGAGCAGATAGAGCGTGTAGGCATAGATACGCTTGCCCATGGGACCGAAGTCGGGCGTGTAAAGCAACAATGCGAATATCAGGCCCAAGGGGATGGCACCGAAGATGAGCCAGGGACGATAGGTGCCCCAGCGCGACTGTGTGCGGTCGGCCAGACTGCCCATCAAGGGGTCGGTGATGACGTCAAACATGCGGGCGATGAGCATCAGCGTTGCCGTGTCGGCAACCGTGAGGCCAAAGACGTTGGTGAAAAACAACGGGAAAGCGATTGACATGACTTTCCAGGTAATGCCACCGGCAGCCGCATCACCAAGGGCGTAGCCGATTTTTTCTTTTAAACTTGCCATTTCTATTAGTCAGGAATTAGGAGTGAGGAATCGGGAATTGTTTTAAGTCCGTTGCCTCGTCTATGATTTGTTATTATTTATTCTTATTGGTTAATCGGTTCTTCTCGATGAGTCGCTTGATGGTCTCCACACTGGCCGTGGTGGTCAGGCCGTCCTGCGGCGTGTGCATGCAGTAGTCCACCAGGCGGTCGATGGTCGAGGTGGCTACATGCAGGCGGGTGTCGCTCGAGGCATAGTAGATGAAGACGCGTCCGTCCTCGTCGGCAATCCAGCCGTTAGAGAAGGCCACATTCATCACGTCACCGATATACTCGCCACCCTCGGGAACGAGGAAATAACCGCCTGGTTGGGCGATAACGCGTGTGGGGTCGTCGAGTGCTGTCATGTACATATATAATACATAGCGTAGTCCCGAAGCGCAGCCGCGCACGCCGTGGGCAAGATGCAGCCAGCCTTGTGGAGTCTTGATGGGGTGGGGACCCTCACCGTTTTTCACTTCCATGATGGTGTGATAGTGGCGCGCGTTGATGATTTTCTCATCAACGATTTCGGCATGGGTGATATCATCCACCAGTGCCCAGCCGATACCACCACCGCTGCCCGTGTCGATGAAGCCGTCTTGAGGACGGGTATAGAAGGCATACTTGCCGTTTACAAACTCGGGGTGAAGCACCACGTTGCGCTGCTGGCTCCTGCTCTTGAGGTCGGGCAGGCGTTCCCAGGTCTTGAGGTCACGGGTGCGGGCAATGGCGGCAGTAGCCGTGGCGGCGCTCAGGTCGCCCGGGCGAGTGTCATCGTGACGTTCTGCGCAAAAGACGCCGTAGATCCAGCCGTCTTCATGAGCCGTGAGGCGCATGTCATAGATGTTGGTGGCGGGAACCACATCATCGGGCATCGTGATGGGCTCGGGCCAGAATCTGAAGTTGTCCACGCCATTTGGACTCTCGGCCACAGCGAAGAACGACTTGCGGTCGGCGCCTTCAACCCTCACAACAACTACATATTTGCCCTGCCATTTGATGGCGCCTGCATTGAGCGTTGCGTTCATCATGATGCGCTGCATCAAGTAGGGGTTGTCCTGCTCGTTGAAGTCATAGCGCCACTCCAGGGGAGTATGCTCGGCGGTGATGATGGGATTCTTGTATTTCTCGTAGATGCCGTTGCCCCAAGCGAGGGGTTCATTCTTGCGGTTCAGTAACTCCTCGTGATGCTTGCGCAAAGCGTTAATTCGATTCTGGAATTCACTCATTATTTTGTAGTTTTTTAGTTTCTAGTCCCTGGTCCCTAGTCCCTAGTTGGCATCCGCCAACTGTTAACTGTTCACTGTTCACTGTTAACTGTTCACTGCTAGCTTTTACTTGCTCCTCAATTGATTCATGAGCCACTCGAGCCATTCGTCCCATTGTTCCTGATACCAGAAGTGAGCCGTCTGCTGATAGACACTCAACTTCTTGGGGGCAGTTACCACATTATAGGTCGCATAGGCGGTCGTTGGAGGCACCACGTCGTCGTTGTAGCCAAACGAGAACCAACCCGGGCAGGTGATGCGGCGGGCGAAGTTCACGCCATCATAGTAACGCGAGGTCTCGATCTTGTCCTGACTGGCTTTGCACTGCTCGGGCGACATCCAGTAAAAATAATGGGGCCAACCGCAAGCCACGCCTTGGAGCGATGCCGTGTGGTCGCACAGGGCCGAGTGCACTGCACCGTAGCAGCTCACGCGCTTGTCGAGTCCGGCCGTTGCCAGCGACAGGAAACCGCCCTGGCTGCTGCCCGTCACGCCCAGGTTCTTGCCGTCCCAGTCGGTGTATTGCTCGATGTAGTCGATGGCACGCACGCAACCCACGATGACGCGCTTGTAATAACTCTTGTCGCGGTCGTCCATGCCAAATTCCCAATAGCAGTTGAGAGCGCCATTAGCCAGGTTGTCATAGACGCTCTGCGGCAGGGTCACATCGATGCCGTGGATGCCGATTTCGAGTGTGATGAAACCTTGTGAAGCTGTATAGACGTCGCCTTGATAGGGACGCACACCGGCACCGGGCACACGCAGCAGGGCAGGGTATTTGCCGGGCTTGACAGGCTCGCACAGGATGCCATAGGTGCGGCTTCCCCAACGCACGTTGTGGAACGAGACTTGATAGACGTTCACGTCTTGTGTGCAGCGCTCGGGCAGCAACGTCTTGGTGGGCTCTAGTTTGGTCCAGCGGGCCTCCTCAATGGCTTTTTCCCAGAACTGGTCAAAATCTTTCGGGTCAACTGTCGTGGGCTTCAGTTTCTCGGGCGAGTAGGCTGCGGTGCACCATGACGAGTAGTTCTTGCCATCCACGTGGGCGGTGACTTTCAGGCGATAAAAGCCCGGAGTCTTCATCTGGCCCGTATAGGCCATAGTCCCATTTTTCAATGTGGTTGATTTCTTCACGTCAGGATACATCTCGGGACCGGCTTCATAGTCGATGTCCACGTTGTCGAGCAATGTGCCCGAGCGGCGCACCTCGACATTGAACTTGCATTTTTCACCCACTTTATAGTTCCAGTCCTGATGGTCTGGTTCCACGGTGACCACGATGTTGTTACCTCTGATTTGCGCTTCAAGCGGCAGCACCACTATGAGCAGCAATAAGCACAATAATTGACGTTTCATTTAGATAATGTTATTGGATTATTTAATGTGGCAAAATTAAGTATATTTCCCTAATTGGAGTGGTATTATTTTCTCTAACTCTTATACTTTTTTGATATTTTGGGGCCATTTAATTAATCAAAAAAGGGTAAATCATCATGAAAAACATGATTTTGTTATGATTTTGATTGAAAATTTTAATGTGTGACTTGTCGATATGTGCTGGCGTGACATCTCGCGCCATGTCACACCTTCTGTTTGTTTTAAGAATCATACTGCTTCATCAGTGTTTTGGCACTTGGATCATTCTCAAACTCTCATGACACTTTGGTTGAATAATTTTTTACGGAATTCTGGTGACCATTCAGCCATTTGCTCCCCCTCTCGCTAAGGCGCAAAGACGCTAAGCTTTTATTCTATAATTGTTTGTGGTAATGCAAATTGTGCATTGTCTCGACATTGGTTTATAATAGAAAAATGACTTATCTCATATGCAAAGAAACCATTTATATTGAATGTGATATCTTAGCGCCTTTGCGCCTTTGCGTGAGGCATTCCAAAAGGCATTTCGAAGAATAGTTGCGGAATTCTGACGAAGCGATAACGGATATGGATTCTGTTTATTGGTTTTAGTGACCAGACCCTTATTTAGCAACGGTTTTCAGTCATCATGTTAAAAAAGTGTCAATATAGAGCAAAAAATAGTTTATTATGTTGGATAATTAACATTAACTTTGCAACGATTTTATTATTTAAAATTGTGTTAGAAAGAATATAGTCATGAAATTGCATGAATTATAACTCAAATCCATATACAATTTAATTTATTTTCAAACCAAAACCTATGATTTTCAATTACTGTAAAAAATCTATGATTGCGGCCTTTTGCTCGCTAGCAATGCTGAGCGTGGCGCCGCAAGCGTTTGCAGCCAGCAGCGGGGGAGCGGGCGCTCCTCAGCAGTCGGCACAGCAGACCAAGAGGATTACGGGTGTGGTGAGCGATGCCATGGGTCCGGTTATCGGAGCCACGGTTGCCGTTAAGGGTACGTCCAACGGCACCAGTACCGACAATGACGGAAGGTTCTCGCTCAACGTCAGCCCAGGCCAGACACTGGTAGTGACTTATGTGGGCTATCTCACCAAGGAGGTGACGGTTGGCCAGCAGAACAACTACGACATTTTCATTGAGGAAGACAATAAGCTTCTCGACGAAGTTGTCGTAGTGGGTTACGGTACGATGAAAAAGAGCGACATCAGCGGTTCCAGTGTATCACTGGGCGAAAAGGCTGTGAAGGGCTCTATCATTACCTCGCTTGACCAATCACTGCAAGGTCGTGCAGCCGGTGTTACCGCTGTTCAGACCAGTGGTGCTCCTGGTTCAAGTTCTTCAATCCGCGTGCGTGGTACCGCAACCATCAATGCCAACGCTGAACCTCTCTACGTCATCGACGGTGTGATTGTTCAAGGCGGTGGTTCGTCGGGTGCCGACTTCGGTCTGGGCGACGCTCTGGGTAACGGTTCGGTTTCGACCATCTCCCCGCTGTCGACCATCGATCCCGCCGACATCGTTTCGATGGAAATCTTGAAGGACGCCTCGGCAACCGCCATCTATGGTGCGCAGGGTGCTAACGGTGTTGTTCTGATTACCACCAAGCATGGTAAGGCCGGTGAGGCTAAGTTCTCTTACAACGGTATGGTGGCCATGAACCGCCAGACCAAGCGTCTTGACATGATGAACCTGCGTGAGTTTGGTACGTTCTACAACAACCTGGTACAACAGGGTGAGACTCAGGCCAACGCCTACTACAGCGATCCTTCGATACTGGGTAAGGGTACCAACTGGCAAGATGCAGTCTTCCGCACCGCTATCCAGCATAGCCACCAGGTCAGTGCTCAGGGTGGTACCGATAAGGTTCAGTACTACGTTTCGGGTTCTTACATGAGCCAGGAAGGTACTATCATCGGTTCTAAGTTCGACCGTTTCTCGGTTCGTACCAACCTTGACGCTCAGCTCAACAAATGGTTGAAGTTAGGTTTGAACGCCACGTTCTCTAATACCAACGATAACCTGAAGCTTGCCGACAGTGACGAGGGTATCATCAACTACTCGTTGACCACCATTCCCTCGATTCCTATTTATAATGTTGACGGCAGCTACAGCAGCATCTCGCAGGAAGGTTACACCAACCCCAACCCTGTTGCTCTGGCATTGCTGGACGAGATCCTGCTGAACCGTAAGAAATTGACCGGTAACATCTTCTTTGAGGTTAACCCCACTTTCTTGAAAGACATCGTTTGGCACGCCGAGCTTGGTTACGACATCTCGTCGTCGAAGGGTGAACAGTGGGAACCCACCGTTAACCTGGGTACCTGGCACCGTACCACCAACAGTAGCTCGATTCAGAAGAACTCAAGCACCTTCTGGCAGTTGAAGAACTACTTGACCTATACCAAGACCATAGCCGACCGTCACAACCTGACCGCCATGCTCGGTCAAGAGTGCTGGGAGTCGAAATATGACTACTCGAGTATAACCAACACCAACCTGCCTTCTGACGAGGTTCACAATCCCAAGTTGGGTCAGGGCTCGCCCCAAATCAACTACGGCTTTGGCAGCTCGTCGATGGCTTCGTTCTTCACCCGTTGGACCTACGGCTACGATAACCGTTACAATGCGACCTACACCTACCGCTATGACGGTAGCTCCAACTTCGGTCCCTCTAACCGTTGGGCAGGTTTCCACTCGCTCGCCGGTTCGTGGCGCTTTACCAACGAGAAGTTCATGGAGAACGTGAATTGGCTCACCAACGGTAAGCTGCGTCTGGGTTGGGGTCAGACCGGTAACTCCAACATCGGTGGTTACCTTTGGGGCACCACCATCGCCATGATCAAGTCTTCGCTGGGCACGGGCTACAAGCCTCAGAACCTTCCCAACGAGAGTGTGAAGTGGGAGAAGCAGGAGCAGTTCAACGTCGGTCTCGACCTGGGCTTCCTGTATGACCGCATCGGCTTGGTTGTTGACTGGTATCGCAAGGAGTCGAAGGACATGCTGATGAACCTGCAGTTGCCGTCTTACATGGGTACCTCGGGTAATGCATCTTCGGCCTTGACCGCACCCATGGGCAACTATGGCCACATCCGCAACACTGGTGTCGAGATTACCTTGACCACTCACCCCATCGTTGGCGCGTTTGAGTGGGATTCCGAGGCTCAGATTTCGTTCAACAAGAATAAACTTATCGCTCTTGACGGTACCGACAATGCCCAGATCGTGGGCTACGGTCAGTGGACCGACGTGGTCAGCGTGACCAACGTGGGCGAGAGCCTGTTCAACTTCTACGGCTATAAGACCGACGGTGTTTACACCTCGCTCGAGGATATCCAGACCTCGCCTAAGGCCGAGAAGTATCCCTCCAACGGCGTGTTCTCGAAGAACACCACCGTATGGGTTGGCGACGTGAAGTATAAGGACATTAACGGTGACGGTATCATCGACGAGAACGACCGCACCAACATCGGTTCGCCGCTGCCCAAGTTCACCTTCGGTTGGACCAACACCTTCCGTTTCAAGAACGTTGACCTGAGCATCTTCATCAACGGCTCTTATGGCAACAAGGTGTTCAACTACATGAAGATGAAGCTCACGCACATGAACTCGACCTGGACCAACCAGCTTGTTGACGTGCTCGATTGCACCACGCTGGCTCCCATCGATCCTAATAAGGATTACTCGGCAGGCGTTGACCGTGGCGATGGCCAGCTCGTTTGGAACTGGTATGATGACATCACCAACGTGCGCATCGACAAGGAAGGCAAACTGCCTCGCGCTTCAATCATGGACCCGAACGACAACGACCGCATCAGCGACCGTTACATCGAGGACGGAAGCTACATCCGTCTGAAGAACATCACTTTGGGTTACACGTTCCCCAAGCGCTTCGTAGGCAGGCTCGGTCTTGAGACCCTGCGTCTGCAGGTGAACATCCAGAACCTGCTCACTATTACTGGTTATGACGGCTACGATCCCGAAATCGGTGCTAGCACGGCATCTAACCATGTGATGGGCCTTGACAACGGCCGCTATCCGTCGCCCACGACCTATAGCTTTGGCGTTAATGTTACTTTCTGACATTCATGGTTAACGGTTTAATTATTCAAAGGAATTAAAGATATGAAACTATTCAAGATTAAATATATCATTGCTCTGGCATTCGTTGCGCTGACCATGACTTCGTGCGAGGACTTCCTCGATCGACCCAATGAGGACAGCTACAACGCAGGGAACTACTACAAGACCGACGAGCAGTGCATTGCAGGCGTCAACTACCTGTACAACTCTCCCTGGTATGACTACCAGCGTGGTTTCTTTAAAGTGGGTGAGGGCCTTTCGGGTAACCTCTACATGGGCAATTCGCCTTACTGTGAGTTCACCCTGAACGGTACCGACCAGGACTTGGTGAACATGGCTTACTCTCTGTGGGCCGTTATCGGTCACTCAAGCACCGTCTATAACTACATTAACGGCAGCAGCGGTCCTTCGCAGGCTATTAAGAACCAGACGATGGGCGAATGCCTCGTTTGGAAGGCAATGGCCTATTTCTATCTGGTTCGCTCATTCGGTGAGGTGCCCATCGTGCACAACAACACCGAGGAACTTGACGGCGCCTATAATACCAAGGAGAAAGTTTGGCGTTCCGACGTCTATGAGTACATCATCATGACGCTCGAAAAAGCCCGTGAACTCCTTGCTGGTGTCAAGACGCCCACCAATGGCCGTGTAGACTATTATTCAGCAACTGGTTTGCTGGCCAAGGTTTACTGGATGAAGGCTGGTATCAGCGGCACCATCAATGGTGACGACATGGCCATGGCTGCCCAGTATGCCAAGGAAGTGATTGATAATAGCGGCCGCACGCTCATGGATAACTATGAGGACATCTTCCGCGGTCACAACAACAACTGCGCCGAGAGCCTTATCGCTTGGCGTTGGACTGCCGACGGCAACGTCTGGACCGCTCAGAACTCGCTCGAGAGTGACCTTGGTTTGACTGGCTTTGAGGGCTACAGTGCCACTTGGGGCGACTGGACCGATCCTTCGGTTGACCTGCAGGAAGCCTTTGGCATCAAGCTGCTGGAGAACAACCCTGACATGTGGCTCAACAACGTTGACAGCCGCTTGAAGGCTACCATGATGCTGCCCGGTTACACCTATTCCTACTTCTGGCGTGATCATGAGATGAACAGCACTACCCATGAGATGGGCTTCGATTATCTGAAGTTCATGTTCGACACCGATTATAACAAGTCGGCTGGTGGCCAGCTCAACTCGGCTACCGGTTCCAACTGTGTGAAGCACCTGTACGGCAACACAGCCGACCACGTTGCTGAGTTCGGACATTCTGATGGCCGTATGGCCAGCTCGCTGTCGACCCACTTGCTGCGTCTTGCCGACATTTATCTGATTTATGCCGAGGCCAAGATGGGTACTTCCAAGTCGACCTCCGACGCTAGCGCCATCGACGCCTTCTATGCAGTGCGCCACCGCGCAATCAGGAACGCTCAGCGTCCCACTGTCATCACCTTTGACGACATCTGGAAAGAGCGTCGCCTGGAGCTCGCCTTCGAGGGTGACCGCTGGTTTGACTACGTGCGCGTATCTTACTATGATCCCGACTTCTGCGTTGCCGAACTCAGGGCTCAAAAGCGCAGCACGTTCTATGGCCTGAGCGACATTTACAAGACTTATTCCGAGACCGGTATCTGGTCGATTACCTCGTCGGCTGGCTATAACGATGCACAGTCTGCTCCCAATCCCGAGGCTATGATGAAGACCAGCCCCGACGGCAGCAAGCGTTACTTCTTCATGCCTTTCCCGCAGGAAGACGTTGTGTTCAATCCCAACCTGGGCAGCAATGTTGACGGTGTCCATGTTGACGTGAGAGAAACCTATAGCTATTGATACTTTAGTTTGACACCTATTAAATTAAAGATTAAAGAAAATGAAAAATTTCAAATATAATTTCATCGTCATGGCACTTGCCGTTATGGCATTGGGTTTGTTCTCATGTGCCGACGAGCCTGACAAGTATGAGGTGGCAAGCGGATTACCTTCGGTAAGCTATGTGCGCTGTATGAGCACCGAGATTGAAGGCTCTAACGACGACCCCGACATGCACTATACCAATGGTGAGTTGGTGACCGAGGCCTCTCCTCAAAGCATCATTTGCCTTGTGGGTAAGAACCTGCGTAGTGTCTATGAGATCTACTTTAACGACAAGAAGGGTATTCTCAACTCGAGCTACATCACCGACAACACCCTCATCGTGCAAATCCCCCGCTCGGTACCCGAAACTGTTACCGACAAGATTTACATGATCACCAAGGACAAGGATACCGTGACCTATGACTTCCACGTTGTTATCTCGGCTCCGCAAATCATCAGCATGGGCAACGAGTATGCACCTGCAGGCACATCCCAGACGCTGACTGGTAACTACTTCATCGACGATCCCGGCACTCCGCTGACCGTCAACTTCACTGGTGCCGACGGTTCCATGATTCCTGCCGAAATCACCAACATCTCCTCGGATTACACCCAGGTAACCTTCATTGTTCCCGCCGGTGCTGTCGAGGGTCCCATCTATGTGACTTCGGTTTACGGAACTACCAAGACGAGCTTCTATTACAAGGATTCGCGCGGCATGCTGTTCGACTTCGATACCAACGTCCTGGACAACCACGGATGGAACGGTCACAGCAGCACGATCGATGATACCGCATTGAGCGGCAGGTTCATCCAGCTTGGTGACGGCAGCTCGGTACTGAATGGCGAGACCTGGGACGAGCAACACTTCTCGTTCGTTTACTGGCCCGGCAGCTGGAACTCACCCGAGAACTATCAGGATGGTGATACCGGTATCGGTGTACGTCTGACCGATCTGGCCGACTTCAGTGACTGGAGCAACATGGCGCTCAAGTTTGAGATGAACATTCCCAGCGAGTATCCTTGGAACAATGCAGCCATGCAGATTTGCTTCGCTGGCGTTGACAAGGTGACCTTCGGCGCTGCAGGTGTCGACATCTATGGAAAGACCGTGGCTGGTGCTAACAACACCTACATGACCAACAATGCCAATCCTCGTGCCCTGTACCGTCCCTGGTCAACCAGCTCGACGGGCAGCTACGACACCGGTGGCGAGTGGGTAACCGTTACTCTGCCCATCGCAGCCAACTTCGTTTATGGTTGGGACGGCTCGGTATCCAGCGGAACGCTTACTGCCGATAGCTTCACCAGCTTGTGGATCTTCGTCTCGAGCTGTGGTGTTGAAGGTGTAGATTGCACCCCCATCATCAAGATTGACAACATCCGTGTGGTTCCTAATTAATTATAATGTAAGAAGAATATGAAAAAGTTCAGAAATATTTTCATCCTGTTTGTGGTAGCCCTTGTTGGGGTTTCGCTCACAAGCTGTAATGATGAGGACCTGGTCACCGACCCCTATAGCAAGTCGGGTGTAAACCTGCTGGCTTATGGACCGTCGCCCATCCTGCGCAATACTGAAATCCGCCTCACGGGTACCAACATGCAGAAGGTGGACAAAGTCATCTTCCCGGGTAATGCCATCGTTGAGCGCTCGGCTTTCAACCGCAGCGACAATGAGAACATCTATTGCAACGTGCCCGACGAGAGTGTTCCCGGTCAGATCAGGTTGGTTGCCGGCAACGATACTATCGTTTCGATTGGTACGCTCGTGTTTGAAGAGCCCATCGAGGTGACCAATGTGACTCCCGTCACTGGCCTGAATGCAGGCGACATCATCTCGATCACGGGTGACTATGTCTATAACATTGCTGAGGTTATCTTCACCAGGAGTGCCTCGGTGATCGCCGAAGACTTTGAATATGTTTCGCGTCGCGAGATCCGCGTTCGCGTGCCTCTGGCTGCCGAGACCGGTACCATCACCATGAATGACGGTGCTGACTGGGAGTACACCTTCGAGACTCCGCTCGAGATCGTTTCGGCCAGCTATCTGAGCCTTGAGCCTGCCGCAGCCGACTTTGGCCAGCAGATCGCTATCCACGGCACCAACCTGCACACGGTAGAGCAAGTGCTGTTCGCCGGTGGTGTTGCTGCCGACTTCACTGTTTCGGAAGACAACAGGACCATTATCGCAACTGTTCCCGCCGAGTGTAAGTCGGGTGCTATCTCGCTGCTGCTCTACTCGGGCGCTGCATTGCAGACCGATGCGTTCTCGGTTCCCACCGTTGTCATTACCGGTGCATCACAGAGTTCCGACCTCGTTGCCGGCGACGTTGTCACCCTGTACGGTGAGAACTTCGACCGCATCATCGAGGTTACGTTGCCTGGTGGTACTGCTCCTTTGGCTGCCAATGAATACAGCATCGTGGACAACACTTTGACCTTTACCGTTCCCGAATATTTGGTTGATGGTGATGTAGTGGTTAAGCAGAACTCCAACATCACTGCTACCTATCCTCTCGAGATCCGCAAGCTCGCCGGTGTTATCTGGCAGGGCAATGAGGAACTGAGTGGCTGGAGCAACTGGGGTGTATTCAACTGGAGCGGCGACCTGTGGACCAAGTTCCAGGAGGCCATCACCGGTCCTGGTCAGATGACCGTTCACTTTGTCGCTACCAACAGTAATCCCATCTTCAACTTCCGCATGGGTGACTGGAGCACTCCGCTCAGTGGCCTGGCAGGCATGTACGGTTCTGATGGCAACATCACTCCTGGCGTCAATGTCACCGACCTCGTGTTTGACATCACTGGCGAGGAAGCTGCTAAAATGTTTGGCGACGGCGGCATGGGTATGGTTATCTGGGGTGACGGCATCAAGCTGCAGTATGTGAAGTTTATCGGTGCTGGCGCCGAACAGGTTATCTGGGAAGGCCGTGAGGACACCAGCGGCTGGGGCAACAACATCACCATCGGTTCCGATACGTCGCCCGAGCTGGCTGCTTGCAACCCGCAGGAGGGCAGCGTGGTTCGCTTCTATGGCGAGGTTGGCGCTGGCTGGCAGGTCAAGATTGTCGAGGGCCACTGGGGTCCCACCTATCTGGCTGTTGCCGAGGCTGCCGAGGGCGAGTTCAGTGCCTATGACTTTGCTGGCAGCGGCAACTGCATCAAGATGACGCTCACCCAGGCTATGCTCGATGCTGCTTACGCCCAGCAATGGTGGGGCGGCACGTTCATCGTCCAGGGTCAGAACTTCGTCTTGACCAAGGTGACCGTAGCTCCCATGTAATCCAATTGACATTCAATCTCTAGAATATGGGGGTGTGTCATAATTGCGACTCGGCAATATAACCGTGCTATCGCACGGGAAATTAAACAAATTTTTAAATTTTCATTTTATAATTAATTTGTTTAATTTCTCGGCCGCTAGGCCGATTAAAAGCCAGCGAGGTTATTATGACACACCCTCATATATTATAAATCCACTAATGATCAAAAACCAATTCAACTGTCGGCGAGTCCTCTCTTTGTCTGTTGTCGTGTCGTTAGCCCTGATGCTGACTTCATGTCATTATTACAAGGAGGAAAAGGACGGCACTCATCAGGAGGAAGACCTCATTGCCAATATCGAGGGTTATGGCATCGACACCATCGCTGTGGAGCCCGGCGACACGCTGTGCTCGGCACGCGTCGATGATGTGTTGCGCTACTATCCCGAGTTCTACCATGCCGCCAAAAAGGCCAAGAAGGCCTATGACGAATGGCAGGAACTGGAGGCTGAAGCCCGTGTGGGCACCAAGACGCAAGTCATGAGTGTCGACGCCATCCTGAATGATGCACTCTATGGTCCCGACGATGTCGCCGAGATTGGCGAGTGGCCTGATATGGCTCCCATCGACACTGCTTATTTCAAACTCATCGGTCAGAGCGGGCTAAAGCGCAAGTCGGCCATAGGCCATGCCCGCCGGGCGTGGATATCCTATCAGGAGCGCTTGCGACAGATGGCGCAGACGGTGCCCGAGCAATGCCGTGCCCGCTACATCGCGTCGATCACTGCACGGGTACAACAACTGATGGGCGAGCCGAGCGCAAAGTGATAACTTGTTTTCACGATGCCAAGGTTAGTCCTTAGTCCTTAGTTGGCATCCGCCAAATTCTCACTCCTAACTCCTATCTGAGGACTAGGGACTAAAGACTAGAAACTAGAAACCAATTTTGCACAACATTACAAGGTAAAGACAATGAAAAGAAATCATCTCGTTAATCTTGCGTTACTGGCCCTTATGCTATTACCAGCGGTATTCACTTTCTCCTCGTGTAGTGGTGGAGACGACCCGGATGAGCCCACGCCCAGCGTGACCGTGGTCTTGCGAGGGCAGACCATTGCCGAGGGTGCCGAGGTGGATGCCGAAACCACCACTGTGCTCACGCTGACCTATAACACGACGGTCAAGGTCGCATCCTCGACTGGCATCACGCTCAACGGTGCTGCTGTTACTGCCAAGAGCAATTCACAGACGACCATGGCGGTAGATATTCCCTTATCGCTCGTTGCTGGCACCGACTATACTGTCAAGGTGCCCAAGGGCGCTATCGTTTCCACTGCCGACGCTTCGGCATCGGCTCCGGAGTTCACCTTGAGCTTCAAGACCAAGAAGGCCACCGTGATTCCTCCTGCCGAGGGACAGGAACCCGTGGTTGCCACTACCGAATCCGCCAAGAAACTGCTGGCCTATATGTGGTCGCAGTATGGCAGCAAGACCATCTCGAGCGTCATGGCCGATGTGAACTGGAATCATCGTATGGCCGACTATGTGAAGGGCGTGACCGGTAAATATCCGGCCATGAACTGCTATGACTTCCTCCATATCTATGTTCCCCAGAACAACTGGATCGACTACAGCAACATAACGCCTGTCAAGGAGTGGTCCGACGCCGGTGGCATCGTCCAGCTCATGTGGCATTTCAACGTGCCCCTCAGTGCGAGCACCGTTCCCGGCAGCGACGGCTCGGGCGTGACCTGCACGCCCAGTGAGACCACTTTCAAGGCCTCCAATGCCCTGGTCAGCGGCACTTGGGAAAACCAGTGGTTCTATGGCCAGATGGACAAGGTGGTTGACGTCTTGCTGAAGTTGCAGAACGAAGGCATCGCTGCCATGTGGCGTCCCTTCCACGAGGGCGCAGGCAACGCATGTGCCAAGCAACAGGCCAATTGGACCAAGGCCTGGTTCTGGTGGGGATATGACGGCGCCGATACCTACAAGAAGTTGTGGGTTGCCATGTTTGACTACTTCAAGCAGAAGGGCGTGAAAAACCTCATCTGGGTATGGACCACTCAGAATTACAACGGCGACAGCTCTAAATACAACCAGGACATCGATTGGTATCCCGGCAACGAGTATGTCGATATCATTGCCCGCGACCTGTACGGCTACAACGCCGCGCAGAACAAGCAGGAGTTTGACGAAATTCAGGCTACCTATCAAGGCAAGATGGTTATCTTGGGCGAGTGTGGTGTTGACGGCAGCACCAGCTTTGCCAACATCGCCGACATCTGGGGCGCCGGAGCCAAGTGGGGCTCGTTCATGGTGTGGTATGGCGGCAACTTCACCAGCGACGCCTGGTGGAAGAACGCCATGTCCAATGCCTATGTCATCACCCGCGACCAGTTGCCCGACCTCAAGTGATGGCTTGACATTTTGTAACGAAAAAGGCTGAACCTCGTTGGCGGGATTCAGCCTGTTTTTTTTCATTACTGTCCAGCAAAATTTAGTATAACCGCCCTGCGGGCGGGAAATTAAAAAAAAATTAATTTTAAAATTATAATTTGTTTAATTTCCCGCCCGCTAGGGCGGTTAATATTCCAGGCGGTTAAATGTGGCGACTGGCGTATTGTTCCCTTATTTATACACGTTGACGATCGAGTCGGCAACTTGTTCCATCGTCCACTTGAAGGTGGCCTCGCTGCGGTCGGCACCGTCAACGAGCGACATCCAGTAGAACGAGGCGGCACCGTACTTCTTGCACAGGCGGTTCATGTCGCCAGCTTGCTTGCCGGCTTCGGCCTTCTGGGCGGTAGTGCTGTTCTTGTCGATGGTCAATTCGCCGGCACCGTTGGTGGCATACTCGCCGATGATAACGGGATATCCCTTGGAGATGAAGTAGGTTTCCAAATCCGTGAACATGCTCTTGAGGTACTCGCGACATTCGCTGGTCCAGGTCATGTTGTAAACATGCAACCAATCCCAGGGATCATAGGAGTGAACCTCGACGGCGATGTGGCTCTGGTTGCCGCACGGGTCGGTGGGGACGGTGAGACCGTTGAGCACGGCAGTGCCATGGGCGGCGGCATAGGTCGAAACAATCAGGTTCCTGTAGGTGTTGTTGCCGCCGGTAGCGCGCACTGCCTCGACAAACTTGGCGGCATGCTGGTTCACGTACTCGAGATCGGACAGATTGCTCGGCTGGTTCCACTGCTGGGCAGTGTTGAGCATCTCGTTATAGCCCTCGAACAGCAGGTGGTGGTCGTAGTTCTGGAAGCGGGTGGCAATCTGTGTCCACAGCTTGGCATAGCGGTCGAGTTGCAGCGTCGAGCTGGCGACAACCCATGCGGCATTGTGGGCACCGGTGTCGTGGTGCACGTTGAGGATGCAATACATGCCCTGGTTGATGACATAGTCCACAACCTCCTGCACGCGGTTCATCCAAGCCTCGTCAACATTGCCCTGGGCATCCATGTGCTGGTACCAGGTCACGGGAACGCGGATGCCCTTGAAGCCTTTCTCCTTGAAGGCCTGCATCAGGTGGGCGTCGGTGATGGGCTGGCCCCATGCGGTCTCATATTTGTAGGGCTCCTGATGGTCACCAATCCAGTCACCGTAGCTGTCGAGCGTATTGCCCAGGTTCCAGCCTGGGGCCATGTTGATGACAGCCTGGGCGGCCGACTCGTGTCCGTCGGGGGCATTGGGGTTGGGCAACTCGGTCTTCTTGGTGGTGAAGTTCAGTGTATAGGCCGCTGCTGCCACGCCGTTGGTGTTCTTGATGATTCCGGCGGGAATGGTGATGGTCACGGCCTGGCCCTCTTCGGCACAGGTGGCAGTGAGCATCAGGGCGGCTTTCATGGTGCGCACGTTGCTGATGGTGGCTCCGGTAGCCTGAATCTTGCTGATGTCGCCGGCCTCCATGGCAATAGTCTTGTCGTAGGTGATGGTCACATCGATGGCGCCGGGAACTACTGTCGTCGAGCCGTTTTCGGGCGATGTGCTGACTACGGCAGGAGCAGCCTGTTTGGGTGCATCAGGTTCGTCACTGCCGCTGCAGGCCGAGAGACCGAGGGTCAATGCGGCCAGCAGGAAGAATGTTAAAAATTTCAATCTGTTCATAATGTGATGTATAATATTGTTTGGTTAGGCAATGATATAGCTGCCAGTCCTGCAACTTAATGTCGCTACTATAACCGTGCTATCGCACGAGAAATTAAACAAATTTTTAATTTAAAATTGATAGTACAATGGTTCGCAAACAAATTTTTAAATATAATTTGATTAATTTCCCGCCCGCAGGGCGGTTGATATAACTGATGGGTCAAATGCTATATCGTTATTGTTTGATTATTTGTCGGTACGGAAAGGAACGACGGGCAGACCGCGCATGTTCTTGAGGTTTCCGATCTGGAACGACTTGAAGCAGTAGCGCACTGCCACTGGTTCGGGTACCTCGCTCGAGGATACCATGATTGACTTGTGGCTCTCGTTGAGTTTGGCCTTGGCGGTCTTGAACACGCCGTCGGCACCGGCTATCTCAAAGCCCCTGATGTCCTGCCAGGGCGACAGGCCGTCATCGGCATTCTTGAAGAATACCTCAATCTCGTTGCCTTTGATTTGCATGTGGTCATACTCGGGCGACTCGCAAGCGATGCCCTTGTAGCCGTAGGTGCGGTTCAAGGCCATATAGGCCAGGCGGTTGCCCACCTCACGCTTTTGAGCGGGGTGTATCTGATTGATCTCGTAGGGCTTGACCAGGTCGTTGGTCGAGACGATGCCGCAGTTCTCGATAAGTTGTGCGGCGTTGTGCTGGGCCTCGCGCAGCAGCGGTGAACTCAGCCATTCGCCATAGCCGCCCCAAGGTGCGATTTCCACCTGATAGAACGGCAACTCCTGGGCTGTGCCGCCAAAGTCCTTGCGCCAGCTGTCAACCATGTCTTTCAAGCGCTGGGCATAGGTCTGATCCTTGCCCACGTTGGATTCACCTTGATACCAGATGAATCCGCGGATGGTGTAATGGCGCAGGGGGTGCAGCATGCCGTTATACATGATGACGGGGGTATAGTAGTGCCACGAGTTGCCCTTCTTGCCTTCTTTTTGCTCCTTGGCGATGTCGATGTCATCATAGGTCTTGACGATTTCCTCGGGAACCCAGCCTTCGACTTTCGAGCCGCCCCAGGCGCAGGCAATCACGCCCACGGGGATGTCGAGCACGCGTTGCAGCATCTGGCCGAAGAAGAAGCCTGTTGCGCTCATCCACGGCGCGGTATCGGGCGTGGGCACGAGCCACTGGCCGGGCACTTCCTCGACGGGCTTGGTCTGTCCGTTTTGCCTGATTTGCGCTACGCGCAGCCAGCGGTTCTCGTTGGCAGTGGCGATGACCTCGTTGGAGTTCTCAACGGGACAGTTCCAGAATCCGTTCAGGGGCATCTCCATGTTGGATTGTCCCGAGGCGAACCACACCTCGCCGATGAGCACGCGTTCCAGCACAACCTGTTGCTGGCCGTTTTCCATGAGCGTGATGCGGTGTTCCTGTTTGGCGGCAGCGGGTGTGGGCAGCAGCAGTGACCAGTTGCCGTTCTTGTCGGCTTGGGTGGTCACCGGCTGGCCCAGCCAGTCGGCATCGGCGCTCACGGTGGCATCAGCATTGGCCTTGCCCCACAAGCGGGCCTGGGTGCGTTGTTGCAGCACCATGTCGTTGCCAATGATTTCTGGCAGTTTGATGGCAGCCTGGGCCGTTGCCCATAATGCCACAAGCAATAATAAACTTAAGCTTTTTTTCATAGTTGTTGATTATTTGAATTCTTGTTATATATTTAAGTTTCGCAAATTGTTAGTTGTTAGACTTTAGACCTTAGGGCGCGGATGCCACTCTAAACTTTAACCTCTAAACTCTAAACTTCAAGTTTTTAAAGTGGCGTAGCTACTTTAGAAACTTGAATAATATACTAGATGATGATTTTGGTCTTGCGGTACTTCTTGCGGAACTCCGACGGGCTGCAACCCTTGCCTTTCTTGAACTGGCGGTTGAAGTTGCTCAACGTATTGAAACCGCAGCTGTAACTGATTTCGGCAATGGTGCTCGTGGTATCGACCAGCATGCGGGTGGCGTAACCCAAGCGCACGTCGATGATGTACTCGTTGAGCGTCTTGCCGGTGCGCAGTTTGAAGAACCGCGAGAAGGCGCTCGGCGTCATGCCGGCTATGTCGCACAGTTGCGTGAGGCGCAACGGCTCCATGTAGTGCGCATCGATGTAGTTCTTCACCTTGAGCACACGGCGCGAGTCGCTGGTCACAGGTACCTGGGCAAAGGCCGACGACGAGAGTTCGGTGGCTTCGCCTTTGGACAGTTCATACAGGATGTCAAGCAGCTCCAGCACGGCCACAAAGCCCTCTTTGATGCTCGACAGATTGGTGAGCTGGCGATAGACCCGCATGATGGATGACATGGGGAATGCCAGACCCTTGCGTGCTCGTACCAGCATCTTGTAGATGGAGTCAAACGGGTTGGTCAGGAATGCGCTGTTCTCGCGGTCGAAATCCAGGCGGAACTGAATCGTGATTTCGTGAATGTCGGTTGCCGGGCGCCCGTTCTGCTCCCAGGCATGTTCCAGCTCCGAACTTGTGATGAGCACGAGGTCATAGGGGCCTATCACCTCGTTGCTGTCGCCCACCACACGCAGGCAGCCGGCGGCATTCTCCACAAAGTTCAGTTCCATCATGTTCATCATGTCATGACAGTGGATGGGATAATTGAACTCGCTCTTGTAGCGGTCGGCGACATACATGAAGTCGCGGTCGCCCAGCGGTGTGATTTCGTGCAGAACTTTAGTGTCTGGTTTCATCGTCTTGTCCTTTCTGGTTCTTTAACCTGTTTCAATACTCTTGGTAGCCGAAGTGGGTGAAGTCGGCATAGGAGTCCTTGGAACCTTGTGCGTACAAGGCCAGGACAACTCCAGTGAAGCCGCCGGCAATCTCGGTGCTCAGCAGGGTGCAACTTTGAGTGCCCAGCAGGTGCCAGGTCGAGCCGCCGTTGGTCGAACATTCATAGCTGTAGTTCTCGCCGTCGCTGGTGATACGCAGGCGTGCGCTCGCTGCATCGGCCTTATACGTCTTGACCTCACACATGGTCTTGAGGCGGCATTCCAGTTTCACAATCAGCTCATTGTTCTGACGGCTGCATGACAGCGAATGCCATCCGTCGTTAATCTGATAAACGATCAGTCCAGCCTCGTCGCCTTCGATGCTGTTGCTCGGTTCAACATCCACCTGCACCACGATGCGCTCGCTTGTCTGGCGCATGCCGATGAAGGTGGGATGGTCGGTCTGCATCACGGGGCGCCCGGCATGCAGGCGCAGGCGACCGTTGATGCGTTCATAGTTGGCCTCGATGGGACTCTGAATGTGCATCCACATGGGGCGCTCGGGCCAGGCCATGAGGTCCTCGTGGGTGACGGTGCGCAACTTGCGCACGGGCGTGCCGCCCAGATTGGCCTGCATGAGCGTGTCGATGGGCTCACCGCCGTTTACGATGGGCCATTCGCCCTCGGGCCACTGCACGGGAGCAAGATAGGTCTCGCGTCCCAGGTGGTGATAGCTGCCACCGAAGTTGCGGTAAGCCAGGAAGGCCAGCCACCATGAGCCGTCAGGAGCCTGGACAAAGTCGCCGTGGCCGGTGCCTTGCACTTTTAGGGTTTGGCCCTTCTGGCTGCAGTTGGTCATGATGGGATTGTCAGGATTGGAGATATAGGGACCCTCAATCTTCTTGCTGCGTGCAATGGTGAGCGAGTGGGCCAGTTCGGTGCCGCCTTCCGAGATGAGCAGATAATAGTAGTTGTCTTTCTTATAAATGTGCGGTGCCTCGGGATAACGGCCGCCGTCGCCGCACCGCAGGGCAACGCTCTCGGTGAGCTGTTCGCCCGTCTTGTCATCGATTTCGCACAGCCAGATTTTGTCGCCCGGATTGCTCACCATATAGCAGTGCCCGTCTTCCCAATAGAGCGACGGGTCGATGCCCTGCTGCTTGAGCCAGATGGGCTCACTCCACGGGCCGCGCGGGTCGGTGGCGGTGACCATGAAATTGCCGCCATTGCCCACATTGGTCGTGATCATGTAGAAGGTGCCCTCGTGATAGCGGATGGTGGTGGCATAGATGCCCAGCCATGACGAGGCTTGATTGAGCGGTAGCTGTGAATCGCGGGTAAGCACGTTGCCGATTTGCTCCCAGTTCACCAAGTCGGTGCTGTGATAGATGGGCACGCCTGGGAAGTACTGGAATGTGGAATTGACGACATAGTAGTCATTCCCCACACGGCAAATCGACGGGTCGGGGTTAAAACCCGGTATGACGGGATTCAGATAGGCACCCGTGGGTTGTGCCGTGAGCTGCAACGCCATGACGATGCCAGCCGCGAACCATATCAATCGATGAAACTTCATTTTGCGCTTAACTGGTTATTAATAACTGAACTCAACGTAGCAGTCCTCGTCACTGGAGTTGGTGCTCATATAGGCGCGGAATGTGCCCGGTTCAATGGCCCAGCCGTGGATGGTCTCACTGTAATACTTCAGGTCATCGAGCGTGATGGTGAACTCGGCCATCTTGGTCTCGCCAGGAGCAAGGTCGAGTTTGACGAAGTTCTTGAGTTCCTTGCGTGGACGGTCAACGCTGCACTCCAGGTCGCTGATGTAGAGCTGGACGATTTCCTTGCCAGCCACCTTGCCCGTGTTAGTCACCGGCACGCTCACCGTGATGGGACCGTCGTTGGTGATATGGGCCGAGGTGAGGGTAGGCTCACCGTACTTGAAGGTGGTATAACTCAAACCGTAGCCGAACGGGAACTGCGGCTCAACCTTGCGGGTGTCGAAGTGGCGGTAGCCGATGTAGATGCCCTCGCTGTAATAGACCTGCTTGCCTACGCCGGGATAGGCCTTCTTGCCGTATTCATAGTAGGGATAATCTTCCAGTGTCTTGGCAAAGGTGACGGGCAATTTGCCGCTGGGGTTGACTTTGCCGCTGAGCACGCCAGCCAGTGCGTCGCCGCCCATCGAGCCCAGGTACCAGCAATGCAGCAGGCCCTTGATTTTGTCGAGCCAAGGCATGGCATAAGGGTTGCCGCCAAAGGTGATGACAATCATGTTCTTCTGGATTTTGGCCAGGCCCGCGATGAGCTCGTTCTGCTCGAATGACAGGTCATAGCCCAGGCGGTCGCCGTTCTCGCAGTCTTCCTTGTGGTTCTTGTTCAAGCCGCCGATGTAAATGATGAGGTCGGCATTCTTGGCCTTGCGCAGGGCCTCTTCTCTCAGGCGCACGCGCTCCGAGGGGATGACTTCGTCAACATGGTCGTACATGGCACGGCCCGAGAGATAACCCTGGGCATAATCCACCTTGTCGCCATAGAGTTTCTTGATGGCTTCGAGCGGGCTGATGTCGCGCAGGGTCTTGAGCTCCGATGAGCCACCGCCTTGGGTGAGGCTGCGGGTAGCGTTCTCGCCCACAACGAGAATCTTCTTGTAACGCTCGGGGGCGATGGGCAGGATGTTCTTCTCGTTGCGCAGCAGGGTGATGCCTTCCTCGCCGATGGCTTGGCAGACCTCGTAGTGATCCTCGCTGCACTGCTTGCCGATGGCCTTGTCGGGGTTCATACAGGTGCGGAACATGGTGCGCAGTACGCGGCGAACCTTGTCGTCAAGATAAGACACGTCGAGTTTGCCTTCCTTGATGAGCGTCTCGAGCGGACGGGCCATATAGTAGTCGTCGTAGGTATATTCCGATTCTCTGGTCTTGCCGTCGGTATAGGAGCCCATCTCGATGTCGAGGCCTCCCGTGGCGGCTTGCCAGGTGTCGGTCGTGCCGCCCCAGTCGCTCACGACGGCGCCGTCAAATCCCCACTGGCGCTTCAAGATGCCGTTGAGCAGCGAGTCGTTGTTGCAGCAGTGGACGTCCTGCCACAAGTTATAGCTGCCCATGACGGTCCACACGTGGGCTTCCTCGACGGCCTTCTTGAAGGCGGGCAGATAGATCTCATTGACGGCACGCTCGCTGGCGTTGACATTGGCTGCAAAGCGGTCCACCTCCTGATTGTTCATGAAGAAGTGCTTGATGCAGCAGGCCACGCCGTTGGCCTGGGCTGCCTTGATGTAGGGCACTGCCATTTCGCCGGCCAGATAGGGGTCTTCGCCCATATATTCAAAGGCGCGGCCGTTGAGCGGCAGGCGGGCCATGTTCACGCCGGGACCCAGCAAGATGTCCTTGCCGCGGAAGGCGAACTCCTCGCTCAAGGCGTTGCCATAGAGGGCTGACAGGTCACGGTTCCAGGTCGCTGCCAGGCAGGTGAGCGACGGAAAGGCCACGATGCTGTCGTTGGTCCACTGGGCGGGCGACCAAGTGTTCCATTCCAGTTCCTCACGCACGCCGTGAGGGCCGTCGTCCATGTTGAGTTGGCGGATGCCCAGTCGGGGCACGCCGGCGCTGGTGAACTTGCTCTGGGCATGAATCACTTGGATTTTCTCATGCAGCGTCATGCGCGACAGGGCATCCTCGACGCGTTGCTCGAGAGGTGCGTTGGGATCCAGGTAAATCGGCTTCGCTTTTTGTGCCGATACGGTGGTCGTTGCCAGCATCAGGGCTATGGCAATGGTCGAAATAAATCTTTTCATTATCTCTTGTTTTGGTTATTGTCTTTTGTTATTAGCTCACACGTTATAGTTCGACAGTCACTTGCTTGCCGTTGTACTCTACCATCTTCCCTGCGGGATTCTCGAGGTTGAGCTCGCGGGGATTGTCGCGGGTGATGACAACGACGTTGAAGCGGCGTGCCCTAAGCATGCCCTTGTACGAGCCTTGGCGGGCACCGATGGTGAGCGTGCGGGCGGCATCGTCATAGCTGAAGTCGATGGTGGCGTACTTGCCTTTCTCATAGTTGTAGTTGGTGCCCTCGTCCTCGTAGAGCTGGAACTGGCCGTCGGCACCTGCGTAGATATACAGGTTGATGAGTTCGGCGGGCTTTTCGTCACTCCACTGCATCTCGGGGCCGAAGGGAATGATGCTGCCTTCGCGCACAAACACGGGCATTGTCTCATAGGGGGCGTCAACCACCAGCTTCTGGCCGCCTTCGATATACTGGCCGCTGTACAGGTCATACCAGCCGCACTGCTTGGGGAAGTAAACCTGGCGGTTACGGGCCTTGTAGGTAGCGACGGGGCATGCCATAAAGGCGGGGCCGAACATCCACTGGTCGGGGATGTCGAGCACGTTCTTGTCGTCGGCAAAGTCCATCACCAGTGCGCGCATGAGCGTGTAATCCTTGAAGTGTGCCCAACCGGCCATTGAGTAGAGGTAAGGCATCATGCGGTAGCGCAGCTTGTGGTAATAGACGATGCTCTCATAGGCGGGATGACCCTCGGGGGCGATGTTGAACACCTCGCGCAGGGGCCACTGGCCGTGGGCACGATACAAGGGGATGAAGCAACCGAACTGGTTCCAGCGGGCTTGCAGCTCGCGCCATTCGGTCAGGTCGCTGTTCTCGTGGCCTGTTTGGTCAAACTCTTGCTGTGCGGCCACATAGCGGTTCTCGACGCAGAATCCGCCCTGGTCCATGCCCCAGAAGGGGATGCCTGACATCGAGAAGTTGAGGCCTGCAGTCATCTGGGCTCTCATGTCTTCCCAACGGGTGCCGATGTCGCCGCTCCATGTGGCAGTTGAGTAGCGTTGTTCGCCTGCAAAGCCACTGCGGGTAAGCAGGAACACGCGCTTATTGTTGCCCGTGGCACGCTGGCCGTTATAGATGGCGTCGGCGTTGACGATAGAGTAGGCGTTGAAATATTCGGTCGACGAACCCAGGGCCGTGGGGCCTGACAGGGCTTTGCGGTACCACATGGGCGTGCAGTCGCGTATGTTGGGCTCGCTGGCGTCCATCCACCAGGCGTCGATGCTCTGGCCGTACTTGGTGTACAGGTTGTCGTCCATCTGTTTCCAGAACAGTTTGCGGGCCCCCGCGTCATAGGCATCGTAGAACGAGCCGCGGAATCCCAGCCAGTCGTGGATGTCGTCAACGATGGCTTGCTTGTAGATCCAGCCTTTGGCATCAAGCGCCTTGTAATTGTCGACGGTCTCATAGAACTTGGGCCAGACACTGATCATGAAGCGGCCGTGCATGGCGTGGACCGAGTCGAGCATGGCCTGCGGGTTGGGGAAGCGCGAGGCCTCAAAGGTGTGGTCGCCCCAGTTCTCCAGTTTCCAGTAATTCCAGTCCTGCACAATGTTGTCGACGGGGATGCGGCGGTTGCGGAACTCGGCAAGCGTCTGCTCGATGTCTTGCGAACTCTTGTAGCGCTCGCGGCTCTGCCAGAAGCCCAGCACCCACTTGGGATACAACGAGGCCTTGCCCGTGAGGGTGCGGTAGCCCGAGATGATTTCGTCAAAGTTCTGACCGGCGATGAAGTAGTAGTCCATGTCGCGGCTCATCTCGCTCCACACGGTGAGTTGCTCACGTTCGGCAGCGCTGCGGGGTGCCGACACGCGCAGTCCGCAATAAGACACGTCACCGTCGGGTTGCCACTCGATGCGCAGCTGCGTCTTTTTGCCTGAAGGCACCTGGGCGGTGAATTTCCATGCGTTGGGGTTCCATGCCGTGCGCCAGCGCTCGGGAACCACTTCCTCGCCGCCAATGTACACCTTGATGTAGCCGGCATAGTAGAGGATGAACTGACGCAGCGTCTCGCTCACGCGTCCCTTCGGCTCGATGAAGCCTTCATAGACCACCGTCGCGCCGTTCAGGGCAAAGCCCTTCGGCAGGTTCTTGATGCCGCCGGGCTCGGTCAACTTGCCCAGTTCCGATCCTGCGGGCATGTCAAACTCATAATAGAGGGAGTCCTCACCGCGCACCAGGCGTTGGCCGTTCTTGTCGGTATAGGTGCCCGTCAGGCTGCCTTTCTTGCCGTGCTTGTCATAGAGGTTGAAGGCACGGTTCAGCTGCTGATAGTCCTCGGGGTTGCCAAAGCGGCAATAGCTGTAGCTGTCCCACAGGATGCCGTAGCCGTTGGTGCTCAGTACCATGGGCACGCTCACCTTGGTATTATACTGGAACAGATCCTCGTTCTTGCCCTTCATGTTGAGTTCGCCCGACTGGTGCTGTCCCAGGCCATAGAGCGCCTCATCTTGGTTCTCGAACTTGAGCGTCCAGGTCAAGCCCTTACTCTGGTCGTCGGTCAGGGTGCCGACACCGATTTCGCGCTCGGGCACATTGAATGGCTTGAACGACTTACCGCCCACGGCCTCAGTCGCCAGGACCTTGCCGCCTTCGTCGGTGAACTTGATGCGGCCATCGGCCTTGTTGACGGTGGCCGTCACGTTCTTGGCCTTGACGCAATAACTGTCGCCATTGTCGGTGACCGTGAACTTGGGCTTGGCCGTCTGCGGCACAATCATCAGGCTGGCCGGCTTGGCCGGCAGTTGTGCCTCGCAGGTGGCCTGCACCCGCACGATGTTGTCGTTCACCACTTGCAGGCGTACCACGCGGGCAGCACCTGCCTGAGCATACTCGATGTCGATTGTCACGAAGTTGCCTTCGGTCTTGACAGCAGCCTGTGCCACAGTGGCATACAGCACAAATGCCGTCATCAAAAACAGTTGTAGGGCTCTTTTCATTTTAAATTACGCTGTAAACGTACAAATTTACTATTAATTTTCGAAAAATCCCGCATATAAGAAGTTATTTATCTTTAATTTAGCCAAATCACCAAAATGTTAGAGAAAGAGATTGTTTAGACGAAAGATATTCGCTATATTTGCATATCCTAAGATATCACCTAGCCTCGACGGCTCGCCGTCGAGGCGATTGCCCTTTAGTCGATTAACCAATTAATACAAAACGATATGAAGAAACTATTCTTACTTTGCCTATCACTGGTTGCGGCACTCGGTGCAGTTGCCGAGATTACCATTTGCGACGTGAGCCCTGATGCTAACGGACATTTCAATTGCCCTTATATTAAGAGCGGCAGCATCATCTGGGATGAAGGTAACCACACGCTCACGCTGAAAAATGCTGTTGTAGAACACAGTAGCGAGACGCCCTACGATTATGTTTATCCTATCCGTCTTACTGAAGATGAGGCCACCATTATCATACAAGGAGATTGTAAACTGACCACTACGGGCTTTGTTGCTATAGGCTTTGAAGGCACAAATAGTAAAAACGTGACCGTTCAAGGCAATGGCAAGCTCTACCTTTCCAGCACTATGCGTGGCATTTATTGCAAATGCACTCGCCTGACTATCAAAGATATCACTCTGCAGACAACCAAAGGCATTAATTGTGGAGATGGTGTGCTGTGTGCGCTTAAGTTTGACAACGTACAAGCAGACATCAATGGTGTAGTAGAAAGATTCGGCGAATCCATTACTTTCCTGAACTGTGCTATCACTTTTCCAGAGGATGCCTATGTCGAACACGATGAATATGGCAACTTCATCGCTCGAGGAGATGGAAATCGTGCCACTCACATCATTGTCTCACGAGATGGTGGTAGTAGCATAATTGGAGATGTGAACAGTGACTACGAGGTCAATATTGCCGATGTAAATGCTGTCATTGACATCATCTTGAGCGGTAGCGGTAATCTCACTGCTGGCGACGTGAATCTAGATCATGAAGTCAACATTGCCGATGTCAATGCCCTCATCGACCTCATCCTGGGGGGCGGTGCACCTCAAGATAATCATGAATATGTTGACCTTGGGTTGCCTAGTGGTACGCTATGGGCAACGTGCAACCTGGGCGCCAACACCCCAGAGCAGTACGGCGACTATTTTGCTTGGGGCGAGACCGCTCCCAAGGAGGTCTATACATGGGAAACTTACAAGTGGTGTAACGGTACTAAAAGTTCTATCACCAAGTACTGCACAAACAACGATTTTGGCACTGTTGACAACAAGACAGTTCTAGAGTTTGAAGATGATGCCGCTTATGTCAACTGGGGTCCGTCATGGCGCATGCCATCCAGAGAACAATGTTTAGAGCTTTGTCAATCTTGCACATGGCAGCAGACGACAAGGAACGGCGTGAATGGCCAATTGGTGACTGGGCCAAATGGCCAATCTATGTTCCTTCCCGCTGCGGGCGAGCGATACAATAATACCAGTGGCGACTTAGGTTCCTTCGGCCAATTTTGGTCACGCACACTCTATGACGATAATCATTCGTATGCTGCTGTCATTCTTTTCTTCTATTTAGATGACCATAAAGGCAACTACGGCAACGAACGATACATCGGGTTCCCCGTGCGTGCTGTGCGTGTCACGCAGAATTAGAGTAGCCTCGTCTTTTCAAGATAAAAGCGGTTGAACAACTTTTCCAAAATCATAAAAGTCTGGGCAAATACCAGCGCCTCATGAACAATAAATCACCGAAATCTAAAAGAAAATGAGTGTTTAGCGAAATATTCGCTATCTTTCCTGCGTTTAATATAAATCGGAGTTTAATCGTTCGGGCATGAAAAATATTGTAATTAAATATTGGTGGGTATTGCCACTACTGCTATGTTTCGGCTTACTGGGCTTGATGTATTCTTTTACCTCAACTCCTAGTATTTCTGAAAGCATAGTCGGTGTTTTGCTCTTATTGGTGGTCATTCTACTTCCAGTTTCTTGGATTATTTTGCTGATCAATAAAAAATGGTGGCAATGCATCTTGTCATTCTTGTCTTCTGTAATAATTGTAGTTTTGTTTTGGGTGCCTCTGGTGACGGCTGCAATGTTTGGACCTGATGCTGATGATTTTGGAAGTAAGCATAAAATCCCCGATGGTCTTGAATATCATTTGCCACTTTACTCATCATCAGACAAAGATGTGCTTATTGATAGCCTTAACACCGAAACTTACCTGCAGGTTTGGCAAGGAGTCCAAGGTGGTATGTACATGTATGATTTTTACTATCCTTCCTTACCTTCTGGAGAAGTATTCCTGCGATGTTTTGAGGCTACTGAAAATATCCCTTTATCGGAAGATAGATTGCAGCATCGAAGCGCAGTACTCGTGGATGCCACATGCTCCTTCTCTCAATTGGTTAATCATCAAGAGTTTACCATCTATGAAGGTGATTTCGAAGATTACTATGCTGCTCGAATAGAGGTGTGGTTTAGAGATGCAGCATCAAAGAAGGAAAGAAAACTATGCGAAAAGATATACAGGGTTGAAGGATGGATGAGATAATTGTATAAACCCCAATTAATCGGAATGTCTTTTCAAGGTTTAGGCGGTTGAGCAACTTTTCCAAAATTATAAAAGTCTGGGCAAACACCAGCGCCTCAAGAAGAATTACTCACAAAAACCAACAAATTGGATCAACTTATCATTGAGTAATAATGAGGTGTCTTTTTCGTTATAAAGAAAAAGATTTAACAATTATGGAGAAGTTTATGAAAGTCTATTGGGCCGTTGTGAAATTTTTTGCAATCTTCGTGGCATTGGAAGTGTTATGTATCATTGCACTGTCCACTATATGTAATCTCATCGACGGTACGAATCGTACGCAATATGAACATCCTGACCAACCCTTTAAATATAATTATAGTGTTGATGATACTGAGTACCTGTTACTTGGAATAACTCAAAAAGAGTTTGTTTCCAAGTTCGCAGATCTCTTGGCGCAAGATACGGTTGCACACTATGGAATCTCTACTTTCAAGCATCATGTGAAATCTGATGTTGACTCAGTGGCAGGAAATGGCCGTGTGCTTACTGAGACTGTTACCGTGGAAAAGTCACAAGTGAAACAAGAAACAAAACATCAGAATAATAATCTGTTATTGAATGATTTTCCTGATGTTTTCATTGTTGACACCACGGTTCATCAATCACGGATTCCAAGTCTTGGGTATAGAATATCTGAAGGTCTTATTCCATCAGATTTCGATGATAATGATATCGATACCTTGTCCGTGGGCACATTTTTATTCGTAGAAAATAAGACAGGCCCATTATGTTACTGTTTCAGTTTCTTTGTGCCATTCGATAGCATCGGAGCCGTAAACAAGTATTCTCATAAATGTAATTTTACTGACAGAGGGAACAAGGCCTATGAAGGTAAATTCCTAATGTCAGTAACGGTTGTTGATGACCAGCCGTTGAGATTGCTGTTGGGAAGAACTCAGGACTCAATGGTTGAAAAATATATAGCTAGACACTATCTTGACCGCATTTGTCAGTATGATCGGCAATCAACGAAGAACGCTTTTTATTCAAAGCTTGATGACATCATGGGAAGTTATTTCCTCAGCAATTACTTCTATCTTATTTTTATACCATCAATTCCACTTTTAATTATTTTATTGCTACTTGGATTGCTTTTACAACTGATTAAAAGAATTGTGATGCGCAACCAATAAACAATGACTTATAGATATAACAGCAAAAGAAAATATTACCATTCGGCACGTCTTTTCAAGGCATACGCGGTTGAACAACTTTTCCAAAATTATAAAAGTCAGGACGAGTACCAGCGCAACATGAACTATCAATCACCGAAATCTAAAAGTAAATGAAGTGTTTAGCGAAATAATCGCTACCTTTGCAATGTCAATTATAGTATCCTTAATAGTCTATGATGTTATTTGTCAATATCCTGTTTATTTTAGGTTTTGGGTTACTACTGGCATGGGTGTTGGGTGTCATTGGTGGACTGGTGGCATATGTGCTAGGTGGAAAACGCAAAAGAAAACGCAAGGTATTTCTTGCAGCCATTTCACCAGCGGTAGCCATAGGCATCTGGATTGTAGGCAGTTTTGTAACAATGCTGCTCACATCGGTTATCTGTGATATAGACCTAGGAATAGGGGATTCGTGGGTTGCCCATTTACCCAATGGGTACAAATTATGCTCAATTGATGATAATACATGGCATGGCTACATTACTTGTGATGATCAGAAAGTGACGATTTCTGATGATGAATTAAGATTTGATGTTAGTGCCGACGTGACAAATATCCAGGTGGTTGGTGACACAGTTATAGGCATCAATCAAGATAATTGCGTAAATTTCGTTCTCAATACAAGTAAAAAATCTATTACTCTTCTTGAAAACGACAAGCGCATATCTACCATGATTGATAACGGGCAAATCAAAATATTGACGTTAAATGAATTCTATTGGGAGTCCAGAAAGATACCGTATATGATTGGAACTGTTATCACACTAATTGTCATCATTCTAGCCTTGTTCTTATTATGGAAAATAGGGTTGTTTTCTCTCAGAAAGGAATCTAACAATCCTTGATTATGGTTAGATAATGTTACGTCTTTTCAAGGTCTAATCGGCTGAAGAACTTATACCAAAATGATAAAAGTCGGGACGAATAACACCTAACAACAAAGCATCGAAAAAGAAGAGAAAATGAAGTGTTTAGCAAAGATTTTTACTACCTTTGCAGCTGATAAACATTAACTAAAAATGATATTGTTATGACAAAGAAACTAATGACACTGCTACTTGCTGTACTGGCATGCATGAGCGCAAGCGCGCAAGTTCAATTTGGTGCAAAGGTGGGTGTTGACTTGACCAACTTTTGGGGTAAGGATGTTGGTCATAAGATGGCACTGAACTATCAGGCGGGTTTGGTGATGGAATACAAATTCAGCCACGCATTTGCCGTTTCGCCCGAAGTGGTGTTTGCCTCACAGGGTAATGGCAAAAGGTCTTTATATGAAGAGGGGTGGGTAGGAGAGGAGCCCACGTCAACGACGATGATTTCACATCAGGTCAACTACATCAATGTGCCCGTGATGCTCAAGTACTATGCAACGCCCGCATTCAGCATCGACTTTGGTCCGCAAGTGGGTTTCAACGTGTATAGCAAATACACTATCAAGAGTAATGACGGAGATCGTGATTATAAGTATGTCACGAATAATAAAAAGTACACCAAGGCGGTTGACTTCGGCTTGGGTCTTGGCGGCACATATAACTTGACTGACAACGCCTTTGTTCAGGCACGCTATACACTCGGTCTCACCAGTGTGTTTAAAAGTGGGTTTAATGAAAGCAAGAACGGCAACATCCAGCTGGCCTTCGGCATGAAGTTCTAAAGATTTATCCATTCTCAACAATTGTTATGTGAGCAGATTGTTATACCGATTTATCTGCATGTCTTTTCAAGGCTTACGCGGTTGAACAACTTATAACAAAATTGTAAAACTCAGGTGGGTGCCAGCGTCTTTAAATCACCGAAATCTAAGAGAAAATGAGTGTTTAAACGAAATAAATCCCTTCCTTTGCATAAATAATGATCAATATGAAAAGATGTCGTTTATTTCTGGTTATCGGTGGTGTGATCGCCATTATTTCTGCTTCTTGTACTTTAAAAGATTTTCAAGATTGGAATGTGCATGAGCGTTTGGGGGATGATTACTATATTGATGTTGAATGCAAAGGACTTATCTATGGTGATGAAATAAACGGGGGGTCAGTAGTGATAGATCAAGGAATTATAGACTATGCCTATGATAATAGGTGGATTATTGCGAAGACAAAAATCCGTTATGGATATCACAAGAGTATCCCAGACAGTGTGGTATCTGACAGCATTACAGATTATTGGATAATAGACAAAAGTGTTAAACTGGATTTGCATCAAAAAGAAACATATGGCCATATTTATCGAGTTGAACCGCCTTTCGCTAATCCATCTTATAAGAATTCGTGGATGAGAGTTAATGGAGTGATTACAAAAAATTTGGAAGGGCCTCTTGATTCTGTTGCATTTTACACTGAACTAAAAGAAAAAGCAATCAACTTGAGTTTTAAACAACGGTAGCATTGCGCCTTTCCGTCTTTTCAAGGCATAAGCAGTTGAGCAACTTTCCCAAAATTATAAAAGTCTGGACGAGTACCAGCGCCTCATGAACAATAAATCACCGAAATCTAAGAGAAAATAGAGAATTATTGCTATATTTGTATTTCAAATGTAACTCTAAATATGTGATAAACATGGAAACATATCGAAGAATAAACAAAATTATTAGTAAGTTTCTCGGAACTTATTTCATACTATTTCTCTCAATGTGGGCACTCTTCTTATTTACCAGATGTAGTAATGAACAATTTGACAATGGAGATATGACACCATATCATCAATATTATAGCCTGGATAATACTGAATATCGAATAAAAGATTTATCAATAGATGAGTTTGTGTCGCGCTTTACTGCTTTGATTCAGACGGACACTGCTGCATGTTATGGAAAGCGAAAAGTGTTAATAATTGATGAAAGAAATAACACTAAGCATGAGGAATATAGGATTGATACAATGAAGGTGGATTGGGGGCGTTTAGGTTGGCATAAAGCCGAAGGTAAAGGACCACGCTATTGTGAGATAAGCATCTTTTTGCCTAATAATGATGGTGTGAGCAATAAGTATGGTGATAAATACCTATTCTCGTTTAAGGTGATTGACACAAGTCCTGTTACTTTAATCATACCTCGTCCTCTTTACGCGCCAAATTCTTTTCGGGGTTTGATATTTGGAAATTGTCAGTTAGATTTATCCGAGCTTCTAGAAGTTAATAGATATAATAAATATTTTAGAGAACATTATCTTGATAATAATTATCAATATGATAGTTTGCCAATCAAAAATGCTTTTTATGTTTTCATTTTGTTAATGATATCGACAACTAAATATTTATTCGTTTTATTATGTTTTGTTCTTATTTGGATCAGCATTAGAATTCTTCATCGTTGGAGTCAATCCTAACCGATTTTAACGAATATAGTGGCGGCACCTTTGATGTAATTCCAATTTAACGTCGTCTTTTCCAGTCATACGCGGTTGATTTACCTTTGCGGCAAATCAACCGCAATTCTTTATGATACTGACGATAAACGGAAAACAGGCAGCGCTGAAGAAGGGGTCTTCGATAGAGTATGTATCGGAGAACCGCATCTTCATCGATGCCGGCGACTACAGCATGGAGATTAAACTGCCCGCTTGAAAAATCACCAAAATCAAAGTGAAATATCAGCGTTTTTGGGGAATAATCACTACCTTTGTGCTATTAATAACATCAATCATTGTTAGTTATGAAAAAAGTCTTGCTTCTCATTCTGCTGATCCCGCTGCTTGCCAGTGCACAGAATCGACTACGCGTTTCGGTTTTGGGTGACTCTTACTCGACTTTTCAAGGGTATATACCCGAGGGAAACGAGACATGGTACTATACCCCGGCCGACACTTCAAGAACCGATGTGGACAATGTCACTCAGACCTGGTGGTGGCAGGTCATCAATCAGGCTGGCTGCCTCATTGAGAAAATTGATTCTTACAGCGGTGCCACGGTCAGCAACCACGGATACAACAATGAAGATTACAGCTACAGGTCGTTTGTCACCCGATTGCCTCGCCTGGGCAGCCCTGATGTGATTTTCATCTTTGGAGCCACCAACGACGACTGGGCGGGGGCAGAATTGGGCGATTACCAATATGATGATTTCGCTCAGGCCGACTTCTTCACCTATCGTCCCGCATTGGCTAACCTGCTACAGCAGGCAAAGGAGAGGTATCCCAATGTCAGGATCTTCTTTCTCATCAATGACATCCTGGATAAAGATTTTAAAGAATCGACCAAAGTGATTTGTAACCATTACGACATTCCATATATCGAACTAAAAGATATTGACAAGAAACAGAATCATCCCACCGTAAAAGGAATGAGGTCAATTGCACAGCAAGTCTTGACATTTATCAACAAATAAAAAGAACGCTGAAACCTCATTGGTAACTTTTGAGCGGTATCTCAAGAGTCGCTATGATGCGTTAGAAGGATTGTGGTTTATGTGGAAAAACGGCTATCACCGCTCCAACATTACAGTTTCACGGCGTTGATGTCAATCAGGTCGTTGACGATGGCATAGATGGTTAGTCCTGCTGACTGTGTGTCTGGAGTTTCTGGGCGATGTTGCGGCGATGGGTAATGTCGGTGTTGACCGATATGCCGAGGTGGGCGGCAATTTCCTTGTTCACATGATGTCATTACATTATTACATTATGAAAACCGTGCCTGTTATGACTATCGGAGGAGACGGTAGAACTGCCATGCATAGATGAGTTCGGTAATGAGAATGATGGAATCCAGGAAAATGTCGTTCAGGCCGATGCCCAGTATATACCAGGCAATGGGGAGTAGAATGACGATGAGGATTCGGACAATCATCCAAATGCCTAAACTCTGCAGATGCCCGCGGTACCAGATGATGATCAGTGCTCCCAGCGGCAGATAACACAAAGGCAACACACAAGCAATGATGAAACTGACTTCGGGAAAGGCCGACTCAAAGAGGATGGCAAAGAAACTGACGATGTTGAGTGCAATGACAACAATCCACAATGCTGTGAGCGGGTGGTACAGACGCTTCATGCCACGCATCTCCGTGAAATACATCGTCACCATGCCCACCGTGTTGATGAGCGCAATGACTATCGAAGCATAGTCTTTAAACCATCGATCAATCGGGGTGATGGTAAAAATGGCTGCCACCACCATGATGATGAAGGCAGTTAAAATGACCCATTAGGGTAGGCCAGAGTCCAGATGGTTTATGTTGCGGAGAGTAGATTGGGTGTAATCCAAATTGTCGTTTGTGGTCTTGTTCATTTGGGTATCATGAATATTTATTATAATGGCACAAAGGTAATCATTCTCTTGTTATGACAAGGCCAAATGGATGATTGTTTGTGCCTTTTTTGACGCAGAATTGGCGATTTGGTCGCTTTGTAGCCGATTCGGTTGATACAGATTTCGGTATTTTGTCGAATTTCTGGAGTCCCATTCAAAATAATAGTAACTTTGTACTTGAATCACGAAATATGGTTGCTTAGTATGCAAGATACTCTTATACTGAAACTCATCATCGTGGCCGTGACGGCTACATTTGTTGCGGTTATCCTCGCACTGGTGCTATCGTTTAATATGGTCCAGAAACTGATGAAGCACAATACCAATCTGATGAGTCAGGTGCGCGAGAGAGATGAGCAACAGGCCTCAACCAAGGAAGCCTTCTATCAGACCGAACATGAACTGCAGAAAGCCGAAGAGGAACTCAAGAAAGCCCAAGATAAAATCAATGACATGATGCGTCAAGCCAATCAGGCCGACCAGGCGGGCGCGTTGTTACAGCAGGAAATCAATGATGTGGCCAATGTTGCCGACATGACCGACGAACAACTCATGGGCTGGATTGACGCGCAGATGGACAGATTGAGGCTGCACAGGAACCCTGATGTGACGCTCAAGGAGATAGCGCAGACACTCGGTTTGACCCAGCGGCGCATAACCCAAGCCATTAAAGCCCGTACAGAAGACAATACCCTCGCCGAGTACCTGACCACCAAGCGTCTGCTGGATGGTTGCCGCCTGCTGGTGGAGCAGCCCAACTGGACTATCGATGCTGTGGCCCACGAGGCGGGCTTTGGGGGCACGACCACATTCCGCACCATCTTCAGAAACCGGTTTGGCATGTCGCCCAAACAGTACCGCGAGAAAAAGCGCCTGATGGACTGACCTGGGTTGGCAGATGTTGCCATTTGCCGACAGGAAAAGTGTTATCCTGACCAAATACAGACAAATGTAGTATAATTATATTAAAACTAAATGACAAAACAATGAGAACAAGATTATTGATTGCAACAATGATGGTACTTGCTGCCATGATGCCTATCCAGGCACAGTACACCCAAACCGACCGCATCGCTCGTGGTGTGCTCAACGGTATCAACTCGGTACTGGATTCACAGGAACGCAAGCAGAAGGCCGAAATCCATGCCCGTGAGAAGGCACAATACCAAGCTGATTTCACCGCTGCTATGGACGAGGCTCGCGAACTTGAGGAGGACGGCCAGTATGCCGAGGCCCTTGCCAAGTATGAGGAAGCTGCTGTGTTGAACTGGAAATATGAATACACCGACCAGCGTAACATTACCCGCAAAATCACCAGCCTGTATGGTCCTGCCGGTCGCACCGAAGACGGTCCCAGTGTCATGAACAACGACAAGGTGACCTTGACTGACTACTCGGGCTACCGCTTCATGAGAGAGAACCCGATCTACAAGGCTGACAAAAATGCCGGTAACATCAAGATTTTGCGCGTGTGCTGCTCCGACACCGAGACCCGCGTGGAACTGGAATATGAGAACGATGAAGCCAAGGCGATCTATGCCAGCGCCAGCGCCGATACCTACATCAAGGCTAAGAAGAGTGGCAAGATGCGCATCGTTCAGGCCCAAAACATTGGCGTCAAACCCTCGCGCACCCTTATTGAGCAGCCTTACCAGAAACTGCGTTTTGCCCTTATTTTCCCGCCGCTGTCGCTTGAGGACAGCGAGTTTGAACTCAAGATGCCGGGCAAATACTGGAATTTCACGAAAATCCCTTGCAAGTAATACTTGCAGAGCCGTGCTCACAAAACCAAATAATAGACAATTGTATTTTATTATTTATTATTTTTCAAAACTGATAAAACAAGAAAATGAAGAAGTTTTTATTTACTGTAGGCGCCATCATGTGTGTGGCCTTAGCGAGTGTTTGTCTGGCATCGTGTGGAGATGACAAAGAGCCCGATATGCAGGCCACTTATTCCTATGGTGGTGCGTATGATGAAGAAGTGACTTATTTCAGCCAATTGGCAGGCGAAACGGGTGCTAGAGATACTTATAACGCCCTTCGTGCCGAGTTCGGGGAAATCCTCGCGGGAGGCGAGTGGACTGTGAAATATACCAAGGGCGATCAGGATGAGGTTTTCAAGCGTGAAGATGAAGTTGCCAAGAAAAAATTGACCGAATTGGAAACCAAGGTCAATGCTTTCAAGAGCAAACTCGAGAAACTCGACCAGAACGACCCGAAGAACCAGTTCTACTGGAGGGCCACCCTCGTCTTGACTTGCAGGCGCGTTTCGCTCTCTGGTGAAAAAATCATTGATACCAAGACGACGACCTTCAAATACGACAGATATCATCCCGAGTCTAACTAACAAACAATTTTATACCTTTATATGAATTAAACTATTGCATTAATTAAATTCAAAAAACAAAACAAAAAAAATGAAGAAGTTTTTATTTACTGTAGGCGCCATCATGTGTGTTGCCTTACTGAGTGTTTGCATGTCATCGTGTGACGAAGAGAAAGAGCCATTAAATGCTATCTATACGGTTAGCACCGCTATGACCAATGAGCAGAAAAAAATAACGTCTGTTGATGGCAATACCGAAGCTAAAGCAAATTATGAAGCCCTTTATGCCGAGTTTCAGCAATTGGTCAAAACCGATACATGGAATGTGGATATCAACAAGAAGAATCAAGATGAGGTCCTGAAGCGTGAAGATCAAAATGCCAAGAAGAAATTTGACGATATGGTCGCCAAGGTTAATGCTTTCAAGGCCAAACTCGATAAACTTGACAAGACCCTCGTGAAGAACCAGTTTGACTGGGATTTCGACGCAGTAGTTACTTGCATTCGAGGCGAACTCAGTGGCAACACGACCCTTGACACCAAGACGATCGCCATCCATTACGATGGTATGACCGACTGATAGTGAGTAAAAACGATTATACACCTAAATTTTCATATTAATCTAACAAGAATCAAAAATTATGAAGAAGTTTTTTTATATGAGTGTGTTGGTCCTCATGGCCGCCCTCACAATGACAAGTTGTGGCAGTGACGACGACAAGAAGGGAGACGAGCCCACGAGCAAAAGCATAAGCTATGAGGCTTCTGTCACATTCTCCCAGGATATGATTGACATTTGTGATGTGACCATGACTTACAAGGATAGTGATGGCAAAGCTGTCACCGAAACCGTCACATCCACCACGTGGAATAAAAAGGTGAAAGTCAATAAACTGCCCGCTATTGTCGGTGCGAAGTGTGACTTTAAATTGAAGAGCGGAGTCCAGCTGACGAAGGAAAACTATGACCTTGTCGCTGAACTTAAACACAATGTCATGATCAATGGCGCGAAAAAAGGATATGACCAGCCCTACTTCTTCGTAGGCGGCAAGGGCATTAAGGCCGACAAGGTTGCCGAGTACGTGCCCAGGAAGACAGGTGGTGTCTACGGCTACACTATTAGTGCTGACGGCGCCGTCAATGCTACTGAAGAGATCTCCTTCTAAACAGCAGTTTTCGAGATACACTACTTAGGATAAATGAGTCCTTGTTGCATCAGCGCAGCAAGGACTCATTGCATACAATCATTGTTGCCCAGGAAAACTCCTGTCAGTGTCAACCAGGTTATAGGCAGGGAGGCAGTGAATAACTCTCATACTAGCCTCATCGGAGCGACAGATTGCGGATGGCATGATGAAAAACGGACCCGCTGTAAGTCATAAAAGTATTGTGATTTTGTGATTTTGTGATCTATGACCGATTGCCATCCAATAATAAATGTAGAAAATCCCTATTATGCCACAAAAGGGAGGTACATTGTATCCCCCAAAAAAACGCTGTCTGTCAAGCACTAGAGCAAAGGCTTGAAGGATATCATCGCCCGCCTCAGCGAGCGATTGGACGAGCCCTTCTTCACCGCGGGCACCGTGACCGGCGACAAAGGCATAATTCTTGTGCAAGTTGAAGGCAAACGAGCTCGCTCGATTTGCTGAGGCGCCGCCAAGTTTATCCAACCAGGCAGCGCTGAAGAAGGGGTCTTCGATAGAATACGTATGAATAAATTTGGCGGCGCCTCAGCTAAGTTAAAGCATGCTTTACTTTGCATTCGGCTTGCACAAATTTTCGGAGAACCGAATCTTCACCGATGCTGACGACTACAGAATGGAGATAGAACTGCCCCTGGCAGACTGTCCGCAGAACCTCGACATCTTCGCCAACGCCCTCAATTCGACAGAGAAGATGACGAAGGAACTCAACGAATTGGGAATCCTTGAATAAAAAACCGGACAATCATAAGTGACTGTCCGAGAATGGTGCACGACGCGGGGGCTTTACCTCCCTCACTCGTCCCGCACCGCAAAAGTAGTAAAATTCGATGAAACGCACCGCCGACATATCGGATTTTTTGCAGCCGTTGAGAGATAAACCATACCAGACTCTGATGTGGGGAAAACGAATTGTATAACACAAAAGGCGCAGAATTTCATTGGTAAACCGCAGAAATCCAGCGCCTAAATTGGAAGCGTGATCCTGTTGGGACTTTCGGACAGTACTTTAAGAGTCGTTATGATACGTTAAAGTATTGTGGTTTTGTGATTTATGACTGACCGCCATCCCGTAATAATTGTTGAAAACCCCTGTTATACCACAAAAGGGGGGTACATTGTATCCCCCAATAATCCGCTGTCAGTCAAGCAGGAAACCTAAGACTTGAAAGAGATCATCGCCCGTCTCAACGAGCGATTGGACGAGCCCTTCGTCACCGTCAACACAGTGACCGGCGACAAAGGAATAAAAAAACTTGTGCAAGGTGAATGCAAACGAACTCGTTCGATTTGCTGAGGCACCACCAAGTTTATCCAACCTGGCGCAGGACGAGTACCAGCGCCTCATGAACAATAAATCACCGAAATCTAAAAGAAAATAGTGTTTAGGACATTGCTGTCCACTAAAAATTGTGGACGGTTAATAAATAAAATTTTCAAACAAACTCGGTTCACTTGAACCATAGAGCTCTTTGACATTGTTGAAATTCTGTTTGTCGAAAAGATCCCGTAACGGGGTCTTGTCAGTCAGCGAGATGCTCAGGATCTGGAGCGTTTCATATATGCTGCGCTCAAGCTTCATGTCATGTTGCACGATTGCGACTAGACAGTAAGTAATTATGGCACAGTATATTTGGAT
>JAFQZK010000031.1 GCA_017405965.1 Muribaculaceae bacterium | reverse complement strand
CTGGCGGGCGTGACCGTGCTGTCGGGCAATCCCTACTTTGCCCACTTGGCTTCGACCCAGGGCACCGTGACCTACACCATGCTCACCAACAAGGAGAAGACCAAAATCATCTTCGCTCCCGGAGCCAAGCCCACACAGTTCTGCACAAGTGGCACCACCTACCTCACCTCCATCACCATCCCCGACCAGATCACCGAGATCGGCGACTACGCCTTCTACGGCAATCCCACGCTCAAGACGGTGAATTTCCATGCCGGCATCACGCGCATCGGCGATGTATAATCCGCAAAACGAAATGTTCGTGAAAATTAAAACGACGCGTTCCTCTCTGTAAAACGAAATGTTTCTTTTTCGGGTTCCCCCCTCCACTTCAATTAAAACAGCATTCGAACAACATTATAACGGCGAGCGTGTTCCATACCACACTCGCCGTTTTTTCGGCGCTCGCTTCGCTCGCGCATTATTCGCAACCGGCTGGGGGCCTCGAAGCCCCCAGCTTAATCTTAAAACGCGACCACCGCCCTCACGGCCCTGGAATTGAGCTTATAGTTGTTGCCGACCTGGCCATTCCCGCCATGGAGATACCACGCGGTAGAAGCGTTGTATTCCGTTGAAGACCAGTGCCAATCGTTCGTCAAATTGGAGTAACGGCTGTTGGAGGCGGCTGCGGCAAAAATTCCGCCTTTGACCTGTTGCCAATAGACCATGCCCAACTCGCCCAGCGTCGGCAGCCACCAATTATGCGCCTTGAACTTGTCAGCCAGCACCTCGCCCGGCTGGAGCTCATAGGTCGGCTGATAGGCGTAGCAGTAGCTCGCTGCTGGGTAGTAGAACTGGCGGTAGTTGTTGCCCTTCTTGGCCACAATGTCCGCGATGAGGTTCGTCAGCACCTCGCGTTCCGTCTGGTTCGCATTCGCCACGGGCACCTGGGGCACGTGCGAGCCCACATCGCTCGTCACGCCGTTCAGGATGCGGTTGCGGTGACGGATGATCTGCAGCGTCTTGTACTGCCCGCGATGGATAAAGTCACCGATGCGGAACGGGCCGATGTCCTCAGTCAGTTCCACCAGACCCACGTCACCCACAGCCGTCGTGGTAAGATACGTCGAGAACGAGGCCATCGATGCCAGGTTGTCGATGTCACCGTTGCCGTTGCTCTGTATGTTGATCACAGGCGTGTCATACACGCTCGTGTAACCGTCCACTGTCACATTCGTCACGCCATACGATGAATCGTTGTACAGACCCCATTGGTCGGTGATCACATTACCGCGCGACACCGCCAGGCGGTCAGCCGGGTTGTTCGGGTTGATGTAGAAGCACATGGCAACCACGGTCTTATACGACACCAACTCATCACTGAAACTGCCGTCCGCATACACATAGTCACCTTCCCTGCAGATGTGCTCACAGAAGAAGAAGCGCTTCGTATCCTCCAGCACCGTGCCGTCAAGGCGTGTCACCCTTACGGTCACGTCCGCATACGGATCGTTGGCCTCTTCGTCCATGTCCCACACCGTCACCACACCCGTCGCCTCATCGATAGTGGCATAGCCGTTGCGCGAGATTTCCCATTCAACGGCGGTGAAATTGTTGCCCTCAGAGCTCAGGCGCAGCTGGTGGTCGCCCAGGCTATCCAGGTACTTGCCCGTGATGATGCGCACGTTCTCGATCGTCGACTGTGAGTAGACGATGGTCAGCCCGTTCATCCCGTGGTCAACGTCGCCCCAGGCCTGCAGCCAGACGGCCTTGTCCTCAAAGCCCGGAGTCACGGCAGTCAGCGTGATCGTACCTCTCAGTTTGCTGTTGGCGCCCATGGCAGCAAGTTTGTTGATCAGCGCCAGGCCGGAGGCGCCCGAAATGCGCCAGTTGATGCTGTCAATGTCGATTTTTGTCAGGTGGTCGATTGCCTGCTGAACGATGTAGAGCGAGTCGGCCAGCGGTGTTTCTTTGATTGTCACCTCTGTCAACGAGTCATAGCCGCCGATTACCAGCGTTTCCAGGCTCTTGCATCCCACCAGCGACAACGACTCCAGCGTGCCCGGAAGCGTCAGCGAGGACAGCGAACCAGTCTGCGGCAGCTTCACTGCCGTCAGGCTCGTACCCTCCACATTGATTTCCTCCAGTCGCACGCACGCGCTCAGGTCGAGCGTGCCGCTCAGCAGCGGCGTATTCCTGTGGATGTAACGCTTGATGTTCGTCGCCGTCACACGCACTGCAGGGGCACTCCACCGCACGGGATTGTTAGTGCCCAGGGGATTGACGGTGATTTCCTGCAGGCGGCGACCTGCAAAGCCGAACTCCGTGACCGTCTGATACTGGTCCATATCGCCCAGCTTGAACAGGTAATCGTTACCCCTGATCGTCAATGTCGTGTCACCCTCAGAGCGAACGGCGTTGAACGTGTGCTCCTCACCGGGAGACCGAAGGGCGGTGCCGCCCGTGTTCGATGAACCCACCGCGATTCTCGGGTACATGTGCTTCGCAGGAGTCACCTTCAGCTGGTGCGTGCCCGTCGCGCCACGCCATGAAAGGCCGCCTGCAGCCGTCGAGCTCGCGAACTCGCCGTACTGGCACCAGCTTGAGATATACATCAGCCGGTCAACAAGCCACTGGTATTCTGCCCAACGCTGCGAGCCGCAGGACTGCGACAGGGCATTGGTGTCGTTGTTGTACACGCCTTCAAGCTGCAGACGGTAGCTGTACTCATACACCACGCGGGCCATCTCGTTATAAGCCGCTGCAGGGAAGTAGTCCTGAGTGCTCAGCAGGTACTTCTCGAAGAAGCCCATCACGCTACCGCCGCCCAGCTTCGACATCGCGGTCAGCATGTTGCGCATCGTCTGCTGGATGTTCGGCTGGCCGGAATCCGCAGTGTCACGGTCCCAAGCCTCCTCCAGCAGACAGTAGAACACGCTGTCCTCCGCCTGCCAGTAGTTCTCGCCGTGCTCATCCTTGGTGTGCTCCTCCACCCAGTAGGGCTTGCGGTTCTGGCCCACGTTGTTCGTCGGCAGCACCGTGTCCAGGTCATCAGCCATCCAGCGGATCAGCAGCGTCACCGGGTCGGTATAGTAGTAGGTGTTCTTGCAGCGGTTATCGGTACCGGCCACCAGCTTGATGAAGCAGTAGTGGTATAAGGCATCATCGATGTGGAAGTACTCCGACGCATGCGCCTTGAAGTGCGCCAGGCGGGCCGCCTTGAACGCCTCATTCTTCGCCTGGTTGCTCTGAGACGTGTTGAACGCCTCACCGGTCAGTTCCTCATACTGTGCCAGCAGGTCAAGCGGCTGGTTGTCGATACCGGCAGGCACCCAGCGCAGCGTCGCCTCATCATAGCGGTACAGGGCATAGCTGCCCGTCAGCCATTTCTGCGGCGACAGGCGGGAGCCCTCGGTGCGCTGCAATGCGTCCAGAGAACCGTTGAAGAACTCGATCTTGGTCGAGTGCATATACACGAAGTTGAAGAAATCCCTCATCTTCTGCAGGGCCGTCGCGTCGCTCGGGATGTCGTCAGTCGTCACGCCGAAGCCGAAGTTGATGTTCTTCGCGCCGTTGTAGTTCCAGGTCTCTTTCTCGGCGTTGTAGGTGATAGACGTGTCATCCCAAGGCATGTTGAAACGCGCCAAGGGCACATCGTTGTCCGCGCCCTCCACCATCAGCATGTGCGGCGTCTTTTTCTTGTCGAAGCCGAACGTCGGCTTGTCGCCCTTGCCGGCTCCGAATGTCATCAGGTTCTGGAACACGTACTTGCCTTCCGACTCGTCCCAGACGAAGAACAGCACCGGCTTCTCCAGTACCGCCAGGCGGGCGGCGGGGAACTGTTCCATCTGGCCCGGCTGCGACATCGTGCCGTCCTTCACCATCTGTTTGAACACGTCGTTATAGGCCCACGTCATGCCCAGTTTGTGGGACTGCATCGAGCTCGCGACGTTCACCTTGCCCACCAGTTTTTTCGCTTCATATTCACCGACCTCGATAGAGTAGCCGCTACCCAACTCCGACTTCGGGTTGCCATCGAAGTCCAGCAGCTGCGTCGCGTCGGTTGTCTTGTATTGCTGGTTCCACCAGTAGTACGTCATCGCCGTCGTGCCCTGGCCCTTGTTGTCCAGGTTCGTCAGGATACCGCTGCGTTCCTCGTCTTCGGGGTTGCGGATCTCCAGCGAGATGCCGTGCTGCGTATTGTTCTCCATGCCGTAGTGGAGCAGCGGTCCACGCTGGCCGATCACGAAGTATTTGCCCAGGCACTTGTCCCAAGAGATGCGCCCGCTGTCATCCAGGATGTCGTTGTCAGCGGCAAAGGCGATCTTCTCAGCCGTCGTGCTCATCGACGCCTTGTAGTCCTGCATGATCGCCTGAGCACCCTTGGCCGCGCGGTCGCTACGAAAGCCGAAGATGTCGATGTCGCTGCTTGTGTTGCCGATGACCAGACTCACACCCTCGGGCGTGAAACGGTCGTCGGTCTCGTAGGCGAACTCACGCTGCATCTCGCCGTTCAGGTAGATGCGCACATAGTTCGGTGACCCCTCACCGCCATACTGGGCGGTAACGGACAGGTGGAAGCGGCGGCCCTCCGACCAGCCCAGATCCTGGTCTGCCTCGGTGTATTTGTTCGAGGTCAGCAGCATCGCTCGCAGCGGCAGCATCTTGAAGCCCCACCATACGCCGTTACTGCGTTCCGCGCCCAGCGTGACCAGCGGCTCGCTGTCATCCACCACGTTGTCCACCAGGAAGTCCAGCTCCATCACCATGCTCTTGCCGGTGTTGTCACCGCCTGTGAAGTCCTGCATTGGATTGATGGGGATTGTCAGACGGCGACCGGCAGGTATGCGCAGCACACGCACGGGAGCGCCGTTATATGTGGTGGCTATCCATCCGTCGGTGCGCCAGTCGAAGCCCTCAAAATGCTCACTTGTGGCCACGGTCTCACCTGTCACCGTGTTGATGATCGTGTCAGGGTGAGTCTCGGCGTTGGAGCGGACTGAGGGCGAAACAACAAACGTCGCACCGGGAGAGGGGGCAAAGCTCGCCTCATTCTCCAGACCGAAGTCGATGGGGGCGTGCAGCTCGTTGCCTTCAGCGTCCTCGACCAGCATCCGCGCGTCGATGTAGGTATCGTCAACACCGTCGATGGCCAGCTGCGTCGTGAACTGGTATTTCGTGCGAGGCTCGCCGCTGAAGGGCCAACGGGCATATTCACGACCGCTCACTGCATCCACCAGCCGGAACGTTACTGCCAGGGCGTCGCCGCCGGGCGTGTGCACCATCCAGTCAAGGAAATGCACGTCGGTCCAGTTGGCCAGACCGGTCGAAATGTTGTTGATGGCGACAAGGGGACTGTCGCCGCCACTGACAAGGTACTCGCTCTCCACCCAGTCAGTGTGAACGTCGTCGCTGTATTTCAGCATCGCGGATACCGTGTGAAGCCCGGACGTGAGTACGTCGGCGATGGGTACGTCCACGCTAAGGGGTGTATCATTGTAGTTGCCGGTGATATTGTCAATCACCATTTCCTGGGTGCCGCCGTCAAACGACAGCAGCAGAGACTTGGCGACGCTGCCGGTCAGGTAATACTGCAGTGTCAGCGCACTGGCCTCGGGATCAAACGGCACCTGGAACGCCGTCGCAGGCGTCAGCGTCAGGTTCACGATGTTCGTCTGGAACACAAACGGGATTGCCGCCGTCGCCTTCTCTGCACTCGCAGTGATGCGGACATAGATGTTGCCGTTGGACAGCAGCCCTTTCATCGACACATAATTGAAGCGGTTGGGCTGAACCACAACCTGGCCGCGCGTCACCCATGTCTGGTTGTTCGTCGAGCTTTGGACGGTCAGCGTCACCCAGTCGGGCATCTCCTGAGACACGCCGCCCGAGTTGTACAGGTAGTTCGCCTTCAGCCGCACGGTGAAGTCACTGTTCATCTGCACGGATGCAGGGGCCGTGCCTTCAAGTGTCAAGGTATAGGCACTCTCGGAAGCTCCGCCCTTGGGGATGATGATGTCCTCGATGGGAGTCACCGCCTCATGGTCATTAAACCAGGTTTCATAGTCTGCAAGCGAGGCGAAGCCCAGCAAGTGAAGTTCCTCATCGCCGTCCTCCCAGGTGCGCAGGCAACCGATCTTGCCGGAGCTCAATGCCGATGGGATCTGACCATTAAACAGCGTTTTGATGAAACGCTCCAGTTCCTCAAAATTCACGCCCCACTTGTAGCCGTCGGGAATGTCAGTACCGTAGATGCGTTGGGTTTCGCCAGAACTGTTCTCACCGCCCCATTCATCGTTCAGGGAAGTCAGCAGGTTAAGACCAGGTATGATGATTTCTTTTGCCATATCTTTTCATTTGTTTAATTAATGGAACCAGCCTCTATCATGGGTCCAGCCTTCGCTGTGGAACCATGCGTTGAGGTGTTTTATCTTTTGCCATACCAGATGTGCCCCATTGTACACCTTCACCAGGGCCGTGCGACCCACATTGATGGCGATGATCACGTATCCTCTAAAGGTAATCATGGCTATGGCTCGTATATCATGTAGATGGCGTTATCGTCATAGGTGTCCAGCGCGTCATACTGCGCCTGAGTCAATAGGACATGGTACTTGCCGTCACCGGAACCTCCATTCCCGCCGCCGCTAACCGCAATGAACACAGCAGCGTCAAGGATATGCACCTCCGTGTTATACTCAATGCTTGGCTCAATGCCGGCTTCAGCGGTCAGGTCAACAATCTTCACGGCATCTCGCTGCTTGAAACGCTTCTGCTTCCCGGCACCGTCACGGCACAGTATCGTCATGCTGTATTTGCCCGCTTCCAGGGTACCGTCATCCTCAAAGACGGCTATGTTACCGTCCATCCGGGCCTCATATCGCCGCTCATTCGAACCGCGTTTCAACACGATTTCAACGGGATAGGATGGATTCGGCACAAATTCCGTCACCGTTACCCTCGGATCCCCGTTCACCATCGTTATCGTTTGCAGCGTCAGCGGTACACCGAGCTGCATCCAGTTTCCTTGCACTGGCCTGATCCTGATCTCTTCCATCTTTCTGTATTCGTTATGTGAGCTTCGTTAGTTGTTTCTCTATCTTCTTCAGGCGGGAGTAGGCATCCGTCTCACCCACGGTATAGGTCGGCGTGTCATTGGGGATGTCCAGCTTGTACTCGTAGCCGATGATGCGGCTCGTCTTGCTGCCGCCAGGAAGGGCAGCGTGGGTGATGGTTACCTTGCTGCCAACTTCTGGCAGGCCAAAGGTCTTCTTGCCGTTGACAGTGCCACGGCCTCCCCACGCCCAGTCGTAGAAGTTGTCGCTCATCATCTGGCACTTGAACGTGAATTGGCCCTCCTCGATGGCATTGAGGTAGTTCCCAACAACGGTAAGCAGTTCAGACTGGGCGGCGGACACCAGACCGAGACCGGATATGGCCTTAGGGTTCCAGCCGGTCAGGAAGAATTCGTCTCCCTGGCTGGGACTCAGGAATTCATTGGGGATGGTAGCCCCGTAGTCCTCGTTACGGATGATGGTGTAAACCTGATCGTCATTATTGAAGCCGACATCAAAGGACATGCCGGCGAGTTTATAGCCGCTCTCTCCAATCGTGGAAGGGGCGGTAAAACATGCTCGCAGCTTGTTGCCGTCCATGATGTACTTGGTGTTGAACACGAACGCGCTGCCGTCGCTCTTTGTCGCAGTGAACTTGTATTGGGTCCAGTTCTGCCTGGACACGCTGCCGTCATCATGCACCGTCTCCTGAGTCTTCTGCTCGGTTGTCACGGTGTCCACTTTCAACAACAGGCGGGGGAATATCTTCTCAAAGACCACAGCCAGTTCCACAAGTTTCGTGTAGTGGTTCAAGCCGGAGGACTGGACATACCTGTTGGCGGTGCCCAGGTGCAGGCGACGCTCTCCCACCTTGCTCAACACACCGCCGTCATAGTCGGGTGTGTAGTATGAATAGGGTACCTGCATCAGGTTCAGCCACTTTTCCGGTATCGTGAATGTGTCTCCGACAGTAACGCCATCAGTGCTGATGTAAGTCGTGCCGTCACGCTTGATATCACCGATATAGCTGAACATATCCTCCCCGTTAGCATAGTGTTTTGGGTTCAATACGGCAGCATAAGTATGCCCGTTGCACACTATTTCAAGAGCCTTGCCTGCAGTGGCTGCTGTGCCTGTAGCTACCAGTGATGGTTCACATTCAATTGTAAAATCGGAGGTATTATAGGTCTGGCTGGTGACTATTGATGCAGCCACATCGATAGAGATCTTACCTCGAGATGATACTACACAGGATCTGCTGATAGCGAACATATGCATCCAGTACCGGTTTCCCAAGGTGTCCTGGGAATTGGCTGTTTCAGTCGCGGTGAGGGTCGATCCACCAATTGTCACGGTAAAAGTCACCCTCTGGACTGAAAGACTACTCGAGGTTCGTATAGTTATATCAAGGGAGCCTGTCACTGAATAGGTATCTGGAGACAACGTGGCTGATTTGACCTGGGCGGTCAAACCTGATTCATCTGCCGAATCCCAATCCTCATTCCGATTTTGAATCAACGTGCTCACACCGTCAACGGTAACTGGGATCATTTCCGCAGTCAGCTTGCGATGACTGTCACGCAAAACAAGCGACGAGCCCGAGCCTGTTTTGTTGTCTATCGTGAACAAGAGGCGGCGGTCGTAGTCCTCGGGGATGTTTTCTGTGCCGCCGTAGGCGTAGATGCGGTTCGCATACGTCTGCTGGTCCCGGCTCACATCCATCTTCTCCACCGTATCGCCCACGATGAATTCAAGGGGCGTGTTGCTCAACTCGCATTTACCGAAGTGGATGACGTTACTGTGCTCCTCGCCGTTAACCGTTACAGCCTCACCTTCGGTGACCCACCACTCACACTCCCACTGCTCGGCCATCATGTTCAGCGCAGCAATCATGGAGCAGCCGTCATATACCAGGCACTTGACCTCGCCGGCCTTCGCTGCGGTAGAGTGGATGGCCACAATATAGTCCAGGCCGTAATAGATGCCTTTCAGGTTACACAACAGCTGCTGGGCATGGACCTGGAGACGGTCGGTCAGCGTCCATTTGGCCTCCTTGCGGGTGAACACGCCGTCATCGCTCGACGCGACGATATAGGTGGTGCTGCCCGATGTGGTGGCAACAACGGCATTGGAGGAGGATGTCTCGACGATAGTGAGTGTGTGCAACAGGTTCCTCCATTCCATGTAGCTCTTCTCGAACTTCAGCGAGTAGTCATAGCCGCCGGTCGTCGGGTTGTATTTGGGCATCTGCTCTTCTGTCAACATGAAGCGACCGAAGATCTCGTCATTGAAATAATCGCCGATGGCAAAGTGGATCGCCTCGCCCAGCGAGAACTCCAGCTGGATATAGTCCTCCTGCATCAGCATGAAGCAGCGACGCGAGCGCGTCGTGATGGGAACGGTGGCGACAGTGACATCCGACGCGTTGAACATGTCGAGGCTCGCGCCGCCCTTGCGCCTGATCGTGATCGTGGCCTGTGATCGTTGGCTGATTCCTATCATTCTGTTTCCTCCTCGTTAGGGTTAGAACTGGTCAGCGTTAGCGTCGGGGCGTCGCCCAAACCGAGTGTCGGGTAACGCTCGATGAAGCGCACGGCAAACTTACCCAGCGTTCCGTTGTATGCGGCGAACTGGGTACAGGATAGGTACTGAAGCCTGAACTGAAGTTGTTGGCCATATATCGTGTACGAGAGTATCACGCCCTCGGGGACGTTGTTCACGGCGGCGATGAATGCACGCAGTTTCGTCACAAAGTCCGCAAACGTGGACGCGATCAGGTGCATCTCAAGCGTCAGCTCGCGGGAGGCATAGTGAGTGTCGGACCAGATGTCGACACGTTTGCCGTCCTCAAGGCGCGACTCGTTGCTGATACGCTCCTTCAGGGCGGGCGGAGTGAGCAATGCCGACAATGCACCGTCGCTCAGGGATATGCCGAACTCGCTCTTGAGGTCGTGCGTACCGTTCCAGTTGAATATCGTGCAGGTTCCTCTTGGCATGGCTATAGCGTTTTTATTTTGTCAGCAATACTGTTGATCGCGTCACCATACTGCGCCGCGATCCTGGTGTAACGCGCGATTTCCTCCAGATGACCGTTACCGATCAGCAGCAGGTTGCGCATCTCGCTCAACGCTGTGCCGCTCGCGGTGGCGACTACCGCAAGATTCTGCAGGGAGGTCATGGCGGCAGCCAGCGACTGGTTCTCGCGCTCCTGGCCGATCTGCAGGGCTGTCAGCCTGCCGTTCAGCTCGTCGCCCTGCTCCTGGCTAAATGAGGCAACCGCCTTGTACGCGCCGCTGCCTTCGCCGGTGCTGCCCCAGCCGAACTGCTCGCGCAGCAGCTCGCGGTCCTTCAGCGCCTGCTGCGTGATCTCGTCCCACTCCTTGCGCAGCGCGTCCTGCTCGGCCTTGTCGATGCCGTCGGTCTCGGCGGCTTTCCTGAAGTTCTCATACCACTTTTCAATCATCGGCTTGTACTGGTCGGCAACCAGGGCTCCGATAATCGCCTCACGCAGGTAGTCCTCGAAGTTCTCGGCAAAGTCCGCACTGTCGCTGTCCAGGTCTGTCAGCAGCGACTTGAAGTCCTCCTCCACGCTGTCGAGCGACACGCCGGTCAACTTCTCGGCATAAGCCGCAGCAGCCTCCTCCAGCTCTTTCCAGTACTCGATGTAGTCGTCCATGTACTGCGACGCGTCCTGGTAGCCCTCGGCGGCAAGCTGCTTGATGTGGGCATACACGTCTGGTGCGTCCTTCGCCACCTTATGCATCTGCTCGCTCGTCAGCGTCCAGAACTCGCCCGCGCTCGTCACGCTCTTGCCCACGATGGCAGACACACGCTGCCACTCGCTCGCATTCACGCTGTCGTTGATCTTGCTGTTCGACGAGCCCTTGCCGCCAATGCCCAGAAAACCGTTGCTGTAGGCGGCTCCCATACGGCGCAACTGCTCCTGAGTGTTCTGCTGGCTCTGCTCCAGGTTGGCAAGCATCTGCTTGTAAACCTCGCCCGCGTCCGAGAATGACGAATCGGCCAACTCGTCAGTCAGCTCCTCGACACTGTAGCGCAACGCCTCGTTCGAGGCCGCCAGCCGCTCCATGTCCTCTGCCAGCGTCTTGTCGCTGTCTCCCATACCGGCGATGCCCCACGAGCCCAGGGCGTTGCCAAGCGTGCGGATCGAGCCGTACACGCCGTTGATCACGCCCATCAGGTTGCCGCTCTTCAGGCTCTCCCACGCTTCGGTGGCATATTTCGAGGACTCGGCAAAGTCGCTGAATCCCTTGCCGAATTTCGTGTCCTCAAGGTCCAGCTGGTCGATGAAGTCCATCGCGCTCTGCACGTTGTCGTTGATCGTGTGGACGATCTTGTCGATGATGGCCACCGTCTGGGCCATGCTCCCGCCTGCGGCCTCGCTCGCCGTGGCAGCCTCACCCATCGCCGTGGACACATTGTCGGTGGCGGCAGCAAAGTTCTGCTCACTGCCGGCAAGGTTGTCAATCAACCCCCGCATCTCCTCCAGGCCTTTGCCTTTGAAGTTCGACAGGAGCTGGTCGGCGTTCTCAACCTTGATGTCCTTCGCGTCAAGCGTCACGCCATATTTCAGGGCCGCTCCCTGGATCGCCGCCTTCGACTTGTTCACGTTCGCCAGGGCACGCTCATATTCCTTCTGGGCCTCGACAGCACGCTCCTGGGCGCGGACAGCCTCCTCCTCAAGCTGCTTGCGACGCTCAAGCTCTGGTATCGTCAGGCCGAACACATTGCGCCACTCGTTCTGCTTGGCCACAATCTGTGCCTCTATCCGGTCGATCTGCTCCACCACGCTTTTGTAGTCAGTGGCCGTCAGCGTCGCATCCTTTAGGTACTTGTTAAGCTGATCGCGCAATCCGCCCAGGTGCTCCACCGACAAGCGGTCCAGGTCTCCGAACACCTCGTCCCAGTGGATCGTGTCCTTGAAACGCGAGAAGTCAAGCTCCTTCTCCAGCTTCTGCTGCTCTGCACGCAGCGACAATCGTTCACCCTCGGTCTCCGCCTTCTCAATCTTCTTGGCATACTCCTGGGCAAGCGCCAAACGCTGCTGCTGATAGCTGCCGTATTCACGCAGAAAAGCAGTAAGAGCCGCAGCCTCATTGTCCTGAATCTCTTTTAGCGAATTGGCATATACCTGGTTGGCGGCATCGACACGCTTTTTAAGGGCATCATTCTCCTCATCTGTGTAAGCATCGTTGCTGGCCGCTTTCTTGTATTCCTCACTTTCATAGAATTTTTTGCCCTCATTTTTCTTCTGGGCATCCCACAGCTTCTTGGCTTCCTCAATACGTTTCTGGCGAAGATCCTCATACCACCGGGTTACCGATGTGATTTCTTTATCCCGGGCAAGTTCTATCTCAGCCAGCGTCTTTTTCGTACCCTGGCGCATTGCACGGATTTCGGCCTCACGAACCTCCAGTTCAAGATCTGCCGACTTACGGCCCTGTTCGGTCATCTGGTGCAGATGTATTTCGGCTATCTTGTCATATTCATCAGCCTCCTGCTTGGCAATACGCGCCCGATCTCGGGCGGCTTTCTCAGCAGCACGCTTTTGCTTGGCTATTTCTTTGGGGTCGGTATAGGTCGGTTCTTTCTTGGGAGTTGTAGTCTCTTCCTTGATTTCCTCAGTAATGCCATACATCTCCTTGTATAACTGGATACTCTCCAGTGTGGCCCGGTTAAATTTCTGTATGTCGTAGGCGAGCTCTTTAACACTCACACGGAAGTCCACAATGCCGTCAGTGGCATTCTTGCCCCAACGGGTGGTCCACATGGTCGCCTTTTCAAGATCCTTCCAATCCTGGGCATCCATGTCTTTACCGTCACCCTGGGTGGCGAATTTGAAGAACTTCTTATATAGCTCAGTTCCTCTTGCTTTGCCATACTTGTCAATGAGTTTCTTATAGGCATCATCCAGTTTTTCCTGGACCACTTTGTCGTTAGCATCCATCTGCTTATCGACAAATGACTTTAACTGACGGGCTGCGATTGACCGACGGATAGCATCAGTCAGTTTATCATACATCAGAGTCAGATCACCTACTTTCGCCCATTCAGCCTCAAGTCCGGCATAGTATTGGCCATATTGGTCAATAATCTGCTGCTTTATTTTCTTATATTCCTCGCTGCCCTCTTCCGCCTCAAGCAACTTTTTATAGAGGGCATCAAGTTTTGACATTTCACTTGCCGTGCTGGCGTCAACACCAGCAGCTGCTTCCTCCAGGCTTTTCTGCGCCTCATCAAAGGCATCCGTGGCAGTAGCCGCTGCGACAATGGCCGAGACAAGAGCAGACAAAGCGACCGCTGCTGCTACGTAGGGATTACCGAGCATGGTCTTGTTTAGGATCTCTTGTTTCTTGTTGAGTAATTCTGTCTTCGCAGCTAACAAAGCCGATGTGATGCCATGAGCTTTTTCGACTGCATCAACGGTAATCACGGCAGCCTTATAAACCCCATAATTGGCAATGAGCAAACCAATGGCTTTTGCAACAGCCTCGTAGTTCTCTACTAGTTTGGTCACACCGCTGATTGCACCGGTGATAATGCCTTCACTCTTTGTGCCGACCTCGTTGAATGCCGCATCCACGGCGTCGCTGAGCATCGACATCTGGCCCTCAATGGTCTTTGCGGCATTCTCACTCATATTAAAGAACTTGCCGCCAGCACTGGTGGCGTCGATAAACGCCTGCTGAACCTGCTGAGCGGAGATCTTGCCCTTGCTCATCTCGTCTTTGAGCTGCGCAATGGACTTGCCTGTCTTCTCAGCTATCACAGCCAATGGGTTGAATCCGGCATTGATCATCTGCAGCAGATCCTGACCCATGAGTTTGCCGGTGGCACTCATCTGTGAGAAAGCCAACGACAGCTGCTGGAACTTGCCGCTCTCGCCCATCGATATGTCACCGATGGCTTTGATATAACCGGGCACTTTCGCAGCCTCAACATCGAAGCTCAGCATCGTCTGAGTCGCCTTGGTGATGTCGCCGAACTCAAGTGGCGAAATTTTGGCATACTCACGCACTTGGGACATCAGTTCGTCAGCTTTTTCTTTGCTTCCGAGCATCGTGCGGATGGCTGTGTCCGCCTTCTGGAACTCACCACGGACACGCACCATGTCACCAATGAGCTGCTTGAACACAGCGGCGCCGCCGAAGGCCGCAAGGTACTTGCCCATCGAACTGCCCATCGACTTGCCGATGCCGTCAAACTCGCGCTGCATCTTGCCGCCCTCGACCTTGACCTCATCGGTGATGCGCCTCACCTGAGCCTTCACCTCTTCACTGCCAGACTTGAAAGCCCGGGAATCCAGACTGATGACAAACTTTACCTCCGACATGATTAACTAAACATTTCAACAATATGTTGTGCATTCCTTGGATCATCACCACTGATGACATCCCCATCAAGCAGATGCAACGGCACACGCTTGCGTTCCTCTTCGCTCAGGATCACCTGCGTCACCTTGTCCGCCATGAGCACCGTCAGTGTAGCATACGATATGCCCCACACCAGATACTCGTAGGTCCAGCCATAGCGCTGCAATGCGGCGTCTATCAGCTGCCCGAATATTGTCTTGCCGCCAAATGTCGGCGTATTGTTCTTCTTGTATGCACTCACCTTGCGCAGCCGCTCCACTTCCTTGACGATACCGCTGGACTGCAGGAAATCGTCCACCTGCGTGTTTGACAGCAACTCTATAAGCAGTGTGGACAGCTCATCCGTTTCTACATGACCATCCAGGTATGCAGCACGTTCCTCAATCAATCCGGCATCCATTGCCTCGTCACGATCAGCACACGACCACAACGCGACCAGGCGGCAGCACTGCAGCCGGTCACGCTCTGCAGCTGCGATCACTGAAACAACTGGATCGCCCCCCAGATCAAGACCCAGCACGTCAAGACCGCCCTTCACCATCATCGTAACGCCCAGCGACGGTGGGTACAGCGTGAATCGACGACCAGCCACCTCAATCTCGTTGCGACGTTCCAACAATATGTCAATACCTCTTGTGTCCATTACTTAAATCAAGCGGCAGCGAGCAGCATTAGCATACCCGCTGCCGCGAATAATAGTTACACAACGTGTCGCTTTACGCTGCTTGCACGCCAGCTGTGATTTTGAACTTCCCGGCATTGGAGTCCGCGCCTTCGGTAGCATAGTACTGCCCCCATTGGATAGCACTACCGGACGTGGGTACGTTGATAGACAACGTAATCTCCCAGAAAGCGCCGTCTGCTGCCGTGTACGTCTCTATAATGCTCACCGAACAAGATGCACAGAAAAAGCCAGGGGTAGCATTATTCTTCGGAATCAGGCACACGGCCACCTTGTCTTGGGTGTACTCCGAGGTGCTTCCTGACTTGTACAACACACTAGGCAATCGTCGCAGAGAGCCGCTATCCTCTTTAGCCATACGCACTTTCATCACCAGCTCAAGTGTGGGATCCTTGTATTGCGTATCCTCGGCTGCACCACCCTCGATTTTAGCCTCAACCTTCTCGCCCTGTTGACCGGTCAGTTGGGTACTATCCTCTGCAGGAGTGGAAATCTTTTCAAAGTCAAAGGTGTCTGCTCCGACGTTCTTGCCTTGAGCACCAAAGTAGATTTCGGGTTTACCCCATGAAATGTTAGGCATAATACTTTGATTTTAATGTTACACTTGTTTGATAAATCTTGAAATTGTCTTGATCCGGCCCATTAACAGGCCAATTATAATACCGATGAAAAGCCATTTCAACGCCGTTCTAATCCCGTTGGGAGGCTTCTCTTTCACCTCCTCGAGCTGCTCGCGGTACAGCCGGTAACCGGCTTCGGACAACGCGTCAATGGCACGGCGCTGTTTCGCAATTGTCTCTTCATAGCGTTCGCACTGCAGCTGCAGGCTGTCACACGTGGCCTCCACGACTATCACCTCCGGCTTGCCTGCGGTGCCAGCCTGGCGCTGCACTTTCACGTTAGCCTGTCCACTGCGGCCTGTCCAGCTTGCGCCCAGAGGGGTCGATAGCAGGCTGTCAGCAGCTATCATCAGCTTCACCCGGCTCTCCGGGACGCTCACCGGCTCCAGGCGCTTGATGGTCACGCGCTCGACGCTGTCCGCCAGGCGGGTAACGTGAGCCTGGGCCACCTCGACCGTCTGGCTTGCGATGCTCGTCTTTCGGCTGCTCGCGCATCCTGCGCAGAACAGGGCAATCAGCACTATACTTGCAACTGTTGGCGTCATCAATCGCTTTGCGCAATCGCGCCATCTCGCGCTTCGTCGCGCTGAGGTCTCTTCTTGTCGCATTAAGTTCCTGTTTAAGCGGTTCAACAATGTTCTCCACAAGGATACGGGTAGCCTGCTCAGTGTTGGTGATGTTCACGGTGTCGGCCTCGGCACGCGCCTTGCGGGCCTGGCTGCGCCATGTCAGCAGGAAAGTCAGCAACCCGACCAGGCCGCCGCTCAATGCCATATTCAACACGTCATTCCAGTCCATATCTCTTGATCGTTATTTCTGATTGATGCCGATTTCCTTGAGCCATTTCGGTACATCGAAGCTCGGGCAAGCCTTGGCGGCAAGCTGGTTGTGGCCCACGATCTTCACCTTCGGGTGGCGACGGTGGAACTCCAGCACATAGCGTTTCAAGGCCTCTTTCTGGGCAGCGGTTCGCGTATCTCGCGCTTTCTTCACATCGTTAGCGTCAACGCCTCCGACATACACCACATGACGGCTCACCTGGTTAAAGCCCTTGGCGCCGTTGGTCACCTCCCAAGGATCCACCCAGGCGTCCTCGTTATTCTTCACCAGACGCTCAACACGTCCGTCCAGATGAATCATGTCGGTATAGCCCACCTGCTTCCAGCCACGACCGCCTCGCGAGACGGGCGAGGTGTGCCAGCGACGGATGTCATCGCTGGTCACCTCTCGCCCCACGGGAGTGGCGGTGCAATGAAGCACAAGGTATTTCAGCTCTTTTCGCATGGATTAGGCGGCTGCCTGGTATCCGCTGCGCATCACGACACCGGCATCGGCCTTCTTGGGCATGCAGATGAAGTAATGGCGGAAGTTGATCTTGTTACGCTGGTACTCGGGATCCTGGCTGGCCTCGCTGTAGTACATCTTGGTCGAGCCGGTGCACTTGAACATGCGGGGCGTGTAGAAGGCGAACGAGCACTGGAACTCGCCGGTGCTGGCGGCTACGCCAAGGTTCTTCTTGTTGCCTGCAGTGGTGTACAGCGGGTTGTTGGCGAACTCATAGATGTCAAAGCCGAACAGGCGGCCCACGGTGCCATCAGCGCGGTTGATATTGTACTGTTCCTTGAAGGCCTGGCTGGTCTCCAGCAGGTCGTTCACGTGGTCGGTGCACAGCACAAGACGGCGGTTCTTGCTCGGAACCTTCAGCTTGTCCATCGCGCGTTTCATGTTGATGACATCCTGGACAGTCATCTTCAGACGCCCGGTATCGGCATCACGCGCGCCGGTGGTGACAAGCACGGGAGTCGTCGCAGTGTTCGATGCTGCACACAGCGCATGGGCAGCCTTGGTGAACTTGGCGTCGTTGATGGCATTGCCGTGGCTCTCCTTTACACGCGTCATCTTGTCATAGCTCAAGGCGTACAGCTCATCGTCGGTGATGGGGGTAACCTTACTCTGGAACTTGTCCAGGCTGATGGTTTTATCCGTGTCGGTAAGATTCTGCAACTCGATGGGGTACGTGGTGTTGTTGATCAGCACATCGGGGTCAACACCAACATCCACCAGGTGAATCACATCGTTATTGGCAAGTGACGATGCATCGGGAATGCCGTCAAGGAAGGTGGCCTCAAGACCACGACGCAGGTACTTGATCAGCTCACCGGTCCACACCTCGGTCAAGACACCGGAACGGACTACACCCGTGGGCATCATATTAAGCGCACCGCCAACGGCGGCAATCACATTGGCGCCAATAGCGCCGGTCGTCGGGTTGATACCTACGGCAGAACCCACTGTAGCGCCCATCACGCTGTTGAACACAAGCGAGACAAGGCAAAGAAACAACATTTTCAGTTTCATGTCTTCAAAATATTAAATGGTTCGACTTAATCTTCGATTTCACACTCGCAGCCGTACTCGGCCTTATACAGGCGCTTGTACTCATCGGGGTCGTTCTTGCGCAACTCCAGGATCTTGTCCTCGGGAACGTCGCTCAGCTTCTTCCAGGAGGGGTCGGCTTGGGCGCCGCCCTGGTGCCCGATGACCTGGCTGAGCTTCACTTGGGGTGTCATAGCGCCGAAAGTGGCATTCAGACTCTCAAGTCCGACCTTCTTGCCGAGCTCGACAAAATGGGCCTTCTTGTCAGCGGTGATCTTCTTCTCGGCGATGGCACCGTCAACGGCAGCTTCGATGCGCGACAGCTTCAACTCGTCGTTTTCCTTGACAAGCTCCGCGCGTTCATCGGCGGCGGTCTTCAGTTCATTGATCTTGGCCTTGATGGCCTCGTCACTCGCGTCTGCCGGTAAACCCAGCAGCAGGGCAATCTCTTTCTTGTCCATGTCTTCTTCTTGATTATTATTTAGGTTTAACTTCGGCAGGACGTTCTCGCCGTCCTTGCCCATTTCTAATCGTTGGCCGTCTTTCATCAGCACAATGGCGTCATCGTTGGCGCCGATGTCAACAAGGCTTACCTCAACCAGCTTGCTCCTGGTGACGGTCGGGCGCGTCTGGCCCTCGACGAGGTATTTCTTGTCCTCGCTCAGCTCAAGGATGTCAAGGCCGACGCTTACCATCTTCAGGCTGCCGAACTCCCACTGTTTCTTGCAACGCTGGCTCAGCTCGGTGGCTTCATCAAACATCAGCTCGCCGGTCACCTCGTCACCCTCGACCTTCAGGTCCTTCACATAACCGATGACCTGACCTCGCTCGTGCATGTAAAGCAGAACGGGGTTGCGCTCATACTGTGACACGTCCATGCCTGAGGTCAGCACGCGGGTTTTGTAACTGTTCAGGCTTTCGTTGGTAATTCTTACTCTCTTGTTTTTTGACATTGTTTTTGCGATTTCTATGTCGCGATTGCATCGCGACTGTATGATTAAAAGCACCGCAAATTTGCGCCTTTCAACCCACCCGAACAAATAAGTGTGAAACCCCTGCACACTTCCATGCAACCCCTGCACGCTTCTTTGTCACGCTCACGTTTTTCGGCCAATTTTGCACCGTTATTCACATTTTATTTTTTGCAAAAAATGAAGAAAGCAGATTTAGAAAACAAGAAATCGCTCGGGCGTTCCCTATACCTCTCCGGCATGGAGCTGACCGAGATCGCAGAAAGGCTCTCCATAAGCCGTCAGACCATCTCCAAATGGGCGAATACGGACGGGTGGAAGGAAGCGCGTGCCGCCAAGAACATCACACGCCAGGAACTGGTCAACAAGCTGCTGCTTACCATCGACCGGCTCATCACCTCAGTCAACGAGTCAGAAGACCCGAACCTCATAGCCGGACTTGGCGACCGTCTTGCTAAACTATCGGCGGTCATCGAGAAGCTGGACAAGAAGGCCAACGTGGTCGATGCCATTGAGGTGTTTATGGCCTTCAACCGCTGGATCCAGGACAAGGCTTCCAACGATCCGGAGATCACACCGGCGCTGATCAAGGCGATCAACAAGTACCAGAACGAGTTCCTCATGGAGAAGATGTCTCCCAATTCTGAGCTCTGATCATGCCCGCATTACCCTCAAAATATCGGGAGCTGTGGGAGGCGCACTGCCGGGAAATCCAGAGCATGACCGACACGGCAAGCCTGGTGCGCGAGAACGCGACGCAGCGGGACCAGCGCATCAAGAAGCTGCAGCGGGACTATGCCGCGTTCTGTGAATACTATTTCCCTCATTTCCTTACCCTGCGTGACAAGGCCACCGGTAAGGTGATACGCACCGTACACAATGCGCCGTTCCACAATGCCGCAGCCAAGAAGGTGAAGAGCACGCCTAACCTTAAGGCGGTCTTCATGTGGCCGCGTGGTCATGCCAAATCCACCCACTTCGACATCTTCATGCCACTGTGGCTCATGTTCCAGCCGGAAAGGCTCATCAACTTCATGGTGGTCGTCGGCAAGTCCGAGGACAGTGCCGACCGTCTCCTGGGGGACATCCAGGCGGAGCTCCAGTACAACAAGCGCATCGTCGCCGATTACGGTGAACAGATGTCGCTCGGCAACTGGATGGAGGGCGAGTTCACCACAAGAAACGGCGTGAAGTTCCTGGCCGTGGGCCGTGGACAGTCGCCGCGCGGTCTGCGTGAGCGTGAAGCACGACCTGACTATATCGTCATCGATGACCTGGATGACGACGAACTCTGCCGTAATGAGCGGCGTGTCCGGGAACTCACGGATTGGGTCAAGGAGGCACTGTTCGGTGCCCTCGACGTGGGACGCGGCCGCTTCATCATGGTGGGCAACCTCATCAGTAAGAACTCGGTACTGGCCAACATAGCAGCCACGCGTGGTGTCCATGTCTCAAAGATCTGCGCGGTGGATGACAAGGGCAATCCGGTATGGAAAGAGAAATGGACCAAGCAGGAGGCTCAGGAGTATGCCGACTTCGTGGGCTACCGGGCCTGGCAGAAGGAGATGATGCACAACCCCATCAACGAGGGTGCCATCTTCAAGCATGAGTGGATAAGATATAAAAAGGTGCTGCCGCTGCGCAAGTATGAGCAGCTGATCTGCTACACCGACCCGTCTTTCAAATCGACCACGGCCAACGACTACAAGGCCTGCAGACTCTGGGGCAAGTACGGCAATGAGCTGCACCTGATTGACACCTACGTCCGCCAGGACACGGTATCAGGCATGGTGCGCTGGCTCTACAACCTCTATGAGCGCCTCAGCGAGGCAGACGTGGCGGCATCATTCTACATGGAGGCGAATTTCATGCAGGACATCATCCTCGACGAGTTCACCACCGAGGGCGAACTGAGAGGCTACCAGTTGCCTATTATGCCGGACACACGCAAAAAGCCGGAAAAGATCCAGCGCATCGAAGCGGTAAGCCCGTTGTGGGAACGAGGCTTCGTGTTCTATAACGAGGCGCTCAAGGATAGCCCGGACATGCAGGTAGGCATTGAGCAGACACTGGCGCTGGAACGCGGCAGCCATGTCCATGACGATGCGCCTGACGCCGACGAGGGAGCCATCTGGTTCCTCCAGCGCAATACGAGACAAGCAAACTTCAAACCCAGGTTCGGCAGACGCCCGACCTCAAAAAACCAATGGTAATGATCAAGAAACTGTTTTTCTCCTTCCGTTACAAGAGGGCCGTCAAGAAAGCCAACAGGCTCGCCCAGGAAACAGGACTTAAATACTATGTAATTGTCCTCAACGGGTCCATTCATGTGGTGCCCAAGCAGGTCATCAAGCAGCTCATCCGGCAGCACCGCTTCCGCAAGGGCACAAAATTGGCCGACATTGAGAAACTCGCTTTACACATCACCAAATAAAGATACGCTATGTTTATCAACGACGAGGATTACAGGGTTGTCATCGGGGAGCAGGCCTTGAAGGTCATTTCACAGGTCAGCGACGACAACCGGGCGAATGCCGAGGCAGAGGCCATCGAGGAAATATCCTCTTACCTCCGTCCCAAATATGACACCGAGGCGCTTTTCAGTGCTGAGGGCAATGAGCGCAACAAGCTCATTGTCATGTACACCTGCGACATCGCACTTTACCACATGGCGGCCTCATTGCCCCAGAAGATGGGTACCGAGATCCGCAAGGAGCGCTACGACCGCGCCATCAAGTGGCTCGAAGGAGTGCAGGCCGGCAAGAACGTGCCTGATCTTCCTGTCTCCACCGACGAGGACGGCAACCAGGTCGGCTTCCCCATGGTTTACGGTTGCCAAAAGAAATTGAGACACAACTGGTAATTGACACATCATCATGAGCAAGAAAAAGAATACCGATAAGCAGGTGCTTGAGACACCGTTCGGCACCTTCCGTCTCGCCAAGAAAGACGTGGCCAAGTTCAAGAAAACGGTTATGCAGCTGCAGCGCACCACCGACTCGCTCACCAGACGCGACATCGGGGACTGGCGCACTGCCTGGCAGATGGCCATCAATGTGGACTACCCCAACCGACAGGCACTGTATGACATCTACCGGGATGTCGCTGTTGATCTCCACCTCTCCGGATGCATCCAGCAGCGCGAGGGCTTTGTCATGGCGCGGTCGTTCAAGCTGGTCAATGAGAGCGGCGACGAGGATGAAGGTGCTTTGAACTACTTCGATGCTGCCTGGTTCAAAGACCTGATCAAACTTGCACTCGATGCGAACTATTGGGGGCACTCGCTCATCGAGCTGGGCGATGTCATCACTGCTGAGGACGGGAAGCTGTCATACGATGGAGTCAGACTTATTTCGCGCAAACACGTCATACCAGAATACGGGCGCGTCATCACCGACCTGGGACAGGACTGGACCACGGGCATCGACTATCGGCAGCCGCCATTCAGCGACTGGCTCATCGAGGTTGGCCGTCCCGATAACTTGGGACTGTTCCTCAAGGCGGCCACACAAACCATCCCCAAGAAAAATGCGCTGGCGTTCTGGGACACTTTCGCCGAGATCTTCGGAATGCCTATGCGCATCGCCAGGACCACGACTCGCGACGATAAGGAGATGAAGCGCATGGAGAAGATGATGGCAGATATGGGTACCGAGGGTTGGGGAATCTTCCAGCAGGGTACCGAGATTGAGGTGGTCGAGTCATCGCGCGGTGATGCCTTCAACGTATATGACAGGCGTATCGAGAGAGCCAACAGTGAACTCTCAAAGCTCATCATCGGCCAAACCATGACCATTGAGGACGGAAGCTCGCTCAGCCAGTCCGAGACTCACCTGGAGGTGTTCGAGAACATCATCGAGGCGGACTGCGACAGCATCCGCGACATCATCAACGACCAACTCATCCCGCGAATGATCCGCCACGGTTTCCCGCTCAAGGGGCTGCGCTTCGACTGGGACTACTCGGTGGACTATTCCCCCGAGCAGCAAGTGAACTACGAGACCATGGTGCTCAATAACTTTGAGGTTGATCCATCTTATTTTGAGGATAAATACAGTATGCCGGTGGGCAATCGCCGTAACAATGCCCCTAATTCGCCCACAGAGCCGCCACAGGGCGATGAAGAGGGCAAAGGTGAGGAAACGCCCGCTGGTGAAGAATCGCGCCGACACGCGGCCCCTGTGCGCCCTTTTTTCGATTAAGCCCCGCCGACTACGCGGGGCTGCACCAGCGTTACGCCGAAATATTGGGCAGCCAAGCCACGCTCGCCTCTCCTCAACAGGAAATAGAGCAGCGCATCCGAGAACGGGTGGGTCAGGCCTTCGAGGGGATGATGCACGCACTCTACCGCCAGGAGGGCGCCATGCTCGACATCCAGGTCATCCAGGAACCCGAGGTCACTGATTTCATCGGCACACATGCCGACGCCCTGAATCAGTCGATGCGGCAGGCCCCACTATCTGATGCTATGCGACACCGGCTGGAGCGCTCCAACTTCATCTTTTCTGGCTTCAAGGCCTTCCATGAGCTCAATGAGGCCTTCCCCTCACTCATCGACGAGAACGGCGAGAGAAAGTCATTTGAACGCTTTTTGAATGACGTTCAAGCCATCGACAGCACCTACAACAAGAACTACCTCCGCGCTGAGTACAACTTCTGCCAGGCTTCGGCAGACATGGCGGCCAAGTGGGAACAGATCGAGGCTGATGGCGACCGCTACAACCTCCAGTACCGAACCCAGCGTGATGAAAAGGTACGTCCTGAACACGCTGCCCTCGATGGGGTGACGCTGCCGCCTTCCGACCCGTTCTGGGAGTCATACTACCCGCCCAATGGATGGAACTGCCGTTGCACTGTTGCACAAGTGCGCAAATCAAAGTATCCGACAACGGATCCTGAAGAAGCACGTGCCAGAGGTGAGGAAGCCCTGCAGAAGGATACGCGAGGCATCTTCCGCTTCAACTCGGGCATGCAAGGCAAGGCTTTCCCGGACTATAACCCGTACACCATCAGCCGGTGCCGGGACTGCGACATCGCCCAGGGGAAAGTCAACCTGGCATACATCCCCGACAATGAATTGTGCAACGTCTGCCCATTAATCCGCAAATGTGAAGTGCAACGTTTTGATGTCGTGAAGCGATTTGAAAATGGCGGTTCAATAGCAGTTCATCAACTCGTGAGTTCAGACGATCATGATTACAATAAACTTATAGAAATTGCCACATTTTTTGCCGAGTCAGGACATGAGGTGCGACTAACACCCAAGATGACGCGCCCTCCAAAATTCATGTATCGTAATATCTATGAGTCACTCATGGGTACAGCATACGAGGGAAAATGCCCTGACCTTTGGGTGGATGGTAAATGGTACGAGCATGAGGGCTTCATCAGTTCTAAGCCAAAGAATGCTTTCCGAAATATGATGAACGATGGCCTGAAACAATCTGACAGGCTCATTATTGATAAGCCAGAATTGACTGACGCTTACATGAAACGTGTCATTTATCAAAGAGTGAAAGATGGACAAATGATTTCAGAAGTTTGGCTAAAAGAAGGAGAGAATATCAGGATTCTCTATAAAAAAGTTTGAGGAATGATCGCTCACCCCTCATTCTGGCGAGGAATCGGTAGTCATTAGCTACGGAATCCTCACTGCAAAGATAACACCATTTTTTGAATTAGCAACTATCATGGACAAAAAAATAGCAAAAAACGGCAAGCGTTACTGCATCGACGAGAAGATCAACCGACGGATCCACCGGGACAGAATGAGGACAAAAACGGGCATTCTGATATTCCTTTCAGTCTTTATGACTGGTGTGGTCATCCTCCTCGCCCTCGTTATTGGGTCAATATTCGGCATCTATAAACCATAATCAACCATCATCATGAACGAGAAATTAACTGTAGCTTTTGAGTTCAGCCGTGACCAGGTGGTAACAGTGGCCACGCTCGCTGGTGTTGAGCTGGATCAAGAATTGTGGAGCAAGCTCACCGAAAAACCTGTCAATCTCAGTTTGAACGACATTGATGACAAGGATGCTCAATTAGGGCTAATGATTACCCTTGTCGCCACGGCAGTCGAGAAGATCTGACAGCACATCCCTTCAGCAAAAGAATCGGCACAGTCCTCACACTGTGTCGATTCTTTGCCATATATAGCGAGCCTCCAGCTCGTAATCACACGTTCAAGTCAAACCTCACCTCCTCGTTGCCGGCAAGCAGCTCACGCGTCTTGTCCAGGTTATTGGCATAGATGTGGACGTTGCCCAGGAACAGGGTAATAGACTTCAACGGCAGGTCAATCTGCCGGGCCATCAGGTACAGGTGGTAGATGTCAGCCGGCAAGCCGAGGTTGGCATCACTGCTGCGCTGGTAGGCACTCAGCACAAGCTCGCCGTCATCAATCTGGAACTGCACCAGACTCAAGCATGGTGCCTGGTTGCTCTCGGCATTGGTCTCGCCCAAGAACAGGACATAGTTTTTGCTGTTGCGCTTCTCGCGATTGATTCTGGCAATGAGTGGCGGCAGCTTCTCCAGATAGGTCGGGTAACTGTTGACCAGGATCGAGCCGCAGTAATCCCACCAGTTGATACCCACGTCTCGGTATTTCTCCACCTGGCGCTCTCCAGCCATGAACAGGCGCAGCTCACTCTTCAACTTCTTGCGGGCGATGCCGTGACTCTCGAATATATCAAGTAAGTCAGCCGGCGTCAGGTGCAGCGGTTCATTCAACAGGTAGCGGATGCTGCCTTTCTTGTTGGTCTGGGTCTTTCCCTGCTCCAGAACCTTGTCAAGGATTTGGTAATACTTATTCATGGCTCTAACGCTGTTTTAATGCCGTTTAAGCGGCGTTATATATCATCATGTCGGTATAGGATGCGTTGTAGTTCATCTGGGCATGGAACTCTACCATCTGGCAGCCGGCAAAGGGATTGCCCAGGTCTCGGTTCTTACCCAGCCATTGGCACAGTTCCAGGATGCTCGACTTGTTGCTGGTGAAGTAGATGAAGCGGTGGTCCCTCAGCACGTTCAACACATCAAGATAGTCGCTCAGCTTCCAATACATCCTGTATGTTCCCGCCTCAGTGCTCAGGTAGGGCGGGTCAACCAGGAACACCACATTCGGCTCGTCTTTGTACTGGGCAAACACCTCGCGGTAATCGGCACTGGTGACGGTCAAGCCTTCAAGGTAGTCACCTGCAGGGGCGAAGTCAGTGGTGCGGATCTTGTTATAAAGCCCCTCTTTCCGAATCGCATCAAGGCTCAACAGGTACTTCATAGAGAACAGGATCGATGGGGACAAGGTGATATAGTCCACCCAGCCATATCGCGCCTCATGGTCGGCGATGTTGGCAAGCACCCGCTCACGTGCCTCGCCCATGATGGGCGACTTCCTGGGGATGCCGGCAGTGATCTCGCGCAGCTTGGCAAGCAGCTCATTGGTCTCGGGAATGCGCACCAGGCGCTCGCGGTAGTTATCATAGTCGTTATAGACAACCTTGCTATGCGGTTTCTGGTGCTTGGCGATATGCGACAGCAAGCCGCTGCCGCCGAACAGGTCAACAAAGGTGGTGCCGTCAGGATATTGCTCCAGCACCTTGATGAATGGTCTGGCAAAGTTCCGTTTCTGACCTACGAAAGGAAGCGGCGCCGACAGGTACAGTTTTTTCGTTTCCATACCGCAAAGGTCGGCAATCCAACCAACCCATGCGGCACAAGATCGAGCAATCACACTGCATCAACCGTGCAGTCGGTACCGAAGCGTTTGACCAGGCTGTAGATCTTGCGCTCGCTCACATGGTAACGCTCACTCAGGACAGAGACGATATAGGTCACCTTATCCCCCTCCTGGTGCATCCGCTGGTAATCTCGATACAGGTCAAGATAGCGCCAGTCGTCAGCTTTTGCACCAAAAGCCTGCAAACGATTGATCATCTCTTTATTGATCGATAATGCTTCAAATAGTGTCATTTTCTGAAAAAAATTGTACCTTTGCGGTGTCCTACTTATTTTATGCAAGAAAAACGCTCAAGCGGCAAGGAAGAAGGCATTAGGCCTCCAGCCTCGCACCGCTTGGGCGCGCGTTGTTTAAAGTAAGTAGGACGACTTTTGACAGGGCTGGGGGCTTTTCATTTGCCCCACAACCAACTACTCAACGATCTGGACATACAAGCCCACAAGGGCGCTCAGATCGTTATACACCGGATTGATGGTGTCACGGATGCACAGGTAAACGACACCTCCCTGGGTGTAATACTTGCCCTCTTCAAGAGCCATATTACCGTTGTAGGGAATCGGGTTGTCGATGGTGCCCTGCTCCTGATCAGCGGCCACCTCAGCAAACAATGAGGGCGTCGTGTCCGGCATCCAGTCGGCCTGCGCCGTGTGATCCTGGAGCACTTTCCACAATCGGCCAACGAAGCTATAGCGCTCCCCGGCATGGAGCTGCTTCCCGAGCTGGTTAATCCATAGCGGGAACAATTCGGGTAACTTGGCGGCCGTCTCGTCCTCCAGATCTGTTGCCTGGTCCTTGGCCAGTTCCACAGCGGCCGAAAGGGTGGCCACCCCGTCATAACCCTCAACAGTGTCATCCGGATCGTGAGGTTCTGGGTCGGGCATCAGCTCAGCCTGGGCCAGGCCATTCTCCTCTGCCCATGCCATCAGCTCACGTGACCACTGCTTGGCTTTAGTGCGCCACTGCTGCATAGCTGTATGCGCGGCCTTGGCCTCCTTATCCGTCAAGTCGGCCAGCACATTGTTGTGGATGGCCTCCATGTCATCGGTGTTATAACGTGAGCGGATAATCGCCGAGATGATCAAGTCACGACGCCACACACCAGGCGGCAGCTCCGCCGTCTCAAATTCATAACCGTTCTCAACCTCAGTGACGTCAAACGCCACGGTGAAGATGTTTTGCCCGAGATCCCTTCTTACGCTTACCAAGGGGGGCAAGGTTTCTGATTGCTGTCTCATGTTGTAATTGGTCTGTTTTAACAAGGAACAAAAAATAATTGTACTTCTTCTTGACCTTCACCACCGAGAACCGATGCTGTATGTTGCAACACTTCCAGAAATAGGGGACGTTGCTGAACATCTTCCTTCGCTGGTTGAAGGTGTAGTTATGGACACAAAAGCCCATGTAGGAATTGAGGCTGCAGACGTGGCGTTTCAGCAGTTTCAGGTTCTCAAGTGTCGGGCCGTTCTCGATGATGTCCCGGCACAGGCCGTTGGTCTGCATGACACGCCTGGTCATGTTGCCCAGGGTTCGGTTCGCCGTGTACGTTCTGCCTGGCTTGATGACACAGCCGACGAATTTCACGCCGTGAGTGGCGGGCTGCAGGTAGAACTTGTCCTTGTGCAATTGCAGTTTGAGATTCTTCTTCAGCCACTGCGTCGCCCTCTTGCGCAGGTTGATGATGAAGCGTTTGTCGTTGGCGATGATCAGCGCGTCATCGACGAAACGGACATAACCTGCGCCAGTATAGGAACACTCCTCGATCATGAACTCATCAAAGTATGACAGGTAGAAGTTGGCCAGCAGCTGGGAGGTGATATTGCCGATGGCCATGCCTTTGCCACTTGGCATCGTGAATAGCGACTTGTTATCCGGGAGATCGTTCCACATCCATTCAGGCGAACGACGTTCACAGTATAGTTGGGGTTCGTGTCTTACCGTGATTTCAGTCAGCCATAACAACGTATCAAGATCATTGCCCTGATAGTTCTCACGGATGAACGGCAGCAGCTTATCAAGCAGGATGCCCTTGTCAATGCTCATAAAGAAGCCGGAGATATCTATCTTGCCAATCCATGCTTCACGGGTGTAGCGTTCACTGACACGCTCAATGTGGCCTTTAGCAGTCTGCACAGCTCTCATGGAGCCATAGCCTTTGCGGCAGTTAAACGAGATATCACCCTGAGAGCGGAAGCGGCGCTCAAGTAGCGGTTCCAGTCTGATGGTTATCCAATGCTGGGCGATACGGTCACGGAAGGCAGCGGCGAAGATTTCACGGGTTCTGGGTCTGGTGACGATGAAGCAAAATGCTTCACTGGGTTGATAGGTGCGGTCATGGACTTCACCTACAAGCCGCCACAGGTCAGCCTCGAAGTCAGTCCTGTATTCCCCACACTGTTTAGCCCTGAGCTTGTTCCTCAGGCAATCAAAATAGGCATCAACCCACCCTTCTTTCTCCTCATCACCAAGCGCGACCACCGCCCTCACGGCCCTGGAATTGTTCTTATTGTTGTTGTTGACCTGGCCATTCCCGCCATGGAGATTCCACGCGTTAGAAGCGTCAAGCGATGATGCGTGGGCTGCCCGTTTCCTAACTACGTCTTGCGCAGTGCCACGCCCGTTTAATGATAGGGGATGATCCATAGTAACCGTAATCGCCATGAATGTCTTACCGCCCCAGTTCTTCGTCTGAGAACAGCTTCGGCTGAACAGGATTGACGTTGTGTGTTGACACAGTGGGTTTCTCCTGTTTCTGCTGTTCAGCAAGCAAAGCCCTGTTCTTTTTGAGCCACTTTCCAGCCTGATCAGCGATGACGTTCAACATGTCAAGCGCTTGGGCATACTGACCGTGTGATATGGCATCAGTACGGACACGGTTCAACAGCCGGTAGGTTGTCTTGACCGATGTCATGCGCATGATCACGCCATTTATACACTCCACACGCTCCAGAGTGCCATTAGCCTGGAAGGCGAGCACTACAAAGTCCAACGCCTCCGCGAGGTCAAGGACGAGTTTGCCGCCGAGCTCTTTATAAGGCAGGGAACGAGGTAATCGCTCGACCACAGGAATAGACCACTCCAGCAGCCGCTCGATGTCCCGGTAGATTGATGCCTGATTTGGTTTCATCGTTTTTGTCCCTTGAAGGGCACAAATATACAACAAATTCACCAATAGGCAATATTCTACACCTCTATGGCACCCATTCGCCTCCATACTCGAACACCTCGATGCTCTCCACAAGATCCTCGTGATTGTGGTTGGTGTAGCTTCGCGCCAGTTTCAAACCGATGAAGCTGTCACCGCTCAAATCAATCAGTGCATTCCGAACATCCTCACACAGGTCAAACACCGCCAGCGATGACTCCTGGCCATCCCAGTCGGTGACGATGTGCAGACGCAGCAACCCGTTCGTGCGGTAACCGTCTGACTTCTGACCGCGCCATTCTATAGGCTCGAACTCAATGAATACGGCAGGACGTGGCCAGGCCTCCTCCTGCTCAATAAAAGCCACATTCTGGTTCCACAGGTCAACATGCTTCACTGGTGATCCTGGCATCTCCAGCAGCGCGGCTTTCACTTTGGTGTAAATCTCTCTTCTCATTTCATCTCAAACTTTAAGTCATGTTCAAAGTATTCGGCCAGGTTCTCCTCGATGATCTCGCGCACGGCCTTTTCTACCTCTGGACTGGCACCAAGGAACTGACGCCTCGGAATCTTGATGGTACTTCCCTCTTTCTTCAACGCCATCCACTTCCAGAACTCGGCCTCGGTGCTCAGTTGTACGGTGCGCTTGTCATTCCGGCGCTCGCCGTTCTTTTTGCGACCGAAGGAGCCGGTAGCCTCGTAGTATTTGTGCCAGAAGAAGGCCTTCATGCGGTTTGTCACCTTGAGCTCGCCTCCCTCGTTGTGGATGGCGCCGTATGGCAGCGTCGTGAAGAAGCTGATGCTGGTGTCAGTCGTGCGGCTCTGGATGCTGCGACGCAACGCTCCGCTGTCAACCAGGATATGACCGCCCGGGCGCGTCGGAGTGCGGCGACGTTGCCATGCCTCGGAAAAGAATGCCTGGCGCTCGAAGTTCTTGTCAAACTCGTCGCTCAGCTCTACGGCGATGTCCCGCAGGATACGTTTGATGACGATATTTACATCCGGATTGCTCATGGCCATTCCCATTGAATCTGTAATTGGACAGGCTCCGGCAGTTCGTTCTTAGGATCGCTCACCGCCTTTAGCAGGTTATAGAAGGTGCGCTCGCTGATGCCCCATATCGGGTACACATAACGCCGCCAGATCTCCCTGTTAGATAGACCTTCCTTGACATGCGTGTCATAGATTCTGTTCACGTCTGCCACTCGCTTCTGATAACTCACTCCTCGACGTCTTTGCATAACCCTGCTACTTCTCTCTGCAAAGATAATGGTTTTAACGCGAAAAAATGCGCCAAACAGTCTGTCCAGCGCATTTTCAGTTTACAGTGTAAATGTCACACTCTTTCACCCTCTCGATAGGGGCGCGTGTCAACCATCATTTTGCACGACACCACCAATCGGCCACTGCCCTCACATGAAGGGCATGTCTCCAGCTCACCACCTGATGACCAGTTCTCCACACAACCAGTTCCTTTACATGTCCGGCAAATGGCGACACGAGGCGGTTTCTCAATCTGGCGTATCATGACACGTCCTCCTTTTTAGGTTCGACATAGAAGGTCTCATCCTGGACAACCTGGATACCACATTCTGCCATGGCTTCGGACATCGGTTTGCCAGGGCCAAGAGGATCGCCTTCACGCATCAGCTGACTATCGCGGTCAGCGAGCATCTTGTCTTTCGCGATCTCTTCCGTGGTGCGGATGTAGTCTGGAAGCAATTTCTTCACCAGTGTCTTGGCAGCTTCCCACGTGAAGCCCTTCAGGGTCTTCAGCTTTGGAGTACCGGTGCGGAATCCGATGGTGCCGTGAGCCATCTCGAGGCTCTTCTTCTTGGTGAACAACTCCGCCTGGTTCTCGGTGGCAAAACTCTGCAGGGTGTCGAAAGCGCCATCACGCTCCGCATTCAGAACGGTCAAACGGTCGGCATACTTCTCGCGGATCTTGGCACACTGCAGTTCAATGTCTGCGTTGATCTTCTGGATCTGCGCGTCAGCTTTGGCGTAGGTTGCAAACGCTACATCAGCGTCCTCACGGGTCACGCCGGTAATAATGGTTTTCTTCTTTCTTGTTCCCATTGTAATTGATGTTAAAAATGAATAATATGATGAATTAAAACACGATGTTCAACATTCGCCAGCACCAGACAACGGGACTACCATGGTTGCGCCGGGTAAATCTTGCCCGGTGGACTGAGGCAACGCAGCCTTCGGTTTCAGACCACCTTTGCGCTTGATGCTGCGCAGCTTCACGGACAGTTGCTCCAAGTCTTCGACACCCAGACGGGAGAATCTCTTGCCGGCTATGCGCACATCAAGGCAGAAGGCATCCACACGACTCCAATTCGTGGTGTCAATGCCCAACTGCTGCATCAGCTTCAGGCAACTGCTCCGCGACTTCTTCAACATGTCACGCCAACCGGTGCGTTCCTCCAGAGAGGCACAAAGGGCGTTATACTCATTCACGCTCATCTCACGCAGGCTTGTAGTCCGGCCATCGGTGAAACTTTGCACAAGAGTCTCCTTGGCGGCTTCGCGGTCACCTCCTGTCTCCAGCTTGTTGAATACGGCGTAAAAACGCCGGTAATTATTGATCTGTCTCATTGTCTTATCTTTTTCTCTAGTTAAACAAATAGGGGACGGCACCACTTGATTTTGGCTGCTTTCGCCGCCCCCTCCACATGTCTCACGGGACACGTCCCGCCGGGATCTTGTGCAACTCGCTGCTGCTCCCATTATCAATCTGCGCTGCGCTTAGCCACTGCAGCTGGTGGTGATGGTTCTTGTGGATGTGCGAGGCTCTTAATTCCAGTGCCAGGCGTTACCGTTCTGGCCATCCACAAGATGGTTTACCTGCAAGCACCTCACGGGCAGGTCCCGTGTGATTCCTCCGGCGCGGCCTGTCACAGGAGACGCCGGGCCCTTAGGAAAAAATATTCAGCACTTAGTTTTGGTTGGTTGTTTTGTTCTTTGGTAAGCAGAAATATTCACACTCTAAGGCATGAAAGCCCGCATAAAACCTCAATACAGCATCGTCGCTAATACCGAGGCCCGCCTTATCAGCAAGAACAGATTCCTTAACCACGTCTTTCACTTCTTTGATGAACTTTGCCTTGAGCTCTTTGGTAAGGCCTTCTATCATCATCGCGAAACGGGTCCTGTAGGTTTCCTTGACTGATCCCTTCTCAATCGTCCAGGTGACGGTAACTATACCGACACAGCGGTTAAAGATTATCGATTTCTTACTCATCTTTGTTCGTTTTATCTTTGTTATTGACTTGTTCCTGTACTGCGGGCCTGTGGCCCGTATTGATATCGTTTGTGGTTCTCAATACGCCTTCCTCCCACACAATGAAACTGTTGCCGGCGTCAGGGTTGAAACGGCCTTGGCAATAGGCCCTGAAACCTACTACACGCACTTTCACTCCAGCACGGTAACGAAGCCTTACAGCGGGTTTACCCAATGGCTGGCCCTTAGCTTCCTGGCTGATGAAAATGAAGCACTTCCTCGGGAAAGCCTCCAACAATGCCTTGGTCTCCGGCCATTCCCAACCTGCATCCTGGAAAGAGTCCACGATGATGAATTTTGCACTGTGGCGGCGGCGAAGACGGTTTCCCAGATCCTCAACGGTGTCATTGGTCACCACGCGGAACCACCCCTGCTTCTTGTCCAACTCGAAACGCAACAGGCGCTCCTGGAAACTCTGGCTCACGCCCTCTTCATAGCTTAGGTACAACACCTGGCCGTAATGGGTCAGCTCGTAGGCCAACTGCATCACGAATGAGCTCTTGCCGCTGGCACTCGCACCACTGATGAACCACGTGGAGTTTTCTTCGGGCTGGCCGAAGGCTTCCTCCCAACGTCCACCCCATGGCAGCACCTTATAGGTCTTCCTGGCAATCTCTCTTGGACTGTAGGCTCGTTTCATCGGCTCTCCTCCTTCTCAAGCTCTACAAGCAGCAGGTCGGCGGTCTCCACAGCGGCTGCACAGGCAAGCTGGCGCAATTTGCTGTCGGTGACTTGTGCCGTGCCTGACAACTGTTCCAGCATCCAGGGCAGCACTTCCTTGGCGACCTCATAGCGGCGTGTGCTCCTGTCAATCATCGCTCGTGGGATTTTTCAACTCCTCAACCAAGGCATCTGCCCACTTGACGGCCAGCTTTGCCTCGAGTTGCTCCACACCGTCCGTCTCCATGCCCATCGCGGCTCGTTCGGCAACCACGTCCAGGCACTTGTTGGCGTACAACTCCTTCGCTATCTCATACCGACGCTGCTCCCAGTCGATCTCATTCTGGTCTCGCATCTTGCTGTCTATTGATTGGACTGCCTGCATGGTCACGATTTCAAAGTTACCCATAGTCACGCTCCTTTCTTGATCTTTTCGATTTCTGTATAAACCCTGCGCAAGCCGCCACCGCTCTTGCGGACGATCGGTCCAATATCAACGCCATCAGGAGCATTGACAGCAGCAACGGCACGGGCCTGTTCCAGCAGGAACGCCTTGCGGTCGTCCTCGTGCTCAGGAGTTACGCGGCTGTACTTGCCGCCGTAACGGGAGAAGATTTCGGCATAGCCCACTTTGCGGCCATCGATCATGCGGTCAATCTTGGCACGCAGGCCGTCAGCGCCCATCATATACCAGCCGCAGCACATCTCCGTGGCGTTCCACAGGGCCTTCAACTCAAGGAAGGCTTCATACTGCAGGTCACCGGCTTCATCAAGCACGACAAGGGGGCTCTCCATCGAGCGCAGGTAATACACCAGGTCTTCATAGATGTCCTGGTACTTGCCGCTGATGCCTACACCAAACTCCTGGGCGATCTTCTTCACCAGGGCACGCTTGGTCTTGACCTGGCTGCAGTCGATATACACAGCGTTACGGTGCTCATTGACATACCACCGGGCGGTATAGGTCTTGCCGATGTTGGGCAGGTCACACAGGATCACGCTCAGGCTGCGTTCCTGGCAGGCCTCAAGCTGCATCGTGATGTACTTGAAGGTCGCTGTCTTCGCGCCTTTCCATTCGATGCGCTCGCGCAGGTTGACATCCAGGCGGCGGGCGATGTTCACCCAGTTGGCGTCGCTCAGCGTCTTCTCGACCTGGCCTTTCTTAAGGCCGTTGTAAACGCTGGCCGAGATACCCAGAGCCGCAGCGTGCTTGGCGTCACTCGGGTAGTTCTTTCTGTTGGAGAAAATAGCCTCCAGAATCCTCTTCTTGTTGTCGTTTGTAATCATCTTATTCTATCGTTTTAATGTTATTCTAAATATCTTCTAAGGCGCGGTCCTCAACATCTTGTGTGGCGGGTGCGGGTTGTCCTGTGTACGGTGGCAATGCCGCCGTCAGTTCCAGGTCTTCGTTTTGCTCCGTGGATCTGGGCATTGCCATCGTGGGTTTCAGCACTCCCAAGCCCTCAATCTCATTGTCACGGATGTATTTGCCGAAACGGCTCAGCTTCTTCTGCTGCTCGATGTAGTTCACCACATCCTCTTCCGTCTGCTCGGCAAGCACACGGTTATAGGTCTGGACACGCTCCACCTGGTCAATGAACTTGTCACCCTGGAACAGATAGACCTCCTGGGCATGGCCATCCTCGTCGGGCAACCAGCAGGCGGTGACCTTGTAGTCGTTGGGGCGCAGACGCTCCAGCACACTCGGATCACTCAGCCACCAGTCATCGTACGCAACACGGACGGTAGAATTGCGGCGGATGCTGGTATCGACATGCTCGCCGATGTAACGGGCAAGCGTCAACTTGTCGAGAGGACGCAGCGTGGGATTGATACGGTCACACAACACATCCCAGCGCGTCATGCCGGGGAACTTCTTTTGGTTGGGATGCAGCGAGTGGTTCCACTCCCAGTTGTCGGCACGGTCATCGGCGACAAGCTGCTCAAAGGTGAAATACTCCTGATCCTCCCAGGTGTCGTTGCTCGCGTCACTCACCTTTTGGGACTCCATGCGCCACTTACCCTTGCCGTAGAAGCGGCCGATGCCCTCATGGTTGCGGTGGATCACACGGCGCTTCTTAGCACCGTTCAACGGCTCGGCATATTTCTCCTGGGAGTTCTGGGGAGCGCAGAAGTGAACAAACGGGAACGCTACACCGGCTTGAAGGAAGCCGTCACGGTACTGGGACATCAGGTGGTTCTCCACCTCGATGCCGGCAGGCATTCCCCAACCCTGCTTCTCGATCAGACGGAACATATCACGGAAGCACTCCACAACAAGGGCCTCGTCTTTCACGCGGGAATAACTGGAACCTACAACGCACTGCGACACCACATCATAGGCGTAGTAGGCATGTACTCTGCGCTTCGTATCAACGAGCTTGCGGGTCAGGTCAACGTCATCCATCGTGATCTGGGACAACGACCAGTTGCCGCCGTGACGGTGGACGTGGGGCGCCTGCTCGTGCATGAATGCCGTCCAGCTGGTCAGCTTGTTCGCGATGAAGGCCCGGTTATTGGGCTTGTTCAAGTAGTTGGCAATGGTGCTCTCACTCAATGCCATCGGTTCGCCGGTCTTTTTGTCAACAAAGTCATCGGGATTCATCAGTTCACCGGTCTTCGGACTGAACACCTCAAGCTCCCCGCACACGAACATGTTATACATCTCGGCGATATTGGTGTTGAAGGGCTTGTTTGGAAGCACGGCAAGCCCAAGGATCAGGTTCTCTGTCTTCACGTCAACCTTGCGGGCACTCTGGTTGCCGAACTTGCCGCTGATCAGGCAGCCATAGCCGGACTTCTTGTACTCGTTCACTTTCTTGCGGAAGCGCAGCGTGCTCGAGGGCAAGGTGTGGCCGTACTCCTGACGCAAGGCCTCGATCGCCTTAGCCATCTGGTCCCAGTTGTACTTGCCACCAAACAGCCGCTGGGCAGTGGCGGCACGATCATAGAGGCGGATGCACGTGTTCAACACACTGGCGTTGACAACATACTCACGCACCTTCTCTGGCGAGAGCATGACACCGGTCTTCGACTTGTCATGGAAAAACGCCACGGCAGCCTGGTCAACCTCGTAGTTGCTGCACACCCAGCCCTTAAGCCGGGTAAGGTCGCCATCAGGATAGAGCGTCTCCACCTTGGCGCGGTAGTCGCGTGGGAGACTCTCTACGGCGACGAGGGCATAGTTGCCAAGGCCTTTGCCCTGACGAACCACGTCAATGCGGCCACGATGGGCAAGCTGCTTGTAGTTGGGGACGCTCATCACGCCACCATCAACCAGCTCACGGGCCGATATACACAAACGTCCTCCGTAGTACTCCATCACACAACTCTTTTATAATGACATCGCAAGCCGGCTGACCTCAGCCTGCAAGTCCATGAACTCGGGAATGCTGCTCACTTGACTCTTGCGCTCAATCTCACCGTCAACAAATACGGTGACAAGACAACTGCCCTTCGAGACAACAAGTTTCACACGGTCGCCAAATGTCTGGGTCATCGTCTTGGATGCCTCCTCATGAGTCGTCTCCATATCGGCTGACTTCCAGTTGGGAACACCGCCATACTGGGACAAGGCCACATAACGGATCTTCCGAGCCAACAGACTGTTGCTCTCAAAGTTCAAAGCCTTCCACACCATCATGCGCGATACCTTGAACACACCGGCCAACTTGTTCTTGGCCTCATCGGTCACATAAATCTTCTTCGACATGGTTATTCTGCTTTTTGATAATGATTGACATCAACTCCTTCCAGGTCAGCCATCCCGTCCAGCGCATCAAGCCCGCCGGTATGGTGACCATGATCTGTCACGTGGACGGGGGCTTCGCCGCCGTCAAGACCTAACACTCCTTCGCAATACACCGATAAATTCTCGTTCAACGCACTCATGTTATGGTACATGATCGACTCGTTAGCCTGAGCGTCGTCCATCAACTCGTCGGCAAGATCCAGCCAACGCTTCACCGCTTGACTGGCAGCCCATACAGCCGCCTTCATCTTCTCGCCGTAATCTTCTAACTTCTCCCACTTCTGGAAGTCAATCTCCTTGTGCTTTGCCATAATAATTACTCCGTTTTATTGTCGTTAAACTAAATTTTCGTACCTTTGGCAGCCGTTTACGATGTAAACAGCGCTGCAAAGATATAGGAAATTTCCTAACTAACAAAAATATTTAGAGGATTTTTTCTAATTATTGGCACTTTTTTTAAAGTTGAGATATGATTTTAGACCGTATTAAACAATTTATCGATTACAAAGGTATTGCTGTAAGTGCCTTTGAGCGGAGCATTGGAATGTCCAATGCATCATTCGGTAAGTCGCTAAAAAATGGCGGAGCAATAGGGACCGATAAGTTAGAGAATTTCCTAAAGACATATCCTGAAGTTTCGCCTACCTGGCTTTTGACTGGCAAAGGGAATATGTTGGCGGATCTTGATAACCTTACAGCCGGTCCAAAAGAGGGGATTCCGCTAATACCCCTTAGTGCAATGGCCGGAGCTTTAACAGGCGAACGGACAGTTCTGGAATATGAGTGCGAGCGTTATGTGATACCTGCGTTTAGTGGAGCTGACTTCTTGATGCCTGTAAAGGGAAACAGTATGATGCCCACCTACATCTCTGGCGACATCGTGGCCTGCCAACGTGTGCCAATGACTGACATGTTCTTTCAATGGAACAAACCATACGTCCTTGATACCTCGCAAGGAGCTATCATTAAGCGCATCAAACCAGGCAGCGACAAGCAGCACGTTCTTATCGTCTCAGATAATAAGGAATATGACTCTTTTGAATTAGCATACAGTGAAATCTATGCGGTCGCATTAGTGATCGGCATAATCCGTCTTGAGTAAATGGATCACGCGTATCCGCGCGTGACTCACAACAGCTCCCCACTTGGCTCCCCGGGGTGTCCCCCTCCCCCTAAATGGCACCCCACAACGCAAAGAAACCCCATAAATACAGGCCTCACGGCCAGGAAACGCCCCCGAAAACTTGCACAAAAAGGGTCAGTTTCCTATACTTTAAGCCCATTTTTGGACTTTTGCCCCCCCCTCTCACGGTATGCTCTGGCAAGAGTTTTGTAACCCTAAACTTCACTAAATGTAACCCTAAACTGTAACCCTAAGTGTAACCCTAACACTAAAAATCGACACTTCCAGGCACAAAAATAGGCGACCGCAAAGCCGCCTGATCATCGCATAATAAAAACGCCGCCAGAATCGCCTCCTAACGCCGTTAGAACGCTGTTATAGCGCACTTAGCGCATCACAGCCCAACCGTAAACCTAAACCGCCTCAAACGTAAAAAACACGTAAACCTTCGCGCACCGAATTCAGCCCAAACGTAAAGCAAACGTAAAGCAATGTAAACGTTTCGTTTTGTGAGCCCACATCACCCACACATCACGCAACCCTTTGTAAACAAGCGCTTTCCACCTCTTTTCTCCCTCCCTTCATACTATACGCTTCGTTTTCCGCCCGATAACTTTTTAAAAACAAGTTTCATTATGAAGAAATTCTTTACTTTAGTTGCTGTGGCCATGATGGCATTTGCCTCACAGGCCAATGAGTTGACCGTTTGTGCTAACGGTGTGGTTGGTGAGGATGCTTGGGGTGCCATTCCCGTTTATGGCTACTGGTATGACACCGAAGGTATGGCTCAGCAGATTTATCCCGCTGATATGCTGACCGAGATGGCTGGTG
>JAFQZK010000030.1 GCA_017405965.1 Muribaculaceae bacterium | reverse complement strand
GGCGACGCTTTAGACCGTCAAAAAAAGCCTGTGGGGGCATCGAGCCCCCAACAGACTTTAGCACCAACAATGACGGCTCAGCATTACCCGTCTTGATAGGAAAATAAAGAACAATCTGTCAAAAAATTTTAGGACGAGTCAGGCGGATGCCTCTCCTACACCGCTCGCTGCGCGAGCGCACTCCACCACGAGCGCCAGCGAGTGAACTCCACCGCTCGCTGGCGCGAGCGCCTCCACTGCTCGCGCCAGCGAGCATCGCGAGCATAAAAAATGCGGGGCGCGGCAACCCGCCGCACACCCGCACTGATTACAGGTCTTATGAAAAAATTACTTAGCAGATAATATCAAGTTGATCAATGCGACGACATCGTCAAGGTTAAGCCTGCCGTTTTGATCGACATCGGCGACATTGCTGTCTATCTTGTGACCGTTGTCTTGAAGCATGAGGTCGATGAGAAGAGTCACATCATCGAGGGCCACTCTGCCGTCGCGGTTTATGTCACCGACGACTACTGGTGTCGTGAGGGCAGGAACGACAAAGGTGCCGATGACCCGCTCGCTCATGTTCTTGCCAATGCTGTATCCGTCGGCAATGGCCATCAGACTAATCTCCTGATCCTGGGTCGTGCGAGGAACGACATAGGGGTTGTCCAGCATCGACTCCATGCCGCCCGTCGAGGGATTCATCGTGAACAGATAGGGGGTCGAGCCATCACTGGTGACCGCGGCAAAGGTGTAACACTCTTCGCCCTCGGTCACGACAATCTGGGGATTCTCGGCCTTGCCTAACAGAAATCGCGAGCCATCGGTGAGCACCATTTCGTTGTCATACATCGGATAGGATTGCAAGACATAGTACTCGCCGCCATAGATGCAATAGTTCCACAACACTGACGCGTCCCATGAGACGGCGATGCCGGCCACGATGCCCACTTTATCGTCGTAGCTATAGGTGTCATTTTCAAGATCATAGTTAATGAGGATGTTCTCATAGGCCTCGCTCCAGTCATACTCGGGATATGCTTCCTCGAGATCAGCCACTTCGCGGGTACCGACCACCTGTCTCGTGGGCAGCACCATCGTGCCGTCCTCGTAGATGTACATGAAGTTGCCGCGTCCGCCCAGGCCCCACATGTTCCAGGCGACTACAGTCGAGTCGTCATACTGGAACATATAGGCATTATATGTTTCATTCACCGTCATCGTGTGGCCTGACGAGTACTGATAGTCGCAGGAGAAGCTGTGAGTGGCGTTGGGTGTCATCAGGTAAGTGTCGCGGAAAATATCGGTCGAAGACATAATCGTGTCATAGCTGACGGTGGTGCGACCATTGCGGGTCACTGTCGTAGTCACATAATCAACCATACAGAACAACCAGCCGTCGGGGAACCACAGGGTGCCGTCATCATAGACTGTACCCGTCAGATTCGTGAGATCTTCATCATTCAGCAAGAATCCCTCGTTCATGATGAAGAGATACTCGGTGGTATCGTTAATCGTCGTGATTCGGCCGCTGGCTACGGTATCGGCCCAATTCCAGGCACCCACTGCCTCCATGCCCATCTCGGCCGTGCCGGTGCTGTAATCGACGTAGATGTTTATCGGGATTTGGTCGTAATAGACATAGGCATAGAAAACACCATCATCTACCATCTCCAAATTAACGTCCCAACCGCCATCGTAATAGCACTTGGAGCGTTCCACATCGCCTGTCTCCCAATCATAGGTATATCGCTCCATGAAAGCAATCTTGGGGCTCAGCAAGTCGTCGTTACCCACGCGACGGGGAGCCTTCTTCAACAGGCGGTTGTCGCCAGGGGTGACATTATACTCGGTGAAAAAGCGCTGCGGGGTGATCACATCAACCTTTTCGCCCGTCATCACGGGAGAGGTCAACCGCTTCAGCGCCGGGTTTTCCTTTTTCAACAGGGTATTGACGGGCTTGCCGGCAACAGCCTTCTTGGCACTGTTCAAACGCGGAGTGGCACTCGCGGCACCCAGGCAAACGCCTAAACACATCAGAATCAAGAAAAAATGTCTCATAATATGAAATTGTTTAGATTTTAGTACTTCGTTGTTAATTATCGAGGATGTATCATATTTCTGGCTTATCGTTGTAATCGCGCTTCGCGCGAGAAATCAAACATAATTGGAAATGAAATTTGTTTAATTTCTCGGCCGCTAGGCCGATTAAAGTTCTATAGGCTCATGATGACACAGCCTCCTCTCGGCAGCAAAATTATAATGTGCGGCAGCGGCATGTCAAAGTTTTTTCGCGAAAAAACCGCGATTGTCTATTTTTTTTACAATTCAGTGTCTAATAATTAGACAGTCAACCCCCACCGATTGAAAAAAACACTACCTTTGCGTGAGAAATACGACACGAAGCAATGAAACCGGCTATCATTTTATTGACGATACTGGTGGTGGGTGGAGCCATCGTCTGGCTCATCGACCGCCTGTTCTATCACAACGACAAAACCGGGAAGGACGCTGCGACAGGGCAAGACTCCCTTGACGGCGAGGTGACCTCGACGGGCTGCGCCGACGAGGCCTGCGGCCTGCGCGACATCTGTCCCAGCGAGCAGATTCTGGCGGGCGAGTGCCGCCAGGACCCCGTCTATTACGACGATGAGGAACTTGACGGTTTCATGGGTCGCGGCGAGAACGATTACATGCCCGACGAGGAGGAGCAATGGCGTGACGTGCTCTATACCCTGCAACCGGCCGACCTGCTGGGCTGGGGACAGAGCATCAAGCATCGCGGGCTGGTGATGCCGGCGGCAATACGCACCGAGTTTCTCCAGCTTGCGGGCGAACATCGAGGGGCCACAAGGCAATAAAATGGCAAAACCCTCGTTTATTAGATACTACATTAAAGAAGATTCGAGACTGAATTGAACAGAACACGACGCTTCATACCGCTGATGATGATGGCGATGTTGGTCATTTTGGCTGCCTGCAGCAACAAGACCAACAACGCTCGTTCACGTTTCTGGCAGTCGTTCACCACCAAGTATAACGTCTATTTCAACGGCAAGACCAACTATGACGAGCAGTTGAAAACGATGATGGAATCCTACGAGGACGACTACTCGCAACGCCTGTTCATGCATCCCGCCGAGGCCCGTTCCAACCCCAAGGCGCCGCAGCCGTCGGGCAGCTTTGAACGCACCATCGAGAAGATGGAGAAGGCCATCGCCCTGCACTCCATCAAGAAGAAACCCAAACGCAAGAGCGGCAAGGGACGCGATCCCAAGTATCAAGAGTGGCTCTCGCGCGATGAATACAACCCCTATCTGCACAACGCATGGTACTTGATGGCCAAGGCACAATACATGAAGGGCGACTTCCTGGATGCCGCAGCCACCTTCCGTTACATCGCACACCATTTCTCGTGGAAGAAAGACCTGGTGCAGGAGTGCCAGGTGCGCGAGGCTTTGTGCTACTGCGCCATGGGATGGCCTGCCGAGGCCGACAACGTGCTCTCCCACATCCATCTCGAAGAGATCACCAACAAGAAGGTGAGGGCCCTGGCCAACGCCGCCTTCGCCGACTACTACATCAAGGTGCAGGAGCCCGAGGAGGCCATTCCCTATCTGGCTAAGGCCGTCAAGGGATTCAAGGGCAACGAGAAGATGCGAATGAGTTTCTTGTTGGGACAGCTCTACGAGGACGTGGGCGACAAGCACAACGCCTACCTGGCCTACAAGCAGGCCGGCAGCAGCAGCGGCTCAACCTACCGCACCAAGTTCAACGCCCGCATCAAGCAGAGCGCCGTGTATGAGGGCGCAAGCATCGCCAGCGAGGTCAAGGCGCTGAAGCGCATGACGCGCTACGACCGCAACAAGGAGTACCTCGACCAGGTCTATTACGCGATAGGCAACCTCTATCTCACACATGGCGACACCTTGAACGCAATCGAGAACTACAGGCTTGCTGCCGAGAAGAGCACCCGCAACGGTGTGGACAAGGCCATCAGCCAACTCACGCTGGGCGGCATATACTTCAACAGGCGCCAGTATGACGACGCACAGCCCTGCTATGCCGAGGCTATCCCCCTGATCAACGAGGATTACCCCAACTACAAGATGCTCAAGAAGCGCAGCGATGTGCTCGACGAGCTGGCGGTCTATTCCCAGAACGTGACCTTGCAGGACTCGCTGCTCATGTTGGCCAAGATGACCCCCGAGGAGCAGAAAGCCGTCATCGCCAAGATCATCGAGGAACTCAAGAAGAAAGAGAAAGAAGAGAAAGAAGCCGCCGAACGCGAGGCATACCTTGCCGAGCAGAGAGCCAAGGGCGACGCCATTCAGGACAGGGGCAACACGCCGTCGCAATACACGATGAACACCGACAACTCGTGGTACTTCTACAACACCTCCACCAAGAATGCCGGTAAAACCCAGTTCCAGAAACTGTGGGGTAGCCGTAAACTTGAAGACAACTGGCGCCGCTACAACAAAAACACCTTCTCGTTCAACGACGAGGAGATGGTCGACAGCACACTATTGGCGCTGGCCGACAGCGTGATTGTTGACGAGAACGGCGATACCGTACAGGTGGACGTCGAGGCCTTGAAACGAGCCGAGGACCCCCACTTCGAGGAGTATTACCTGAAACAGATTCCCAAGACCGAAGAGGAGATCCAGGCAGCCCACGAGATCATTCAAGAGGGCCTGTACAACATGGGCACCATCCTCAAGGACAAGATGGAGGACTATAATGCGGCGGCCTATGAGTTCGGACAGTTGCTGAAACGCTATCCCGACAACACCTATCGTCTGGACGTGTTCTATAATATGTACATGATGTACATGCGCAACGGCCAGGATGCCGATGCCGAGCCCTACAGGGACAGCATCCTCATTGAGTTCCCCGAGTCCAAGTACGGCATGGCCATGCAGGATCCCAACTACCTGGAGAACCTCAAGAACATGAACAGGGACCAGGAGAGGATGTACGAGGAAGCCTACGCCAACTACCTGGCCAACAACAACGAGGCCGTGCATGAGGCCTATGCCGAGATGATGCGCAAGTATCCGCTCTCCAAGATCATGCCCAAGTTCATGTTCATCGATGCGTTGAGCTACCTGACACAGAAGAATCACGACAAGTTCAAGGAGACCATCAAGGATATGCTCCAGCGCTACCCGCAGACCGACATCACACCCGTCGCGTCCGAGATTGTCAAGCAACTCAATCAGGGACGCCGACTCGAGGGTGGCGGCAGCAACGTGCGCGGTATGCTGTGGAGCACACGCCTGAGCAACGACACGACACCTCAGGCACTGGAGCGCACTTTCACTCCGTTTGCCGAGGACAACGACAAGCCGCAGGTATTCATCCTGCTCTTCCCGCTGGACAGCGTCAACGGCAATCTGCTCCTCTACGAGGTGGCACGCCACAATTTCAACGCGTTCAAGGTCAAGGACTACGATATCGAGCAGATGAGCTTCGGCACCCTGGGACTGCTTGTGGTCAAGGGCTTGGACAACTTCAAGGAGGCCACCCATTACCGCTCGGTGTTTGAGCAGGACCAGACCATCAACGTGCCGCGACAGGTTCACTACGTCATCATCAGCGTGGACAACTTCAACCTGCTGCTCAACGAGGGACGCACCTTCGAGGACTACTTCAACTATCTGGAGGAGAAGAACGACAAGGAGCACAGCGACCTCGAGAAGAAAGAACTTGACGAGGAAGAGAAGAAAGCCATCGAAGAGGCCGAAGCTAAAGCGGCCGAAGAGCGCGAGAAAGCAAGAATCGAGGCCGAGCAATGGGAACGCGAGGCCGCCGAACTGGCGAAACGTGACGCCGAAGAAAAGGCACGTGAAGAGGCCGAAGAAAAGGCACGCCTCGAAGCCGAGGCTGCCGAGAAGGCACGTATCGAAGCCGAAGAGAAGGCACGCGCCGAGGCCGAAGAGAAAGCTCGTGCTCAGTCCGAACGTCAACAGATCAAGGCCGACGACTACCGCAACCGCACAACGACTGCAAGATCGTCCCAGAACACCCTCTCCGAGAAGGAGCTCAAAGCTCAGGAGAAGGCCGAGGAAGAGCACCTCAAGCAACTGGAACGCGAGGCTAAGGCCCGTGAAAAGGAAGAGCGCAAGCGTCAAAAGGAGATTGACGACAGCATCAAGCAAGAACAGAAGCACCAGCGCAAACTGGCACGCCTCGAAGAGATAGCCGAGCAAGACTCCATCGAGCTAGCCGAGAGGGAGAAGGAGAAAGAACGCGACTTCCGCTACAAGTGGCGTGAAGACTCGGCAAAGGCTGCCTATAAGGCCGCCGAACAGGCCAAGAAGGATGCCAAGAAGGCTAAAGAGCAGGCCCGCAAGGACAAGGCTAAGGAGCGCAAGCAACTTGCCAAGGAACGCGAGAAGGAGCGCAAGGCCAAAGCCAAAGAGCGCGAACGCGAACGCAAAGCCAAGCAAAAGGAGCGCAAGGAGCAGGCCAAGGCCCGTGAGCAGGAACGCAAACAGCGGCAGAAAGAGCGAGATCAGGAACGCAAGGAAAAGGCCGAAGAGCGCAAGCAACAGGCTAGGGAGCGAGACCAGGAGCGCAAACAGCAAGCCCAGGAGCGCCAAGATCGGAACAAGGGCAAGGGTAAGAACAACGGTAGCGGCAGCGGCCAGAACAATGGCAGCGGTAACGACAACGGCAGTGGCAATAACCAAGCCAGTCCAGCTACACCGCCCACCCAGTCCAATCCTGCCAATCCGGCTGGCTCTGCTAACCCGGCTAACCCGGCCAACCAGGCCACTCCGTCCAACCCGGAAGGCAAGTTCACTCCTCCCGGCCAGGAACCCGAAAAGAAGAAAGACTAACAATACATTATTGAGACAAACCACATGAGCAAGGAAAGAATATTGTGGGCCGACGACGAAATCGACCTGTTGAAGCCCCACATCCTGTTCCTCGAGAACAAGGGATATGAAGTGGAGACTGTCACCAACGGACGTGACGCACTCGATGCTCTGAGCAACCAGATTTTCAACCTCATCATTCTGGATGAGAACATGCCCGGCATCAGCGGCCTGGAGGCCCTGCAACGCATCAAGATCATGCAGCCCAATGTCCCCGTCATCATGATCACCAAGAGCGAGGAGGAGGACATCATGAACCAGGCCATCGGCAGCGAGATCGCCGACTACCTGATCAAGCCGGTCAACCCGATGCAGATCCTGCTGTCCATCAAGAAGAACCTGCACAGCGACGCCCTCATCACCGAGAAAGTCACCGGCGACTACCAACAGGAATTCATGCGCATCAGCCAGATGATCAACTCGGCACAGACCATCGAGGACTGGTACCAGCTCTACACCACCCTCGTGCACTGGGAGCTCACCCTGTCCAATGCCGACACCAACATGGACGAGATGCTCAAGATGCAAAAGGTCGAGGCCAACAGCGCCTTCGCCAAATTCGTGCGCCGCAATTATGAGGACTGGCTCACCAAACCCGAACACCCCCTGCGCAGCAACGAGCTGTTCAAGACCAAGGTGCTCCCCTTGCTCGACAAGGGCGAGAAAGTGTGCTTCGTGGTCATCGACAACTTCAGGCTCGACCAGTGGCGCATTGTCAGCCCGCTGCTCGCCGATATCTACAACATCGAGAGCGAGGAACTCTATACCACGATCCTGCCCACGGCCACGCAATATGCCCGCAACGCCATCTTCTCGGGACTCATGCCCGTGGACATCGAGCAGATGTTCCCCGACCTGTGGGTCGATGAGGAGAGCGAGGAAGGCAAGAACCTGAACGAGGCACCGCTCATCCAGACCCTGCTCGACCGCTATCGCCGCAAGGTGCACTTCTCTTACAACAAGATGAATGACAGTGCTGCCGGCGAGAAACTGATGCAGAACTTCGGAATGTTCAAGAACTACGAACTCAATGTGCTCGTGTTCAACTTCGTGGACATGTTGTCGCATGCCCGCACCGAGTCCAAGACGATACGCGAGCTGGCCAACACCGACAAGGCCTACCGCTCGCTCACCGAGTCCTGGTTCAAGAACTCCAACGTGCTCGAGATTTTCAAGCTTATGGCGCAGAACGGCTACAAGATCGTGCTCACCACCGACCACGGCACCATCAAGGTGGACCGTCCCATCAATGTCATCGGTGACAAGAACATCAACACCAACCTACGCTACAAGGTGGGCAAGAGCCTCACCTACAACAGCAAGCAAGTCTATGAGATCAAGCAGCCCAAGCGTGTGGGCCTGCCTGCTCCCAACATCTCGAGCACCTACATCTTCGCGATGAACCGCGACTTCTTCGCCTACCCTAACAACTACAACTACTACGTTTCCTATTACAACGACACGTTCCAGCACGGCGGCATCTCGATGGAAGAGATGCTAGTGCCCATCGTGACCCTCTCCCCCAAGTAATTAACGTTCAATAAGATTCACCATGCCGCGACTATGTCGCGGCCAATAAAATACCAGAATATGAAAACAATCGAAATACCGATTCCCAATCTGGAGGCCATCGACGATGCCGCCTACAAGTTCATGACCGAGATGGGCGACCTCACCGTCTATGCCTTCTATGGCGAGATGGGCGCCGGCAAGACCACGTTTATCAACGCCCTGTGCAAGCAGTTGGGCGTCGAGAGCGACATGACCAACTCGCCCTCGTTTGCCATCATCAACGAGTACCGCAGCGACACCACCGCCGAACTGATTTACCACTTCGACTGCTATCGCCTCGAGAAGGAGGAAGAGGCTGTTGACTTGGGCGCCGAGGACTACTTCGACAGCGGCGCATTGTGCTTCATCGAGTGGCCCGAGCGCATCGACGGCCTGCTGCCCGACGACACCGTGCGCGTGGACATCACCGTCAACGACGACGAGAGCCGCACCCTCAAGATGACCTTCCCCACCCTCTAGTAAACTAAGGTCTAAAAACTAAGGACTAGAAACTAAGGACTAAGGACTAAAAACTAAGGACTAAAAACTAAGGACTAAAAACTAAGGACTAAAAACTAAAAATGCCACACTACATCAAGGTCAGCCAGACGGCGAGCACCAACACCTACCTGTCCCGCTTGGCAGCCACGCTGCCGGGCGGTACGGTCATTTATACCCCCTGCCAGACCGCTGGCCGCGGCCAGAAAGGCAATTCCTGGGAGAGCGAGGACGGCAAGAACCTCACGTTTTCTCATTTGCTCAAGCGACCGCCTGTCAAGGCTCGCGACCAGTTCTACCTGAGCGAAGCGGCAGCCCTGGCCGTCGTCGAGGCACTGACGACCGAGGCCGGTGGCGGTTTTTCGGTTAAGTGGCCCAACGACGTCTATTGGCAGGACAAGAAAGTCTGCGGAATGCTCATCGAGAACTCGCTCAACGGCTCCGATATCGCGACCTGCATCATCGGCATCGGCATCAACGTCAACCAGCAAGTTTTCGTCAGCGACGCCCCCAATCCCGTCTCGCTCATCAACATCACCGGCCATGAGCACGACCTGATGGCGCTATTGAAACGTGTGTGCTCACGCATCGAGCAACTGGTGGACTCGCTGGCCGACGACACTGCCCGCTCTGACCTGCACCAGCGCTACATGGCTGCCCTCTACCGCAACGACGGCCGGTTGCACCTTTGGGAGGACGCCGACGGCAACCGCTTCATGGCCAGTGTAGCCGGCATCGCCCCCGACGGCACCCTCACCCTACTCCACGAGGACGGCACCCGCCACGACTACCTCTTCAAGCAAGTCAAGCACATCATCAACAACACCGTCCTTTAACCCAAAAACAAAACTAAAATGAAAACAATAAATACAATAATCACAATGGCATCCGCGTCACATGCCGGATAGTTTGTATTTATTGTACTTATTGTTTTCCTGTTGATATCGTCAAAAAAGAAATGAACATTGTTGTTTACTGCAGTTCACAGGAAGGGCTGGAAGAGAAATACCAGCAGTTGGCCACGACTTTGGGCACATGGATCGGCCAGAACGGTCATACCTTGCTCTACGGCGGCTCTAAAGCCGGCTTAATGCACATCACCGCAGCCGCAACCCATGCGGCGGGCGGACACATCATCGGCGTGATACCCGAGATGTTCAGGCACCGCATCGACCCCCTCTGCGACGAGGTGGTCTATACCGCCAACCTGGGCGACCGCAAGCAGTACATGATTGAGCACGGCGACGCGTTCATCGTCATGCCCGGCGGCATCGGCACCCTCGACGAGTGGATGTCCACCCTTGCCGTCATGACCATCGGCAACGACGATCCGCGTCCCATCATCGTCGCCAACCTCGACGGCCTCTACGACGCCACTGTCCAGCAACTCGCCGACATGACGCGCACCCCCTTCGCCCGCGGCAAGAACCTCGCCCGCACCCTCGTCGCTACCACCTCCACCGAGTTACTCTCCATCCTCTCCACCCTAAAAAACAACTGATTAGTCTGAATTTGCTGAAGGCATCCGCAACGTAGGGCCTCGCCTTGGCGTGGCCGCATGATAAACGCAGAAAAAAACACAAAAAACAACAATGGCCACAAATGAGCCGTGAAAGATTTTCATGGACATTTGTGCCCATTCGTGTACCAGGGGAAAGACACACAATGATTGAATTTTGACTACGTTTTTCATAAACGAGTCACAAATGACCGAATAAAAACACCACAAATAACCGAACAAAAATTCCACAAATGGCCGAAAATCTGATAAAAATTTGCATAAATCAGTAATAATCAGTAAATTTGCCGAAATATTGATTTAGGCGTTTTTTATGGTAACATATAAACAAAGAATAGCGGATAGAATACTCGTCCGCAAATTGGCTGGTAAGGGCGCGGTATTGATCGAAGGCCCTAAATGGTGCGGCAAAACCACTACTGCTAAACAACAGGCTTTAAGTATGCTTGACTTAGGTGACAGTATGGTCTTAAGCCAAAGTCGGCAGATGATGGAAATTAGCCCTCAGACTTTATTACAAGGCAATACACCTCGACTGATTGATGAATGGCAAACCATACCATCATTGTGGGATACTGTTCGTAGTGAGGTGGACAAACGAGGCACTTTTTCGCAGTTCATTTTGACGGGGTCGTCTGTTCCCCCTGAAGCAGGAGCCACCATTCACAGCGGTACTGGACGATTCGCATGGGTAAAAATGCGTCCTATGAGTCTTTTTGAATCGGGTGAGTCTTCGGGATGTGTCAGCCTTCTTGAATTATTCAACGGGAATTCATTTGAACCCCAAGTGAATCAGCTTGAACTTCAGCAAATTGCCTTCTTAGTATGCCGTGGAGGTTGGCCTCAGGCTACATTCTTGGATGGAGATATCGCTTTGGACCAAGTTTTTGACTATGTAGAAGCAGTTACTGAACGAGACATTCAGCGCGTAGATGGAGTAATGCGCAGTCCAGAAAGAGCCAAGATGCTGTTGCGCTCCTATGCTCGCAATGTTGCTCAGCAAGTGTCTTATGGTACAATCAAGGCTGACATGTTATCTAATGATGCAAAGACGCTTGATGAAGATACCGTTGCCGATTACATCAAGGCGCTGAAACGCCTGTTTGTCATTGAAGATTTGCCAGCTTGGAATCCTAATATCCGCAGTAAAAGTGCCATCAGAACCAGCGACACCCGACATTTTGTCGACCCGAGCATCGGTGTGGCAGCCCTAGGTCTTGGCCCTAATGACTTAATGAATGATTTGAACACTTTTGGCCTTTTCTTTGAGGACCTGGCAGTTCGTGACTTACGAGTTTATGGCGAGGTGCTTGATGGCAAACTATATCATTATCGTGACAGTTCGGGATTGGAATGCGACACTGTTCTTCACCGTCGTAATGGGACTTATGCCCTAATTGAAATCAAATTGGGGGGCGAGCAATTGATTGAAGACGGAGCAAAAACTTTGAAAAAACTTGCCAACACGATTGATACGACCCATATGATGGCCCCTTCGTTTATGATGGTTTTGACTGCGGTTGGGCAATATGCCTACCAGCGACCTGATGGCATATATGTGATACCTATAGGATGTTTGAAGGATTAATATAATACATTTTCAACAATGAGTACTCTATTGATATTTACTGCCGCCATTGTGCTGATGGTGGTGGCGATTGCAAGATTTAAGGTTCACCCGTTTTTGGCGATACTTGCTACCGCAATTTTGCTGGCGGCGCTGCTGGGCGTTCCGTTTGCCGACATCCCTGACGTCATCGGCAAGGGCTTCGGCGGCGTGTCAAGCGGCATTGCCCTGGTGATCATCTTCGGTACGCTGATCGGCAGCGTGCTGGAACACACCGGCGGTGCGGTGGCCCTGGCGCGTGCCGTGGAGCGCGTGGTGGGCAAGCGGCATCCGCGCCTGGCGATGATGCTCATCGGCTGGATTGTGTCGATACCCGTCTTCTGCGACAGCGGCTTTGTGCTCGTCAGCCCGATAGGCAAGTCGCTGGCACACAGGTCAGGCATTTCGCCCGTGCCACTGATGCTGGCGCTGGCGGCGGGACTGTTTGCCTCGCATGTGTTCATCCCGCCCACGCCCGGACCCGTGGCGGCAGCCGGTATGACAGGCCTCGAGAACAACCTGCTGTTGGTGATTGGCCTCGGCGTCATCATCTCGCTCCTGTCGCTCATTCCCGCCTACTTCTTTACAGCCCGCTTTGGCAACGTCAACTCCGAGCCCTCCGAGAGCTCCGAGAGTTCCGAGAACCCCAAGAACCCCAAGAGCTGCAACGCCACGCTGGCGTTCCTGCCCATCGTCTTGCCCATCGTGCTCATGGCCCTGGGCAGCGTGGCAGCACTGGCAACCCTGCCTGCAGGCGTTGCCGCCACCCTCACCTTCCTGGGCAAACCCGTCATCGCCCTGATGATTGCGTTGCTCTCATGCCTGCCTCTGCTGATGCAGACCAAAATGACAAGCAAGTTCTACGACATCACCCAGTCGTCGCTCAAGACCGCCGGACCCATCATCTTCATCACCGCCGCGGGCGGTGTGTTGGGTGCCGTGGTCGTGGCCAGCGGTTTTGTCGATATCATCAAGGAGTCGGGCGACGCGCTCAAGGCATTAGGCGTGGTATTCCCCTTCATTATCGCCGCCATCCTCAAGTCGGCCCAAGGCTCATCGACCGTGGCCATCACCACCACGGCCAGCATGATGGGCATGTTCAATGATTCGGGCTCGATGATGAGCGCCCTGGGCTTCACCAGTCCCCTTGCCGCAGCCCTGGTGGTGATGGCCATCGGTGCCGGCGCGATGACCGTCTCGCACGCCAACGACAGCTACTTCTGGGTAGTGACAGGTTTCGGCGGCATCAAGGCCCGCGACGGCTACCGCACCATGACGCTCATGACACTCATCATGGGCCTCACGGCCATCATCCTCATCGCCCTCGCCGCTGCCATCCTGCTGTAGAATGTTTTCCCGCATGACCACTTGTGCCATAACGTCAGTATCAGGTTTATGGCATGGTTATTGCAGCACCATATAATATTTAACGGATTTATCAGTTTAGATAATATATCAACCAACATAAAACATAATTGAAACAATGATCAGCAAAGTTTATACCCGTACCGGCGATGCCGGCAAGACGTCGCTCGTGAGCGGCACGCGTGTTGACAAGGACGACGTTCGCGTCGAGGCCTACGGCACCGTCGACGAACTCAACTCCAACCTGGGCGTGCTTGCGCACAGCACAAAGCTCGATGACCCGGAAATCATAGCGGTCATCCGCAAGGCTCAGAACAAACTGTTCAACATCGGCGCCTACCTCGCCAACGACAAGGCCGATGCCTTGTACGGCGTGACGAAAGAAGACGTGGAGCAACTCGAGAAGATGATGGACCACATGAACGAGGAGCTGCCTCCCGCTCAGGGATTTGTGCTCCCCGGAGGCACGCGCCTGTCGGCCCAAGCCGACCGTTGCCGCACCGTCACACGCCGTGCCGAGCGCCGCGTGGTAACCCTGGCCAAAGTCGCTACCGTTGACCCTCTGGTGCTGGAGTATCTCAACAGGTTGAGCGATTTCTTCTTTGTTTTTGCAAGATTTAACAACATTCGCAACCAAGTTGAAGAAATTTATTGGGACAAAGAGGCGTGATTTTCCAAAGAATGTATTACTTTTGCGCGATTTTTAGATAAAGAGCATTTCATAAAAGATAAGTACAACAAGAAAAAGACTATGTATTGGACACTTGAATTGGCAACAAAACTCGAGGATGCTCCCTGGCCCGCTACCAAGGCCGAGCTCATCGACTATGCCGTGCGCAGTGGCGCACCTCTCGAAGTGATCGAAAACCTGCAGGAAATTGAAGACGAAGGCGATACCTACGAATCCATCGAGGACATCTGGCCCGACTATCCGACCAACGACGACGACTTCTTCTTTGACCCTGACGAGTATTGACACATCGGCAGAGAACAGACAATAACGGCAGTCCCGCTCTTGTGACGCGGGGCTGTCGTCTTTTTTCTCACGGGAAAAAGCGGCACAGTTTTTGCAGTGATTTGTCAAGTAACCCACTTTTTGATATCTTTGCAATAAAACCAGCAACAATATGATATACACCTGTCCAAAATGCGGCAAGAAGATGGACTTGACCACCGAGGTGCTCATCAACAGCGACTACAAGGTGATCTGTCCGCAATGCCTGTGCACATTGCAGATTGTGGGCGATTATGCCTACATCCCGCACGAGTCGCTCGAGCTCGACACCTCGGTCGAGCCGTCACGCACCATCAACTGCCCCAAGTGCGGGCACGAGGCGAGCACGGGTGCCCACTTCTGCCCCAACTGCGGTGCCAGCTTCGACACCCCCACCCCGCCGACGGCGATTGACATCGCACCCGAAGAGGTGACTGTGTTGCCGCCGCCCATTCCCGGCGCCGACCCGCTCTACAACGAGGCCGTTCAATTCCTGAGGGGATGCACTTCCATCACTCCCATGATGCTGCGCGACCGTTTCCACCTGAGTGACGAACGCGCTGCCGAGCTCATCCGCCAACTCGAGGCGGGCGGCATCATCGGCCCGTACAACAACGGCGGCCCCAGGCAGATTCTCATTCCTCACCGGGGCTACTATGACTACATCCCGCGACCTGACAACATGCAGGGCGGAGATTCACCTCAACGCAGGCCCCAGCCCCGCCGCTTCGGCTGCTTCACATGGCTGCTCATCGGCGTGTTCTTCCTCTTCCTGATGAAAACCTGCGGCATGTGACGAAACAGCAGATCACACCCACAACAGTGAAGGGTCCTGAGCGACAGCTCAAGACCCTTCATCGTTTTAATGGACGACCTGTCTTTACTTACCCAGGTTGTCGATCTGTTGCTTGGCCCACTCCTTGGCCATGCGGAGGGCTTCATTGGCCATCTGGTTGACCATCGAGTCCATGCCCTCGGGAATCTCAATGCCCATGACGCTGTCGGGGAGCACCCCGGGATCAGGCACCATTTCCTCGTCTTGATTCGGGTCCTGAGGATCCTCGCCCTCTTGCTGCTGCGGTGCAGGCGGCGGAGTGATGCGGTGGTTGGCCTCGTAATCGTCCATTGCACGGGTCCATGCCTTCTCGATGTCTTCCTTGCCGAAGGTGAACACATGGCCGAACACGCCTAACGACACCATCTTCTCCTCGTTGTCGCCGATGGACATGCGGCCCACCGAGCACACGAGATAATTCTTCACGTCAAGGTACTTGGAGATGACCTTGTCGGTACCGAAGCCCGTGAGTTCCTTGAGCGCCTTGTTGATCAAGTCGCCGAACACGCCTCCAACACCGGTGATGCTGCCCAGGTTCTCGTCAACCTTGTCGTCAACCCATGCCTTAGTGACATCTTGGATAGCGGTCTCGTGGGCCTGACGGTCGGGGCAGGTGAGCACCATCGTGCCGAACAGGATTGCCAGTATCAGGGCTGCGATGAGCCACGGCGTGCAGCCGCTCTTCTTCTTGGGCGGCTCGGGATCACCACCACCGTAGCGGGGAGCCTGCGGCGGCATATAAGTGGGCGGCACTGAGGGCTCATAGGGCTGACCTGTCGTCGCCATGTTCTCGGCGGCGCGGGCGGCCTGCTGAGCGGCCTCAAACTCGGCGCGTTGCAGCACGGCCGTCAACTCGGGCACGTCACCCGCCTGCTGCCATTCGGCCATGCCGGGGGCCCACACAACGCTCTCGGGGGATATTCCCTGCTGCGCCAGTTCCTCAACAGTGAACGGACCTTCCTGGACTCCGTTTTTAATCAGATGAAATTCCATAATCAGTCTTTTTTAAGTGAAATATTAAGAGTGTTTGTACTATTACTTGCGTCTCCTCTTGATTACAAAAACCATGCCACATCAACCGAAGGTGCGCTTGAGCCAGATGCTCATGAAGCGGTCATAGATGATGTAGCCTCGCGGCGTGCGATAGACGATGTCCTTCTCGAGCAATCCTCGCAAGGCCGACTGCACGACGCTGGCCGAGGCCATATTGTGCTCGCGGATGAACTTGACGCCTGTCGGCTCGGCGACAAGGCCCTCGCTGGCGATGGCCTTGAGCAGATTGAACTGGTTGGACGACAGGAACTGCGCCAGACTCTCGTATTGCGGTGAGCGGGAATCCACCAGATACACGATCGCGCGATTCACGTCGTCGATGCTCTTCACGTGACGGCAGGTCTCGTAGAGCCTGTTCAACACGTTCTGGATATACCAGGTGTGGCCTTCAAAACGGTCATACAGCCCATTGAACGTCTCCTGGTCGAAACTGCCGTTCTTCTTCTCGAAGAAGCGATTGGTAAAATCATAATACACCTCTTTGTCCAGCGGCTTGAGGTCCATCATCTCGGTGCTCTGGAAGAACGGGCGCTGCGGCGACCCGAACATCTCGGCCATCAAGCGATACTTGCTGCCGGCAAAAATGAAATGCACACCGCCCGCAAACTGGATATGGGATCGCAACAAGGCCTCGGTACCGGTCTCGGGATAATTGGCGATCTGCTGGAACTCGTCGATGGCAATGTAGATATCGTGACGGCTGTTGTTCAACAATTCAAAGATCTGCTGAATGGTCAACTGCGACCGCGACGGCTCAACGGTAATCGACATCTTGGGCGTTCCCGTATAGGGGTCATGGCTGAACACGGGGCGCAGACTCCCCAGCAAGGTTGCTGCCTTCTGGAAGAAGGTCTTTTCACGCTGGGCAAACCCGTTCAGCACCACGGCACCGAACATTTCGGTAAAATCCCGCAGATTCTTGGTAGAAAAAATATCTATATATAAGCAAATAGCATTCTTGTTTTCCTTCTCAATGTGGTAGAAAACATTCTTGATAAGTCCCGTTTTGCCAATCCTGCGAGGAGATACAAGCGTAATATTGCGCCCGTTCTTAAAGTGATTAAGCATCAAATCGGTCTCATCCTTACGGTCACAAAAATACTCCGGACTGACATATCCTTGATTTACAAACGGATTATCAAGTTTGGTCGCCTTTTTCTTTGCCATAATCAATTATCTGAATCGCATTATTAAATTTTAATAATGCAAATTACGTAATAAGATTTTAATTACGCAAATATTTTGAAGCATTTTTGCGGAATGCCGGGATTTCACTTGGCGTTGATGAAGTCCAGGAAGGCCTGCTTGTAACTGTCACCGATGGGGATATACACGTCGCCGAAGACGATGCGGTTGCGCTCGATCTCGCGGATCTTGCTCTTCTGCACGATGAACGAGCGGTGAACCCTGATGAAGCGCGAGGCGGGCAGCATCTGCTCGATGGCCTTCATGTTCATCAACGACAGGACGGGATGCGGCGACTGCTCGGTGTAGATTTTCACATAGTCCTTCAGGCCCTCGATGTAACGGATGTCGTCAAGGTTGATTTGCAACAGCTTGTACTCGCTCTTGACAAAGATGCTGGTGGGTTCTTCCTCGGTACGCGCGGTAGGTTGCTCGTTTTGCTGAACGAGCTGGAACCACTGCATCGCCTTGTTGCACGCCTCCAGGAAGTCGGCATAGCTGATGGGCTTCAACAGATAGTCCAGCGCATTGACACGGAAACCGTCTACAGCATACTGGTTAAATGCAGTGGTGAACACGATGCGGGTGTTCTCGGGCACCATGCGGCTCAATTCCAAGCCATTGAGCTCTGGCATCTGGATATCCAGGAACAGCAGGTCAACGGGGTTCTCGCCGATGCCGTGAAGGGCATCGGTGGCGTTAGTGTACTTGCCGCACAATTCCAGGAAAGGGATCTTTTCCACATAGCTCGCCAGCAGTTCCACCGCTAGCGGCTCATCGTCAACTATGGCACACTTGATAATCATGATTCTTTCTTAATGGTGATTTTGGAATAATAGCGCTTGCCGTCTTCACTCTTCCCTTTGTCCCAAGTGTAGCGGTCAGGGTATATGAGTTCCAGACGACGGGATACCTGCTCCAGGCCGATGCCGGAGCCACTCTTGTCATTCTCGCGCTTGGGATAACAGGTGTTGCATATCTCGCAAATGATGTCACCTTTCGCCTGACTCAACTCAATATTGATTTCTCCCGTACCCTGCGGCGAAATGCCATGCTTGAAGGCATTCTCGATAAGGGAGATGAAAAGGAGCGGGGCGACAGGAGTGGAGTCGTTGGGCTGGACGTTGAATTTGGTATTGATCTTGACATGATCGGTCACACGGATCTTCATCAACTCAATGTAATTCTTCATGAAATCCACCTCTTTACTTAATGGCACAAAATCCTGCTGATTCTCATAGAGCACGTGTCGCAACAGCTTGCTCAATTCCCCGACGGCCGTCTGGGCCTTGGTCTGGTCAAAGGCGATGAGTGCATAGATGTTGTTCAACGTGTTCAACAGGAAATGAGGGTTCAACTGGTTGCGCAGGTTGCTCAACTCGGCCTCGGCACGGGACGCCTCGGCTTCCTTGCGGGCTTCCTCGATGTGCTGCCATCGCTGGATCATGCGCACTGCCACGGCAAGCGCAATAATCAGGATAAGGGTCAATATAGCCCAAAAGTATCGTTGGAACCTGAAAAATCCCCTCGGAGGGCGGTTGATATTCAACTCGGGAAGAAACTGCAGTATACCCCAGTGCCACACATCCATCAGAAAGAGTCCACCCTCAATCACTAAGAAATTGATGAACAGGAACATTTTCCAGTTCTTCTTGAGCAGGAAACGTGGAACCACCCACAAGTAATTCACATAAAACACCAGCATATAGGCCAGCAGGTTGCCTAACCACCGGACATAACGGTTCCAGACGGCTGCCCAATCATCACTGGCACTATGAAAAAACATAGGAACAACAATGAGCACCGACCAGCACAACAGGTGTAGAATCAGGTAGCGGTAATTGGATTTTTTTTCTTCAAGAGTCGTCGCCATCTTTGGATTGGTTTAATTACATATCGCAAAGATAATCAACTCTTTTAACCATCACAAAAATATTAGACAAAAAAGCATATCACCTCGTCAAAAACTCAATACTTCTGCCCAAACACTATAGGCGCCACCTCACATGAAGTGTCAGATATCGCCTTACTCGTAGCGCAGGGCGTCGATCGGATCAAGGTTAGCGGCCTTCTTGGCGGGATACCAGCCGAAGAACACGCCGGTGATGGTGCAGATGGCAAAAGCCAGCAGCACGGTCCACGGTTCGACGGCAATCAGGAAATGGTGTTCGGTGAAATTCATCAGTATGAACCGCGCAAAATAGGCGATACTGGCGCCTATCAGCACTCCGATAAGTCCACCGGTGACGCTGATGAGGATAGCCTCGATAAGGAACTGGTTCATGATGTCACGCGTGCGGGCGCCCACGCTCATGCGCAGTCCGATTTCACGCGTGCGCTCGGTCACGCTCACATACATGATGTTCATGATGCCGATGCCGCCCACCAGCAGCGAGATGCCTGCAATGCAAGAGAGCAGCAAGGTAAGAGCGCCCATGACCGAATCCACCATCGAAACGGCCTGTTCAAGCGACCGCACATTGAAATCTTGCATATCTCCTTCCTTGATTTTGTGGTTTGCCCTCAGAATCTCGGTGACATCCTTCATCGCAAGGTCAATCATTTTCTCGTTCTCCGCTGTAGCATAGATCATATTGTAATAGTTCTGCCACGGGTTCATTCGCTTCATCACCGTCGTGTAAGGCATGAGCACGAGATCGTCCTGGTCCCGGCCCGTGATATCCTTACCCTTGCTCTTGAGCACGCCCACGACAGCCACCGGGATATTGTTGATACGGATGACAGTCCCGATGGGATCGGCATCTTTGTCATACAATTTATCGACGATGCTCTTACCGATGACACACACCTTGGCCGAACTATGGATCTCCTCCTCGGTGAAAATGGAGCCCTTTTCGACCACCTGTCCGCTGATGGCGGGATACTGGTCATTCACGCCATACACGGTAGTGCTGTGGTTGTTGTTGCCGCACACGAGTTGCCCGTCGCTGAACACCATTGGCGACAGCGACTTCAAGTACTTGTTCTGTTCAAGAATGCTCTGATAATCGGCCGGCTTTAACGTTTGTGAATACTCTGGGAGCCAGTCACCTTCCAAGGTCTCATAGTCAGGCCCCGGGATAATCATGATTGTTCCGGGATCAGTTTCCTGGATATCCTGCTTGATCGTCTCCTTGGCGCCGTGTCCCAGCGCCAGCATGATGATGACCGACGACACACCGATGATGATGCCCAGCATGGTGAGGAAGCTGCGCATCTTGTTGGCACCGATGGCCTTCATGGCGATTTTGAATAGATTGGTGATATTCATCGTCTTAACTTCTAACTCCTAACTTCTAACTTCTAACTCATCTCACTCTTCCTCGACGGGGAGCGAGGCCAGCTTGACGGTGGCATCAAGGATATTGGTGTTGACGCGGTCCTCGCGCAACTTGCCGTCACTCAGGGTGATGGTGCGCGTGGAATACTGGGCAATCTCGGGATTGTGCGTCACAAAGATGATGGTGCGCCCCTCGGCATGCAACTGCTGGAACAGCACCAGGATCTCAAACGACGTGCGAGTGTCCAGGTTGCCCGTCGCCTCGTCGGCCAGGATGACGGCAGGGTCGTTGACCAGTGCGCGGGCAATGGCCACGCGCTGCATCTGTCCGCCCGACATCTGGTTGCTCTTGTGGTTCAGGCGGTCACCCAGCCCTACGCGTTGCAGGGCCGTGACGGCGCGATCACGACGCTCACGGGCACCTATCGCGCTATTGTACATCAGCGGCAACTCCACGTTCTCGACCGCAGTGGTCTTGGCCAGCAGGTTGTAACTCTGGAACACGAAGCCGATCTTGCGGTTCCTGAGCACGGCTCGCTGCGTCTTGCTCATCGTGCGCACCGGCGTGCCGTCCAGGCGGTATTCGCCGCTGGTGGGCGTATCCAGGCAACCCAGGATGTTGAGCAGCGTGGATTTTCCCGAGCCCGAGGTGCCCATGATGGTGACGAACTCACCCTCGTGGATGGTGAAGGACACCCCTCGCAGGGCATGTACCGTCTCCGAGCCCACGATAAAGTCACGGCGGATGCCTTCAAGTTCTATGACTGGTTTCTGTGCCATAATTCGCTTAATCAATTCGTTAAGGACTTTAAGGTCTCTTAGGTCGTTAAAGTCCTTTTACCTGTTTACTTCTTGGCATCTTTTTTGGCGTCTTTCTTGCCGGGTATGGCTTTCATCCCGATTTCGAAGCCCTGGATTACGGTGTCGCCTTCTTCCATGCCACTGATAATCTCGGTGCGGATGCCGTCGGTCACGCCCACTTCCACCTTGTGAGCCGTGAGCACGTTGCCTTTAAGCGTCCACAGCTTGTGCTCGGCTGTCGTGTCCTTGACAACATACTTCCAGCCGAACACGCTGGCCTCGGGCGTGAAGCGCAGGGCGGCTGCGGGCACACTCTTGACTCCGGTGCGTTCCAGCGTGTAGATGGTGATGTTGGCGGTCAGGCCCGGCTTGAGTTTGAGGTCGGCATTGGGGGCGCTGATGACCACTTCATAGGTCACCACATTATTGGTGGTGACGGGATTCTGGCGCACCTGCTTGACCGTCCCCGAGAACACGTCTTCGGGGTAGGCATCGACGGTGAACGTCACGCGCTGACCCTCACGCACCTCGCCGATGTCGGCCTCGTCAACCTTGGCGATGCACTGCATGTCGGTCAGGTCCTTGGCTATCTTGACGATGGACGGGGTGCTGAACGCCGAGGCCACGGTCTGGCCTTCCTCGACCGACTTGCTGATGACAACGCCGTCGATGGGAGAATAGACGGTGGCATAGCTCAAGTCGGTTTTGGCTCTGGCCACATCCTGCTGCGCAATCCTGACGGCTTCCTGAGCCTTGCGGAAGTTCTCCAGCGCCACGTCATACTCCGAGAGGCTCACCAGGTCCTTCTGCTTGAGCTCGGCATAGCGGGCATAATTCTTCTTCTGGTAATCCAGGTCGATCTGGGCCGAACGCAGGCGGGCCTGGGCCGTGGAGAGATTGCTCTGCAGATTGGTGCGGTCCAGTTCAGCAATGATCTGCCCGCGCTTGACAACACTATTATAGTCCACATACAGCCGCGTGACGATACCCGATACCTGGGTACCCACGTCAACAGTCTTGACGGGTTCGATGGTGCCCGTGGCGGTGATGTTGGAGGCGATGTCGCCAGGCCCCACTTCGGTGGTCTGGAAATTGATCTGCTCACCTCCACCCTTCTTGCTCACGAAGGCAATAATCCCGGCGAGCAACAGCAGGCCTACCAGTGACAAAATGATTATCTTTCCCTTTTTCATATCTTTAATATTTTTAGTTTTTTAGTTTCCTGAAAATCTAGATTTTCCAGAATATCTAGAGAATCTAGAGAAGTCAACTTCTAACTTCTAACCTCTAACTCAAAACTGGATTCCCTCTCCGTTATAGTACTTGAGCATCGCCATGTTGAGCAGGGCCTCATATTTGGCCTGCAGCATCTGCTGGATGGCAGTACTCAGGTTGGTCTTGTCCTGAGTCAGTTCCACGATGTTCTTCAAGCCCAGGCGGAACTGCTCACTGGTCAGGCTGTAGCTCTCGCGGCAATAGTCCACTTTCTCTTTGGCAGCGATGTAGCGTTGCTGATTGTTGTGGGCTTGGAGCCAGTAGTTCTCGATGGTCTTCCACAGGTTCTTCTGCGCCTCGACCATGTCAAGATAGGTGTTCTCTCGTTCCAGGCGGGCCCTGGCGACAGCATTCTTGGTCTTGCCGTGGTCCCAGATGGGGATGATCAGCGACACGCCGATGCCATTGCTCCACTGTTTCTTCAACTGGGTGAACATGTTGCCGCTGCCCGACGAGTTGGTGGTGCTGATGGCGGCACTGGCATTGAGCACGGGTTTGCTGCCCGCCTTGGCGATTTCTTCATCGATGTACGTCCTGTCCATGGCCAACTGTTGGACTTTGAGCTCGGGACGTGAAGCGACAGCGTTCTGATACACCATCTGCTTTGCAGGCAGCTCGGCAAGCACGTTGTCGGTGAATTGCGGGTCGGCGAGCACCAGATTATCGTCGCCGTCAAGTTCCATCAATTGCTTGAGTTGCAAGCGGTAGCCATCCAGGGCCGTTTGGTCGGCCACTTTTTGGTACTTGTCTTGAGCCAACTGAGACTCGAACTGCGACACATCGGCCTTGTTGAGCAGGCCGGCCTGTTTGCGGGCACGCGCCTGTTCCAGCTGCGCCTGCCCCAGTGCGATGAGTTCATCGTCATGCACGACGGCATCCTGCGAGTAGAGAATCTGTACATACAGTTGCGTGATGTGCTCCTCCAGGTTCAACTCGCTTGTCAGCACCTGTAACTCGGCAATCTGGGTATTGATTTCCGCCAGACGGATGTTGTTCTTGGTCAGTCCGCCATTATACAGATTCATCGACGCGCCCAGATTGTAGCTGCCGCTATAGCTGTTCTTGTTGCTGAAGGAAATCACCTCACTGCCCACAACGCCGCTATAACTCTCCTGGAAAGGACGGTTGCTCACATACTGGCTCGTCGAGAAGTCAACAGTGGGCAGTCGATTGGCCTTGGCTTCTTTAATGGCAATCTGCGAAGTGCGCACGTTCACCTTGTTGCGCTGCACGGTGATGCTCTGCTGCTTTGCCCAGTTGATGCAGTCCTGCAGGGTCCATGTGTAAGGCGTCTCCTGATAAACCGCCACGCTGTCCTGAGCCTTGGCGTTGCACGCTGTCATCAGGCATCCGGCCAATATGATATAGTTCATCAATCTCATCATAACGATTCTGTTTTTAGCTGTTTTTCTGTTCTCTTTGCCTATTAGACGTACCGGATGCCCGAAAAGCTACACGAAAGGCTAAAAAAATCGCTCCATAACCCTAAACCAGGAGTTATGGAGCGATCATGTGAGTTTTTTTACAGTAACGCGTCGATTACTTGACTTCTTTCACCAGGTAAATCATCGTGGGGAAGTGGTCACTGTAACCGTTCATGAAGATACCTGCCGAGAAAGTGCGCAGGGGATAGCCCTGACGGTCACCCTCGTCGCCACGCAGGAACTTGCGGTTCAGCACCTCGGCGCGGGCGAAGGTCAAGGTGGGCTTGTCCTTGCTGTCGTAGTTGCGCAGGAAGTAGTTGGTGAAGATGATCTGGTCGAACAGGTTCCAGTTGCCCTTGTAACCCAGCGTACCGATACCCTTGTTCAGGATGTTCCACCAGGGATTGAAGCACGAACCAGGCTCGGTGCAGTCCTTGATCTCCTTCTTGGCACCCAGTGCTTCGCTGCAACTCCTGTTCTGCGGGTCGTCGTTCAAGTCGCCCATGAAGATGATGCCCTGATTGGGATCATCGAGCAGCAGCGAGTCGATCGTCGCGCGTGCCATGCGGCCGGCGGCCTCACGCAATTCGCTTGATGCTTCCTCACCACCCAGTCGCGAGGGCCAGTGGTTGACGAGGACCGAGACCTTTTCACCGGCAAGCATACCGGTGACACAGAGCTGGTCGCGGGAGCGGAAATCTTCTCTCCTATCCTCGGGCAGGTACTTGTTGATGCGCTGGTTAGTGACATTCAGCACCTTGAAGAAACGAGGATTGTACAACAAGCCGACGTCCACACCACGGCGGTCAGGACTATCGTGGTGAACAATCTGGTAGCGGCGGTCCTTGAGTTCGGGCTGGCGCACGAGATCCTGAAGCACGGTGATGTTCTCGATCTCACTCACGCCGATGATGACGGGACCTTCGGCAGGCGAGCCCTTCACTTCCATCTGGCTGATGGCATAGGCCATGTTGTGCTGTTTCTGCCAGTACTTGGTGCCGTTCCATTGACGAGGGCCATCGGGAGAGTACTCCTTGTCATACACGCCATTGTTGTTGATGGTGTCGAACAGGTTCTCCAGGTTATAGAACATCACGCCATACATTGTGTAGCGGCGTTCCAATTGTTGCTGCTCTTCCTGGTCTTGGGCCAGCATCGGCAGGATTGCCATCCATGCCAGAGCCAGTAATAACAATTTCTTCATCATATCAATTTTTGATTTTCGGATTCTCAGTTCTCAGTTTTCAGTTGAAAGCCGATGAAGCTGACAACTGAAAACTGAGGTCTGAAAAACTTGATTATTAATTATCCCAAACAAGATTCCAGATGGATACACGGTCCTTGTTACTCTTTGAGTTGGACGGGCACAGGTTGGTGATCTCAATCGTGAAGTCACCGCTGATGTCACAGGTTGCCGAGAAGTCGTAGGCCGTCTTCTGGGCCACATTGTTTCTCGTTTCGGTCCATGACTTGACCACATTGCCGTTCTGCTTCACATCGATGCGGAACGACAGCACCTTGTCAGACATCGCTGCACCGTAGCTGAATGCCAGCTTCTTCATGCCGCCCTTGATAACAGGCGACACGATGGTACCCACGCTGGTCGTCTTACCGTTCAGCGTCGGAGCCTTGGCATAGATGCCGGGATTCTCGGTCATGAAGCCGATGAACGGGAAGGTGGGATTGAGCTCATCAGCACCACCCTGGAACAGGCAGCAGTTGTTTGCCACCCAACCCTTCTCCGAGGTGAAGGTGCCGTACTGACCCGTGGCATCACCCATCGTCTCGAAGTCGGCGCGGTTCGCAACATCAACCTTACCCATGCCGAAGGTCACATCGTCGATGCACCATGTCGTCTGGGTTGCGCCTGCAGGCGCCTTGTAGCAGAAGCCGATGTAGTATTCACCGTCGGCCCACTCGCTCAAGTCGATGTCACCTGACGAGGTCCAAGCGCTATAGTTGCTGGCAGGTCTGGGCGGGAGAATGGGATTCAGCTTCACTTTCACAGTGGCTGTCACGGGATCCTTGGAATTGAGCAGATAAACCTCGAGTCGGTTATTACCCGTGCTGTTTACCTCGGAGGTGAAGGTGAAGATCTTGCTCTTGGCTTTCTTGATATTTAACCTCGGAGTGATCAGCCACGACTCGGCATCCTGGTTAGGCGTACTGGTATACCTGATCTGGGCACATACGATGGGCTTGCCACCGCTGGTGTAAGAATAAGTACCCCATCGCGTGTCGCCGCCAATGACCACATTGGTCCAGGAACGAGGTATTGAGCCATTGTTAAAGGTCTCTTCCATCTTCTCCAGAGCAACATCCAGCAGATACTCTTCCACCGAACCGGTGTTTCCGAGGAGGCCGGGCATGCCCATGTAGGTACCAGGCTGACCATATACGAACAGATGGGCCTTGTGAGCCACAGGATTATCTGCCAGGTTGGCATCAGTGCGGAAGGGCGAACCTTGCGGCAGCGGCACGACAATGCACTTGGTGTAGTCCTTGCACTCTGGATCATCGGCAATCACGATGGTATTATCGAGCTGAGTGGGTGCACTCCACTCGATGTCGGCATTGCTGCTCACGGTGGTCTTCTCAGGTGCAACGGCACCCACGATATAACCCTCAATCCAGCCGATGGCGCCGGTATTCTGATTCTCGATAGCATCGGCTACCGAATACGGCAGAGTGATGGTTCCCTTCTTGCCTTCGCCCATCACGTCCTCGATGGTGCGCAAGTAGAACTGCCAGGTGCTGGAGCTAGTCTGGTAGAAACCGAGGATACCCACGACATCATAGCGGCCAAGCGGCAGCGGGGTGGTGGCGAAGTCGGCACTGCGGCTGTTGCGGACAATGAGCTTGTTGCGGCTCATGTCCATAATCGTGCGGTTCGTGTTGGAACTGCCGTCTTCGGCATAAGGGGTGCGGCCGTCGCCCTCCACAAATTCCACGTTCTTGATGCGCACGAGCAGGCCCTGATACTTGCGCAGGGTCTCGGAGTCAAACTTGTTTTGGAATTCACTGATCTCGACGTCAACGGTATCCACCTTGCTCACGTCGGGCATTCGGTTGTACTGAATCAGCGATTCCATCTCGGCGGCCGACATGTTGAGACATTCCAGCGTGCTGTCACCGCTATTCCTGTTGACATAATAGTAAGGAGCAGCCACATTCAATTGGCCGGTGGCCTTGCCCACATAGTGGCCCTTCATGGGAAGGACGACCTCCTGGCCCACGCGGAACTTCTTGTAAAGTTCGTTCTGGGAAATGGAAATCGACAGGCCTGCAGTTCCGTCACTGATATAAACGGTCTTATAGATGTTGTTGCTGATATCGTTTGCAGTCACCCAGCCATGAATGACCTCATCCTCGGTCACGGTGTCCACATAGTTGGCACTTTCCTGCCAATGTTTTGCCTTGAACTCGGCGATGGTCATATTCGGGACAGCATCGGCAACAGGAATGTAAACTGGCGGCTGGTCAAACTCTTCATGACATGACGTCACGAGAACCAGCAGTAGCATCAGTCCAAGAAAATATTTAATGCTTTTCATATCGTTATTCTGTTTTTTGCTTGATTCTCAAATTAATTGGCGGGTTTCACATCGTCAATCGTGCGCAGGTAGAGCTGCCAGGTGTTGCTGGAATAGGAACCGAGCAAACCGATGATGTCCACCTTGCCGGTTGGCAGGGTAACAGCGCGAAAGTCGGCATAATTGCTGTTGCGCAATGTCAATGTCTTACCTGAATCGTCATGGATAGTGCGATTGCTGGAAGCGTCTTTGTCCGAGAAAGTCAGCTCTCCGGCACCATCAAACTCAACACCATTGATGCGCACCAGGCGGCCCTGGTATTTCAACAATGTCGCGGTTGAGAAGTCTTCGCAGAAGTCGCCCAACCTCACTTCGAGGGGCTCTACCTTGGAGGGATCAGGCAGGCCGTTGAGTTCGACCATATCCTCCCACATGGCTTGGGGCAGGAACGTGGCTTCCCACGTGCGGCCCTTTTGATACCATGCCGGATAGCCCAACTGCTGCTGGCCATTATATTTACCGACATAATAGTCCTTCAACGGCAGAACGAGTTCCTGACCGATGCGGTATTTGTTGCACAGGCTGTTCTGGTTGATGGATATCGACAGAGCAGCGGTGCCGTCATAGATGTACAGGTTCTTGTAGATATTGCCGCTCACATCGGTACTGGTCACCCAACCGTGGATGACGATGTCCTCCTTGACGGTGTCGATGTAATTGACAGCATCTTGCCAGTACTTGGCCTTGAAATCGGCAATGGTCATATTGGGAGTGTGCTTGGCGACTGGGGTTTTCAGATCCTGGTCGTCAAACTTATCATTGCAAGCCGTGGCCAATGCCAACAGGAGCACCAAGCTCAGATAGAAATTAAAACGTTTCATATTGTATGATTTTTATTGTCTTAGTTAATATCTATTTCTTGCACATCAGAACTTCAGACCCAGGTTCAGGAACATCTTGAAACCTTGAGCGTAGTAGTACTTGTTGGGGAACTTGGTCGACGTGTTGGTATAGTCCTTGGTGTCGGTACGACCCTGCTGGTAACCTCCCGTCTGGATATTCTTGTTATCAAGAATGTTGTTCAGGTTCAGGTTGATGTTGAACGATGCCGTGCGGTTGATGTAGATCACGTGACCGATGCTGGCGTTGAACACCAGGGCCTCGTTCAGTTTCTCTTGCTGCGCGATGTCGGCAATCATGTCCCTGAGCTGCGCCTCGTTGTCGGCCAGCTGATACAGGTCCTTGATGACCTCGTGGCGGGTGGGAGCGATGCTCACATAGGAGCGGTTCATCCATGCGCCATTCAACTCAACGTACCACTGCTTGGGACCGGCCCAGTTAAAGGCTAACATATAGCACTCCTGGGGCGTTCCGGCAACATAGTAGTTCTTGAGATAAACCTGGTTGGTCTCATCAGGCTCCGAACCATTCTCGTAGCTGCGGGTACCGTAGGGGTTGTTCTTGTACTGGTAGCGGGCAATGTTGGCAGCACCGCTCATGGTCAGTGAGGGAGACAGCTTGTAGCTGAAGCCCACCTCAACGCCCTTGTACTGCTTGTGAACACCGGTGAGCGCATAGTTCATGAACGTGCTGTGCAGGTCATCATAGAACGCGGTGCGCTCGGTGTTGTCGCGCTGGTCGGTATAGAATACGGTGACAACGCCCTTGAAGTTGCGGTAACTCATCGTATAACTCAGGTCGGCCGAGAAGATCTTCTCCACCTTGAGGTCGATCACATCGTCCTTGGTGCGCGATGAGATGTAGGCATCGTAGGGGCGAGGAGCCTCGGTGCCATAGAAAGCATGACCCGTGAAGCTGTTGCGGCCATCGAGCTTGAAGGTGATACCACCCTTGGCGCCATAGGTCAGGAAACGATGCACATCGCCCTTGCCCAAGGAGTTCTCGGGAGCACGGCCATTGCGCATCTTACCGTCACGCTGGAACTGGAAATAGTCACCCTTGACACTGGCGAACAATTCCCACTTGGCCAGGTTGAGTACCCACTGGTGCCACAACTGGGCCTTCGTCGTCAGCATGTTGTAGTCGTAGCCGAAACGGTCACCCTTGCCCACCTTGCGGTTGGGGTTATCCATATCGTTCTGAGCCATCGCGGGATTATCGGGGAAGTCGCGCTCGCTGAAGTTGTCAACGTCAAGCCAGTACCTGCCACCCAACAAGTCCTTGACCGTCTTGTAGTAGGACGACATCGTGTAGTTGGCGTTGACACCGGTCTGCATGAGCAGCTGGTGGGAGAAGCGCTTGTTGAGCGTCGATGACAGCGTGAAGCTCGACTGGTTGCTGTGACGATTCTCGAGCACATAGGTCGAACCCATTTCCTTGCCGTCCTTACCTGCCAGATAATTGTTCAACTGGTTGACCTGATACAGGTCGTCCCACAGAATCTGGGTGTACTCGCTCCCGTTGTGCCAACGGTCGTAGTAAAGGTCAAACGCTTCGGAATTCACGTCATAATACGACGGCAGGTAACGGTAATAGTCGGGACGCGGGTCAGCGGCCTTGTACCAGTTGAGGGCGGCCTTGCTGTAGAACGACTTGTGATAGGCGAAACCAGTGTTGACCGAAGTGCTTGAATTGGGCTTCCACAGCCAGTTCAGGATAGCAGTGGGGTCGAAGGATTCAACAACCTTGCTGTTGCGCTTCTTGCCGTCTTGCCAGCCCCAGTCAGGACTGTACATGTTGCTGCCCACCAGCCTGCACACCTCCTCGAACACGGCCGAGTTGGCGGCACGCTTCGTCGGAGCGCCAAAGGTGGTCAGCGTCAACGAGTGCTGCGGGTTGAAAACCTTCTGCACCGACAGGAAGTAACCCCAGCTGTTGTAGAACGAGCCGGGATAGACACCCTCGTCGGCATAACGTGCCACGGCCGAAAGTGTCATGGCCCAACCATGCTTGTTCAAGCCGGTGGCATGCGTCACCATGCCGCGCCAACGGTAATTGCCGTTGGTGTAAGCAAGACTCAGTCGCGTGCCGGGCGCATAATCAGCAGCAAAGGTTTTGATGTTGCTGGCACCGCCAATGCCACCAAAACCGTAGTTGTTGTCTTCCAAGCCCATACCGACAGTCTTGTTCCTGAAGGCTTGGTTCATACCGCCGGTCATCGAGTAGTTGAAGGCAAAACGCACACCGTCGTTGAACGGGATGCTGTTGATATAAACCTCGGTCTTGTTACTCTCGTAGCCACGGATGCGGAAACGCATCGCGCTGAAGGTGTAACTCGACGCCTGATAGAAGGGGTTGTCACTCGCACCGCTCAACAGGGCGATTTCCTGAGTGTTGCCCGCTTCATCCTCAAGCTGAGACTCAGTGAGAACCATGTCTGACATGGCATTTCGGAACTCCAGAGTCTGGGCGCTCTCAAAGGATACAGGTTCAATCTGTATCGTGCCCAGATTCTCTACCACATCGTTGACGATCACAACGTCAAGCACCCAGTCAGTGTAGCCGTAGGCGAGGACAAGCAGTTGATCGGGACCGGGATGCGCATCATCAATGATGAACGAACCGTCGGTGCCCGTTGTGGCTGCATCGCCTTGATCGTCGAGAATGACAGTCGCGCCGACTACTGGCAGACCGCTCTTGGCGTCAATCACCACGCCCTGCACGCCAGCTCGCTGGGCCAGCAGCGGCAGGGTAGCAAAGAGTGCTAATAGCAAAAACAGTTTCAGTCTCATAAAAGTAATATATTAAATTTATAGTGATCACAGATAAGGTTAAGTGCTTAACGTTTAAGTTAATTTCACATAATCCACAGCAAGAAAGGTCGTCCCACCATGAAAAGTTTTCAAAGTTAAGGGTTATTTTTGACCTGTCAAAGAAAAAAATGCTTTTTAATCCTCTCCCTTGAAATCCATAACCCGATAAACATGCAGAGAAATGCTTGGTGCAGGACAGCTACTTTTTCTTCCAATAGTCGTTGTACATCTTGATGCCGAACACAATGGCGCTCGACACGGTGGTGATGACATTGGTGATGAACAGCGGCCAGTTTTCAAGCATCAGGCCCTGGATGGCAAACAAGATACCGCCTATACCCATCATCAGGAAGGTGGGCAAGGCGATGCCGTCGGTGTCATGGGTACGGATGGTGTAGATAGCCTGGGGCATGTAGCCAAGTACCAGACAGATCGAACCGGAGTAACCGATAATGTCGGACAAGTTGTTGGTGATAAAATCGATCATATGAGATATAAGATTAAAAACGTGGGACCCCAAAGGGGCCCCACATGAGTTAATTGTTATTTCAGTCCACACTCGCGCATCAATTCTTCGACGGCAGCCTTGAGCTGCAAGTCTTCACCATTGACGACGGTCTCGGGGTTGTTGGCGATCTTGATATCGGGTTCCAACTGCGTGTTCTCGAGGTAATTGCCCTCGGGCAGCAGGTATCCGATGATGGGAATACCGAACACGAGCGACGAGTCTTGCAGGCGCTCCCACGACACACTGGTCATGGTGCCGGGAACGGGCATACCCACAAGTTTGCCCAACTTGTCATGGCTGTAAACCCAGGGCGTGCCGTGCGCGTTGCTGTAGTTGGCCTCGCACTGCAGCATGATGCTGGGCTTGTTCCAGCGGCGGCTGGGCATGTCGCAGGCCTCGCGGCCGCGGATGACCTGAGTGAAATACTTCTTGCCGCTGAAGAGCACCTCGATGTCCTCGTGCAGGCGACCTCCGCCGTTGAAGCGGGTGTCGATGACGATACCGTCACGCTTGTTGTATTTACCCAGTACATCGCTGTAGATGTCGCGGTAGCTGGCGTCGTTCATCGACTCCAGGTGAACATAGCCCAGGCGGCCGCCCGACAGGCTGTCCACGATGTGGGCGTTACGCTTTACCCAGCGCTTGTACATCAGGTCACCAAGGGCGCCCTTGCTGATGGGCTTCACAACCTCTTCCCAGTGTCTGCCGGTGTTGGGGTCGAACAGCGAGAGCAGGGTCTTCTTGCCGGCCTGGCCGTTAAGCAACTCGGTATAGTCGTTATCCAGGTTGATGTAAGTGCCGTTGATTTTCTCAAGAACGACACCGGGCTTGATTTTGCTCTTGGCCTTGGCCAGCGGGCCGCCCTCGATCACCTCTTCCACCATGAGTCCGTTGCCGGTATAGCTCCAGTCGTAGATGAGACCCAGGTCGGATGTGGCCTCGCCGCTGGTGGGATAGAAACGGCCACCGGTGTGCGAAGCGTTCAGCTCACCCAGCAACTCGCTCAACAGGTTGGCGAAGTCCTGATTGTTGTTGATGTGGGGCAGGAACTTGCGGTAGGTCTCCACGTTGGCCTTCCAGTCACAACCGTGGTAGTTGAGGTTGTAGAAGCGCTTGGTGATCTGCTTGTCCACATGGTTGAACATGTACTCGCGCTCGGCGAACAGGTCCATCTTCATGTCGGCCTTGTAATCGATGCCCGTGAGCTTGTCACTGGCAACGGTGAGCTTCTGCATCCTGCTGCCACCCAGCACAAACAGCGTCTTGCCATCCTTGCTGGCCTGAATGTCGGCACCGCCGCCACCCATCTTGTTCAACAGCTTGGTCTCGTGCTTGCGCAGGTCCATCTTCCACAGGTCATAACCCTTTTCAAAGGCCGACAGGTAGTAGAGCGACTCGCCGTCGGGCGTGACCATGCAGCCCGAGATGTTGCTCGAGTTGGGCGTCACGCGCACGATGCGGTCCTCGATGCCGGCCAGCTCGACGTTAATGTCCTTGTTGGCGGGTTTGGCAGCGGGTGCGGCATCTTTGCCTTTCTTCTTGCTGTTCTTGGCAGCCTCGGCGGCTTTATCCTCAGCTTTCTTGGCTTCTTTCTCGGCCTCGGTCAGCAGTTCGTAATCCTCCTTGTTGAGGTTGTAGCGGTCGAGGGCCTCCTGGTTGACAAAGGCCAGGAAGACGTCGTCCTGCGAGCCCCACGAGGCGTGGCTGCGCATACCGAAGCGGTTGCTGCGGAACATGATGGCATTGCCCTCCATGACCCAGCGGGGCCCCTCGCTGATGTAGGCACTACCCGTGATATTGGTGATGGGACCGCCGTTGGCCGACACGATACCGATGTCGGTATAGGGGTCACGCTGGTTGCCGATGAACTCGAGGGCAAACCACTTGCCGTCGGGCGACCAACTGTAGTCGAAGCCGCCGTTGGTCTCATACCAGGTCGAGCCGTCGGTCACCTGGGTAACCTGCTTGGTCTTGAGGTCATAAACCTTGAGGTAGGTACGGTCCTCGATAAAGGCCAGTTTCTTGCCATCGGGCGACAGGCAGGGATACATGCGCTCAACCGTGGTCGAGGGCAGCAGGATCTCTTCCTTGATGAGGGTGGCGTTGGGGAAGTTGGGGTCATCCTTGCGCTCGATGGTGGCGAGGACGAGTTCCCAGTTGCCGTTGCGCTCGGTAGCATAGGCCAGCGTACGGTTGTCGGCGCCCCACGATACCCAGTTCTCGGCAGCGGGGGTGTTGGTGATACGCTTGGTGGTGCTGTATTCCACCGAGGTCACAAAGACCTCGCCGCGAACGACAAAGGCCACCATCTTGCCATCGGGCGATACCGCGGCATCGGTAGCGCCGCGGGTGAACGACAGGTTCTGGATCTGGTCGCTGTCGTCATGCCACAGGCTGATGTTCACCTTGCTGGGCTGACCGCCCTGGCGCATGGTGTAAAGTTCACCGTCCTGGGTGAAGCACAATGTGCCGTTATTGGCGATGGAGAGGAAGCGCACGGGGTTGACGGTGAAGTTGGTCACTGCAGTCAACTGGCTGGGATGGTCGAGGGGCATCGAATAGACGTTCATCGAGCCGCCGTTGCGCTCGCTCAGGAAATAGACCGTCTTGCCGTCGGGACTGAGGACGGGGTTGCGGTCCTCGCCGCCGATGTTGGTCAGGTTGGTGTGATGACCGGTCTTGGCGTCATAGCACCAGATGTCGCGTGTAATCGACGAGGTGTGATGCTTGCGGTATTCATCCTCGCCGCCCTTGCGATCCTGATAAACGAAGTAATCACCGGTCTTGTTCCAGCAGATGTACTCGGCAGGGGTGCCCAACTCGCGCGTGGAGCGGCCTCCCTCAACAGGCACCCTGTACACCTCGGTCAAGCGGCCGCTCGGGAAAAGCATGCTGCTCGCAGGGTCCTGGATGGCGGCACTGTAATAGATGTACTTGCCATCGGGGCTGAAGGTCCACGGCGTCTCGGCAGCGCTGTTGCGCGTGAGCTGCTTGGGCTGGCCACCGGTCGAGGGCATCACATAGATGTCGTTGTTACCCTTACGGTCGCTGGCAAAGGCCAGCGTAGCGCCGTCGGGCGACCACACGGGCATGGTTTCATAACTCGACTGTGAGGTCAACTGCACAGCCTGTCCGCCACTGGAGGGCACCACATAGATGTCACCCTTGTAGCAGAACGCGATCTTGTTACCGTCTGGCGAGATGCTCGCAAAACGCATCCACAACGGCGTGTCGGCCATCGCCGTCATCGCCGTCACTGCGGCGAGAGAAAGCAAGATTTTCTTCATCATGATCGTACTTAAATTTGGGTTTTATCCTGCAAATTTACTAAAAAAGCTATTACAAACCCTAATTCTCGCAGAAAAACGCTAAAAAAACCGTCGGCACCTCCGACTATGACATCAGCCGCTGTCATCGATCACTCGGACAGCGGCTGGTAGAAGCTGTTTCGGCAACTGCGAGATAAATCTTGAATTCTCAACGCCGAAACGTGAGTTCTTAAGAAATATCGCTAATCATGCATCTGCTAGTTGGACTCGCGGTCGCCAAGGTCTATATCATCGGCAAAATTATAGTCTATACCTGCATTACCCATTCAATAAAGCCTTGAAAATGTCCCCGACAGCAGCAGGATCCTCTCTGAGTGTTGCACCTTGTGCATTCATCCATTCCATATACTTTGTCAACAAGGCGGTCACCATTAATTTATCATCATTGTTGTTCGAAAAATCCACAACTTTACGATACGACTCCTTGGTGAAAAGCATTAGGCCGAAATCCAGGTCTTCGTCAGTTAACATGCCATAAGCAGTATTCAGTGCTATGACGGGCAAATTTTCTTTGAACCAGTCTATCACCTTTGGGTCCGTCTCATCATCGGGACCGAACGGGCTGGGTTCATTCAATGTCTCAACAAATGTCGACACGATAGACATGTCATCCACTAACTTCGTCACCTTTGTGGCAAAGGCGGCATCGATGTCGGCATTGAGTTGAACAGGCTCTAGTTCGAGTTCCTCTTCAGTATCCATTTCATAGACTACATCCAGCATGAGGCTCATGACCTCGGTATCCCACTCGTTTTGCCATTCCGCTAGATGGGCTGCATAAGTCTTGCCCTGGGGTGTGGAAAGCAGTGAGTGAACTTCCTGCAAGTCGGCTTCTGTTATGTTTTGGGCCTGTAATGGGGGAATCAGTATTTCAATGTAATCATCCACCATTTGCTCTTTGAGATAACGTTCGTTCAACTGGTCAAGGTTCACCTTGCCATCGTTGGCGAACAACATCTTCCAGACCGGTATGATGACTTGGAGCCGTTCAAACTTCTCATCCACATTCAGGTACTGCTTCACGGCCTCACGATAACTGTCCTGGGCATAGCCGCTGGAGGCAACCAGCATCACCAGCAATGCAATAAGTAATCTTGTCTTTTTCATATTTTATTATAGTTTTAAAGTTAATTCGCTTTGAGTTTAATTCTGCAATAATAGATAAAAAGTCGGTACAAGCAGACAACTTTGCGCTACAAATTATCTGGCGAGGGGCAAAGAGCATCAGCCGCTGGCATGATTAACGACTGATGGCATTAATGTGAAGTATCCTTAGGCTGAATAATACTCTAAGACTTATTCGTCTTCGACATAGCTGTTACTTGTCGATTCCATCAGACTCTTGAGCATCTTTATGCTTTGCAACTTCTCGTTCGGCTGAGCACCTTGGGATTCCATCCAGTCGAGATATTTCATCATGATTTGAGCGCCTATACCCATTAAGCTGTAAATATTCATGTCCGATGTGTTTGTGGCCTTGAGGAAAGACTCATTGCTGTATAACTTCACGCCGAAGTCTAAATCCTCCAGTGTCATGCTGCCGTAAGCGGCATTCAAGGCCATCGTGCCTAAATTGTCAACCCAGGTCTTTAATCTACCGGTTTCTGGCGTCTCGCCAAACTTCTCACCAGAAAATGCTCCATCCATGATGCGGATTGATTTTTCCTCAATACCACAATCTTTCCACAGCTTTTGGAATTTGGCGGCATAAACGGCATCGATGTCTGGATTCACTTGCAAATTCTCAGGTTCAACGCCTTCCAAGAGCTGCGACATGTATTCACCCGAGACCTCGGACAACTTGTCATTCCACTCGTTCTCGTGGGCTAAATATGTCTTTCCCTCGGGGGTAACCGCCATTGCAATGATAGTTCTCAAGTCGGCTTCTGTGACATCACGTTCTTTCATCATGGGTTCAAATAAGTCTACCATGTGGTCTTGGAAAACCTCCTGTATATAACGCTCGGTCAACATATCCAAGTCCACTTTGTCACTCTGCATAAAAACGGTTCCGTTAATTTCACGCATGGCTTTATCCATTTGATTATACTTGCCGAATAATGACAAATAATCACTTATAGCCTCACGGTAACTGTCCTGGGCATAGCCGCTGGAGGCAATCAGCATCACCAGCAATGCAATGAGTAATCTTGCTTTTTTCATAATAGTGATAGTCTTTAAGTTAATACTTTTTGGATTGATGATGCAAAAATAATCATTTGCCCTTAAAATCCAAAATTCAAAAACTCTATCTTCATAACATTCCCACAAATTTTCGGTTTTTGGACATGTATCCCAAAAAATGTTTCTAACTTTGCAGGTTATACCGAACAAAAACTGATAATACAATGACTAAGCGTTTATTCATAGCAATTATCGCTGTGTGTATGGTGGCTATCAGCGCCATGGCCGACGACAAGAAGGCCGAGGCCACTTTTGCCGTCAAGACCCACGACTTCGGCACCATCAAGGAGGAGGCCGGACCCGTGAGCTGCACCTTTGAGTTCACCAACACGGGCAACAAGCCGCTGCTCATCATCGATGCCACGGCCTCGTGTGGCTGCACACGTCCCGAGTACCCCACCAAGCCCATCAAGCCGGGCAAGAAGGGCAAAATCAAGGTGACTTTCAGCCCCATCGGACGCCCCGGTGCCTTCAAGAAGACGGTGAAAATCAAGACTAACGGCAAGGAGGGCACCCACGTGCTGCGCATCGAGGGCACCGTCATCCCCAAGAAATAAGTGAGACACTTAACGACCATAACGCTGCTTGCCTTGACGGCACTGATTGCCGTCGCACAGCCTCAAGTGACCTGGCTGGAGCGACAGCACGACTTTGGCGTTTTTCTGGAAGAGAACGGCAAGGTGCGTTGCGACATGCGGCTGGTGAACACGGGCGATGAGCCGCTGCTCATCGTCAGGGCGCAGGTGGGCTGCGGCTGCACGGCCACCAACTACCCCGAGACTCCCATCCAGCCCGGCGACACCGCCGCAATCGAGATTTCCTATAACCCTGCGGGGCGCCCTGGCCAGTTCACCAAGGAGGTGCTCGTCTTCACCAATACCGAGCCCAAGCGCACTCTCCTGGAAATTACGGGCAACGTGATTCCCAGCGCCGCGACCCTCGACAAGCAATATCCCGTGCAGGCGGGGTCGTTGCGCATCAGCCAGCGTAATATCCCCTTCGGGGAACTCTCCCGCGGCAAGAACAGGACACAATACCTGAGTGCCTACAACGCTTCGACCGACACGATTCTCGTTGCCGTCGCGAGCGACAAACCGCACATGCGGCCCGCTGTCGTCCCCGACACGGTACCTCCCGGCCGGGTCACGGCCTTGACGGTCCATTACCTCTCGAAACATGCACCCCAATGGGGCTTCAATATGGACAGCCTGACACTTTCTTGCAAGCCATTGCGGCAACCGTCGCAAGCGACAGCCGGTTCGGCGGTCATCAATGTGATGGCACAGGTGATGGAAGATTTTGAAGGCCTGACCGACCAGGAACGCCGCGACGCGCCAGTGATCAGGGTGGACTGCGACGACCGTCTGGACTTCGGCACCATCACCCCGGGCCAATCCCTCACCCGCACCTTCACCGTCACCAACAAGGGCAAGAACAACCTCATCATCAGGCGCCTGTGGGTTCCCGCCGATGAGTTCATCCAAGTCAGCGCTAACCGCACCGAGGTCAAGCGCGGCAAGACAGCGACGGTCACGGTAACAATCGACCCGACGCTGACCGACGAAAAGATGCTCAACGTGCCGCTCACATTGCTGTCCAATGACCCCGACTCGCCACAGTTGACCATCAAACTCGTGGGTATCATCGACAAGAAATAACTTCAAACCGACATAAAGACAAATGGCAAAAAAGAATACTAAAATCGTACAACATACCGAAGGTTGCCCCTCGCAGCACCCCGAGAACGACGAACAATTCACCGGACTGCAGGTGAACAGCGGCGTGGAGCAGCTGCCCAGCGTGAATCCCTACCTGAAACGCAAGCGCAAACCGCAACTCACGCCCGCCGAGTACGTCGAGGGCATTCGCAAGGGGAACCGCGCCGTGCTGGGACAGGCCGTCACGCTGGTCGAGAGCCGCAACGCCGAGCACCAGATCATCGCCCAGGAGGTCATCGAGAAGTGCCTCCCCTACACGGGCAACTCGCGACGCATCGGCATCACGGGTGTGCCTGGCGCCGGCAAGAGCACGTCGATCGACTCCTTCGGCATGCATGTCATCAAGCAGGGCCACAAACTGGCCGTGCTGGCCATTGACCCCAGCAGCGAGCGCTCCAAAGGCTCCATCCTGGGTGACAAGACGCGCATGGAGCGCCTGGCCGTTGAGCCCGACGTGTTCATCCGCCCTTCCCCCTCGGCAGGCTCGCTGGGCGGCGTGGCACGCAAGACGCGCGAGACCATCGTGCTGTGTGAGGCGGCTGGCTACGACACCATCTTTGTCGAGACCGTCGGCGTGGGACAGAGCGAAATCGCCGTTCACTCGATGGTGGACTACTTCCTGCTTATCCAGCTGGCCGGAACGGGCGACGAACTGCAGGGCATCAAGCGCGGCATCATGGAGATGGCCGACGGCATCGTCATCAACAAGTGTGACGGCGACAACATCGAGCGCGCCAATCTGGCTGCTGCTCAGTTCCGCAACGCCCTCCACCTCTATCCCCTCCCTCCCAGCGGCTTCCTGCCCGAGGTCATCACCTATTCGGGCTACTACGACCTGAACATCGAGGGCGTCTGGGACATGATCGACCGCTACTTCGCCCACGTCAAGGCGAGCGGCTACTTCGACGAGAAACGTCACGAGCAGGAGCGCTACTGGATGCGCGAGACCATCAACGAGCAACTGTTGGCGCGCTTCTACTTCGACCCCGAAATCGAGCGCCTGCTCTCCATCAAGGAGGATACGGTACTGGCCGGCAAGCAGACCTCGTTCGTTGCCGCCAGCGACGTGCTCAACTTCTACTATAACAAGATCACTAACGAACATTCCAAGCAATGAAACATCTGACCATCGACAAGCCGGCCAGCACTCAAGACATGGATATTTTCTTCATCGAATAATAACGAAGCCCTATGGACGGAAATTTTTGCTACCGATATCCCCACCCTGCCGTGACGACCGACTGTGTCGTGTTCGGCTATGACGGACTACACCTCAACGTGCTGCTCATCGAGCGCGGCGGCGAGCCCTACAAGGGCTGCTGGGCTTTTCCCGGCGGCTTCCTTAACATCGACGAGGATGCCCCCGACGGCGCTCGTCGTGAACTGATGGAGGAAACTGGCCTGCAAGTGACCAACATCGAGCAGCTGGGTGCTTTCGCGGCGCCCGACCGCGACCCGCGCGAGCGCGTCATCTCAATCGCGTACTTCACCCTCACGCGTGTGCAGGAGGTCATGGGCGGCGACGATGCCCGCGTTGCACGCTGGTTCCCCATCAATCAGCTGCCCCCGCTGGCATTCGATCACCAGGAGATGTTCGAGCGTGCTCTGCAGCGCCTGTCCGACTGCCTGAAACTCAAGACCGGCAACTTCTTCAGCGCCGATTTTTCCTACGAGGAAATCGACATGATTTACTTTGCCACCCTCACCAGGAGATAAAGGAACTAGATTGTTAACAACTGTAAAATTTGCGGCAAATCTTGTGTTTACTGCAAATTTTTGTTAATTATTGGCCATTTTGTGCTCAAAAATTATGTTATAAAACATATTGGCGCTAATTTTGCATCGGTTTTTCATGGTAATAGTTTTTAAGGTTATGAGAAATCAGGTGTCGTGAGACAGTTGTTTTTTCAGATAAAAACAAAATGTTTTAAGGTTTATGTTAATGGTATTAGAAGGTTAATTAGTTAAGCAATCCCCGACGTGAGTCGAGGATTTTTTTTGCCCTTACTGGACAGGATATCCTTAATAATATATACCTTTGCAGGTACAAGACTAAACAAATCAACGATTATGGGCAAGAATATCCTTTTCATCATGCTGATGCTGGCACTCATGCTGTCATGCAACAGCAACAACAACCGCATGAACGAGTCGGTCAGTGAGGAAGTCGCCACCGTCGGCGACGATTCACAGTGTCATTTCACCAACATCAAGGAAGAGAAGATGTTCTACTACGTCGATGAGGAGCGCGACACGCTCTACTTCGACAATCAGTTCACAGCCTTCTGGCCCGAGGTCATCAACGGCAAGCCTTGCACCGAACTCCAGCAGGCCCTGCTTAGGTCCATGACCGACAGCGCCGAACTCAACACGCTGGAAAAAGCCGTCAACTGCTTGCTGGACCCCAGCAACTACACCGAGTATGACCGCAAGAGCCTTGTCCAGGTCAAGTCGGTCAAGCAGAATGAGGACAAGTTATCGACCAGCGAAATCAAGGTGGACATGGAAAGCATGACCGACCGTCTGCTCACCTACCACCTGGGCACCTATTCCTATATGGCCGGAGCAGCCCATGGCGTTTATGCCAACAATTATGTCACCTACGACATGAAGACCGGGAAAGCCGTCTCCCTCAATGACATCATCGCCGACACTACCCTGCTGCGCACCGCCATCTTCAAGGCCATCAAGAACAACTACGACTACAACAAGGATGACCTCTTCATCCCTGACAACGGCCTGCTGCCCTTGCCCCGAGACTTCTTCATCGACGACATGGTGCTTCACGTCGTCTATCAGGTCTATGAGATTGCCAGCTACGCCCAGGGCATGATCGACGCCCCCATCTATCCCTACTTGCTCAAGCCCGAGGAGATGAAACGCCTCTTCACCCCCTACGGCCTCGAGCTCATCAACTACACCGATTAAAACTACCTCTCCCCCATCAACTTTCACTCACATGAACAGGATAATTCTTTTCTTGGCATCAATTACACTCATGGCGTGGACAGCCTCTGCCATGGCACAATCATTTTCAAACGAAAAACCGTGTCAGTTCAATAACATCGACAAGACCGTCAGGGCCAAACTCGGCACAGGAGAAGACGCCCAGTATCTGCAGAACTCCATCAAGGCCCTTTGGCCTGTGATGCTCAATGGCAAGGAGTGCCCCAATCTGCAAGAGGCCATCTGCAAATGGCTGACAGGCAAGGACGACATCAAGCAGATGGATCAGGCTATCGAGTACATATTGTACTCCGACAACGAGAATGGTGTGTCCTTTGGCGACAACGGCCCCTATCAAATTCTTGACAGTTTTAATGATATAGAATCCTCAGTCTCTTCCTCTACCCATTCCGTTGAACTCAAGTCTCTGGGCAAGCGGTTCGCCACATTCCATCTGTTTTCCTATATCTATGCAGGAGGGGCCCATGGCATGTATAACCGCAACTACATCACCTATGACACCGAACTCGGCAAGATCGTCACTTTAAAGGATATCTTGATTGACCCCGGATTAATCCGTCCCCACATCCTCAAGTCCATCAACCTCAAGTATGACTACACCGAGGAGGACCTCTACCTCCCCGACGACGGTATCATGAAGATTCCATCGGTATGGTATTTCGAGGAGGGATTTCTGCATCTCGTCTACCAGGTCTATGAGATTGCCAGCTTCGCTCAGGGCGACATCGACGTCCCCCTCTTTTATCCCAACGACCCAAGCGCCCCCGAGTACCTCACTCCCTACGGCAAAGCAATCATGGAGGAATCCCAAGCCGAAGACCCCTGGTAAACCCACCGATCGCCCCGAGTTCCTCCAGTAAAAGCCACCACCCGGCCGGTCCCCCATGTCGCGGCTCTGCCGCGGCCATTTTAACACCCTAAAAGGTGAAAGTGAAAAATTATTAGTGGAAGGTTGCAACCTTTCACCCTCAAGTGCACGTCTATAGGGAAAACGGTAGGATACTATTCCTGCCAATAACAAGATAACTCAATAAAACCTATAGACAAATGAGAAGATACTTTTTCACACTGATGATGGCGCTGCTGGCCGTGATGACCGCTGTTGCCGACACATTCACCGGCCGCGTTACAAGTTCAACGCAGCCCAGAGCAAGTACAAGGGCATCGGAGCGGGCTCCAGCGAGAAGGAAAGACTCTAAGATACCTGTTTCATTCTTTGATATCACATCATCAGATGATCTGATTCGCCTCAATAGGAGTTTATCCTATCATGCTGAATTACAGATTATTAATTGATGATGTGATATTTTTTTGAAAAATTTTCGCCAAAAAGTTTTGCCAATTCAAAAAGTCGCCGTACCTTTGCAGTCGCTTTGGAAAAGAAATGCTCCTTAGCAGTCACATGTTGGTGCGTTAGTTCAGTTGGTTAGAATACCTGCCTGTCACGCAGGGGGTCGCGTGTTCGAGTCACGTACGCACCGCAGTGGAGAGAGGATTTGGGTAAGTATGCTTCGGCTGCTTGCCCATTCTTTTTATACCCCCCAAAAAGGACGGTGTGTCATAATTCAACTGCTAGAACTATTACCGCCCTGCGGGCGTGAAATTAATCAAATTGATTATCAATTTCAATTTAATAATTTGTTTAATTTCCCGTGCGACAGTACGGTTATATTACCAAGTCGCAATTATGACACAGGTTCCTCTCTAAACCGCTCACATCGCGGGCACTCCACCACCACTCAATTATGTCCCGTCAGAGTATTGCGAGCCTTTGGCTCGCACGATACGCCCCTCTAAACTCTATACTGCTCGCATCGCGAGCACTCCACCAGCACCCGATTTTGTCCCGTCAGAGTATTGCGAGCCTTTGGCTCGCACGATACGTCCCCCTAAACTCTAAACCCTAAACCCTAAACTTCAATCCCCGGTCTTCACCGGGGATTGAATATACATCACATTGGCTTGATGCTGATAGCGAAGCCGCCACCGGCAGCGCTGTGCAGCTTCAAGGCCGTCTTGGCGGTTACTTTCTTCTTGGTGATGACGTAATCCTGCGGATTTGTCCTGTAATCGGCGGCTTTGCCGTCGACATAGATCGTCGCCTCATACTTGCGGTCCTTGTCCAGGAAGTCGAGCTTGATATTGCTGTCGTGGGCATTCTTGCCTGTCACGCTGCCCACGAACCAGGCATCACTGCCCTTGTCCTTGCGGGCGATGGTGACATATTCCATCGGTTCGGCCTCCAGATAAACCGAACGGTCCCAATCCACGGGCACGTCCTTGATGAACTGGAAAGCATCCATGAAGCGGGCGTAGTTCTCGGGCAGATCGGCAGCCATCTGCAACGGACTGTACATCGTCACATAGAGCGCCAACTGGCCGCAAATAGTCGAGAGCACATGCGTGTCCTTCTCGGGCGAGAATGTAGCCAAATCCATCTCAAAGATTCCCGGCGTATAGTCCATCGGGCCGCCCTGCAGACGCGTGAACGGCAGAATGGCAGTGTGACCAGGCTGCGTTCCGGCAAATGCCTGGTATTCAGTACCCAGTGCGCTCTCGTTGCCGATCAGATTGGGCCATGTGCGGCACAATCCGGTGGGACGAACGGCCTCATGGGCGTTGACCATAAGATGATGTTTGGCAGCCAGTTCCACACAGTACTGGTAATGGTTGACCAACCACTGGCTATAGTGATGCTCGCCACGCGGAATGATGTTACCCACATAACCGCTCTTGACCGAGTTGTAGCCATATTTTTCCATCAGCTGGTAGGCGGCCTCAAGGTGACGCTCGTAGTTGCGCACGCTCGAGGAGGTCTCGTGATGCATCATCAGGCGCATGCCCTTGCTGTGGGCATACTCGTTAAGCCCATCGATGTCAAAGTCGGGATAGGGCGTCACAAAGTCGAACACATAATCCTTGCTGTTGCCGAACCAGTCCTCCCAGCCTTCGTTCCAGCCCTCGATGAGCAACTGATCAAAGCCGTTGGCGGCGGCAAAGTCGATGTAACGCTTCACGTTCTCGTTGTTGGCTCCGTGGCGTCCGTTGGGCTGCAACTTGCTGTAATCGGTCTCGCCCAGCTTGACCGACGGCAGCTGGTCGGTATAGTTCCAGGTGTTCTTGCCGGTGATGAGTTCCCACCACACGCCCATGTATTTCACGGGCTTGATCCATGAGGTATCCTCAATCTTGCAAGGCTCGTTCAAGTTCAAAATCAGCCTGGAAGCCAGCACCTTACGGGCGTCATCCACAATCATGATGGTGCGCCACGGCGTGTGGCACGGCGTCTGCATGTAGCCCTTGTTACCCTGGGCATCGGGCGTGAGCCACGACTCGAATATCATGTTCTTGTCATCCAGATTCAGGTGCATGCATGGATAATCGACCAACGCTGCTTCATGCAGGTTGATATACAGGCCGTCATCGGTCTTGAGTTGCAGCGCGGTCTGCACGCCCGTCGCGCTGAATTGTTCCTGAGACGCGTTAGGCGTAATCGTGCCAGGCAGCAATTCTCGGATCTCACTCAAGCGCGAACGCGTATATTGATACTCCTGCGTGTCATAGTCGCCGGCAATCCACCAGGCGGTGATGTCACCAGGCATCGCAAACTGGGTGTGCTCCTCCTTGATGACAAAATAGGTGAGATTGGGCTGTTGAGGGAACTCATAACGAAGTCCCACACCGTCGTCATACACGCGAAAGCGTACAATGATATACCGTTCCAGTTCGTCTTGGTGGAGCGTCACCGCCATCTCGTTGTAGTGATTGCGGATACTGCTCTCCTCGCCCCAGACCGGCTGCCATGTCTCATCAAACGACGAATAACGTGCTGTCAACAGCGTGAAGCCGTCACACAGCGAATTCTGGTTGACAACCTCCTTGTTGTCAAAATTGTTGAACTCGCCATTGCCTTTAGCACTCACAAGTTCCAGGCCCAGGCGACTGTCACCAATAACCTGATTCCCCTTGTAAGACACATTATAAAATGGCACGCCATCCTTCACATCAAAGTTGACCACAAGGTTGTGATCAGGCGAATAAGCCGTCTCGATTCTTGCCGATAACGTCGACGGCAAGAGCATTGCCGCCATGGCCACAATAAAGTATAAGCACTTGATTTTCATCACTATAATACATTTTGGTTATTAACACACCACATTTATTGGGGGCTAAATTACTAAAAAAGCACCATTTCAACAAACAAACCCCCACTTTCATCACCCTCACCCCACAGCAGCACCACTGACTCTGAGACCTCCGAGACCTCCGAGCACTCCGAGACCTCCGAGACCTCCGAGCACTCCGAGATCTCCGAGTTCCAGCACAGCGATAGCCGCATTCCCACAGTATCCGTTTCATCCGTTACAGGCAACAAAAAAACGAGAGGCGACATCATTGCTGACATCACCTCTCTTAGGGGGCGGTTACCTGCGCCTTCCCGCGTCGCTGACCATTGTCGTGGTGACGCTTAGGGCTCTGTGCCAGGAACGGGAAGTAAAGTAGAAATCACAACAATCACACAAAAGGGCGGCGCCATCCACGGCATCGCCCTTTTCTATTTTGCCATCATGAAGAGACGCAAAATTTTGCGTCTCAAGGGCAGGATATTAGTAACGCCTAACGATGGGAGAGGCAAAATTTTGCGTCTCTACAAGTTATTCCCTGTCTTCCCAGTATTCCCATTGCTCTCAGGTAACAAAAAAACGAGGGAGCCAACCTTGACGATTGACTCCCTCTTAGGGGGCGGTTACCTACGCCTTCCCGCGTCGCTGACCATTGTCGTGGTGACGCTTAGGGCTCTGTGCCAGGAAAGGGAAGAGGTGGGACCCTCGCGCGGTGACCAGTGACAACAAAAAAACGAGGGAGCCAACCTTGACGATTGACTCCCTCTTAGGGGGCGGTTACCTGCGCCTTCCCGCGTCGCTGACCATTGTCGTGGTGACGCATAGGGCTCTGTGCCAGGAACGGGAAGAGGTGGGACCCTCGCGCGGTGACCGGTGACAACAAAAAAACGAGGGAGCCGCTGTTTTACCAGTGACTCCCTCATAGGGGGCGGTTACCTACTCTCCCACTTTCGCAGTACCATCGGCGTGGTGAGGCTTAACTTCTCTGTTCGGAATGGGAAGAGGTGGGACCCTCACGCTATGACCACCTTATTACTTTTCAGCCCGTACGGCGC
>JAFQZK010000029.1 GCA_017405965.1 Muribaculaceae bacterium | reverse complement strand
CTACCAGCGCCAAATCAAGTTGCTCGAAGAAGCCGCACAACGTCTCTACAAAGAATGGTTCGTTGACCTACGCTTCCCCGGCCACCAATCCACCCCCATCATCAACAACCTCCCCCAATCCTGGCAAAAGAAAAAACTCGGCGAAATTCTTGTGTTTTTTGACAAAAAAAGAAAGCCATTATCGTCGATGCAGAGGATGTCGATGGAAAAAATCTTTCCCTATTACGGGGCTGCAACTCTTATGGATTATGTGGATGATTATCTGTTTGATGGCATTTATCTACTGTTAGGCGAAGATGGAACAGTAATAACTCCTGAGAATTACCCGGTTTTACAATATGTTTGGGGAAAGTTTTGGGTTAATAATCATGCCCATGTTTTACGAGGAGCTGATGGCATTTCGACAGAATATCTTTATATGATGTTTAAAGAAATGCCAATTAGCGATGTGGTTACTGGGGCTGCACAACCAAAGATTAGCCAAGGTAGGCTTTCAGAAAAAAGCATAATTCTACCTTCTATTGAGTTAATTCAAAAATGGTCAAGTATAACCAAACCATTCTTTGATAGTATAAGAAATAAATCTGAACAAATCCGCAACCTCAGCGAGGCCCGAGACCGTCTCCTGCCCAAACTGATGAGCGCCGAAATAGAAGTTTAATCACTATCTGAACTATAGCGGCTATAGATACTATAAATACTATAAAAGGTAATGAACGGGAACGATAAAGATAGTAACGAGAGCGGTAAGACCCCCGAGTTCCAGAGCATCTTTCGCCGGGTGCCCAAGTGGCAGGACTTGTGGTTTTATCAGAAGTCCGAGGTGCTCTACCAGATGACGTTTGTCTTCTGTGAGCGCTTCTTGCCCAAGTATGGTGACCGCACCGTAGATCAGATGGTGCAGGCCGCTCGCTCGGGCAAACAGAATATTGTCGAGGGCAGTGAAGATGGCAAGACGTCAACTGAAATGGAATTAAAGCTACTGAATACTGCCCGCGCCAGCGTCGGTGAACTGCGGCAAGACTACGAAGACTACCTCAAGTCAAGGAACTTGCACGTCTGGACTCGTGAAGATGCCCGCTTCCAACCAATGCAGGATTTTACCAAGGTTCACAACACCCTTGCCGATTATGAGCCATATTTCCAAAGATGGAACGCCGAGGAGATGGCTAATGTGGGCCTCACGCTATGCTATCAGGTGGACGCAATGATGAACAAGTATATGGAGGGCTTGGAGCGTACCTTTGTCACCGAAGGCGGCATCAAGGAGCGCATGCATCACGCTCGCACCGGTTACCGCCAGCAACAGGACGAACGCCTAGCCGAGCTGGAAAAACTCGTGCCCCAGTTGCAACAACAGCTCGCCGAGTCCCAGGCCGCTTACCAGGACCTCAAGCAGCGCGCCTTGAAAGCCTACCACGACCAGCAAGCCAAAATCGAGCGACTAAAAAAACAGCTCGAATCAAAATAGAAACTATAGATACTATAATAACTATAGATACTATAGAAAAAAGAACAAGAAAAAGAAAAGATTATGTCGAAGGAATTCAGTGAAGATAAGTTGATACAGGCCAGTGCCGCCGAACTGCTGGAGAAGGAGATGGGGTGGACGGCTGTGTATGCCTTTGATGAGGTGTTGGGCCTTGACGGGACGTTGGGGCGCACGAGTTACAAGCAGGTGCTGTTACCTGGGCGGTTTGCTCAAGCCCTGAAGTCGCTGAATCCCTGGATGACCGGCCAGCAGGTCACCGAGGCCATCGAGCGCATGACGGAGTACATGAGCAGCCAGACGCTGATGCAGATCAACGAGCAGAAGTACCAGTACATCCGCGACGGTGTGCCCGTGACGCGCGTCAAGCCCGGCGGCGAGACCGAGGAAGTCCGTGCCAAGGTCATCGACTTTGCCTCGCCCGGGAAGAACGATTTCCTGTGCGTGCGGGAGCTGTGGGTGCAGGGCGCGCTGTACAAGCGCCGTGCCGACATCGTGGGCTTTGTCAACGGACTGCCGCTGCTGTTCATGGAGCTGAAGAACCACGACGTGGCCGTCGAGGACGCCTTCAACAAGAACTACCGCGACTACCTCGACACCATCCCGCAACTGTTCTATCATAATGCTATGGTGATGTTCAGCAACGGCCTGGAGGCCCGCGTAGGCACCATCGACTCCAAGTGGGAATTCTTCCACGAGTGGAAACGCCTCACCGAGGAGGATGCGGGCAACATCGAGCTGCCCACCATGCTGCGCGGCATCTGCAAGAAAGAGAATTTCCTCGATTTGTTCGAGAATTTTATCCTCTATGACCACAGTGGCGGCTCGACCGTCAAAATCCTCGCCCGTAACCACCAATACCTGGGCGTGAACCAGGCCGTGGAGAAATACCGCAACCGCGAAATCACTCAAGGCAAGCTAGGCGTGTTCTGGCACACGCAAGGCAGCGGCAAGAGCTACTCGATGCTGTTCCTGGCGCAGAAGATCAGGCGCAAATTTGAAGGCTCGCCCACCATCGTCGTGCTCACCGACCGTGACGAGCTAAACAAGCAGATCAGCGAGACCTTTGAGAACTG
>JAFQZK010000028.1 GCA_017405965.1 Muribaculaceae bacterium | reverse complement strand
TACCAAGAAACAAAAAGAACGCACAAAAATCAAAACACAAATGACATCTACCTCTAAAAAGCCACCAAACACAAAAAGAAACGCAACCGACTGATTTCTCAGCGATTGCGCTTTCTTGTTGTGATCCCTACAGGATTCAAACCTGTAACCTTTTGATCCGTAGTCAAACGCTCTATTCAGTTGAGCTAAGGGACCATTTTTCCGTTTTTGCGTTGCAAAGGTACTGCTAATTTTTGAACTGGCAAGCGTTTTTAGCAACTTTTTTTCAAAAAAATTTTGAGCGCAAAAAACATTTGGCGCTATCTACCACAACGCCAACGAATTAGGCACAGCATATTTTTTTAGTTCAGCAACCAGGTTGCGAGGGCCCAGATGATGAAAATCACCAGAGCGATGATCGTAGCGGTCCACAGGGGTTTGTATTTCACCACGTAGAGGGACAGCTTGGGCACATCGGCCTTCTCGGGCTTGTCTTCGGCGATCGCCAACTTGTGCTCATCGATGGGCTCGATGGGCTGAGCCTCTTCCTTATATAAATATGCCTTCATTTTCTTTAATGTTTTGTTGGTTTTGCGATGCAAATGTACAGCATTTCCATCAAACGACCAAACTGTATGGGATTTTTTAGACGAAAAAGGAGCGGGATGCTGGTGCAACAGCGTCCTGCTCCTTGTTATAAGAATCCACACCAAAGGGATGTGATGAAACTCCGACTAAATACAGGATTTGAGGGCGCCACAAGCTTTGTAATCCTCCGGCTGTTAAGCACCTTGCGGTCGAGGCCCGCCATTGCAAGCAGCGCTTTACTCGGCATTTCATAAAAAATTTGAAGAGTATCCCAATCAACTTTGATGTGGACAATTTTTCAATGAACGTGTTGTCTGAATGACTTTGCAAAGATAGCACGTTTATTGGAGAAATGCAAGCGCAGCGGTGATTTTAACACTACTTTTTAACATCTGGAGGACCTATTGATTCCAGCGAACGGAAATAATGAGCACAACTTTGTCGAGCAAGCCGATGATTGACAGAGTGAAATCATTGGCCATGCGGTGAACAGGCTCTGCGGGACGAGCAAGGAAAGCATATTGAATTTATAATAAAAAAGAATTATAATTTGCTACATCTTAAAATAAAGTGTATATTTGCGTGTTAAATCTCATCCACCTTAATTATACAAGGTATTGTTTAATTGCCGACCATTCAGTTTAAATTCATAATTATCAACATCTTAAAACAAATTAGCATGATGAAAAAAGCATTACTTCTTCTCATGGTATTTGCTTTGACCATGGCGGCCAGCGGCCAACAGCTCACGAAGAGCCCAAAACTGGCAAACCAACCGGTCAAAAGCAAATATGAGTTCAAGACCACGCACAAGAGTGCTGAGCGTGGCGGTCAGCTATCGATGGCCCAAAGCCGCAAAGCGCCGGCCCGTGTTGACGTGATTACCGAGCAGCCCGAGGGCGAGCTGAAGACCTATCTGCGCAGCGGCGGTGCCATTTACAACATGTGGGGTTACATATTCTCCACTTATCAGGATGGCGGCGCCATGCAGATGGTGTTTGCCGACGACGGCAAGACGGTCTATCTCAAGGATCCCGTCTCACAGGCTACTGCAGGCACATGGGTAAGAGCCGAGTTGAGCGACGACGGCAAGACCCTGACGATGCCGCTGAACCAGTTCATTATCTACTATGATGAAGTGGAATATGGCCTGATCACGGCTTGGATTGATGTGACGATAGACGAGGATGGCTATTTATCTACCACCGTTAACCCCGACATTCATGAAGTGACGTTCACCATAGGTGACGACGGCACTATCACGCTCAACGGCTCGAGCGGCGACGTTGAGTCCTTTGAGGGTAGCGGCATTGGCCTGATCTATGACGACGACTTGTCATGGGCAGGCTATGTTGACTGGGCGTCGGTTTACACCCCGTTTGATGGCACGCCTGTAGAACTGCCCGACGGCATCGTGATGGAAGACTTCTCGATGTCCTATGTTGACAGCTATGGCAACGCAAACGGCAAGATGGTCAAAGTGGGCATGATGGATAATGACGTCTATGTACAGGGCTTCTCGTCCTTAGTGTCTGATGGTGTCATGAAGGGCTCCATGAACAAGGGCGGCGACATGGTATTTTTCCCGAGCGACCAGTATCTGGGCGTGGGCAACAGCCTGTTCCTGAACATGATGGGCCTTGATGCCGAGTTAACTATCCTCGACAATCTGGCGTTTAACTACGATGAAGAGACCCGCACCATGAGGGCCAATGACATCCTTGCTGTTGTTGCCGGCATGAACATCCAAGAGGAATATGACAAGCCTGTCATTGCCCCCTATGTCGATCGTGCTGCAACGCCCGCCAATCCCGAGGTGATTGACTTTGTTGACGAGGGCGCGTTGGGCGGCTATAACTATGGCTCGTTCAATGTGCCTACCGTTGACACCGAGGGCAACTTCATCAACCCCAACGATCTGTACTACCGCATCTACTTTGATGACGATGAGTTGTTCACGTTCGGTCCCGATGAGTACCCCTATGTCGAAGATTTCATGACCGACGTGCCCTACAACTACACCGACGGCTACGACTTTGGCGTGGGCGGTGCCACCGTTTACTTCTACGAAACCGGTTTCCAGCGCGTGGGCATCCAGAGCGTCTTCCGTGGCGGTGGTGAAGAGCACGTGAGCGATATCGTCTATATGGAACTGACCGACGGCAGCGCTCCTGTAGGTTCGGCCGAAATGTATGCCGCTTACTGCGACGACCATGCTACCAAGGTTGGCCTCTCGGCAGGCCGTGCACAGGGCTATGATCTGGCTACCTACATCTATGATCCCAGTCTCAAGGGCCTGAAGGTAAAGGGTCTGCGCATCACTGCCCCCCAGGGCACTGCAATTACCCAGTACACGGGCTGGCTGTCCAACGGTCTATCACTGGCCATGGTTGACGGCGTGAAGGTTGCCGTTGCCGACATTGCCAGCAAGGTGGGTGATGTGGCTGACGGTCACGCCGAAGTCATGTTTGACGAGCCCTACGAGATTGGCGATGAGGGCTTCTTTGCCGGTTACACCATTCCCGTCACCGACGAAGAGGAACCGCTGATGATCACCAGCGACAAGCTGGGTGGTGGCCTGTGGATGCACACCACGAGCGCCTTGCGCAGCTGGACCGACCTGTCCGGCCAAGGCAGTCCCTGTATCGAGCTCATCCTCGAAGGTCAGCCTCAGAATGCAGCCGCCTTCGTTGTTCCCGCCCACACTTATGCCAAGAAGGGCGAGCCCATCATGATTGAGGGCAGAATCTACAACCACGGAACGACCCCGATCAGCTCGTACAGTTTCACTTACGAAATCAATGGTGTGACCCAATCAGTGAACCTGAAAGCCTCCATCCGTGCTGACCACTGGGGCCGCAGCAGCAAAGTTGGCTTCACTTTGGATCCCATCGATGAGGCCGGCAGTTATCCCCTGACTGTCACCGTTACTGGCGTCAATACCAGTGAGAACATGGATGCAGCACCCACCCGCACGGGTATGGTTCACATCATGGACTTTGTGCCCGTTCACCGTGCGCTCGTCGAGGAATACACCGGCACCTGGTGCGGATGGTGTACTCGCGGACTCGTGGCCATGAAGAAGTTGGCCGAGACCTATGGCGATGACTTCATCGGTGTGGCTTACCACAACAGCGACCCCATGGAGATCATGACCGAGTTCCCGAGCGATGTTCAAGGCTTCCCCAGCGCATTTATTGAGAGGTACTATGATGTCGATCCCTATTATGGCTATGAATCCAACGGATTCGGCATCAAGGACGTTATCGACTATGTCATGAGCCAGCTGGCTGTTGCTGACATCAACGTCAAGGCCGAATGGGTTGACGAGGCCAAGAGCGAACTCAAGGCTACTGTCGAGAGCACCTTCGTCATGGATGCAGATGGCAATGACTACGGTATTGAGGTCATGCTTGTCGAGGACGACATGTACGGCCCCGCCGGCACCAATTGGGACCAGCACAACTACTATGCCGACATGGACGACGATTATAGCAGCGACCCCGACCTGGGTCCGTTGTGCGAGCTGCCTGATGTCATCTCGGATTATCACTTCAACGATGTGCTCGTGGCCACCTCTGGTGTCATTGAGGAGAGCCTGCCCGAGTCGATTGTCGCCAACACGCCTAACAACAGTGAGTACTCGTTCTACGTTGACTACATCTACAACACGAGCTATGAGCCGATTATCCAAGACAAGGACAAGCTCCATGTCGTAGCCATCGTCGTAGAAAAGGCTACCGGCAAGGTACTCAACGCTGCCAAGGGTAAGGTCGGAGATGCCGCTGTGAATGAGATTGGCGCCGACAACAAGGAGATTGCCTCGACCCTCTACTACGACCTCACCGGCCGCAGGGTGAGCGATCCCGCCAATGGCATCTATGTCAAGGTGGTTCGCTACACCGACGGCTCGCAGCGCAGTTTCAAGGTGCTCAAGAAGTAATCCTTGACACATCCCGAATCTAAAAGGAATCGCAGGCCCCAGTCGGGGCTTGCGATTTCTTTAATCTCCAGCGCCATAGTAACGAATCACCCCCGCGCTCGCCGGTTAACTGCCAATATCCGTGCCCGTGTTAATAAAAAGATGTGAAAAATTGTGTGTTGTTGAGGGAATTTTATTACCTTTGCACCCAAATTAGTCAACTATATATCATTAACGAAAAAGAGACAATCCTAAGTCATGAGAGGTATTCATGTTACAAGTGAGATAAAACCGCTGAAGAAGGTTTTGTTGCACCGTCCCGGACGTGAACTGCTCAACCTGACGCCCAACACCCTGGAAGAACTGCTTTTTGACGATATTCCTTATCTGAAAGTTGCCGAGGAGGAGCATGACGCCTTCTCTCAGGTGTTGCGTGACAATGGTGTGGAAGTGGTTTACCTGGAGGACCTGATGGCCGAGGTTCTGGACATCAGTGCCGACATCAGGGAGCGTTTCCTGCGCCAGTTCATCGAGGAGGCAGGCATCTGTGCGACAAAATACCACGATATCATCTACAACTACCTGAATGGCATCCAGTCGAGCAAGGAGCTGGTGCTGAAGACGATGGAAGGCATCTACCTGCAGGACCTGCCTCGCGACCCTCGCGAGGTGGAGAACTCGCTGGTTGACCAGGTGAGGGGCGACAGCCGCTTCGTGGTCAAGCCGATGCCTAACCTGTACTTCACGCGCGACCCGTTTGCCTGCATCGGCACGGGCGTGAGCATCAACCGCATGTTCTCGGTGACACGTTGCCGCGAGACGATTTACGGCGACTACATCTTCAGGTATCACCCCGATTTCAAGGAGGTGGATCACTACTACGACCGCACCCTGCCCTATCGCATCGAGGGCGGTGACATCCTCAACCTGAACGAGCACACGCTGGCCATCGGCATCAGTCAGCGCACCGAGCCCGACGGCATCGAGCTGATCGCTAAGAACATCTTCAAGAACGGCAACGCGGCCATCGACACCGTGCTGGCCATCCACATCCCCGAGACACGCGCCTTCATGCACCTGGACACTGTGTTCACCCAAATCGACCACGACAAGTTCACCGTGCATCCGGGCATCCTGGGACCGCTGGAAGTGTTCAAGCTCACTCGCGGCGAGGGCGAGGACGAGATCAAGTTGGAGCGCAAAGAGGAGACCCTCGAGGAGATCCTCGCCGAGTCGCTTGGTCTGGAGCACGTCAAGCTCATCAAGTGTGGCGGCGGCGACCTGATCACTGCCGAGCGCGAGCAGTGGAACGACGGTTCCAACACGCTGTGCATCGCACCGGGCAAGGTGATTGTGTATGAACGCAACAATGTGACCAACGCCATCCTGCGCGACGAGGGCATCACCGTGCTGGAAATCCCCAGCAGCGAGTTGTCACGCGGTCGTGGAGGGCCCCGCTGCATGAGCATGCCTCTGTGGAGGGATTAAGCGCCTAAGGCGCTGTTTAGAGTTTAGTGTTTAGAGTTTAGAGATTCGATTCTATCTAAGGACTAAAAACTAAGGACTAAGGACTAAGGACTAAGGACTAACAACTACAAACAATCATATTTATTTAATCTTTTAATACATTTTAGAATTATGCCAAGAAGTTTATCTGGAAGAAGTTTCCTGAAGTTACTCGATTTCTCCACCGAGGAGATTCAGTATTTACTCGAACTTGCTAAGGATTTCAAGCGCATGAAACGCGCCGGAACTCCTCACAAGTATCTTGCCGGCAAGAACATCGTGCTCTTGTTCGAGAAGACCTCCACTCGCACCCGCTGCTCGTTTGAGGTAGCAGGCAATGACCTGGGTATGGGCGTTACCTACCTCGATCCCGGTTCATCGCAGATGGGCAAGAAGGAGTCTCTTGAGGACACCGCAAAGGTGCTGGGCCGCATGTTCGACGGTATCGAGTACCGCGGCTTCGACCAGCAGATTGTAGAGGACCTCGCCAAGCACGCTGGTGTACCCGTTTGGAACGGTCTGACCACCGACTTCCACCCCACTCAGATGCTGGCCGACGTTCTCACCATCGAGGAGCACTTTGGCTACTACAAGGGCTTGACGATGGTCTTCATGGGCGACGCCCGCAACAATGTGGCCAACTCGCTGATGGTCGTATCGGCTAAGTTGGGTATCAACTTCGTTGCCTGCGGTCCCAAGGACAACATGCCTGACAAGAAACTCGTTGACATCTGCAAGAAGATTGCCAAGGAGAACGGTTGCACCATCACCTTGACTCCCGACGTGAAGAAGGGCACCAAGAATGCTGACGTCATCTATACCGACATCTGGGTATCGATGGGTGAGCCCGACGAGATCTGGGCCGAGCGCATCAAGTTGCTGAGCCCCTATCAGGTGAACGATGCAGTGATGGCCAACGCCAACCCCGGCGCCATCTTCCTGCACTGCCTGCCCTCGTTCCACGACCTGGAGACCACCATCGGCGCCGACATCCACAAGAAGTTCGGTCTGCCCGAGATGGAGGTTACCGACAAGGTGTTCCGCAGCCCGCAATCCAAGGTGTTTGACGAGGCCGAGAACCGCATGCACACCATCAAGGCCGTGATGTACGCCACCTTGAAATAATCAATTTCACGGTGTGAAATTGAGGATTAAAGATTAGTGATTAGAGATTAGTGAGTGATAGCTCATTGACTTTAATCATTAATCTTTCTACAACATCATTCAATTAAAGAAAAAGACAACACGATATTATGAGTAAACGTCTTGTTATCGCTCTGGGCGGCAACGCCCTGGGCAAGACACCCCAAGAACAACTGGATCTGGTAAAAGGTACGGCATCGACCATCGTCGACCTCGTTGAGGAGGGTTACGATGTTGTCATCGGTCACGGCAACGGCCCGCAAGTGGGCATGGTGAACCTGGCCTTTGAATACTCGGCCAACAACGGCGGCGGCACTCCCGCCATGCCTTTCCCCGAGTGCGGCGCCATGACGCAGGGTTACATCGGTTATCACCTGCAGCAGGCCGTCGAGCGTGAGCTGGCTCGCCGTGGCATCAACAAGCCCTGTGCCGCCGTGGTGACGCAGGTGGTTGTTGACAAGAACGATGACGCTTTCCAGAAGCCCACCAAGCCCGTGGGCATGTTCTACAGCAAGGAGGACGCCGACCGCATCGTGGCCGAGACCGGTTATACCTTTGTCGAGGATGCCGGCCGTGGCTATCGCCGCGTCGTACCCTCGCCCATCCCCGTCAAGATCGTTGAGTTGCCCATCGTCGAGCAACTCGTGGGCCTGCACAGCGTTGTCATCACCGTGGGTGGTGGTGGCATCCCCGTTGTGGAGAACGGCCCCGGCGACTACGAGGGTGTAGCAGCCGTCATCGACAAGGACCGCGCCAGCGCCAAGTTGGCCCTCGACCTGAACGCCGACATGCTGGTGATCCTCACCGCCGTGGAGAAGGTGTCCATCAACTTCAACAAGCCTGACCAGAAGGATCTCGACAGCATGACCATCGCCGAGGCCCGCGAGTACATCAAGCAGGGTCACTTCGCCCCCGGCAGCATGCTGCCCAAGGTGGAATCGTGCATCAGTTTCGTGGAGAACACCACAGGCGGCACCGCCCTGATCACCTCGCTCGACAAGGCCCGTGAGGCCCTCCAGGGCAAGACCGGCACCCTGCTGGTGAAGTAAGAACACAACACCCGCATATCATAGAAATGGTTGGACACGTCGTGCGTCCAACCATTTCTATTTCTTGCATATGGTTATCCTGCCTCTATCATCACATGGCCAAGCGCAGGCCAAGAGAGAAAATCGTGTAATCAGGGATGCCGTAATTGCGGGCTGACACACGGCAATAGCGCGCTTCGTGCCCCCAACCGCCACCACGATAAACCTTGAAGGTGTTTTCTCCACTTGGATCAGTCGGTGTAATCTGTGATTGAGTGTCATAGCTGCAGTAATCATCTTGGCACCACTCCCACACATTACCGCTCATGTCATAGAGGCCCAGTTCGTTAGGCAATTTGGCCGCCACCGTTTTGGTACCTATACATGCCTCGGCAAACGCTTGGCCAATCCAGTACCAGGCGACCTCGCCGATCGAGTCACTGCCGGCGTACTTATAGCCCTGGCTCCTGTTGCCACCCCGCGCCGCAAACTCCCACTCGGCTTCGGTGGGCAAACGGAACGTCTGCCCAGTCAATTGGTTCAGATGCGCGATAAACGCTTGGCAGTCATCCCATGACACCCACTCGACCGGGCGCAACAGGTTTTCATCATAACCCAGCGCACTGGAATAATAACTTGGATTATCTCCCATCACTGCCAGCCACAGTTCCTGGGTCACTTCGGTCTGCCCGATGCCATAAGCCCGAAGCGTCACCTCATGGGCGGGCATCTCATTGTCCCACACATCGTCGCCCTGCTCGGGTGTGGCGCCCATGGTGAACGTTCCACCCTCGACAAAGACCATAGTGAACTCGACTCCATTGACCGAGAACACCCGTGTTTGAGGATCAGGCATCGGGTCTTCTTGTATGCTTTTCACCAAACTTATCAATTGTGTCGCGTCACTGATGTTGATTCTAGAGTCCTGATCGAGATCGGCATTCATGAGATTGATACCGGAGTCGTCATCATACAGCAGATAAGAAATAAGCGTTGCCACATCATCAGGACCTACAATGCCATCACTATTAACATCCCCCTTGAGCAGATCGGCACGAGCCCCTAGTGGCAACGCCATCAAGAGCAACAGTACTAAAACATGTATTTTTCTCATTATCGTATTTGATTATTAGGTCATGCCTTATAACTCCCCATAATTCAGGCTAGTATAAAAAAACGACGTGGGGAGTTCTGTCACTCGTCCCACGAACAGAGGCTCTGGCATGCCCTAATTGTCTGAACGAGCAACGCCAAAGCCCACGCCGAAATGCATATATAGGCCAACTCACGCTGGCACACTATACACAATCGTTGGGCGTCAACTGTTGCTCTGTTTTGACAATTAGTTTTGGAACTGCCAGATTCCTGTTCGTCAAACACAAAGCGTCGGTAACGCCGTTATTTCTCAAAAAATGACACCGATGTCACAAACCTGCAAAATGACAGGTAAAGACACTGTCACAGCACAAAAGTATATAAAAACCGACAAAAATTGTTATTTTTGATTATTATTTCATCAAATTTAACAAAAACTACCATTTATCGTATTAAAAAAGTCACAATTTATTGGAGGTCGCTAACCCCCGGCAGCATGCTGCCCAAGGTGGAGAGCTGCATCAGCTTCGTGGAGAACACCACTGGCGGCACCGCCCTGATCACCTCGCTCGACAAGGCCCGTGAGGCCCTCCAGGGCAAGACCGGCACCCTGCTGGTGAAGTAATCTTAAGCGAGATTCACATTAAAAAAGGTTGGAGGCGCTAGGCCTTCAACCTTTCTTTTTTGGATTAATTGTCAACTGAATGCCAATAAGCATTACATGGCGAGGCGCAGGCCAGCGTGGGACTTTTCAGAGAAGCCGCCATGGTCACGGTAGGTGCTGCGACATCTCGTGACATCATTGTACCAGCTTCCTCCATGAAAGACTACTTCGCTTCCTGTTGACGGTCCCGAAGGATTATCCACGGGGGAAATGCTATAATAACTTGCATCATATCGGTCAACACAAACCTCCCACACGTTACCGCACATGTCGTAGAGTCCTAATTTGTTAGGAGCCAAGGTGCCAACGGGATGTGTCCTGCGAACGCCGTTGACAGAGCAATTGCTCGAGTACCATCCCACCTCGGCAAGATTATTGCTGCCTGAATACAGATAGCCTTGGCTATAGACACCTCCACGGGCAGCAAATTCCCACTCGGCCTCGGTGGGCAAGCGGAATGATTTGCCGGTCATTAAGTTCAGCTTAGCGATAAAAGTTTGAGCATCAAACCATGAAACACTCTCTACAGGGCAATTCGGGTCGTCATTGTACGGACTCGGATTTGTGCCCATCACAGCCTCCCACAGGGCTTGAGTTACTTCGGTCTCACAGATAGAGAAGTCTTTAACATAAACCTGATGAGCCGGTTTTTCGTCGTTGTAAGCAGCATTGTCACCTTCCATAGCGCCCATCATGAATGAGCCGCCATATACTTTCACCATCTTGAATGAAACACCATTGACGGTATAGATACTGTAATTTGATTCACCCGGCCAGGTGTTACTCATCAGGTAATTGATCAGCATGGTCACATCGGTGACATTCACCTGACCATCTTGGCTGCAATCACCGCGTGGATAGTCATCAGCCATAGCCATGAAAGGCATTGTCATCAGGCACACAATAAACACAATCTTGAAAAATGTTTATTTGATCATAATAGTAAGGTTTTTAGAGATAACAGTTAAAACAAATGATAAAAAGTTGGAGTTATATTTTGAATTTCTGCAAATATAATGATTTTCCATGCTGTTGTTCCATATTTATATTCACAAATCAATGATGATGGGCCAATTTCTAATAAAATCAGTAGTACTTAGAGGACTATTGCAAATGGTATGAAGGAATACAAGTAAGCACAATATTGCACCAATCAGGCGTCGTAGGCGCAGAATTATTGGCGGAACTGGCTCGGGGTTTGGCCAGTCATGCGTTTGAAGAATTTGGTGAGGAAGGAAGGATTGGGGAAATTCATTTCATCACAGATGCGGGCGACCGACTTGTCGGTGTGCTTGAGCGCAATTATGATGCGAGTGACCAGCGCATCGTCGATCCACTGCTTGGCACTTTTGCCACTCACTTGCCGAACGATAGTGCTCATATAACGTGGAGTAAGGCACAGGCGTGAGGCATAGAAATCGATGGTGTGATGCTCAGGAGCAAACTCGCTAACCAATTGAATGAAGTCGGTGAACAGGCGCTGTTCGCGTGACTGGCTCTGGCGGTAGGTCTGCTCATGCCGGCTCCACAGGTGGTCCACATACCACAGGAAGGCGCTCACCAGGTGGAGCGTGACCTGGCTGCTGCCATCCTGCTGGCGCAAGTGTCGGTAAAGCATCAGGTGCAGCTGGTCCAGGTATTCCTGCTCCTCGGGTTGCAAGTGAAGCTGGAAATGGCGCAAGTGGCCGTCGAACGCCTGCGGGATGCGATTGCCGATAGCCAACGAGAACAACTCGTCGCTGATCGACAAGCCGATGCCTTGGACATCGCTCGAAGCGTCCTTGTACTGGAGAATGCCGTTGGTGCCCAGAAACACGAGGTCACCAGTCTCGAAATGCCGTTCCATCATGTTGATGACGGGCTCTGCCCAGCCGTTCTTGATAATGAGAATTCGCATCTCGGGCATGAGCGTGGGCTGGTCTCTAATCTGCTCCACAATCAGACTCAGGCGCACGTTGCGCGCAACAGCCAGGTTGCGCGAGATGTAGTTGTTGGCCAAATCTTCATCTTTACCCTCGATGAGTTGTTTGAGTTGGGTAAGATTTAATTGTCTCATTTCTGCCATAAATCCATGCTTTTTGAACGCAAAGATAATCAAATACCACCAAACAACAAGAATTCTCGCATTTTTTGTACAAATAGGACATTATTTCCCTGCTTTAGATATTTGCTGCTATACGATATCGCATTAATTTTGCGATATCAAACCAAACTACAAGGATATGAAACGATTAATATTCACCATTATCGCATTCATAACACTCAGTGCCGCAGCACAGACGCTCGACGAGTGTCAGCAGGCCGCCGAGCGCAATTATCCGCTCATCGCCCAACACGACCTCATTGCCCGCACGACCGACCTCACCGTCGCCAACATTCAGAAAGGATGGTTGCCTCAACTGTCGGCGACCGCCCAGGCGACCTACCAGAGCGCCGTGGCGGCATGGCCCGACGAAATGACGGGAATGTTGCAGCAGATGGGCATCGAGATGAAGGGCCTGTCCAAGGACCAATACCGCGTGGGGCTTGACCTGCAGCAGACGGTTTTCGACGGCGGTGCCATCAGTGCCCAGAAGCAAGTGGCCCGTGAACAGGGTGCCGTGCAGCAGGCACAGCTCGACGTGGACCTGTACCGCGTGCGCCAGCGTGTCAACGAGATGTACTTCGGGCTATTGCTGCTCGATGACCAGATACGCCTCAACAACGACCTGCAGGAGCAACTCGCTGCCAGCGAGAAGAAACTCACATCGATGGTCAAGCACGGCACTGCCGCCGAGTGTGACCTGAACAACGTCACCGCCGAGCGCCTGAACGTTGCCCAGCAGATGACAACGCTGGAGTCGCAGCGCCGCGTGCTGATGGCCATGCTGGGCACCTTCTGCGGCATTGAGATGGACCATGTGGTCAAGCCTGCAGCGGTGGATGCCACCGGTGGCAATAACCGTCCCGAGTTGCGGCTCATCGACAGCCAACTGCGGCTCGCCGATGCCCAGGACCGCGCCCTCAAGAGCGCCCTGTTACCCCGCTTGGGTGTATTCGCCCAGGGCTTCTACGGCTACCCCGGCTACAACATGTTCAAGGACATGATGAGACACAACTGGTCATGGAACGGTATGGTGGGAGCCCGCCTGACCTGGAACATCGGCGCCCTATACACCCACCACAACGACAAGGCCAAGGTGCAGCTGCAGCGAGAGACGGCCGAGAACCAGCGCGAGGTCTTCCTGTTCAACAACCGTCTGGAGCAGATGCAGCAGAACGAAGCCATCGACCGCTACCGCAAGCTTATGGCCCAGGACGAGGAGATCATCGCCCTGCGACAGCAAGTGCGCAAGGCTGCCGAGTCCAAACTCTCGCACGGCATCATCGACGTGATCGACCTGGTGCGCGACATCTACAGCGAGAATGCCGCCCGCGTTCAGCAGTCCATCCACGAGATAGAAATGCTCAAGCAGATGTATGATCTGAAATACACAACGAACAACTAACCAAACAGCATAACGATGAAAAAGTCAATAATCATGGCAAGCGTGGCATTGATGGTGATGACCGCTTGCGGCAAGAAGGAGAAGGCATTTGACGCCACGGGGACATTCGAGGCCACCGAGGTGACCATTTCGGCTAAGGCGACGGGTGAGTTGAAGTCCTTTGACGTCACCGAGGGCCAAACCATCGAGGGCGGCACCCAGGTGGGACGCATCGACACCTATCAACTGGTACTCCAGAAACAACAGCTCGAGACCCAGCGCGGGCAACTCGCTGCCAGCAAACGGCAACTGTCGTCCAACCGGTCGGCAGCCAGCAGCCAGCAACTGGACCTGAACAAGCAACTCTCGTCCATCCAGCAGCAGATTGCCAATGCCCAACGGGAACGCCAGCGCTATGCCGAGCTGGTCAAGGACGGTGCCGTGCCGCGCAAACAGCTCGACGACATCGACAACCAGATTAAGGTGTTGAACCGCCAACTGGAGGCCACCCGTGACCAGATACGCAGTGCCAATGCCGCCCTCGCCGAACAGGGCAAGGGCATCGGTGCCCAGATGGACGGTATCGACGCTCAAGTGGCCGGTATCGATGCCCAGCAGCGCCAACTCGATGACCAGATCGCCAATGCCGATATCGTGGCACCCTATAGAGGCACCGTGCTGGAGAAGTATGTCGAGCAGGGTGAGTTCGTCTCAACGGGCAAGCCGCTGTTCAAGATGGCTGATGTGGAGCAGATGTTTATCCGTGCCTATGTCACCTCGGCCCAACTGCAGAACATCAAGGTGGGCCAGACGTGCAAGGTGTTTGCCGATTACGGCGACGGCAAGAAGAAGGAGTATCCCGGCACCATCACCTGGATTTCCAGCCGCTCGGAATTCACCCCCAAGACCATCCTGACCGATGACGAGCGGGCCGACCTGGTCTATGCCGTCAAGATTGCCATCCAGAACGACGGCTATGTGAAAATCGGCATGTACGGGGAAGTGAAGTTCTAGAAACTCCAGATTATCTAGAATCTCTAAATTGTCTAGATAAACAACACAGGCAATGAACGCGATTGAGGTTAACAACGTGTCCAAGTCCTATGGGGCTGTCAAAGCGCTTGACGACGTGTCGTTCACCGTGGGCAAGGGTGAGGTCTTCGGCCTCATCGGGCCCGACGGTGCCGGCAAAACGTCGCTGTACCGCATCCTGTGCACCCTGCTGTTGCCCGATTCGGGCACGGTGACGGTCGAGGGCTTTGACGCGGTGCGGCAGATGACCGACATCCGCCGACGGGTGGGTTACATGCCCGGCAAGTTCTCGCTGTACGAGGACCTGACGGTGGAGGAGAATCTGCAGTTCTTTGCTACCCTATTCGGCACGACGGTCGAGGAAGGCTACGACAGCATCAAGGCCATCTACAGCCAGATTGAGCGCTTCAAGAACCGCCGTGCGGGAGCGCTGTCGGGAGGCATGAAACAAAAACTGGCCCTCTCGTGCGCTCTGGTGCACCAGCCGAGCGTGCTCTTCCTGGATGAGCCCACCACGGGTGTAGATCCCGTGTCGCGCAAAGAGTTCTGGGAGATGCTCGGCAACCTTAAGGAACGCAATATCACCATCGTGGCATCGACGCCGTACCTCGACGAGGTGCGCCGCTGCGAGCGCGTGGCCTTCCTTGACAAGGGGCGGATTCGCGGTATCGGCACCCCTGACGAAATCCTGACGCGCTTTGCCGACGTGTTCAACCCGCCAGGAATCGAACACGGCAATGCCACGGCACAGTCGCAGCACGATGAACCCGAGAACGTCATCGAGGTGGAGCACCTGGTCAAGGCCTTCGGCTCTTTTCATGCCGTTGACGACATCAGCTTCACGGTCAAGCGAGGCGAGATTTTCGGTTTCCTCGGTGCCAACGGCGCGGGAAAAACCACGGCCATGCATATGCTAACTGGCCTCAACCAACCCACGAGCGGCACGGGCCGCGTGGTAGGCTACGACATCCGCTCCGAGCACGAGCAGATCAAGAAGCATATCGGCTACATGAGTCAGCGTTTCTCGCTCTACGAGGATCTGACGGTGGCCGAGAACATCCGCCTGTTCGCCGGCATCTACGGCATGGACGACAAGGAAATCGTCCGCAAGACCGACGAACTGCTTGCCCGCCTGCAGTTTTCCGACCACAAGGACGCGCTCGTGGCCTCCTTGCCGCTGGGCTGGAAGCAGAAACTGGCCTTCTCTGTGAGCATCTTCCACGAGCCGGGCGTGGTCTTCCTCGACGAGCCCACGGGCGGTGTTGATCCCGCCACACGGCGCCAGTTCTGGGAACTCATCTATGAGGCTGCGGGCAGAGGCATCACCGTATTTGTCACCACCCACTACATGGACGAGGCCGAGTACTGCGACCGCATCTCCATCATGGTGGATGGCAAGATCAAGGCCATCGGCAGCCCCGGTGAGCTGAAACAGAAGTTTAACCAGCCCGATATGGACCACGTGTTCACCTATCTGGCACGGCAAGCCACCCGCAGTAGCGATTAAAACTCTAGAGGCATGAAACAGTTCATTTCATTTGTCATCAAGGAAGGGAAGCACATCCTGCGCGACAAGCGCACGATGCTCATCCTCTTCGGCATGCCGCTGGTGCTGATGCTGATTTTCGGCTTTGCCATCACCACCGACGTGAAGAACGTGCGCACCGTGGTGGTAACCAGCTCGATGGACCACCTCACGCAGCAGGCGGTGGACCGGTTAGCGGCATCAGAATACTTCACTATCACCCAGGTGGTCGCCACACCCCGCGACGCCGAGCGCGTCATCCGCGGGCAGAAGGCCGACATGGCCATCGTCTTCGGTCAGGACTTTGCCTCCAAACGCAGCGGCGTCCAGTTTATCGTCGATGGGGCCGACCCCAACATGGCGCAGCAGTGGACCAACTATGCCACCGCAGTGCTGCTTAACGCCGACGGCGGCGCCGTCAACACCAAAATGCTTTATAATCCCCAGCTAAAGTCGGCCTACAACTTCGTGCCAGCCATCATGGGTATGCTGCTGATGCTGGTGTGCGCGATGATGACCTCCATCTCGATTGTGCGCGAGAAGGAGAAGGGCACGATGGAGGTGCTGCTGGTTTCGCCCGTCAAGCCGTTGATGATCATCATCGCCAAGGCGATACCCTATCTTGTGCTCGCTATTATCATTCTGATTATCATCCTGTTGATGGCGCGGTTCGTGCTGGGCGTGCCGCTTGTGGGTTCGCTCTTCTGGATCATCGCCATTTCCATCATCTACATCCTGCTGGCCCTCTCACTGGGCCTGCTCATCAGCAATGTCGCCAAGACGCAGCTGGTGGCGCTGCTGCTGTCGGCCATGGTGCTGCTGTTGCCCATCGTGATGCTTAGCGGCATGCTGTTCCCGGTGGAATCGATGCCTCGCGTATTGCAGTGGATATCGGTTGTCATCCCGCCCCGCTACTACATCGAGGCGATGCGCAAACTCATGATTATGGGTGTGGGCATCAAGGAGGTTGCCCGTGAGGCTCTGATTCTCGTGGGCATGCTCATCCTGCTGATGACGCTCGCCCTGGCCAAGTTCAACAAACGACTCGAATAGCACCTCACAGCCATGACACTGAAGTATCTCATACAGAAAGAGTTCACGCAGATTCGCCGCAACGCGTTCCTGCCCAAACTCATCGTCGTGTTCCCCATCATGATCATGTGTGTCATGCCGTGGGTGATGAACATGGAGGTGAAGAACATCAAGGTCACTGTGGTGGACAACGACCGCTCAACCCTGTCGCAGCAACTGGTGCACAGCATCGAGGCCAGCAACTACTTCATCTTCAAGGGCCAGCAACCCACCTACCGCGATGCGCTGCAGGAGGTCGAGAAATCGCGTGCCGATGTCGTGATGGTCATTCCACAAGACTACAGTCGCGACATGACGCTGGGCAAGCAGCCCCAGGTGCTCATCGCAGCCAACGCCGTCAACGGCACCAAGGGGGCCATGGGCAGCGCCTACCTGACGCAGATTGTCACGGCCCATGTCAATCCCGACGTCGCGTCCTTGCAGTCGCGCGTGTCCACCCTGTTCCTGTACAACAAAAACCTGAATTTCAAACTGTTCATGATTCCCGCCCTGTTCGCCATCGTGATGATGCTGATGACGGGGTTCCTGCCGGCGCTCAACATCGTGGGCGAGAAAGAGGCGGGCACCATCGAGCAGATCAACGTCACCCCCGTGAGCAAGTGGTCGTTTATCCTTGCCAAACTCATCCCTTACTGGATCATCGCCCTGTTTGTCATCACCGTGTGTCTGCTGCTGGCTTGGGCGGTATATGGCATCACCTGTGTGGGGCCCTTGGCGTTGATCTACCTTCTCGTGCTGCTGCTGGCCTTGTTCTGGAGTTCATTCGGGCTGATGATCAGCAACTATAGCGACACGATGCAGCAGGCCATCTTCGTGATGTGGTTCTTTGTGGTGATGATGCTGTTGCTGTCGGGCCTGTTCACCCCCACCCGCTCGATGCCGTCGTGGGCCTATGCCACGACCTACGTCAACCCGATGTCCTACTTCATCGACGCGGTGCGCACGGTCTTTATTCGCGGCGGCGGGCTGTCCAGCATCTGGCACCAGCTGCTGGCCTTGCTGGGCATCGGCTCGGTGATGGCCGCCTGGGCCGTCCTGAGTTACAAGAAAAACTCATAAAACGTCATCAATTTAAGTAATTGTATTATCTTTGCCGATAGAATAACAACCTTTAAAACGACAAATGACTATGAAACGATTACTGACTGCAATTGCATTACTGATGGCTTTTACCGCCGCGTGGGCCGATTCGCCGTTGACTTCAACGCACTTTGCCAACGCCTACTCAGACCACCCCATGGTGCAGATGGCATCTGAGGAGATGCAGTATGACATCCCGACGACACTGCTCAGTTTCCTGACCAACAAGAACGAGCCGGTGGATGTGCGCCTCGCGGTCATCAACAAGATAGGTTGGAACTTTGACGGCACTACCGTGGGTGCACAACTGGAGCAATACCTGATGGGCCGCTATAACGTCAAGACCGAGAAGAAACTGGTCAAGAAACTTGACGCCGGCACGCTGGCCGTGTATGCCTATGCCAAGGCGATGAGCAATTACTTTGACGTCACTGCTGCAAGTGAAATGGGCCACTTGGCCGTGAAGAAAAACAAGAAGAAGAGCTTCAGTGTCGCGCTCATCTCGGCGCTCATCGATGCCCAGGTCTATCTCGACAGCGACTGGAGCAAGATTCACAAGATTGTGGCCAACGTGCTGCACGACGGATCGCTCCACCTCGACATGCGCCAGGAGGCCATCGACAACATCATGGAGTACATCAACCTGTACAACGAGTACTAGCAGATGCGGGCCACAGGCCCGCAATACACCGACTGGCTGACCTGAGGGAAAAGCCACGAAGATATCAGGCAGATTGCCGTAATGAACAAAAAAAACAGGCTCCTTGAGGGGTTACCCTCTTGGAGCCTGGTAGCATTTTGCGGAATTAAATCTTTGGAATGAACCTGTTGATTAGGCGTGCTTCTTAGCCTCGTCAACGATAGCCTTGAAAGCGGCGGGATTGTTCATAGCCAGGTCGGCGAGCACCTTGCGGTTGATCTCGATACCAGCCTTGTGAATCAGGCCCATCAGCTTGCTGTAGGAGAGGTCCTCCATGCGAGCGGCAGCGTTGATACGCTGGATCCACAGCGCGCGGAAGTTGCGTTTTTTCTTCTTACGATCGGCGTAAGCGTAGGTCAAACCCTTCTCCCAGGTGTTCTTAGCAACGGTCCAGACGTTCTTGCGAGCGCCAAAGTAACCCCTTGTAAGTTTTAAGATTTTCTTGCGTTTGGCTCTTGAAGCCACGTGATTAACTGATCTTGGCATTTTTTTAAATTGTTTTGATTGCTAGCGGCCGTTTCCGGCACTTTGAGCTAGACATTCGGTTAATAAATAAAAGATAAAAATCTTGTGATTAAAAGAATGTTGAATTGATTACTTCACCAGGAGCTGACGCACGATGTTCAAGTTGGCCTTGTCCACGATGCTCATCTTACCCAGGTTACGTTTACGCTTCTTGCTCTTCTTGGTCAGGATGTGACTCTTGTAAGCATGTCTTCTTTTAATCTTTCCGGTGCCGGTAAAGGTGAACCTTTTCTTCGCAGCGGAATTCGTCTTAACTTTTGGCATTTTGTTTTAGTTTAAAAAATGTAATTATTAATTAATCGAGACCAGGCACTTACCAAGCCTGATGCTCTTCTTTCTCACGTGTAAAGACGCTGTTGTTGAACGCCTTCAAAACAACGTCTTACTCCTCAACGGGAGTGTTGTCATTGTCCTGCTGATCGGCTCTGTTGTCGGGTGCGGGGGCATCCTTCTTCTTGCCGCTGCCGGGCTTCTTGGGCGAGAGCATGATGGTCATGCGCTTTCCCTCGAGCACTGGCATCTGATCCAGCTTACCATATTCCTCCAGGTCATTGGCGAACCTGAGGAGCAGTACCTCGCCCTGTTCCTTGAACAGGATGGAACGTCCCTTGAAGAAGACATAGCTCTTCACCTTGGCACCTTCCTTGAGGAACCCGATGGCATGTTTCAACTTGAAGTTGTAGTCATGCTCGTCGGTCTGTGGTCCGAAACGAATTTCCTTGACCACGAGTTTGGTGGACTTGGCCTTCTGTTCCTTGGCGTGCTTGCGCTGTTGGAACTTGAACTTCTGGTAGTCCATCACGCGGCACACGGGGGGCTCGGCTTGAGGGGCGATCAGGATCAAATCCAGCTCCAAACCCTCGGCGATTTTAAGGGCCTCATCGATGGGATAGATGCCCTGCTCCACGTTGTCACCCACCAGGCGCACCTCACTCGCACGAATTTCATCGTTTATCGGGTTGGTGTCTTCTTTTTTGCCGCCCATCTGGCGATTACGGCCTCGGGGCCTCGTGGCATTGCTCGGGCGCTTAGGCCCGGGACGATACGGTTTTTTGTTCATTCAGCAGTTTTACAATTGTTAGTATTATCGTGACAATCAAGCACTTCCACACGGCACACGCCGCACGGAAGTGGCTTAAAAGTTGGTCATTTCTGCCACTTCGCGATTAATATCGGCCGCAAAGGTAGTAATTTTTTTCGAACCTTGATCACCTTCGCCCTGTTTTCTTATAGAAATTTCTTCACAGCTGGCTTCTTTTTCACCAACAATGAGCAGGTAAGGGATGCGTTTGAGCTCGTTGTCACGGATCTTGCGACCGATTTTCTCGTTGCGGTCATCGACGATGGCACGCACGTCGAGCTTGTTCAACTCGTCGGCTACATGGTGGGCATAGTCGTTGAACTTCTCGCTGATGGGAAGCACGACGCACTGGTCGGGCACGAGCCACAGCGGCAGCTTGCCGGCGGTGTGCTCGAGCAGCACGGCCACGAAACGCTCCAGCGAGCCGAAGGGGGCGCGGTGAATCATCACGGGACGATGCTTCTGGTTGTCGGCACCGGTGTACTCGAGCTGGAAGCGCTCGGGCAGGTTGTAGTCCACCTGGATGGTACCCAGCTGCCAGCGGCGGCCCAAGGCGTCCTTGACCATGAAGTCGAGCTTGGGACCGTAGAAGGCGGCCTCACCGGTCACCTGCTTGGCCACAAGACCTTTCTCCTCACAGGCCTCGACGATGGCACGCTCGGCCTTCTCCCAAACCTCGTCGCTACCCACATACTTCTCCTTGTTGTTGGGGTCACGCAGCGAGATCTGAGCCTCGTAGTTGAAGCCGAACACCTTGAAGATAAACGAGATGATGTCCATCACACCCAGGAACTCCTGCTTGAGCTGGTCGGGGGTGCAGAACAGGTGGGCATCGTCCTGAGTGAAGCTGCGCACGCGGGTCAGGCCGTGCAGCTCACCACTCTGCTCGTAGCGGTAAACGGTACCGAACTCGGCATAGCGGATGGGCAGGTCACGGTAGCTGCGGGGCGAAGTCTTGTAGATCTCGCAGTGGTGGGGGCAGTTCATGGGCTTGAGCATGTACTCCTCACCCTCCTCGGGCGTGGTGATGGGACGGAACGAGTCCTTGCCGTACTTGGCATAGTGGCCACTGGTCACATACAGCAACTTGTTGCCGATGTGCGGCGTGATCACCTGCTGGTAGCCGTAGCGCTTCTGAATCTTGGCCAGCATGTCCTGCAGACGGTTGCGCAGGGCGGCACCCTTCGGGAGCCACAGGGGCAGACCCTGGCCCACGTTGGGCGAGAAGGCGAACAGCTCCATCTCCTTACCGATCTTGCGGTGGTCGCGTTTCTTGGCCTCCTCGAGCAGCACGAGGTACTCGTCGAGCATCTTCTTCTTGGGGAAGGAGATACCATAGACGCGGGTGAGCTGGGGACGGTTCTCGTCACCGCGCCAGTAGGCGCCGGCGAGCGACATCACCTTCACGGCCTTGATCACGCCGGTCGAGGGGATGTGCGGGCCACGGCACAGGTCGGTGAAGTTGCCCTGGGTATATGTAGTGATGTGACCGTCTTCCAGGTCATTGATGAGCTCGCATTTGAGGGTTTGGCCCTTGTCGCCGAAGAACTTCAAGGCATCGGCCTTGCTGATGTCGGCACGGACAACGTCCTCGTTCTTCTGCACGAGTTCCATCATCTTCTTTTCAATCTTGGCGAAGTCGGCGTCGGTCAAGGGGGTGCCACCGGTATCGATGTCATAGTAGAAACCGTTCTCGATAGCCGGACCGATACCGAACTGCACCTTGGGGTACAGCTCCTGCAGGGCCTCGGCCAACAAGTGTGCCGATGTGTGCCAGAAGGCGTGCTTGCCCTCGGCGTCCTCCCACTTGAAGAACTTGATATCGCCATCCATACAAATGGGGCGTGAGATATCCCATTCCTCGTCGTTTAATGATGCGGCCAGCACGTTGCGTGCAAAGCCTTCGCTAATACTCTTGGCAATGTCCAGAGGCGTCACTCCGCTCTCGTATTGACGTACATTGCCGTCAGGAAACTTGATGTTAATCATAATAAGATGTTGATAATTAAATGTTTGCGTTGTGCCCTACAACAGCACAACATATTTTAACTTGCAAAGGTAGTGCAAGTCGAGGACAGAACAAAATGAAAAAACCGATTTTTTCATTTTTTATGTCTCGACGCCGCCTAACTTCGCCGCAGCCAAAATCATCAAAATCAACGTGAGTTCTACGAAAAAGTTCACTGTAATTCAGTGCGTCAGCAACTCCCCCTCTTTGATAAGAGGGGGTGCCGCGTGAGCGGCGGGGGCGTTGATACTACCTGAGAATAAATTAAGGACAAATCATACTCCTCCTCCGCCCTCCCCCTCCTCCGCCCTAACGGGCACCTCCCCTAAGGGAGGTATTGATTATCAGTAATTTATTTTCGTCGAACTCACGTTAAATACATTTTATTTTGATTTCTCGGCCGTTAGGCCGATTAAAACTTAGTCAACTGATGTTTTGCAACACCCTCAATTCAAGATAAAAAGAGCGCGGCACTATTGCTGGTGCCACGCCCGTTAACTATTGAACGTTTATGAATCAGTATAGCTGCTTAGATTCTGAATTTTGCCACTTGACCAGCAGCGCGCACGATGATGATGCCGCGGTCGGCACGGTAGGTGTTGATACCGGCTTCGGCCTTCTCGACTCGCGTCATGCCATTGGGGGTCATCAACTCAACCGTGGTCTCGACAGGCGTCTCGACGATGATGTTGTCGCCCTGGGCATAGATGCGCACATCGCTCTTGATTTCCTTGACACTGCTGCCATTGGCATTCACCTTGAAGGCTCCTACCCTGTGGGTGGTCATGTCGGGCTCGGCCAGCACGATGTTGTCAAACGTCACTTCACCGTCGCCACAATTGTTGTCGAGCGTAAGCGTGAGCAAAGCACCCTCGTTGCCCAGCACCTCGGCATTAAGGGGTGAGGAGCCCAACAACTTTACACGGCCATTCTCCTGACCTGCCATCACCAGGTAGTGGCCAGCGGCACGCGAGGTGAGGGCGGCCTGTTGCAGCGTCATGCCCTCGGGCAGGGAGATGTCCATCTGCCAAGCGGTCAGGGTCATGTCATTGGTGAGTTCGAGGGTCATGGTGCAGGTATTCCCACTGTTGGCGCATGTGCCTACCATCTCAACCCCACCCTCAGATTCAGGCTCGGCATTAGGCTCATAGTCGCCCATGATGATGTTGGTGATGCCCACGAGGTCGCCCACGTCGATGGTTCCGTTCTCATCGACATCGGCTCCCTTGAACATGAACGGTTCGGGGTTCAGTTCCATGATGTAATTGGCAGTGGTCACATAGTCACCCACATCGACCATACCGTCACCGTTGGCATCACCCTTCAGGGTATTCTTCACGACAAAGTTGGCAGCGACATCGGGCGCATGATAGGTCAACGCGTTGACGTCGGCCATCACGACGTTGTTGATTTGCACGGGGTAAAGGCCCTCTTGTGCATCAGAAGCTACATTCAGGTGCAATACAAACAAGTCACCGTCGTTACCATTGAAGGGGTCGGCCACCAACGAGGTGATGAGTATCCTCAAGTCACCCGACGGGAGTTGCCTGATGCTCAAGGTGTGGCTCGAAGCAAGGCGCTCGCTGTTCACGTCAATCAGATAGTGGCCGTCTTCCTGTGCCAGTTCAATACCCTCGGGCAACACGAGGTCACACTGCAGGGCACTGATTCCGGCCAGATTGCGCATCGCCACGGGCAGTTCATAATTCATGCCTGACTCCACCATAACCACTGGGGGCAAGGTGAGCACGTTGTCGCGCTGCACTCCTGTTGAGCGAACGCGCACGACACATTGTGCCGACAGTTCAGTGCCGTCGAGCGTGGTGGCGGTGATAATGGCCTCGCCAGAGCCCACACCCCTCACGACGCCACTCGCGTCAACAGTCGCTACATTGGTGTTGTTCGAAGCCCACTGCAGTGCACCGCTGGCATCGGCAGGCAGGACGGTAGCCGTGAGCTGCACCTCTTCGCCACCGTTCAGGGTCACCAGCGCCTGGTCCAAGGTGATTGAGGTGGCCTTGGTCAGGCTCACATAACTCTTGAACAAACCCCAATAGGGATCTGCCTTGTAGGCGGCCAACGAACCGCCAGGAACGTGAACAGTGACATTGCTGTAATTAGAGCCGTCAAAACTATACCACTCAATCATTTGGGGAGGCGTGGGAGCCAGGCAGGTTACATTGCGCAACGCGTAGCAATCAAAGAACGGCTTGGTCTCGAGACGAGTCACCGATGAGCCGATTACCACGTCGGTCAACTGATAGCAGTACTGGAAGGCATACTCGTCAATCACGGGCACAGAGTTGCCTATCACAGCCGACTTCAGCCCCGTACACCAGTGGAAGGCGCAACGGCCCATGCTGATGACCGAGTTGGGGACAACGACCTGCTGCAATTTCTCGCAATGCAGGAACGCATGGTGGCCGATGCTGCGGATTGAGTTGGGGATTTCGATACTGGTCAGGCCATAGCAATGACAAAAAGCGCTGTTAGCAATAGCGGTCACAGCATATTCCACTCCGGCGTGTGTCACAGTCTCGGGAATCACCACGTCGCCGCTGTAGCTACCGCCGTTCGAGGTCTCATAGGTCACCGCCACCTCATTACCGCTCACAAGATAGTAGATGCCGCCTTCCTGAAAATCGTAGGCTGCCATCGTGGCTGGCATCATCGCTGCAAGTGCAACAAGCATCAATGCAGCAGTCCTGAAGAATTGTTTTGTGTTCATAATCGTATTTGTTTTAAAAAGTTACACTCACATTTACAGTTTAAAACCTATAGGAGGCACCGATGCCGAACACCACCTGGCTGGCATGGCTGATGATCTGGTACTTGACCTCGGCATTCAAGCCTAAATGGTCGCTCACAAGATATTCAAAACCGCCGCCCACATTGCCGCCGAATTTCGACTCGGTCTTGCCGTCAACACCAAAATTCATGCCGCCGTAGCTCACGTTCACGCCATCGGCATGCCAAATGCCCAAGACCACACCAGCCAAGGGATAAAGACGCACCTTCTCGCCCACGTTGAATAGGTAATTGGCCTCGAGATTCACGTCAAAGGCATTCACCCCATGGTGCTTGAAGTAGTAGTTGCTCGACAAATTGGCCCTCAAGGCTTCGGTGAAGCAGTGCTTCACATGCAGCCCAAGACCCGCCGTCTCGGCCTTAGTGCCATAGACCACCTGGCCGCCTACAGCCCATTCGCCACTCTCGGCATTGGCCATCAACATAGCCGTTGCCATCACAAAGAACAAAAGAATCTTTTTTCTCATTTCAAAATATTTTTAATTGGTTTATAATAATCACTGTTTACTCTCATGCAAAGATCGATCTTGCCAGGTTGTTCCGCAATACCCATTTGGGTGTTTTTTCGGGCGCTGGATTGACATCATTTGTCGATTGCAAAGTTATAGCAAACAGATGGTTACAACCAAGGATTTCGGTAGGTTTTTGACTTCACTTTACACATCATAAAGCGCTGATTTACAAGTATCTATTAAACAATTAATTCACTTGGTGTGAAATGAACTTCATTTCACTTTTTTCGGGCTGAAAAATCCTGCAATTTTGCCATTGTACAGACGGATGAAATGATTAATGCGCATTCCCGAGGATGTAATCGATGATGGCGTTGATGTCGGCGATGTTGACCTCGCCGTCGCCATTCACGTCGTTAATGTTGATCCATCCGCCACCATCAGGGTTGGGTACTCGGGAATGGCCGCCACTGCTACCACCATTTATAATAATGTGAATGGTGTTGTTAGCATCGGCAACGGTAATCTCGCCGTCGCCGTTGACGTCACCAGGGATAATCGTGGTGGCATCAAACTCCTCAATATGCCTGAAAGACCCCCAGACGGGAACTTGCTCGTAGATTTCTTTAGTGCCACGCGGAACATACAATGTGCAGTTCTCGTAATGGTAGTCTTCAAAAGTGGTACTCATGCAGCCCTGTGGATCATGGCTGAAGTTGTAAATCTCGGTCAGATATTCACATCCTTCAAAGCAGGTATACTCAAGATTGGTAATCTGGGCAGGCAGAATGACCATGGTGATACCTTGATGTTGATAAGCACCGCGTGCAATCCATGTCACCTCCCGAGGCAAGACTGTGCGTGAGCAGGCCGTGAACAATATGTGCCGGTCATGGACCATGCTGTTGTTCACCGTTGTGATGATGCCATTACAATTATTTCTCGAGTCATAGACGGGGTTGTTCTCGTCAACGGTAATGACTTCGAGGGCTGTATTGCCCACAATGGCGCAGTTGTCCAAATTGACCGCTCCGCTGCCCAGATGCAGTTCCCTGAGTGACTCGTTGTGGGCAATGCCCCATTCCTCGATGGTGACAACGCTGTTGGGGATAGTGATGCTGCGCAATTTGGGACACAGGTTGAATGCCGCCTCGTCGATGATTTTAACCGTATTGGGGATAGTGACCTCTTCAAGGTCGGTAGCCCATTGAAAGGCAACCCAGCCAATTTTGGAGACAGGCAGCATGGTGGTTCCATCAAAAGAGACACTGTCGCGGATGTTGGCGTGAACCAAGCCTGTATAGTTGATCTCCTTGTCTTGATCATAGGTGTCGCCCACAACGACCATAGCCTCTTGGTGCGAACCGGCCCAATAGGTATTATAGAACACACCGTCAACCTCGATGACGGCATGTCCTGCCAGTGAGGCATATGTTATTAATAGGGTGATAAACAGTAATCTCTTCATGATGTTGCCATTATCAGTATATCATTATACTCATTTGCAATTATTCCGATTGCCGATAATATCAAAAACTCAGTCATTACGCATTCCCGAGGATGTAATCGATGATGGCGTTGATGTCGGCGATGTTGACCTCGCCGTCGCCGTTGACGTCACCAATAACGGGGCGCTCATCTCCATCGCCAGGCACGCGGGAATGGCCGCCACTGCCACCTCCATTAATAATAATGTGAATGGTGTTGTTGGCATCGGCAACGGTTACCTCGCCATCACCATTCACATCGCCAGGTATGCCAACTGTTGCATCTCCAACGATCTGGGAGAATTCCTTCCAGAACATAGCCGCTTGGTAGGCATCAAGCGATTCGGGCGGAACATGCAGCGTAGCATTGGCATACACGTCGTAGTGAATAAATAACGCAGCATGGCAAGCGGGAGGGGTTGTTGGCCAGCAGGTCACACTTGACAACTTAGTGCAGCCGCTGAAAAGAAAGCTTCCGACGGAACTGACTGAACGACCGATAACAACACGTTCCAGTTGACGGCAGTTGAAGAAGGGGTCCTGCCCAAGGGTGGTAACAGCATCCGGAATCACGACCTCGGTCAAGCCATGGCAATTCTCAAACGCACAGTTCCCGATGCTGACGAGCGTTTCGGGGAGAATGATTTCGGTCAATTGGGCACAACCCGAGAAGGCATAATACCCTATCGAGGTGACCGTGTTAGGGATTGTCACACTGGTCATGTCATAGCAGTAAAAGAAGGTACTGTTGCCGATAGCTGTAACAGGATAGTCAACACCATTGTGTGTCACAGTGTCGGGGATGACCACATTCCCAGTATAGGTTCTGAAAGCGGTGGTTTCGTAGGTTACCGATACCGAGGCATTATCGCTATTGATGTTGTAGAAAATCCCATCGACCTCGAAGTCGAAAGCACCCGCCGCTGTCGGCAACAAGAGGAGAAGGCCAAACAGGGTTGTATGAAGCAATGTCTTTTTCATAAAGATAAGAGGTTAGCTTGTTCAGTTGCAAAGTTACTGTAAATAATTGGTTTTTCAACCTAAAAATGGCTTCATTCTGACTTCATTTGGACAAATTTAGATACCTGATTATCAAATTATTAAAAAATAAAAAGTTCATTTGGGGATAATTTGGCCAATTCAGGCCGAAAGTATTGATGAAAAATGAATTAATTTTGCCATAGAAAACCAACTCAACAAACAATGAGGTCACAAAATCTTATTATTCCTTTATTGCTGTTTTGCCTTGCTCTGACCTGCTGCCACGGCGGCTCAGATACCGCCACTATGCGTGAGTTATCAGCCATCGACTCGCTGTTGTCCAAGGCCCGCCAGTATGAATTAGCGCAGCAACGTTTGGATTCTCTCCATCCGGACGACTTCAACCAGGGCGAACGGGCCTACTATAGCCTGCTGCTCACCCAATCGCACTACAAGAACTATATCGACGACACAACCGATGCCGTGATCAACGAGGCGGTGGACTACTATGAGCACCACGGCGACCGCGAGAAATACACCCGCGCCCTGCTCTATCGGGGCTGTGTCTATCAGATGATGGGCGATGCCGAAAAGGCGATAGTGTCCTATAAGGATGCCGAGAACGCGGCCGAAAATGGTGACCTGGAAAACAAAGCCTTCGCCAAGCTGCGGTTGGCGACCCTCTATGCCGACAATTCAAACTATGCCGACCTGAAAATCAGGAAATACAAGGAGGCCCTTGACCTGTACAACCAGCTGGGCGACAAGCACTACCAGATTGTGTGTCTGACCGACATGGGCGGTTATTACCGCAGCTTGCCCGATAAACGCGACAGCGCCCTTTATTACATCAATCAAGCCATCCAGCTGTCTGAGGCCGAGCACGAGAACTGGTTCCTGTTCCAGAATCTGTATCAACGAGCCGAGATGTACTGCCTGATCTCCAAAGAGTATGACAAAGCTAAAGTAGATATCCTGAAAGCCATAGAAGCCGGCAAAGATGAGATTGACCATCCTCGTGCTCACTATGTCGCTGCCGAGACCTATCTGAACCTGGGGCGGCCCGATTCGGCCCTCTACTATCTGAATCATGTGCCCGCCAGCGGCATGATGGCCAACCACACCAGTGACACGGTCATGTATTGTCGGCTCATGAGTGAAATCGCCAAAGCCAACAAAGACTGGAACCAATACACCACATATTATGACCGTGCCAACGAGATGGCCGACTCTATACTGGTGACCAATGTCAACAAGAACTACCTGGCCATTGAGAAGAAATATGACATCCAGTTGGAGGAACTCAAGAAGGTGAAAAGCGAGTCCCGCACGAGGGGTGCCATCCTGCTGGCTGCGTTGCTGGCCCTTGCGGCACTGGGCGTGACTTTCCTGGCATGGCGGTACCGCAACAGGCTGAAGATGAAAGAGAACGAGGCCGAGATGCTTAGGGCCGACCTTGACGGGTCATTGTTGGGCTTGGAGAAGATGCAGGTATCTATAGATGCCTATGAACAGAAATTGAAGAAAGCACAGGATGAGATGCAGAGCAATCAGACGCAACTCGATGCGCTCAAGGCCAAGCAGCGGCAAAGTGACGAAATGCGCACCATCGTGGATGGACAAATCAGGATTGTACACCAGCTGATGGAGCAGTCCTATCAATATGACAGTAACACTTTTGCCCGCAAGTTCATGGAGTTGATGACCATGCCCGAGGCGGGTGGCGACAACGACTCCTATTGGGCCAACCTGCAAACACTGGTCAACGACTTGCATAACAATGTACTGCTTGACGCACAACAAATGGCTGGCGGCACACTTCGCGAGGACGAAATCAACTACTTGGCGCTGTATTGCTGCGGTTTCTCGAGGACAGTGATCATGATATGCATGAAATACAAGAGCCTGACGACCATCTCAAACAAGAAAATTCAGATTGCCCGCAAATTAGGCGTCCAAAACCTCGATGAGTTTGTTGCTAGATACCACTGAGGTGCTGCCCTAGTCTAACAGGTGATCAGTAAGGTTCTATTTCGGGTCGGTCCCAAACGGATTTCAACTTGTAGATGTACTCTGAAATGAGACGCAGGGTGTTGAGCTGGCCCTTAAGGCGGAAACGATGGTGTGACACTTCTACACCATAGTATTCCTCGATGAATGCCTTAAGTTCCTTCAATTGGGATTCACTCATTTCCAGTTCACGAGTCAAGTCGCTGTCAAGCGTGAAAACGGCACCCTTGGTATAAGGGTCGGCATCAAGCAGTTGGGCACAGAAATCTTTGAGGCCCTCTTGGATCGTGTCTAAGGCCATATCAGGAGTGACAATCACATAGGGTTGAGAGTGTGGTGAACCATACTTTGCGGCAGGCTGACTATATTGGCTTGGTGCACCATACCTTGAAGCTTGTGGTCCTTGTCGTCGGTCTCGTGCCTGCTTCATACCGTCGGCCCGTTGCTGCATGGCGTATAATTCGTCAAAACTATAAGCTGTGCCGCCGATGGCGACCACGTCGGCAGCAGTGAGTGCAGCATTGGGGTTCTGAACAGGTGCACATTGTGGAGTGGCGTTAAGGATGCCCGATGAAAGTCCTGCAGCGACCACTACACCCACCACAGCGAGCGACTTTTTTCCTTTATTTTTGTCTTTCTTCATGATAATGGCTTTAGTGTATTATACTCTTTAGACTATAATACGCCATTTGGGTTTAACACTCTACCCCATTATTTCCTAATTTAGTTTAAAAGGCACAGGCAGCGTGTACCATACGCTCGCGGCTTTGCCTTTGTGACGGCCGGGCGTGAACTTGGGCAACGACTTGATGACGCGGATGGCCTCCCGGTCAAGGTCCTTATCCACCGAGCGTACAACCTTCACCTCCCCCACACTACCGTCCTCATTCACAACGAACTGCACAATGACATTACCCTGAATATCGTTCATGGCAGCCATGGGAGGATAATTGATGTGAGATTTGAGGTACTTCATCAGTGCAGCCTCGCCACCCGGGAACTGGGGCATCTGTTCAACGGAACGATAGACAGTTTTACTTTCTGGTGCCGTAGGCTTATCATTGCTCGGATAATATTGTATTCGGGCACCATACTTTGTAGCCTGCGGCATTGCATCAATCTGGACTTCAGGCAGCTCAACTTGCATATCCACAGTGTCACCTCGTTGCATGGCGTATAACTCGTCAAAACTGTAAGCCGTGCCGTCCATGGCCACCACGTCGGCAGCGGTGATTCCCACACTGGAGCCCTGAACAGGCGAGGCATTAACGATACCCGACGTAAGCCCGGCAGCAACCACAGCGCCCACAACAGCGAGCGCCTTTTTTCCTTTATTTTTGTCTTTCATCATGATGTTGTAGCGTATTATACGCTTTTAGACCTAAATACGCTATCTGGGTTTAAAGCCCTTTTGCCGTTCCTGTTTTCCCTTATTTCAATTTGAATGTGACAGGCAGCGTGTACCAAACGTTCACCGCTTGACCTTTCTGACTGCAATGAGTGAACTTGGGTTGACGGCCAGGAGTGAACTTGGGTAGCGACTTGACAACGCGGATGGCCTCCTTGTCGAGGTCCTTATCCACCGAACGCAGGACCTTTACCTCACCTATACTACCGTCTTTTTTCACAACAAACTGCACAACGACTTTACCCTTAACATTGTTCTTGGCTGCCTCGGGAGGATAATTGATATGCGAGTCGATGTACTTCATCAGGGCAACCTCGCCACCAGGGAACTGGGGCATCTGCTCAACATCAGTACTAATATAGACAGTCTCGTCATTCCCAACAGCCTTAGCTGCATTGTGTTCAAACCGTTGCACACCATACTTTACGACGACGGTAAACTCTTTTAAGTCTATGCTTGTATCTGGTTCAAGTACGATGTTCATCTCTATTGTGTCGATAGGTTCTCCACGTTGCATGGCGTATAATTCGTCAAAACTGTAAGTTGTGCCGTCAATAGCGACCACATCGGCAGCGGTGATTCCAGCATTGGAGCCCTGGAGAGCCGTACCTGCGGCGCTGGCGGCTATGATACCTGGCGTAAGCCCAGCAGCGACCACGGCACCCACCGCGGCGAGCGTCTTTTTCCCTTTATTTTTTTCTTTCATCATAACTTTTTTGTTATTTAATTTCTAGTCCCTAGTTTCAAGTTTTTCTAGAATATCTAGAACTCCTAACTCTAAACCCTAAACCCTAAACTTCATGATTCTAAAGCGGTTATTCAGCTTTAGAATCATGAATCTTGACATTCTTGAGTTGATTGTAGTGGCAAGTCATCATCAGGTCGCCATTGCCGTCACGCAGGTGGAAACCGTCGCCCTGACAGTAGCGGAAGACCTCACAATCCTTGCACGCGCCGCGTTTCATCCACTCGCGGTTGCGGTATTGCTCAAAGCGGTTCTCCCACACGTCCCAGAAGCTGTCCTGGTAAATGTTGCCCTGGCTGTAGTCGCTGCGGATGCTCAGACAACCCGAGATGGCGCCGTCGGCACGCACGCTGGCGACAGTAAGCCCCGCCTGGCAATTGAAGAAATGATCGCGAACGAGCCCCTCGTAGGCACCCATGAATCCGTCACAGGCATAACTCAGGTTGATTTTTCCCTCGATGCGGGTGGCGACGATGAAGTTGAGCAAGTCGCGGAATTGCTCATCGGTGAGCAGCAGGCTCTTGTCTTGAGCAGCACGTCCCATCGGGTCGATGGTGAAGCAGCGCCAGTGGGTGACGCCCGCCTCGATGAGCAGTTTCTTGATCTCAGGCAACTGGGACAAATTACGGCCGTTGACACAGGTAATCACGTCCCAAGTGAGGCCCGGGATAGTCTGCACGGCCTCTATGGCCAGCATGGCGGCATCAAAGCTGACCTTGGAATTGCGGAGCCAGTTGTGCTCTTCACGCAAGCCGTCCACGTCGATGGACAGCGAGGTGATCCCGGCTTGAGCCATCTCGCGGGCGACAGAGCGGTCCAGGATGAGTCCATTGGTAACCAATCCCCACATGAAGCCCCGCTCGCGAATGACTCGCCCGCAGTCCATCAGGTCGGGCCGAACCAGCGGTTCACCGCCCACCGTCTGCACCATCACCTGCCTGGGGTCGCAATGGGCCGCCACCTCGTCCAGCACAGGCAGGAAGTCGGCAAAGGGCATATCGGGCACCATCGACTCCTTGAGGCAGTCGCTGCCGCAGTGCCGGCAGGCCATGTTGCAGCGCAACGTGCATTCCCAAAACAGATCCCGCAAGGGGTGTTCATGCTTCAGGCGCTCGACGTAGTCGCGAGTCAACTCCAGTTGTTGCTGTTGGTGCACATTCATGATTGTGAAGATTTTGCTTGAGTCAATTCATTTACAACCGCAAATATAGCACATTTTATCACAGGACACATTATTTCTCAAACAAATTTGGTGCGTAGCAATGATTAAAAGAGCGCGGATGCCAATTAATCTTTGCGTCTTCGCGCCTTAGCGTGGGGTTTTCGTCGAGGGGAGTGTGGCCACGCCAAGGCGAGGCCCTACAGGATGACAAAAAAAAAGTGTTGTTATTGTTGTCTGTCAAGTTGTCTGAGATGGTGAAGTGAGAAAAATGATTACCTTTGCTGGCAGTTATCACAATAGGACATCTGCTTTATGAAAACGATATTGAAACTTATCGGAGGGTTAATTGCCGGGGCCTGCATCGGCCTGATTATCATTATACCCGTCATGGCAATCATTGACGGCGAATCGGTCACGACAGTAGCGAGAACCGTCTTCGAGAAATTCACACTGCAGAAGGTTCTGGGTATCGTCTGGATACTGGTTGCCGTCCTGCTAGCCGCTGTCCTGAGCATTATCATCCATGAGGGAGGTCATCTGGTGGCAGGGCTGCTGACGGGCTACAAGTTCGTCTCGTTCCGTTTCTTTAACTGGACGCTTATCCGCAAGGACGGACGTCTGCAGTGGCGCAACTTTGAGTTGGAGGGGACTGGCGGACAATGCCTGATGGCCCCGCCCGACAAGCCGCTGGAGGAGATCGATACGCGCTGGTACAATGCAGGGGGCGTGCTCGCCAATGTCATCACCACCCTACTCGCAATCGTGTTGATTTGGGCCTGTGACTTGCCCGATTGGCTGAATATCCTGTTGGGATTAATGGCGTTATTCGGCGTTTGGGGTGCCTTGACCAACGGCATTCCCATGAAACTGGGTGGCGTCGCCAACGACGGCTACAACCTACTGCAACTGGAGAAAGACCAGGCCGCGAAACGGACCTTCTGCAACGTGCTTGAGCTCAACGCCCGCAACCAGGACGGCGAGACGTACGGCCAGATGCCTGAGCGCCTGTTCAACATCCCTGACCCCATCGACTGGAAGAATCCTATGCACGCTGCTGCCGTGCTGGCCTCGGCCACGCGCAAGCAGGCCCAGCATCAATGGGAAGAGTCTTACCAGCAGCTATCCGAGGCTTGTCGCCACAAGAGCGAGATCTTGGCGCTGTACCAATTGGAGTTGGAAAACATGATGACACTGGCTTGCATCGCCACGGGTCGCGACGATGAGGCACGCCAGCACTACACCGATGAGGTGGCCAAATATGTCACCCGTCATGCCCCGACGATGAGCGACAAGCAGATGACAACGATGGCCGTGGCCCTCGCCCTGGAGGGTGACCGCCCCAAAGCCGAAAACATCCTCGGCAAGCTGGAGGCCGAGCGCCACAAATACATCCACCAGGGCGACGTGGCCATGAGCCTCGACCTCATGCACTGGTTCCTCAACCACCGCTTTCACGAATAGACAAAAGAAAGCCCCATCGGGGCGACCTGAGCATAGGCAGGGGTAAAGCGCAGCAGAACCCCTGTAACAACGAACATTTTCAGTAACAATTAGCCCCATAGGGGCGTCACAACAACAAAAAATATGGCAAACACATACGTCAAGAACGACCTACATATCATTTTCCACACCAAAGCCAAAACTACAGACATTTTGGACAACGATCTTGCACGTCTCCACAAATATATCGGAGGTATAGTCAAGGGAATGGGATCTGTACTCATAGAAGTTGGCGGAATGTCCGACCATGTTCATCTCTTGTGTTCGTTACCTAAAACCATGGCACTTGCCGATTTTATAAGAACTGTCAAAAGTGAAAGTAGCCGATGGATAAAAACCATCAATCCTCACTATTATGGAGCATTCGCTTGGCAAGAGGGATATGCCGCTTACTCGGTAAGTACATCGGTTTTGCCCAAGGTGATTCAATACATACGCAATCAAGAGGAACATCATAAAGTAAGAACATTTATGGATGAGTACAAAGCCTTTCTCATAGCTAACGGAATAGATTTTGATGAACGTTATTTGTAATACTGTCGCCCCTACGGGGCTAAATATTGGGTGGGGTGATGACACATCACAGGGGTTTCGTTCGGCTTCGCCTCACTACACCCCTGCCTATACCCTTACCAGCCCTAACGGGCTTCACCCCAGCGGGCGAACTACACCATGGCCAGAGTCCCGTAGGGACGACAAGGGTGCACCCTGCCTATACCCTTACCAGCCCTAACAGGCTTCACCCCAGCGGGCGAACTACACCATGGCCAGAGTCCCGAAGGGACGACAAGGGTGCACCCTGCCTATACCCTTACCAGCCCTAACGGGCTTCACCCCAGCAGGAAGACTACGCCATGGCCAGAGTCCCGAAGGGACGACAAGGGTACACCCCCTGCCTATACCCTTACCAGCCCTAACGGGCTTCACCCCAGCGGGCGAACTACACCATGGCCAGAGTCCCGAAGGGACGACAAGGGTATAGGCAGGGGTGAAGCGTAGCGGAACCCCTGTGAACAACGAGCATTACCAATAACAATTAGCCCCGCAGGGGCGACACATCGACTATTCAACCTCGGTGTGAGAAAAATGTGTACCTTTGTGGGTGAAAAATATCATGTGTAGATGAGTAATACGTCGGCCATAGCGCAGTTGCAACAGCAACGACACCTGCTCCAACTGGAATACCAGGAGGAGAAGGAGGCCTATCGTCTTCACACCGAGACTATGGGCCTGGCACGCAAGGTGACACGTGGCGACGCTTGGTACCCGCTGCACATGGGCCGCACCTACTACAACTCGATCAACCAGTACTGCATCGAGGTGACGCGCAAGGCCGACGAGGAGATTGACCACAACTTCGAGTATGGCAAGCCGGTGGTGTTCTTCAGCGTCGATGCCGCCGAGGGTGACTTGAAGCAGGCAAGCCATATCCGTTATTTCAACTTTACAGGGACGATTTCCTATGTTGACGGCGACCGCATGGTCGTCGCCATTCCCGAGGGGCACACGCTGGAGTTGCAGAATGCCCCGTCGCCCGTGGGAGTACAGCTGTTTTTCGACGAGACGAGCTTCCGCATCATGTTCGATGCCATGGACCGGGTGATGAATGCCAAGGGCACGCGCCTGGCCTACCTGCGCGACCTGTTCTACTCTCACCAACCGGCAGCGACATTCAGCTTCGACGCCATGCGGTTCCCGTGGCTGAACACGAGCCAGGAGCGCGCCGTCAACGATGTGCTGCGGTCCAAGGACGTGCGTGTGCTGCACGGCCCTCCCGGTACGGGCAAGACAACGACACTGGTCGATGCCATCAACGAGACGCTCATGCGCGAAACTCAGGTGCTCGTGTGCGCCCAAAGCAATACTGCCGTGGACTGGATCAGCGAGAAGCTGGTGGACTGCGGCATCCCGGTCCTGCGACTGGGCAACCCCACGCGCGTCAACGACAAGATGCTCGGTTTCACCTACGAGCACCGCTTTGCCGACCACCCCGACTATCCCAAGTTGTGGCAGCTGCGGCGCACCATACGCGAGATGCGGCGTCGTCGCGAGAGCGGCGAGCGCTTCCACCAGAAGATCGAGCGCCTCAAGGAGCAGGCCATCGAGTTTGAGGTGCGCATCAATGCCGACATCTTCGGTCAGGCGCGCGTCATCGCCTCAACCCTCGTGGGGGCGGGCAACAAACTGCTCGACGGCCATAAGTTCGGCACCGTCTTCATCGACGAGGCCGCCCAGGCGCTCGAGGCGGCCTGCTGGATTCCCATCAGGCGTGCCAGCCGTGTGATCTTGGCCGGAGACCACTGCCAACTGCCGCCAACGGTCAAGAGCCTCGAGGCCCTGAAAGGCGGCCTGGGCAAAACGCTGATGGAACGCATCGTGGAGAACAAGCCCGAGTGTGTCTCGCTGCTGCAGGTGCAATACCGCATGAACGACGAAATCATGCAGTTCAGCAGCGACTATTTCTATCATGGCCAGATGAAGTCGGCACCCGAGGTCGCCCATCGGCTCATCCACGAGGGCGATGCGCCCATCCTGTGGTTCGACACCTCGGAGATCGAGTTGGGCGAGGATGAGAAGGACAACTTCAGGGAACAGTTCATCGGGGAGACGTTCGGACGCGTCAACAAGGGTGAGGCCAGCCTTACCCTGAGTCTGCTGCAGATTTATTTCCAGCGCATCGGCAAGCAGCGCATCCTCGATGACCGCATCGACGTGGGCATCATCTCGCCCTACCGTGCCCAGGTGCAATACCTCAAGCGCCTGATCAAGAAACGCGCCTTTTTCAAACCTTTCCGCCACCTGATATCCATCAACACCGTGGACGGTTTTCAAGGCCAGGAGCGCGACGTCATCATCATCTCGCTGGTACGCGCCAACGACAAGGGGCAAATCGGCTTCCTGCGCGACCTGCGCCGCATGAATGTGGCCATGACGCGCGCCCGCATGAAACTCTTCATCCTGGGCGACGCCCCCACGATGACGCGCCACCCGTTCTACAAGCGCCTCTACGACTACATCCAAGCCATCAAACAACAACGACAACTCTGACACGTTTGTTGCATCAGAGTTGCCAGTATTGCCTAAATCTCAAAGAATATTAGTCGCTTGAAATGCCGATGGCGGAATCAGCATGCACTTGCCAAATTCCGCCACGGGTTTCATTATGAATCAGTATTTTCAGATTTTGAGTTTTGCCACTTGACCGGCAGCACGCACGATGTGGATACCGTGCCCTGCAGGATAAACGTTCACGCCAGCTTTGGCAGTGACAGTGCGGCTCATGCCGTTAGTCATGATGAACTCAACAGGCATCTCGACAGGGGTCACCACCACGATGTCCTCGCCTTGGGCATAGATACGCACAGCAGCGTTCATCTCCTTAATACTAGTTAGGCCAACGAGCACGACGCATTGTGCCGTCAGGCCCGAGCCGTCAAGAGTTGCAGCTGTAATCACAGCTTCCCCGGCACCCACAGCCGTCACCATGCCATTGGAATTGACGATAGCCACGTTGCTGTTGCTGGTAGTCCATTCCACTGCGCTAATGGCATCGGCGGGTTCTATAGTAGCCGTTAGCTGCACCTGCTCACCGCCATTCAGAGAAACCAACGACTTGTCAAGGGTCAACCCCGTAGCCATGGTCAGACTAACATATTGATTAAACATGCCCCAGTACTGATCCGCCTTATAGGCATCCATCGCACTGGCCGGCACGTGTACTGTAACATTCTCATAATTGTAATCATAAAAACTGTACCATTCATACATTGCAGGAGGTGTCATAGCCAGGCAGGTAACATCCCGCAATGAATAGCAATCATAGAAAGCCTTGATTTCCAAATATTCCACTGATGAACCGATCACCACGTCGGTCAACTGATAGCAATACTGGAAACAATACTCGTCAATCACGCGAACCGAATTTCCTATCACTACCGATTTCAGGCCAGTACACGAGTGGAAAGCGCATGGGTACAAGGTGACGACAGAATTGGGAATAACGACACTCTGCAATTTCTCGCAACTCCTGAATGCGTGAGAGCTAATGCTGTCAATCGAGTTGGGAATCTCGATGCTGGTCAAATTATAGCAATTTAAGAAAGCTTTATAACCAATGGCCGTAACGGCATACTCCACACCATTGTGGACTACGGTCTCGGGAATCACAACGTCGCCACTGTAGCTGCCCACCCCTTCGATCTCAAAGGTCACCGCGGCTTCATTGCCATCCACATTATAGTAGATGTCGCCTTCCTTAAAGTCGTAGGCCGACATGCTGGCTGGCAGCATTGCCGCAATTGACACGAATAACATTAAAAACTTTTTCATCTCTTCATTATTTATTGGTTAGTATTTGATTTATTTTAATCTATGCGTGGTTGATTGGTATCATTCAACGGTTTGTGATGGCTTCTGAATTATCACATCGCAAAATTACAGTTTTTCTTCTTTACCACCAAGTAATTCTTTTGGAAAATCGGTATTGAGAACCTAACCACGCAGTTACAGACTAATGGCTCGCGGTCATCTTCCTTAACCATGACCGGTAGCCCAGCACTGCCATGACGGTGTAGAAGCCATAGAGGGCCGCAGTGAATGGAATCTGCTTGTAGATGTAAAGGACGGTGCATACCAGGTCAACGACGAGCCACAAGAGCCACTGCTCGGCATACTTCTGAGCCAGTGCCCACAGGGCGACCATGCTCAGCGCCGTGGTGAAGCTGTCGCACACGGGGACGCTACTGTCGGTCCACGTGATTAATATCCAATAGATGATGCCCCACAAGGCTAAACCCACGATTGCCACAGGCAGCACCTGCCGCAAGGGGAAGCGGGTGATGGGAAGCTCGCCTTCGGTGGGAGACGCAAAATTTTGCGTCTCTACATCTTTATTTCGGGAACTTCGGCGTGCCCAGCGCCACATGGCATAGCCATAGACGGCAGCAAGGACGTAATAGACCTCCATGCCGAAGTCGGCATACAGGCCGCGTGCCCAATACAGATAGCCGTGCACGATGGGCATGATGATGCTCACCAGCCATAGCCAGATGCTTGCTTTGAACTCAAGCCACAAATAGATGAGCCCCAGCACCAGGCCCGCCATGTCGATGGCTTTGACCCAAGTGAAATCACTGAAATACTGTGTAATCACATCCATCATATCCCTGCGTTTTTGACCGTGCTACGCACGGGAAATTAAACAAAATTATAAATAAAAATTTTAGCAATCGTATCGTCAATTTTAAAAATGTAATTTGATTAATTTCCCGCCTGCAAGCAGGCGGTCATTGTTTCAAGTGATAGTCTTTAGAAGCGGAGGGTGATGTGGCCAAGCAGGTTGATGCCTGCCATGGGATAGAAACGGGGGTCGCTGTAGAGGCTGTAGCCGCTGGACTTGCTGCCGCCGGGATAAAGGGCACACGTCTGCGAGTAGCCGTTGGTCTCGTACTTCTCGTCGAACAGGTTGTAGATGGTCACACCCGCCGTGATGCTGCGGATGCTCGGCAGCTTGAAGGTGTAGGCCAAGTCCAGATTGTTCACGAAATAGGGATCCAGGGAGTCTTCTTTGCGCTCGAAATTGTCAAGATACTGGCGCGACACGTATTGCGAGTGCAGCGAGGCTGTGAAGCCCTTGTAGTCCAGGGCGATCATGCTGCCCAAGGTCATGCTGGGCGAGAAAGCGATAGTGGTAGAGCCCTTCTCGACGGCGGTCTGGGTCCACATGTCGTCCCAGGTGTCGGCGTCATAGTCGCTCACATAGCCCACATAGTCCTTGATGCGGTTGCGGCTCAGCGTGGCGTTCACATCCCAGCGCAGCCAGTCGGTGAACTGCATTCCTGCCAGCAACTCGATGCCCATGCGGTAGCTCTTGTCCACGTTCTCGGCCATGAGTTCGCCTATCTCGTTAATCTTGCCGTTGAGCACGAGCTGGTCCTTGTAGTTCATGTAATAAAGGTTGGCGCTGAACAGGTAACGGCCCGAACGGAACTCGTAACCGGCCTCAGTGTCATAGAGTTTCTCGCTCGTGGGATGCTCCAGGAACAGGCCGTCGGTATAGTTGTTGCGTGTGGGCTCCTTCTGGGCCACGGCAAACGAGACATAGGCGCGATGCTTGGGGGCAATCTGCCAGTTCAGACCGGTCTTGGGGTTAAAGAAGTTGAAGGGCTCGTCGATGTCAAGGGCCTGCAGACGTTCGGGATCGGCGGTCCAGTCCCACTTGTCGTTGTTGCCTGTGATGCGGTAACCGATATGGCGGTACTGCAAGTCGGCATAGGCGCTCAGGCCGCCAGTGATGACGTAATTAGCCTTGATGTAGATATTGAAGTCGGTCTTGCGGCCGTTATTGCGGTAATACTCGTGGTCGGGGTCCAGCGGGGCGGTATAGTTCTCCACCCAGATCACCTGGCCATAGTGGTCGTTGCTGTAACGGTTGATGCCGCCGCCCAGGGTGGCTGCCAAGCGGTCATTGCTATACTGCAACGAGAACACGCCACCGCCGAAGCCACTGTCCACACATTTCTTGCGCACGAGGCTGGCCTTCTTGCTGGTACCGTCGGCCGTCACCACGGGCTCCAGGGCATATTCCTTGAGGGTGCGGGCGTTCTTGTATTCCTGGTAGTAGCCGAAGCCATCGGTGTAGTGCAGGGCCACGTTGAGTTTCCACAGGGGGTTGAAAGACTGGTTCCAGATGAGTTGGTAGTGGGTCTGACGGTAGATGTCCTTCTGGTCCTTATAGAAGCCCGTTACCTCGCCGTCATGCTTAATCTCGCCGTTGGGGTTGTAGGTGCGGTTTTCCTTCAGGTCGTCGCGGCTGATGCCGTCCCAAGCGTGGTAGGTGTCTTCCTTGCCGCCAAAGGTGATGAAGCGCAGTGACGTCTTATCGTTGAAGTAACCTAGCTGGCCAAAGTAACTCACCAGTTCACTGCTGGCACGGTCACGGTAGCCGTCGCTGCCGATGTGAGACAAGCGGGCCTCGATGGACCAATGGTCGCCCAACATACCGGTACCCACGCGCAGGGTCTCCTTGTTGGTATTGAATGAGCCGTAGCTGCCCGACACCTCGGCATAGGCGTCACGAGAAAAGCTCTGCGTCCTCATGTTCACGCTGCCGCCGAATGCACCCGAACCGTTGGTCGAAGTGCCCGCGCCACGCTGCACCTGGATGTCGCGCACCGACGAAGCGAAGTCAGGCGTGTTCACCCAATAGATGCTATGGCTCTCGGCATCATTCAGCGGGATGTCATTCACCGTGATATTGATGCGAGTCGCATCCGTGCCGCGCACACGCATCGACGTGTAGCCCACGCCGGCACCCGCGTCGCTGGTAGTGATGACACTGGGAGTCATCGTCAGCAGGAACGGAATGTCCAGGCCGTGGTTCTCGGCAGCCAGTTGCTTGCTGGTAATGTTAGTAAACGCAACAGGAGTGTTTTCGCTGGCACGGGTACCAAGCACCTCCAGTTCACTCAAGGCGACAGTAGGCACCGTGTCGGTTGCTGCGGGCTGTGCTGCCGCAGCAATGGCTGCCATCGAAACGGCAACCGCAAGTAAGATCTTCTTCATTTTTTTAATTAATAAGTTGTTCTCTACGCCGGTATTGTCCGGATCAGATCCGATGGGTATGTTCTCAGCTCCTATTGGGGCACCCCAAACTCATTGAATCGCGGTGCAAAGGTAATGCATTTCGGTCAATCGGCCAAATCAAGAGTCAAAATGCTACCGTGCAAGGCTCATTTCACAATATTTAATCATTAATACTTTCATTTTGCTTGTTACTATGGTTAAAAATGCCTACTTTTGCAGTGGTAAAATTTCAAAGTAACAATTTGCACTAACAATTTTAATAACAGATACGAATCATGGGATTTTTAACAAATGACAAATTGGTCATCGTCGGCGCTGCCGGCATGATCGGTTCCAACATGGTACAAACCGCCCTGATGATGGGCTTGACGAATGACATCTGCCTGTATGACGTGTTCTCGCCCGAGGGCGTGGCCGAGGAAATGCGCCAGAGTGGCTTCGGCGACGTGAAGATCACCGCCACCACCGATCCTAAAGAGGCTTTCACCAACGCCAAGTATATCATCTCGAGCGGCGGTGCTCCCCGCAAAGAGGGCATGACGCGCGAAGACCTGCTCAAGGGCAACTGCGAGATCGCCGAAGGCCTGGGCAAGGACATCAAGACCTACTGCCCCGACGTGAAGCACGTCACCATCATCTTCAACCCCGCCGACTTGACGGGTCTGGTAACCCTGCTGTACAGCGGCTTGAAGCCCTGCCAGGTGACCACCCTCGCCGCTCTTGACACCACCCGTCTGCAGAGCGCGCTGGCCAAGAAGTTTGGTGTGATGCAGAGTGAAATCACCGGTTGCGCCACCTACGGCGGTCACGGTGAGCAGATGGCCGTATTCGGCAGCCATGTTGAAATCGACGGCCGCAAGTTGACCGACATCATCGGCACTCCCGAATTCCCCGAGGAGAAATGGGAGCAGATGAAGGAAGACGTGACCAAGGGCGGCGCCAACATCATCAAGCTGCGCGGCCGCAGCTCGTTCCAGAGCCCGGCTTACCTGTCGGTAGAGATGATCCGTTCGGTCATGGGCGGTGAGAAGTTCCGCTTCCCCGTGGGTACCTATGTGTGCAACGACAAGTACAACCACATCATGATGGCGATGGACACTACGCTCGACGAGAACGGTGCCAGCTACAAGGTTCCGCAGGGCCTGCCCAGCGAGAACGAGCGCCTCGATGCCAGCTACGAGCACCTGTGCAAGATGCGCGACGAGCTGGTTGACCTGGGCATCGTGCCCCCCATCAGCGAGTGGAACAAGATCAATCCCAACCTGTAAAAACACAGGGTTTCGCAGAACATCAAGCCTGGGCCCATCGACGGTGCCCAGGCTTGTTTTTTATCCGTGAAACACCTACAGCAAACGCTGTGGATGGTGGAGAGTGGATGGTGGAGGGTGGATGGTGGAGAGGTGGAAGGTGGAAG
>JAFQZK010000027.1 GCA_017405965.1 Muribaculaceae bacterium | reverse complement strand
GCAGCTCTTTTCCACTGATTTCGGTCTCACAATACTCCTTGAGTATCTCCAAAATCTCATAATCCGTTCTTCGTTTTACTGTTCTCATTTTAGTCCTGATTTTATCTGACATTTTTGTCAAACTATTTCAGGACGATACAATCAGACAACAGAAAATTATCAAACAACTTGAACAACTTAAAACAACATCAACAACATAATAAATTGTTGTTAGAGTTGTCCCTTGTTGTTCAAGTTGTTTGATTATACTTGTTGTTTGATTGGGTATTACTCGCGGTGGATGACGCTGCCGCTGGCCTGATGGGTGGCCAACACGAGCAGTTCGGCGATCTGGACGTGGGCAGGAGCGCTTACGGCAAAAGCGACACACTGGGCAATATCCTCACCTCTCAGCGGTTCGATGCCTTTATACACGTTATCAGCTCTCTCCTTGTCGCCGTGGAAACGGATGACCGAGAAATTGGTCTCGACCAGACCGGGCTTGATGTTGGTCACGCGCACACGGGTGTGAGCCACATCAATGCGCAGGCCGTCGCTCAAGGCCTTCACGGCCGACTTGGTGGCGCAATAGACGTTACCACCGGCATAGGCGGCGTCGCCTGCCACACTGCCAATGTTCACCACATGGCCACGGTCACGCTTCACCATGCCGGGCACGATGAGACGCGTCATCGTCAACAGTCCCTTGATGTTGGTGTCGATCATCGTATCCCAATCCTCATAGTTACCTTCATACTCGGGTTCAAGGCCCCATGCACCACCGGCATTGTTGACCAGCACATCAATCTCTTGCCATTCGGCCGGCAGACTGTTGATGGCTGAAGAGGCAGCCTCGCGGTCCCTCACATCGAACTCAAGGGTGATTACCCCAACACCTAAGTCCGACAGTTCACGGGCAAGCGCATCCAGGCGTTCGGCCTTGCGGCCCGTAATAATCATGTTGTAGCCAATCTCGGCCAATTTGCGCGCACAAGCCTCACCGATGCCACTCGTCGCGCCAGTCACTAATGCAATCTTGTTCATTTTATTCTATGTTTTTATTATTCGGGGACGAGAAGTGAAGGAATACACCCCATCGGCCCTTAAAGTTTGTGATTCGGTCGAAATAAAGGATTCAGGCAATCCCAATTCATATCCATCACAAAGGTACACTTTTTTTCGGACTTCGCTCCATCTCTTATCTGATTTGTTTTTTGCGAACAGTTGTGCGACTTACCGAATTTTCTGCGTATTTTTGTAGCCGTAACCATAAAGACTTGAAATGATGATGACAATTATCGCCAATCTCACCTTACTGGCAGCCGCGTTGTTCGCCCTGTTTGCCATGCTGCGCTGGGACACGCTGATGCAGCAACTGAACGGTTTTTCCAACCATCGTTACAACACCTGGCTCAGACAGAGCGGTGAACTCTCCTCGATCAAGCGCCTGACAGTGCTCGCCGTGCTCATCGCTTGCTTCACCACCATGGCCCAGACCTCATGGATTGTCGTCATGATCCTGGCGGCTGTCCTTGTGGGACAAGGCATCGCCTTGTTCATGGCCAAACACGACCAGCCCGCCAAGCGTGACAAACGCGTGACAATCCTGCTGTTGTCTACACTAGTGATTGCTGTCATCGCGGTTGGGGCCGCTGGCTACGCGGGCAGTCTCCAGAGCAAGGTCATCGCCTCTCAGTCGGCCGCCATCACCGCTGTCATGATACTTGCCGTCTCGCCGCTGCTGATCATGCTGGCAAGCTGGCTGCTGCACCCCATCCTGAAACACGGCAACGATAACACCGAGGATTAAAAAGAAAAAACCGAACACATGAAGTGTCGGTTTTTATAAGTTTGTCCCTATCGGTGACTATCACTGCTTTTCATCATTGATCTGTTCACTTGGGTTCTCTTCATCCACAATCGTTGTCAAGGGGCCCTTGTTGAGTTCCTTCAGCCCCCCAGGGTTAAGGTATTCCATATATTCGACATAAGGGATGAAACGGCCACCCATCGACTTGAGATGAGGGGTTTCCAATTGGCAGTCAATCAGTTTGCCACCGATGCGCTGCATGAATTTTGCCAGATGAATCAATGCCAACTTGGAGGTGTTGGGCTCACGTGAAAACATGCTCTCGCCGATAAAGCAATCCCCCATCACGACCCCGTAAAGGCCGCCCACCAGGTCACCGGACTTGTTCCACACCTCGACGCTGCAAGCGTAGCCCTGTCGGTTGAGTTCACGGTAAGCACTCATCATGTTCTCATCGAGCCAAGCCCCAGCCATGTAATACCTGTTGTCAACCTGACTGCAGCCCTGGATGACACCGTCAAAATCACGATTGAAGGTCACCCGATAGGTACCCTTGTTCATGAGTGTGCGCATCGAATGAGAAACGTGAATCTCATCGGGGAAGACCACGAAACGCTGCATGGGACAATACCATGCAGGCTCGGGCCAGTCACGGAACGAGAACCACGGGAAAATACCGTAGCTGTAGGCCAGAATCAAGCGGTCAACGCTCAAGTCACCGCCCACCGCCAGCAGGCCATCCTCCTCGCCCATCCTGGGGTCAGGAAAAACGATGTCATCACTCAGTTGAAATATCATCTTCTCTATTCGGTCAATCCAAGGTCATCAATAACATATTCACCGCCCTGCTTGAGCGAGCCGAACAGGATTTCGCGCACCAGCCTGGACTTGAGGCGGTTGTGGATGACGCGATCCATCTCTCGGGCTCCATATTCCTGGCTGTAACCTTCCTTCAGCAACTGCTCGCGGGCTTTTTCGCCCAACTTGAGCGTCACACCCTTGGGGGTGAGCATCTCCTGCAGTTCGCGCAGTTTCTTGTCCAGAATCATACCCGCCATCACACGGTCCATGTCATTAAACACGACAATCGACGAAAGGCGGTTGATGAATTCAGGCTTGAATGTTTTCTTCACCTGCTTGAGCATGGCCTGGCCTGCTGTGACTCGCGAGGCAAAGCCCACCGAAGCCTGATGGGCGAACTGGGCACCCGCGTTGCTGGTCATGATCAGCACCACATTGCGGAACACGGCCTTGCGGCCCTTGTTGTCGCTCAACGCGCCATAGTCCATCACCTGCAGCAACAGGTTGAAGATATCGTCATGGGCCTTCTCGATCTCGTCGAGCAGCAGCACACAATCGGGGTGCTTGCGCACGGCATCGGTCATCAGGCCGCCATCGTCATAGCCCACATAGCCCGCTGGAGAGCCGATGAGTTTGGCCACAGTGTGCTTCTCGACATATTCGCTCATGTCGAAGCGCACCAGCTCCACACCCATCTCCTTGGCCAGGACTCGCGCCACCTCGGTCTTGCCCACACCTGTGGGACCGACAAACAGCAGCGATGCCAGGGGCTTGTTCTCGTCGGTGAGGCCAGCCTTGGACATCTGAACAGCCTCAACAACCTGATTCACAGCCGTATCCTGGCCATAGATCTTCTCCTTGATGCGCGGCTCCAACGTCTCGAGTCGGCCGTTATCCTCCTCGTCCATCGTCAGGGCGTCAACCTTGGCAATGCGGGCCAGCACGCTGGCAATGAGGGCTTTGTCAACACGACGATCTTCACCTTCCTTGCGATTCATCTGCACCCATGCTCCTGCTTCGTCAATCAGGTCGATGGCTTTATCGGGCAGGTAGCGGTCAGTGATATGGCGAGCGCTGCCGGTAACGGCCAATTCAAGCGCATCATCGTCATATTTCACCTGGTGGAATTCCTCGTAGGACGCTTTCAGCATCTGGATGATTTTCATCGTTTCCTCGATGGTCGGCTCATCGATGGGAACTTGCTGGAAACGGCGCATCAGGCCCTTGTTGCGCATGATGTAGCGGTTGTATTCCTCGTAGGTCGTCGCCCCGATGAAGCGAACCTTTCCTCCCTCGAGATAAGGCTTGAGCAAGTTGCTGGCATCCATTGAGCCTTCGCCGGTCTGGCCAGCACCCACGATGTTGTGGATCTCGTCGATATAGAGGATGGAGCCTTTCTCGGCAGCGACACCCTTCATCACCGTCTTGAGGCGTTTCTCGAAATCACCACGAAATTGCGTGCCGGCGATGAGAGACCCCATGTCCAGCTGATAGATCTTGGCATCGGCCAACGTCTCGGGTACGTTGCCGTCGATGATGCGTTGCGCCAAGCCATAGACGATACTGGTTTTGCCCACACCGGGTTCACCGATGTGCAGCGGGTTGTTCTTGTCCTTGCGGCACAGCACCTGGATGGTACGATCCAGCTCGGCCTCACGCCCGATGAGCGGGTTGTGGTCACCGACATGATCGTTGATGCACAACACATAGTCACGCCAAGCACCCGAGGCCGAAGCATTCGGGGCCTGGCCATGCTCGGCATCATAGTCGGCATCATCACCGCTATCCACATCATCAACGGGCTCCTCTGAATCGCAGTAGTCGTTCAATGCCGCCATGAAGACGCCAACATCCTCCTTGTGCACCAGCGAATGTAAACAGTTGGCAGCGAAGGAGTCTTTCAATTCCATCATCACGTGCAGCAGATGGGGCACATCGGCCACATCGATGCCGGAACTGGAACACTGAAGTTCCAATCCCTTCATGAGCATGTGATACTGATAGGAATACATTATCTTTAAATCAGATTCATCGTCAGGGAGGTGCTCCATGTCGGCAATGCGCTCGCGCAGCTTCTTGACAACGTCGGCAAGCTGGACATCGGAGGTGACTTCATTCATGGCTGCCACCACCTTGCTGTCGTTAAGCGACACCAGCAACACATGCTCAGGCGTAATCAATGTATTCCTGTTCACGCTGGCGAGAGCCACTGCGTCATTGAGCAGCGCGCTGAGATGATCCGATAATTCAAATTCGTAAGGCATATTACTGATATGGTGTATTTCTCTGTTATTACTTGAAAATCAGTTACTCGGGTTCACAGGTGACCTTCAACGGGAAGCCTTCGTCACGTGCCATAGCCATAGCCTGGCAGGCCTTGGTCATCGCCACGTCATAGGTGTAAACACCCACTACGGCCTGGCCCTCACGATGCACCTTCATCATCAGCACGACAGCCTCGTCAGTCGGTTTGCCGAATACCTGCTTGAGCACCTCGGTCACAAACTCCATCGTCGTGAAGTCATCGTTGTGAAAAATCACTTTATAATGATGCGGCTCCTCAACCAAGACTCGTGAACGTGTCTTGGCTCCGGTGCCTGTTCCTTGATTGGAATGAATGTCTGCCATGATGGGATGTATCTATATTATTGGATGACAAATTTAGTCATTATTATAGAATACAGCAAATTTCATGCCACATCAGACATGGATTGCCATAGTCCTGACAGCTTGTTCATCAGGTGCGTGCGCCAAACTGACACTTGAAGATTTTTCAGTGCAAAAGGCATAAAAAACGATTAAAAGATGGCTTTCCTCAAAAAAAAGCAGTATTTTTGCATCATAATGAGAAAACGCGCTGGCATACTATACTTGAAGCGATTCCTGACACACCTGCTGCTGGCCGCTATACCGCTGATTGCCGTTCACCTGCCGATGCGAGGCGAGACGGTGGATTCATTATATCTTGTCTTCATTAATGCCGAGGCCGACCAGAGACCTGATATCGTGAATGCTGTGTCGAACCACCTTTATCATAAACAGATCACCGACACCCTGTACCAATGCGACAAATCCACCAAGGACAATATGGTGGAAGCCATTATGCATTACCTCATGGCTGAGCATTACTATGACCTGGGGCAGTATGAAAATGCGCTCCTTGAGGGCGAGAAAGCACGTGACGTGATGGACAAGAAAAAACCGACCAAATTCCAGAGCGACGTGATGGGAATGCTCAGCAATGCCCAATACAGGATCGGAGACTATGACGAAGCCCTCAAGACCCTTCTCACGGCCTACGAAATCGACAAGAAACTCAATAAGCCCGAACTCATCAGCAGTGACTTGCACACGCTGGCAGCGATATACCTGGCTGTTGAACAACCCGTTCAGGGCATCCAATATGCTGAAAAAGCCATCGACATCGAGCGGAAACTCAATCGCACCGATCGACTGGCTACACGTTTGGGTCTGGCCAGCGAACTGTACCTGCTCAACAACGAACTCAACAAAGCCATCGCTGCCATCAACGAAGCCTACAAGATCGACAAGCAAGACCCTCGGCCCGAGAAAGCCGCCATCAGAATGGTGCAGATGGGCACGGTGTTCGAGGCGATGGGCAAACTGAACGAGGCACAACAAATCATCGAACAGGCCATCCCCACCCTCAAAGAAAGAGGAATCACCTACTCCCTTGCTATCGCATATAACCAGCTTGGCAGCATCAAACTGAGGACAAACAACCAGCAGGAAGCCATCGACTACTACAAGATGGCTCTGGAACAGAGCATCAAATGCGGCTCCCCCAAGGTGGAGCGCATCGCCGAACGTGGCTTGTGGGAGGCGATGCGTGAAAGCAATCCTAAGGGAGCCTTGCTGCATCTTGAGCGCTACTCTGAGCTTAATGATTCGATGGTGTCCGAGATGGCTGCAACTCGCATCAAGGTTATCGAGATCACCAACCAGACCACCGAACAAAACGAGCTCGACAATAAGAACAAACTGTTCAAGCAAGTGTTGAAATGGGGCGGTTTCGCTCTGGTAACTATGCTGGCAGCCCTCTTGGCCGGAGTATTATACTCTCGCCGCAAGGTCAATAATGCATTGAAGATGCAACAGCAGACTCAAGACCTGAGAAACCGTTTCTTCACCAACATCACCAATGAACTGCAGACTCCCCTGTCGGTGGTGATGGGGGCTGGCCAGCAACTGCTCTCCAACAGCAAGTCCAATGCCGAGGAGAAGCGGCTGGGCGAAATGATCATCAACCACGGCAAGAACATGCTTGGGCTGGTCAATCAACTGCTGGACATCGAGAAGATTCAAACAACCATCGAGAAGCCCGACCTCAAGCGAGGAGACATCATGATGTTTGCCAGAATGCTGGTCGACAACTATACCGATGCAGCCCAGCAGAAACTGGTCAATCTGGAATTCCTCTCGCCAGTCCACACCCTGATGGTGGCTTTTGCTCCCGATCATCTGCGCAGAATCCTGCATATCCTCATCGATAATGCTATCAAATTCACGCCGCGCAACGGCAAAGTCACTGTCAAAATGACACCCATCGAATCCTCACGCATGAAACTCGAGGTTTCAGATACCGGCAAGGGGATTCCCACCGAAGAAATCAACCGCCTGTTTGAGCCCATGGCTCAATCGGTGAATGGCGACGACGGTGTGGGCACCAGCCTGGGACTGTCGCTGGTCAATCAGCTTGTCAATGCGATGAACGGCACCATCAATGTTGACAGCAAGTTGGGACAAGGCACCTTGTTCACCATCGAGTTCCCTGTCCGTTATGGCGAAGACGCGACACAAAGCACAACGAGCGAGAGCCACATGATGGCCGAGAATTTGATTCGCCAGCCCAAGAACGGCAAGCACAACCCACTGGTGTTTATTGTCGAGAACAACGACGATGTGGCCTTCTTCATTGCCAGCCTGCTCAACAATAAATATAACCTGAGGTTTGCACGCGACGGTCAAGAAGCGTGGCAAACAGCCCAAGACATGGTGCCTGACCTGATCATCAGCAACATCATCATGCCGGTCATGGATGGAAAACAATTGATCGAGAAAGTGCGCAGCAGTGCATCCCTCAACCACATTCCCATCATCGCCCTGACCAACAGCAACAGTGAAAAGGAACGATTGGCATGCCTGCAGGCCGGTGCCGATATCGTGCTGGTTAAACCGTTCAACTCCGAGGAGTTGAGCTTGCAAGCCGAGCACCTCATCGAGCAACGGATGATGCTGCGTGAACGCTATCAGAAAGCCAGCGGCGCCGTGCCGGCCGATTCGGGAGCCAAACCGATGAGCAAGGAAGACCAAGACTTCATCAACAAGCTCGTTGACATTATACATGTCCACATGACCAAGGAAAATGCCGACCTTGACATCGACAGCATTGCAGCAGCCTTGTCATTGAGCCGCAAACAGCTGCGCAACCGTATCGCATCTATCACCGGCATGACCACAGTGGCCTTTGTGCTACAGGTGCGACTGAATTACGCACGGCGCATCATCAGCACCGAAGACACTCCCATGACAGCCGTCGCCAACCGTTGCGGTTTCCAAACGCTGTCACATTTCTCCAAAGCTTTTAAGCAACAGTTTGGCGTCAGTCCACAACAATTCCGCAAAAACATGGACGGCCTGGATTTAATTAACAACCCAAGAATGAGTACCCAATAAAAGGCACTGATTCTCTTAAACCCGACTAAACTGCTATGCCAACCCCTGCAAAAACTAACAAAACGACTCCAAACACCGAGTACCGACAAGCCGAACGACTTATCAACCAAAGCATCTCGAACATGGATGCCGAGTCCCATATCGAGTATGGTAACACAATGGAGCGAAACAGTCAACCCTCAAAATGGAAGAAATGGCTGCATGGCTTACTGAGTCTGTAAATGAAGTGACCGTCATGCCATAAGGTTCTTTTTTGACCAAATGATGATTCAAAAACGAGGATAATTTGTACCTTTGGGGTTTGAATCAAATCATGTATGGGATCATGAAAAGGTTACTCATTATTACAATGGTATTCTGGAATCTTTTTTTCAATGGAGCAGCCCAGACTCCTGACTGGGCCAATAAAGCACGCTACGCCCAATCCAATATCGAGTTGCAAGCAGCCGAACCCGACCCGATGCGTGTCGTGCTCATGGGCAACTCCATCACCGAGTTTTGGGAGGAGACGCATCCCGATTTTTTCAAGAACAACCACCTGGTGGGGCGCGGCATCGGCGGACAAGTGTCTTCTCAGATGTTGGCACGTTTTCGCCAGGACGTCATCAACCTCAATCCCCGCATCGTGGTCATCAACTGCGGTACCAACGATATTGCCGAGAACAACGGGCCCTATGAAGAAGACATCACGATGGACAACATCAAGTCGATGACCGAGTTGGCTATGGCTCACGGCATCACTGTCGTGCTCTCGACAGTATTGCCATGTGACGAGTTCTGCTGGAACACATCGGTGAAAGATGTTGTGCCCAAGATCCAGCACCTCAACCAGCGCATCAAGGAATATGCCGCCCAACTCGAGTTACCGCTCATCGACTATTATCCGTCAATGAGTGTAGACGGACGCTCATTGTTCCATGGATATACCGAGGACGGTGTTCATCCCAATGCAAGAGGTTATGATCAGATGGAACCGTTGCTCCTGAATATCGTCAACGAGCTTCGAAATAAATAATAACCATTTGATAATCAAAATTTTAACATAATTATCATTAATCACAAAAAAATGAGAAAAATCACATGCTTAATCATGGTACTCGCAGCCATGGCTGCAGTAGCCAGTAACGGCATTACTGCTGTTGACCGCAACAACCTGGATCCTCAGACCCGTCCCGGAGAAAATTTCTATCAGTATGCTTGCGGTGGATGGAAACTCAACAATCCGCTCGACCCGCAGTATGCGCGTTTCGGAACATTTGACCAGCTTGCCGAGAACAGTCGCAATCAGGTCAAGGACATCATCACGACATTGGGCACCAACAATCCGCGTGGCAGCATCAAGCAGAAGGTGGGTGACCTCTATGCTCAGGGCATGGACAGCTTGCGACTGAATCAGGAGGGCATGGCACCGCTGAAGGAAGGTATTGACTTGCTCAAGACGCTCACTCGCAGCAATTTCATGGCTGCCATTGCCAATCAGCATTTGGGCATTGCCGCTCCTTTCTTCAATTCATCGGTGATGGCCGACCTGAAGGACTCCAACACCAACATGCTCTACCTCATGCAAGATGGACTGGGCATGGGAGACCGTGACTACTATCTGGACAACGATGCAAACACCGTTAAGGTGCGCAACGCTTACATCAACTACATTCAACAGCTCTTCCAACTCATCGGTTACAAAAAGAGCAACGCCAAAAAGGCTGCACAGCACATTATGGCCATTGAGACGGCGCTGGCCAAGGTGGCCATGACACGCGAGGAGACACGCGATTACAGCAGGCTCTACAACGTGACCTCCCTGAATCAGCTCAGAGCCGATTATCCCAATATCAACTGGAGCCAATACTTTGCAGGACTCGACATCAGCGAACTTGACAAGGTGTGCGTCTTCCAGCCCAAGTCGCTGGCCAAAGTCAACGAGATGATGAAAACCCTTAAGGAAGAGGATGTCAGGGAATACCTCATCTTCAAGTATGTTGACGCCGCAGCACCTTATCTGAGTGATGCATTTGCCGATGCCAACTTCGACATGTACAGCCGTGCCATGTCGGGCAAGCAGGTGAAGATGCCGCGCTGGAAACACTCACTTGATGTGCCCAACACCCTGCTGGGCGAGGCCGTGGGTCAGCTCTATGTGGCTAAATATTTCCCTGCCGACTCCAAGAAGAAGATGCAGCAGCTCGTTGACAACCTGAAGAAAGCCCTGGGCGAACACATCGCCACCCTCTCGTGGATGAGCCCCAAGACCAAGGTCAATGCTCTGGTAAAGCTTAACAGCTTCACCGTCAAGATCGGATATCCCGACAAGTGGCGTGACTACAGCGCACTGGACATCGATCCCAACAAGAGTTATTGGGAGAATATCTTGGCTGCACGTCGCTTCCAAGCCGAATATGAATACGCTCAACTGGGCAAACCCGTTGACAAGGAACGCTGGTTCATGACACCGCAGACCGTTAATGCTTACTATGAGCCCTCAAGTAACGAAATCTGCTTCCCCGCAGGTATCCTGCAAGCGCCCTACTTCGACCCCAATGCCGACGAGGCCTGCAACTATGGCGCTATCGGCGTGGTGATCGGCCATGAGATGACTCACGGTTTTGACGACCAGGGACGCAACTTTGACCACAACGGCAACATGGTGGACTGGTGGACGGCCGAAGATGCCGCCAAATTCCAGGAACTGGCCAATAAGCTGGGTGCACAGTACAGCGCCGAGATTGTCGCTGATGACGTGCATGCCAACGGCACCTTCACTATGGGCGAGAACATTGCCGACCATGGTGGCCTGCGTGTCGCTTACAGCGCATTCAAGAAAACCGAGCAGGGCAAGGGCGACAAGAAGATCGACGGCTTCACGCCCGATCAGCGTTTCTTCCTGAGCTATGCCAACGTTTGGGCTGCCAACATCACCAAGGAGGAGATGCTGCGCCGCACCAAGGTTGACCCGCACAGCCTGGGCGTAAACCGCGTGAATGTCGCCATCCGCAACCTTGAAGAGTTCTTCAACGCATTCAACATCCAACCCGAGATGCCCATGTGGCGTGATCCCGCCGACCGCGTCATCATCTGGTAACGCTCTTATACCCTACAACAATGAGGGGTGATGCCACGACGACATCACCCCTCATTGTTTATAATACCACCGCCTCATTCACTCAGAGAACTCGGAGAACTCAGAACTCTCGGAGATCTCCGATTTCCAGCACTGCGGGAACCACATTCCCACAGTATCCGTTTTTTATCCATTACAGGCAACAAAAAAACGAGGGAGCCAACCTTGACGATTGACTCCCTCTTAGGGGGCGGTTACCTACTCTCCCACTTTCGCAGTACCATCGGCGTGGTGAGGCTTAACTTCTCTGTTCGGAATGGGAAGAGGTGGGACCCTCACGCTATGACCACCTTAATCTCTTTCAGCCCGTACGGCGCGTCGAGCGTGCCGCGGCTGTGATGGTTCGAAAAGACCATCGGGGGAACGCTAACGCGAGAATCTCTCGCGACTAAACTTCAAACAATCACCGGATCAATCGGGCATGCTCTCATGCACGCCTGTATCTTAATGCCATCCGCTCCACGTCAACACGGCCACCGACCCCCCAAGGGGACAAGCAACCGATCAACTGCGCGCGGATCGCGCCAAGAAAACTTTCGGGTGATTAGTACGGCTCGGCTGAGGACGTCACCGCCCGTGCACCTGCCGCCTATCGACGTCGTCGTCTTCAACGACCCTAATGGAGATCTCATCTTGAGGTTGGCTTCGTGCTTAGATGCTTTCAGCACTTATCCGTACCCGACGCGGCTACCCGGCCGTGCCCCTGGCGGGACAACCGGCTGGCCGGAGGTCGGTCCAACACGGTCCTCTCGTACTAGTGTCAGGTCCCCGCAAATCTCCAACGCCCACAACAGATAGAGACCGAACTGTCTCACGACGTTCTGAAT
>JAFQZK010000026.1 GCA_017405965.1 Muribaculaceae bacterium | reverse complement strand
TTTGAATCCTGTAGGGATCACAACAAGAAAGCGCAATCGCTGAGAAATCAGTCGGTTGCGTTTCTTTTTGTGTTTGGTGGCTTTTTAGAGGTAGATGTCATTTGTGTTTTGATTTTTGTGCGTTCTTTTTGTTTCTTGGTATCATTCTTTGTGGCCCAGCGCTTAATGGTCTTCCCGATATCGATCAGTGCCATGAGCTGAGCCGCGTAATTCATAAATTTCAAAAGTGGTCTCATAATGTCATTGTTATTGTAATTAGTTGTTAATAAAAGTGTTAGTTAATTCTCAGTTATATATAAGGCGACTTCGGGAATTGGGAAATGGGCAAACAGATGATGAGAATTAAAAAATTTTTATTACCTTTGTGGTGAGCACCTCGCATGATACTCCAAACCGCCCAATTATTATACTTAACCAATAAATCCTGATACGATTATGAGCAAGAAACTACTTTTCAGATTTGCCGTCCTGCTGGCGGCAATGATGTGTGCCCTCGGTGCCGCTGCAGCCGAGGCCTATGCCTGCTACACGTCGTCGAACACGACGCTGACGTTTTATTATGACAACTACCGCAGCAGCCGCACAGGCTCGACCTACGACCTGAACACAGGCTCAGCCTCCCCATTATGGTATTTTAGTCCCATCAAAACCATTGTGACCAAGGTGGTCTTTGACTCGTCGTTCGCCAATTTCCGTCCGACAACCACCTACTCATGGTTCTATGATATGGAGAACCTCCAATCTATCTCGAACATAAGTTATCTGAACACGAGTGAGGTGACTAATATGCGATTCATGTTCTGCAACTGTAAAAGATTGCAGAGTCTTGACTTGAGTCATTTCAACACAATCAAAGTGACCGACATGGGTTGCATGTTTTGGGAATGCAGTTCGTTGACGAGCCTCGATGTTAGTTATTTTATCACCAATAATGTGACCAAAATGGACGGCATGTTCCTTAGGTGCACGGGATTGTCAAGCCTTGACTTGAGCTATTTCAATACGGCCAAGGTTATAAACATGAGCGAAATGTTCTATGTCTGCAGCTCTCTACAAGCCATCTATGTGGGCGATGGATGGACTACGTTACCCGTGATTACTTCCAACGATATGTTCTATAACTGCTACAAACTGGTGGGCGGCCAGGGCACAACCTATAATGAATCCAACCCTACGGACAAGAGCTATGCCCGCATTGACGGCGGTTCCAGCTATCCTGGTTACTTCAGAGCGCCTAATGCCCCTGATCCTCCTATAGCCTATGCCTGTTACACACCAGGAAACGCGACGCTGAAGTTCTATTACGACAACCAGCGCAGTTCACGTTCAGGTGTAACCTATGATCTGAACACAGGCACCGAATATCCAGGCTGGTACAGTGACGGCACCTATGCCGATGTGTCTGGGGTGGTCTTTGACCCGTCGTTTGCCAATGCTCGCCCGACGAGCATCTGTTATTGGTTTTCACACATGCAGAACCTTGAAACCATTACAGGACTCAGCTACCTGAATACCAGCAAAGTGACTGCAATGATCAGTGTCTTCTATGACTGCAGCAAGTTGACAAGCCTTGACTTGAGCAATTTCAACACGTCAAAGGTGACAGTTATGACTGCCATGTTCGAAAACTGCAGCAGCTTGACGAGCCTTGACCTAAACCATTTCAATACGTCCAATGTGACCATCATGAATGCCATGTTCAAGAAATGCACGGGCTTGACGGGTCTTGATCTAAGCTGTTTCAACACGTCCAAAGTGACCAACATGTCAGAGCTGTTCGCCAGATGCACCAATTTGCGAACCATCTATGTGGGCACTGGCTGGAGCACGGCTGCCGTTACCAGCTCCAATAATATGTTCCAGTACTGCTCCAAACTGGTAGGCGGCCAGGGCACAGCCTACGATTCATCGAATCCAAAGGACAAAACTTACGCCCACATCGACGGTGGTCCCAGCAATCCGGGCTATCTCACTGATACTAATGCACCTAGGGGCTACGCCTGCTACACACCATCGAACACGACTTTGACATTCTACTACGACGACCGGCAACATTCACGTCCGGGCCAGACTTACCTTCTGGATACGGGCGCTAGCATTCCCGGCTGGAAAGCGGACGGCAGCAATGCCAATGTGACTAGGGTGGTCTTTGATCCATCTTTTGCCAATGCCCGCCCGATGATGACCAATAGTTGGTTTGATGGCATGGGTAATCTTGCCGAAATCAAGGACTTGGGCAATCTCAACACCAGTTTTGTAACCAACATGGATTTCATGTTCTATATGTGTGAGAATTTGATCAACCTTGACCTGAGCAGTTTCAACACGTCCAATGTGATCAGCATGAACAGTATGTTCAAGTATTGCACTGGCATGAAAATCCTTTATCTGAACAGTTTCAATACATATAATGTGACTGATATGACGTCCATGTTCGAAGGTGCCCGCAGTCTACGAACCATCTATGTTGATATCGGCTGGATGACGTGGAACGTGACAGCCTCAGGAAATATGTTCACGAATTGCACCAGTCTGGTGGGAGGCCAGGGTACAAGTTACAGCGGTGGCAATCCGAAGGACATGACCTATGCCCACATCGACGGCGGCGCGAGCGACCCGGGCTACCTGACCGATATCTATGCTGTTGAATCTTATGCCGAGTACTCTGACGGAACCTTGACATTTTATCACGACGCCTTGAAGGGAATGCGCCCAGGTAACACATACTTCCTGAATGCGCCAGGCGAATCCCCTGGATGGAGTTCATACCATAATACCATCAGCACGGTGGTGTTCGACCCATCGTTCGCCGATGTCCGCCCCATTACCATGAGATATTGGTTTGATAGCATGAGCAACTTGACAGGTATTATAGGTCTAGAGTACCTCAACACCAGTGAGGTGACCGATATGAGTGGCCTGTTCAATGGTTGTAGCAGCCTGACGAATGTGGATTTGGAACACTTCGACACCGGGAACGTGACCGATATGAATAGTATGTTCCGTGATTGTTCAAGCATGCGTCAACTTGATTTGTCGAGCTTCGACACGCGCAAGGTGACTGACATGAGCACTATGTTCCGTGGCTGTACCAGTCTCGAGAGCCTTGACTTGAGCAATTTTGATACACATAGTGTGACCAGGATGATCTGGATGTTCTACAACTGCAGTAATCTGACCACGATTTATGCGGGCGGCAATTGGGATACAGCTGGTGTGACCACTTCTGCCAGCATGTTCGTTGGCTGCACCAGCCTCGTGGGTGGCATGGGTACAGCCTATAACGATGCGAACCCGAAGGACAAGACCTACGCCCACATCGACGGCGGCACGAGCAACCCGGGGTACTTCAGCGAGAAGGGTGGTACCTTCCTGCGCGGCGATGTGAACGGCGACGGCGTCGTCAACATCAGCGACGTGACTACGCTGATCGGCCTGCTGATGGGCAGCGACACCATCAGCAACCCGGCAGCCGACTACAACCAGGATAGCAGCATCAACATCAGCGACGTCACCGCCCTTATTGGCGACCTGTTGAGCGACAGTTGAAATTAACCGCCCAACATAATCCAGTTATATCCCTCATGCTCATCGCGGGTGTGAGGGATTTTTCTATTCAAGAAGCGGAAAAAAGCCAGCCCAACTCCATTGTTTGTGATGCGGACGGCAGTAGTGGCAATCATACCTGAATGGGGACTTGCACCGTCGCTTTAAAGGGCGAAGATTGAACATTAACAGCTTGAAATGGCCTAACCGATGATGAGAATTAAAAAATTTTTATTACCTTTGTGGCTCAAACCTTGCAAGATATGCCAAACTACCTACATTATTTTACTTAACCAATAAATCCCGATAACTATGAGCAAGAAACTACTTTTTCGAATGGTCGTCGTGGTGGCGGCGATGATGTGCGCCCTGGGCATGCAGGCTGCTGTCGAGGCCTATGCCAACTACACGCCGTCGAACACGACGCTGACGTTCTACTACGACAACCAGCGTAGCACCCGCACTGGCACGACCTATGACCTGAACACTGGCTACAGCTCCCCTGGGTGGTACTTGGATGACACCTACACCAGTGTGACCCGAGTGGTCTTTAAATCCCCATTCGTCATTGCCACCCCGACGACCACATACAGCTGGTTTTGTGATATGGAGAATCTTCAATCCATCACCGGAATCGCCTACTTAAACACTAGTGAGGTGACCAATATGAGTTGGATGTTCGGTGGTTGTTCTTCTTTGAAGAATCTTGACCTGAGTTCCTTCAACACGGCCAATGTGTCTGATATGCGATGTATGTTCTATAATTGTGAATCTTTGATGAGCCTTGACTTGAGCCACTTTAATACGACTGTTGTAAATGATATGTATGGCATGTTCGACCATTGTGAATCTCTAACAAGTCTTAATGTGAGCAATTTCAACACCGCTAATGTGACCGATATGAGATACATGTTCCGAAATTGTAAACTTTTGACAAGCCTCAACGTGAGCAGCTTCATTACGGACAACGTGACCAGCATGGGTGACATGTTCAGTAATTGCTGTGGCTTGACGAGTCTGGACTTAAGAAATTTCAATACGTCCAACGTGACCAACATGGAAAGCATGTTCTTGGGGTGCAGTGCCTTAACGGATCTTGACGTGAGCAGTTTCAACACGGCTAATGTGACCAATATGGGTATCATGTTTAGTGATTGCAGCAGTTTAACGAGCCTCGACGTGAGCAACTTCAATACGGACAACGTGACCACAATGAACAGGATGTTCGAAAATTGTTCAGCCTTGACGAGCCTTGACTTGAGCAGTTTCAACACTGCCAAGGTGACCAATATGAAATGGATGTTTTTTGATTGCTCTAACCTGAAAACCGTCCATGTGGGCGACGGCTGGAGCACGGCAGCCGTGACGAGTTCCGATTATATGTTCTATTATTGCACCAATTTGGTAGGCGAAAAGGGCACTACCTATGATGCCAACCATGTGGACAAGGCTTATGCCCACATTGACGGCGGTTCCAGCAATCCGGGCTATTTCACCGCTCCTGACTTGCTTGACGAAGCATTGAACGTCGAGGGCGGCAACATCCACTTCGAGTCGACGGGGGATTATCCCTGGACAGTTATACAGGAGGGTAGCCGCATGTATGCCCAGTCAGGCAACGCGGGCGTGGCAAGCAGCTCCTCGGTGATGACGGCGACGGTAACTGCTGTCGAGGGCGATATTCTGAAGTTTGACTTCAAGGCCTGGGGCGAAGGCACATCAACGCTGCATGACAAATGCTCTTTCAGCATCAACGGCGTGGAGCAAATCGCTTACGGCGAGTATCAGAACGCTGGCTGGGAAACCTATTCCGTTTACTTGCCCGCAGGGGAATGCACGCTGGAATGGAGCTACACCAAGGACCTCAGCGTCAATAGACCGGGCGACTACTTCGCGGTGGACAATGTGGCTGTCATCAGCGCTCCGTCGCGTGGCGACGTGAACGGCGACGGCGTCGTCAACATCAGCGACGTGACCACGCTGATTGGCCTGTTGATGATTGATGCCGAGATGCCTGCAGCTGCTGATTTCAACGACGACGGTGTAACGAACATCAGCGACGTGACGTCCCTGATCACATATCTGATGAGTAACGCCTAGTATTAATCCATCAACACAGTCAAGCCATATCCCTCATGCCCTCGCGGGTGTGAGGTTTTTTTCTATTCATGAAGCGGAAAAAACCGCCCAGCACCATTATTTGTGATGCGGACGGTAGCTGCGGCAATCATACGGGGACTTGCACCATCGCTTTACAGGGACGAAAAATGAACGTGAACAGCTTGAACATTTGAACACCGTGAATAATATCGGGGGATAGTCAAAAATTGTGTGTTTTTCTCATTCTACTATAATATAATACCCATCAAAACCAGATAATAATGCACAAAAAGTGTGTGTGTTTCTCATTCTACTATAATAGTAGTAGTTATATCAAATAACTACTCATGCTTTTGAGATGAAAAATGAAACCCGACAGGACACCTTTTGATGGGTGTCCTGCCGGTAATAAGTCGTAAGGTCTATTTTTCGGTGGTAAGGAAAGCCTGCAGAATTCTGGTTTTTAGCTATGGCTTTTTAGCCGTTAGCTAGTGATTAGTCATGCTGCCCAAAGTCCAGACTAATTATCGCAAGAGGCGGTAGAATTGCCATGCGTAGATGAGTTCTGTGACGACAATGATGGAATCCAGGAAAATGTCGTTCAGTCCGATGCCCAGCATATACCATGCAATGGGGAGGAAAAAGTCAACGAGGATGCGTACAATCATCCAGATGCCCACTTGCTGCATTCGCCCGCGGTACCAGATAGTGATCAGTGTCCCCAGCGGCAGGTAGGCCAACGGCAGCGCGCAAGCAGTGATGAAACTGACTTCGGGCAATGCCGGCTCAAAGAGGATGGAGATAAAACTGATGATGTTGAGCACAAGGACAATTATCCACAAAGCCGTGAGCGGGTGATACAGGCGTTTCATGCCACGCATCGTAGCATAATACATGATCACCATCCCCACTGTATTGATGAGCGCAATAACTGCTGAGGCATGCTCTTTCAGCCAGTAGTCAATCTGGGTGATGGTGCATATTGCCGCCGCCACCATGATGATGAAGGCTACTGTAATGACCCATTGGGGTAGTCCAGAGGTCAGGTGGTTGATGTTGCGGAGAGTCGATTGGGTGTAATCGAGATTGTTGTTTGTGGTCGTGCTCATGTGCGAATCGCGAATTTTGTTTTAATGGCACAAAGGTAATCATTCTCATTTTAAAACAAGGCTAAACGGATGAATGTTTAAGCCTTTTTTTACTAAGAATTGGCGATTTGGTTGCTTTGTAATCGATTTGGTTGATACACAATTAGAAATTTTGCCGAATTGCTAGAATCCAGTCAGAAATGATAGTATTTTTGTGTCGAATCTAGAGATATGGTTGATTGAAATGCAAGATACCCTTATACTGAAACTCATCATCGTGGCTATAACGGCTACATTTTTTGCGGTTATCCTCGCACTAGTGCTATCGTTTAATGTGATCCAGAAGCTGATGAAGCACAATACCAATCTGATGAGTCAGGTGCGCGAGAGAGATGAACAACAGGCTTCAGCCAGGGAAGCCTTCTATCAGACTGAACATGAACTGCAGAAAGCCGAAGAGGAGCTCAAGAAGGCCCAAGATAAAATCAATGACATGATGTGTCAAGCCAATCAGGCCGACCAGGCGGGCGTGTTGTTACAGCAGGAGATCAATGATGTCACCAACGTTGTCGACATGACCGACGAGCAGTTCATGGGTTGGATAGACGCGCAGATTGAGAGCCAGGGACTGTACAGGAACCCCAATGTGACGCTCAAGGAGATATCCAAAGTTCTCGGCTTGACCCAGCGGCGCATCACTCAGGCCATAAAGACCCGACGAGAAGACAACACGCTGGCTGAGTACTTGAACGCCAAGCGTCTGCTGGAAGGCTGTCGCCTGCTGGTGGAGCAGCCCAACTGGACGGTCGACGCTGTAGCCCACGAAGCGGGCTTTGGAGGCACGACTACCTTCCGCACCGTCTTCAGGAATAGGTTTGGGATGTCACCCAAGCAATACCGCGAGAAAAAGCGCCTAATGGACTGACTTGTGGTCGCAGATGATGCGATTTGCCGAGAAAAGCAGACTATTAACAATCAATTAATAAAATATAAACCAAATGAGACATTTAGTGAAAACGACACTTGCAATGCTGGCGCTGACCATGTGCTCCGGCATCATTACCTCTTGTTCGAGCGATGACCCAGGCAACGGCAAACAGAACCGAGACTATGACCTTGATGTCAAGGTCGTGCAGACACGTGGCTGCCATGCTCTGAAGGATTTGCAAGACGACATCCTCAATCTCCATTTCAATCAGATTATATTTGAATACACGTCGGTGGGGCCCGATATGAAGACGCCAGTGCGCTTGACGGGCGTTATCTCGATGAATCCTGCCGTGTTCAACAAGGAGGCCGCTCCGCGTGCACTCATGTTCTACAACGAGTTCACGACTGCCAAGCATGGGGAGCGCACCTCACAAAACGAGATTGACGATGTGGGTTTCTATATGAACAAATTCCAGAACCTGATTGCCATCTCCTCGGACCTGTATGGCTGGACACTGACCGAGGATAAGCCTCAGGCCTACTGCTGCCCGGAGATTACCGCCCAGGAATCGATTGATTGCTGGGATGCCGCAATGATTGTCTTGAAAGACAAGGGATACGCCATCGATGGCCTGCGCAAATTCAACGTGGGTTACTCCAGCGGCGGTTTCTCGGCCATTGCCCTGCAGCGCTATGTGGACGAGTATCGTCCCGACCTGCATTGGGACCTCACTGCTGCCGGTGCCGCCCCGTTTGACATCTGCACCATCTATGAAAACTATGTGGAGAGCGATTTCTCGGGCTACATTTGCGCCCTGCCGCTCATGATGGTGGCCTACAAGGAGACCTACCACATGAACTTCTCCTACAGTGATGTCTTCAAGGAGCCGCTGGCCAGCCACATTCAGGAGTGGATTCTCTCAAAAGACTACGGCACCTGGGACATCAATCGCCTGATAGGCACCGAGAAAATCAGTGAGGTGTTGACCCCTGCCGCCTGCAACTATAAGAGCGGAATCGGCAAAGTGGTCTATGACAAGTTCCGCAGCAACTCGCTGTGCGGCCCCGGGCAGAACTGGCAACCCAGCAGGGACACCAAGTTCTTCATCATGCACAGCTCAGGCGACCTGTACATGAATTATCAAGTGGGCGTAGAGATGGCCGACTATCTCAAGAGCAAGGGCTGCCAGGTGGAGACCGACTTTGACAACACGGGTAACCACGTGTACTATGGTCTGCTGACCTTTACTGGCGGCACCATGCTGCGCATGGAGGAAATCTTGGGCAATAGCGATACCGTGACACAAATCAAGGAACTGTTTGACCAAGTCAAGGGCAAGATCAGCGACCTGAGCGGCATCGGCCTATAAAAAGCCCATCTAGATCATCAACTATAAATCCTCAAAAATCAAACTCAAGCTATGAAAAGTAAAGTTCTATTAGGCCTTGCCATGGTCATGATGGCGACCATGGTCATAAAAGCGCAGGATGCCATCTATGACATTCCCAAGGAGGTTCATGCCAGCGATGCGCGCATCGTCAAGGAAATGTACGTGACCTACCACACCCATGATTCCGTGGTCAACGATCCAACTACTGGAATGTCTCACATTATCAAGGTGCAGGACTCGGTATCGGTAGAGTCCATCGAGCTACCTGCATTAGGAGGACCCGCCAGAGCCGCTGCCGACGATTTCAACTTCACGGACAAGGACGGCATTAGAATCAAGTGCTATGTCTTTTACTATCCGTCGGTTGACGCAAACGGCAAGCCGATTACCTTGTCGGCGCTGCTCGTCCGTCCACGTTCCATCACCTCCCAGCCGTTGAACAATGTGGTTGTGGGTTGCCACATCACCATTACCAGCAACGATGAGTGCCCCTCTTCCTATAATTCGGTTCTCCCGGTTGAAGGGTTCTTCGGCCATGAGAAAAGCGACGTGGGCATGTTGACCTATTTTGCCACGGGCTACGATAGTGTGACGGGCAATAACCTCGTCATCATGTCCGACTATGAGGGATATGGCATTACCCGCAAGCGCGCCCACCCCTACCTCTACCAGGAATTGACAGCCCGTCAGGTGGTGGATGCCACGCGTTATGGCTTGGCGCTGTATCAGGCACTGTCGGCCGAGCATGATGGTGACCCGCTCAAGAATACCTGGAAATTGGTTACCATGGGTTATTCCCAGGGTGGCTCGGTGGCCTTGGCCACCCATCGCTTCATCGAGCAGAACGGTCTTGCCGAAGAATTGCATTTTGCCGGCTCGGTGTGTGGCGACGGCCCTTATGACCCGCTCAGCACGCTCAACTACTACATGAGAGACAATGGTTATGTACTCAACAGTGCTGGCGATACTGTAAGCAACAAGTCAACCGAACACATCAAGGAACAAGTGACAATGCCAGTTGTCATGCCGCTCATCTTGAAGGGCATGATTGACTCCAACCCCTACATGAAGCAGCACAAGTTGACTGACTACCTCAGCCCGATGTTCCTCCACACCGGAGTCATCGAGATGATTGAGGGCAAGGCTAATAATTCCACCAACAAGACCACCGATGATATCGCCAAGGTGTTCTGTCAGCAATGTGAGCAAGGAATCACCTACACCGATCCGGCTACGGGTGTCACTTATCACCACTCTGTCGACTCGGTTTGCATGATGTTCCCCTACCATGCAGTGGCGGGCCTCTTGGGCGACACCTATGTGGTAAGAGCCGATTTGAAGTATGTCTTGACTCCGCAGTGTTATCAGTATTTCAAGGAGCATGACTTGCTTCAGGTCCCCAGCGGTCATGGCGACCCCATGATTGACCTGCACCGCGCCCTCGCCAGCAACAACATGGGCCAGGGCTGGAAGCCGGAGCATCGCATAGGCTTTTTCCATTCGCCTTTTGATATGGTTGTCCCCTATGACAACTATCTGTCGGTGAAAAAAGCGTTTCAGGATGCGGGTACCGACATGAACCTGATTTACCTGAAAGATAACAGTGAGGATGACCATGTGGATGCCGGAACGCAATTCTATTTCACCAAGAATGCTGACGAGATTCTGATGAATTGGGTTGTTACGGGTGTCAGACCAAATTAGTTAATAGTTGATAGTTAATAGTTGGGCATTAGTCAACAAATAACCTAAAAACTAACAACTTACAACTTAGTAATCATTTAAAGCAACGCGATATGAAAAAATATATCTATTTCATCATAGCATTGGTGCTGCCTGTGATGACGATGGCAGCCAAAACTAAGATGGTCACCGTGCAGGTGAGCCTCGACGGCTCGTTGATTCCTGCCTGTGCGTTTGCCGACGACAGCACCCGGACCATCGTCCTGGGCACAGGCATCAACGCCTGCATCCCGCATTATTCTGTCGGTGAGGTTGTCGTGCCCGGCACAGTCACCCTTGATAGCAATACCTATACCATCGACTCGGTTGCCCCGATGGCTTTCAGGCTGTGTAATAAAATCACGGGCATTAAGTTTCATGAGGGCTTGCGCGGCATCGGCGAGTTTGCCTTTGTCGGCTGCCGTTCGTTGACCACCATTTTCCTGCCATCGACGGTTACCCATCTGGCTGGCGGCGCCTTTGCCGACCTCAAGTCGTTAGCGACGCTGCATTGTGACGCCGCCACTCCGCCCACTTGGGCCTGGAACGACGTCTTTGCCAGCGAGGGCACCAAGGCAGGCACCCAGAGCGGCAACCGCAACCGCTGCCTGTATGTTCCCGAAGGCTCTGTCTTGTCCTACCGCCAGCCCGCATGGGGTGATTCCATCGGTTGGAACGACGCGTTTGCCTACATTCAGGAGGCTGAGTCCGAGGGCCAGATTGTGGAGATTTACAACAAGAGCGGACTCAGGACTCTTGCCCGTGCCGTCAATGAGGGAACGATGATGAGCCAGTATGATGGCAAGACCCACTTCAGGCTCATGAGGGACCTCGACATCTCCAAGGATGAGAACGCCCAGATTGCCGATTGGACACCCATCGGCAACGCCGACCATCCGTTCACTGGCGTCTTTGACGGCAACGGCCACACCATTACCGGCCTGCGCATCAATAATACTGACAAAAATTATGCCGGCCTGTTCGGCAGGGCTGTCAATGCCACTATCCACAACCTGGTCATCCAGGACCCCTATCTCAACGCTAAGGACTATGTCGGCGTTCTCTTGGGCTCGGCAGGCGACGGCTGCGTCATCACCGATATCCTGGTGACGGGTTCGGGCGACGGCAATATCGTCAACGCCAAGGGTAGTGCCGGCGGCATCGTGGGCTATGCCCGCGAACTCGACATCGAGCGTTGCTATTTCTCGGGTGGCGTGTCCAGCAATGGCTGGTGCGGCGGTCTTGTGGGCAACCTCAACCATGGCACCCTGCGCGACTGCGGCACCGTGGGCCACATCACCCTCAACAACGAGGGACGTTGTGGCGGCATCGTTGGCGGCATCTACCCCGACGGTAGCGAAACGGTGACGTTTGAACGCTGCTACAGCGCGATGACGCATGCCAATGGCCAAGGTAATGCATCTTACTTCCACGGGGGCATCGTCGGCTTCACCAACAAGACGGCCATTATCAGAAATTGTGCCTATTACAAGAATGGACCGTGCACAGGTTTCTGCCATAATGATAATGCCACAGTATCCAATAGCCAGACCTTTACCAGCCAGGCTAATATGCAGAAAGACTACTTGAAATATTTGCTGGGCAGTGAGAACTGGTCCTACTTTGTGCAGGGCTATGATGACTATCCCTTACCCTTCTCCCTCTACGAGACCTACCTGTCGCGTCTGACCGAGACCGACGGTGAATTCGTCTATCTGCCCTTGAGTAACGGCCAGCAATACACCATCATCGGCTACACGGGCAGTAGCAGCAATGTGCTTGTGCCCGACGTGTTCAATGGCAAGGATGTGATCGCCATCGGTGATGGCGTGTTTGAAGGCAACGAGAACCTGGTGAACATCACCCTGGGTGAGAATATCGTCTCGATTGGCAAGAACGCCTTTGCCTATTCAGGGCTGACCGACATCGACACGCGCAACGTGACCGCTATCGGCAGGGATGCATTCCTGGCATGCTATGCCCTGGAGCATGTGAACATCAGCGACAAAATCACCTCGATGTATGGCTCTATTCGTGAATGCCCGGCACTGGAGGCCATCACCAAGTCGGACCAGACCAATACCTTCTATGCCGTTGAGGACGGTGTCCTGTTCAATGCCGAAAAGACTCGCCTCTTTGTCTATCCTGCCGCCAAGGCTGGTGTTTACACGGTGCCCGACGGTGTGAATACTATTGACTATGAAGCATTTGCCTATAGCCGCAACCTGACAGGTATTGTGATGCCTTCATCGCTGTTGCATGTGGGTGAATCAGCTTTCAGTTATACTGAGCGCTTGCAGTACATCGACTTCACTCCGTGTATCTTCATGAATCCCATTGTTCCTGTGAGTCGTGCTACGGGTGTGTTCAACAACCTGGATGAGCGCACCATTGTTTACCTGCCTGACGGTCACGATCACGATAACATGACTTATCAGGAGGATAATATCGTCATCGGCAACCAGGCTTATACCATCCACTTGACCGATGGCTGGGACTTCAACCCGCCGTGTAGTTTCACCACCACCCGCGGCATTGACCTTGACAGGGCATTCAAGCCGGTAATGCTGTACCATGTATCGACCCACGAATGGGTCATCTCGCCGCAACTGGCAACGATTTATATTCCGTTCCGCTACGATTTTGCTCCTGACAGCGTCATTGAGGTCTATGAGCCTATTGAACTGACGGGCGACACCATCGTCTTCAGGGCGGTCGAGAACAATGTAGTCGAGCCCTATAAGCCTTATCTGCTCGTTGTCAATGATGTCGTGAACGGAGTCTTCCAGACTGGAGAAGTGACACTCAATCCCGTCACCTCGACCGATGTAGCTGTGACCAGCAATCTGAAATACCAGGGCACTACGGTGAGCATCAGCAACGAAGATGCAGCCCAGATGAATTCATATATCCTGCAGAATGACGAGATGTGGCACAAAGTGGCTCCCAATGTACCTAAGGCAATGATTCCGCCCTACCGCAGCTTCTTCCATTTGAATGATGGCGCATCGGCCATGAAGATGAAGCTGGTAGCTGGCAACCACGATGAGACAACTACCGGAATAACAACCATCAAACTGGTGGACCGCACTGGCGACGAGCGTTACTATGACCTGAACGGCCATGTGCTGCCTGGCAAGCCTGACAGCGGCATCTACATCCATCAGGGCAAGAAGTATGTTGGACATTAAAAACATCAATGATATGAAGAGATTATTTTTATCAATGCTCTTAGCGTGTGCCACATGGACCTTAGGACTGGCACAGGAAACATACGCAGTGGAAATTCTGCCGACCCAGAATGGTACTGTAGTGAGCGACAAAGCCATTGCGGCCCAAGGAGAAACCGTCACGTTGACGCCCGTCCCTGCTCCTTACTATACGCTGGAACAGCTCTTGGTCGAGAGTGAACTCATCGGTGGAGGTGTGTCTGATGACGGAGCCTGGGAACCGGCCTTGGCTCCTGCCCACATCATGGTCCCAACGACTCGCGTCAATGACTACAGGTACACCTTTGTCATGCCAGCCAGCAAAGTGAAGGTAACGGCAACCTTTGTTCTCGTACCAGAGATACGTGGTGACGTGAACGGCGACGGCGTCGTCAACATCAGCGACGTGACCACGCTGATCGGCCTGCTGATGATTGATGCCGAGATGCCTGCAGCCGCTGATTTCAACGACGACGGTGTAACGAACATCAGCGACGTGACGTCCCTGATCACATATCTTATGAGCAACGCCTAGTATTAATTCATCAACACAGTCAAGTTGTATCCCTCATGCTCATCGCGGGTGTGAGGGATTTTTCCTATTCAAGAAGCGGAAAAACAGCAGCCCAGCACCATTGTTTGTAATGCGGACGGCAGTTTTGGCAATCACTCACTATTCCGATTGCTGCAAAACGGGTAATTATGGGGGCGAAATTGATCATTAACAACCTGAACACGTGAACGATATCGAGGGATTGTCTAAAATTGTGCGTTTTTCTCATTCTAGTAAAGTAGTTATATCCGTTGGCGGAATTAAAGAATCCAGTTTTTGCCATCAGTTAGTCACCTCTACATTCTCACGCAGACTCTACTTATTCAGATAATTCCGCCAACGGGTAAGTTATATCAAATAACTGATTGGGCCAAGGTCGAGAATCTCATTGGGTGGAATCTGAGATGTTTTATACTTGTCCCCGCAATTTCCCTTTGTGAAATTACGAACAAAATCGGTTGTCAAAAATCACAACCGGGATGATATGGATTGAGTGGTAATGATTAATGAGTTGAGACGCAATCGCTGAGAAATCAGCCGGTTGTGCTTTCTTTTTGTGTGGTTCGTGCTTTGGATTTGGCGACGGGAAATTGCATTTCTCAATAAATAATACTATCTTCGCCCAATAATTGATGATGAGCATGGAACAGATCAAGCGATTTCTTGTATTGTTGGCGGCCATGGCGCTCTGCCTGCCGCATGGTGAAGCCTGCACGAGCATCCTCGTGGGCAAGAAGGCGAGTGCCGACGGCTCGGTGCTGTGCACCTACAACATCGACTCGTGGGGCGCCTGCCACAAGATGTACCGCTACGAGGCGGGGAAGCATCCTGCTGGCACGATGCGCAAGATTTATGACCGCGATTCGCGTGTGTACCACGGGGAGATACCCGAGGCATCACAGACCTACCTGGTCACTGGCAACATCAACGAGTGGCAGGTGGCTATCGGCGAATCGACGTTCGAGGGACGTGAGGAACTGATTGATGACACGGGTATCATTGACTACGGCTCGCTCATGGACCTGGGCCTGCAACGCGCCCGCACGGCGCGCGAGGCCATCGCTGTGATGACGGGCCTTGCCGAGCAGTACGGCTTCTGCAGCTCGGGCGAGTCGTTCACGGTGTGCGATCCCGATGAGGCGTGGGTCCTCGAGATGTCGGGCTGTGGGCCGGGCAGCAAGAGCGTCGTGTGGATTGCCGTGCGCGTCCCCGACAATGCTGTGATGGCACATGCCAACCAGAGCCGCATCCGCCGGGTGGACCTGAATGACACGGCCAACGTGAAGATTTCGCCCAACTGCATCAGTTTTGCCCGCCAGCGTGGCTACTTTAAGGGCAAGGACCGAGAATTCAGCTTCTGTGACGCCTACAATCCGCCCACTTTCGGCGGTCGCCGTCTTGGCGACTCCCGTGTCTGGGCCATCTATCGCCATCTGGCCACGGGCATGGACCGTTATCTGCCCTACGTCGAGGGCAAGCTGCCCATGAGCGAGGTGGAGCCGTTGCCCATGTGGATCATCCCCGACAAGCCTGTTGCTGTGGGTGACGTCATCGCGTGTCTGCAGGACCGTTTCGAGGGAACGCCCTTTGCCATGGACGACGACCCGGGTGCGGGAATCTACGACAGTCCTTTCCGTCCGCAGCCGTCGCGCTATGACGATGATGGCACGACCCTGTTCCACGAGCGCTCGGTGGCAACGACGCACACCGCCTTCACCTGGGTGTGCCAGTTGCGCGGTTTCATGCCGCGCGAGGTGGGCGGCGTCATCTGGTGGGGCAACGACGACAGCGGCATGGTGGCCTATACTCCGGTCTATTGTTGTGCCAACCGTGTGCCGCACTGCTACAACGACCACAAGGCCGATGCCTATACCTTCAGCGACGAGAGCGCCTACTGGGTGTGCAACTGGGTCAGCAATATGGTCTATCCCCGCTGGAGCCTGCTCTATCCCGAGCTGCAGCAGGTGCGTGACTCGCTGCAGGCCAGCTATTTCGCCCGTCAACCCGAGGTCGAGGCACGGGCTCTTGAATTGATGAAGAGCAACCGTAGTGCAGCTCTCGATCTGCTGACCGACTACGGCTGCGAGTTGGGCGACCAGATGGTGAAGCGCTGGCGTCAGATGGCCTATCACATGATTGTGAAGTATAACGACGGCGTCATCCGGCAGGAGGAGAACGGACAGTACCTGCGCAACTCCAGCGGTTTCCGCCCCCGCCTCACCCGTCCCGGCATGAGCGACAAGGTGCGCCGGCGCATCCATGAGTCCACCGGCACCCGCTTCGAGGTTCCACCGACCGACAGCCTGGACACCTCCTATATGTAATACGTTACATAAAAAACGGAGCGGTGATAAGAGAAAAAGTCATCAAAGGGAACCCTCCCTTCGATGACTTTTTTCATTTAAAACAATAACTTGTCATACAGCGATTGGATATCAGCCTTCAGTTGGTCAAAACCATCGGTTTTCTCCAACGTCTGTTCATTCATGTATAGGCATTTGTTCACAACTATCATCACTGAATGGTATTCAACTGGCACCTCAAAAGTTTTGCTGTTAGAGAACGGCGTGTTGATAGTAACCTTGTAGCCGCGGGAATTGAAATGCTGCTTGATATTGCCGATAACGACTTTGTTCGGGCAAGTGGCATCATCATTGAATCCAATGCAGATGTCAATGTCTGGTGGATTGCTGCACAGCAGATTGGGCTGACTCGAAAAACTGTGGCAGTCAATCAGCAGCGTGCCTTTGCCCAAACCGAGCATTCTCTTAGACATTGACGAATGGTGTTCTAAATATAGCCTGAACGCCTCTTCCTTTTTGTTAAAAGATCTGATGGGAAAGACGTGTCGTGGTGAATGCAACAGAAATCTGCTATAGCAAAAACCGAGCCCTTGCTCTTCCAAGGGGTCATTGATCAGTCGCTCCACATCGCAATACAAGCGGCAATAGGGGAACACTGCGCTCTGTATATGCTCCGTTTTCTGCTCCGGTGAAAAGAGCTCATCGGTGTAGTAGTCTACAAGTAATCCCTCATCACCATCCAGTTCGCTGAATGAATGGCCGCTATTTTCGGGGAATTTCGTTGAAGCATGAGGTATATACAGGAGAATGTTTTGAAATGTCCTGTGGGCGTCAGTCTTTATTCTGAATGTCTTCCAAACAGCACTGACAAAATGATTCGAGTCGCCAAAGATCTTATGCTTCTCGAAGATGCGTTGAATAGGCTGGACGAATTCTAGGCCAGCATACCCTCCAAGTGCTGGCACAGGACGAAAATTACAGACCTTCTTGAAAACATCGGTAAACAAGGCATCTGATACTTCAAATCCCAAGTTCTCTTCCAATTGAAATTTCAATGACCTTAAGGCGATGGCAGTCGGTGTGTTGCCAAGTGAAGCAATTTCTTCAAATCGCCTTAGTCCTTCTTTGCGGTCATACCTAAACCAGAATTCGTGACCTTCCCATCTTGATTTTCTTTCTTGTTCCATTGTGGTGTTGTTATTAAATCGTTAAACAATAAGTTATTTCGTATGGGGTTTAACGACAAGCAACAACACTTGCTGGTGGAGAAAAGAATATCCCTACATGCCACAGGTCCCGGACACATAAGGAAATCTACTATCTCGCTGAGCTATGTAAGTTTTTGGCGTTAAGCCCACATCTGCTTTTCAGCTCGCCACCGTGGCTCCTCGGGATGCTCGTCCCCTCAAGCTCGGTTGGCACGCAGTTTAACTGCGTTCTTGATGTAAATTTCCATAAATCGCTCAAACTATCTTGAGCCCTTCAATTCCGTCTGCAAAGATACATATTATCATTCAATCGGTCTTTATCTAAAACAAGACTTTGCTCATCCGGTTACAGCATCAAGATGATTAACGAAACGTCAAACACCATGATAGCCAAGAAGAGCAATACATAGACGATGAGGTTGACCACGGCATAGGTAGTGTCCCATCGTTCGGCAATGACAATAAGATCATCCCTGCAGCGCTGGAATATATCTTTAGTGGTGCCTGGGTAATAATGCCTGATTACTACCCAATAACCAAATGCGTTTGTTACTGCATAGATGCTGCAGGCTGTTATCCACAATGGGTTAGACGTGGCAACAGCGAAGCCCAGCATCACAACAGCCATCGTTACACATAGCAACGGCCACAGGTGGAGACAAATGTACACGCTGGCTTTCTCATAATCCCAGCCAAAGAATCCACCTGTCTTAGCGAGGCACCTGCACAGAAAAACAAAGATTTGGTCCATAAAGAGTTTGTGCTAATCAGTGAGCAACCAATTAAGAATATTAGCAAATATCATGCCACAAGAGATGCTATTTAAGCCGCTGAGAGTCATATAAATCGCTGGGGGCGACGACAAGCTGGTCTTTGCTGATGCCGCGTTTGGACAGTTGCTTTTCCATGCCGTACAGGTTATAGTCACTCACGGGGCGAGGCTCGCACAACTCCACGCCGAGTTGCCGCTTGTAGATGTCATACACCAGTTCAGAGCAATACCACTTGCCGTTATCGAACTTGAAGGCGAGATCGTAGGGCTTACCCAGGTATTTGGAGAACTTGATTTTGACAGGCTCTTCGGTATACCGCTTCACGCCGACACGTTTGCCACGTCCTCTGTCCACCCATTGCTGATAGGGCGTGAGGCTGACCGTGGAGATAGCCTCAAGGACGTACAGACCATCAGCCTTCTCAATGATGATGCCACAATGACTCCACTGCGAATGAGTCGCTGCTGTGATAAGAGGAGCCTGCTGGGTTGTGGAAGTCTGGAAGACGATATCACCCTCCTTCAACTTATTGGTTTCAGGTCTCGAGCATGAAAGGAATGCGACAAGGTAAAGCAACACAATGCTGCTGCAAAACAATACTAGTTTTTTCATTTGACTGGCTAATTTGAATGTTTATTGTTTCTTGTTTCTTGTTTCTTGTATCGGTAAATACGATATGGAACCGGTTTATTGTATGGATTCATTTTTTGTTGTTTAAAATCGCTGATCCATTGTTCACCGTTATACATGTCGACATGCCCCCACCACTGTGAAATCATTTTCCAGCTTCTCCACTCAGGACGTTCGAACACTGCGACATCACCTTTCATGGGAGTATATCCATCTTGAGGCACCTCTTCAAATTGGACCAATGGCATGAAATAACTGTACCACTGGGCTGGCAGGATAATAGCGGGGCAGCCTCCTTCTTGTAATGCTCGCATGGTATACCATGCACAGCAATGGGTAGACTTTTCTTGTCTGTTCTTTGTCAGAAACTTTGTCGCCTTTTCAACATTAAAACGATAAGTCTGTGTCCATACGGCATAAACAGCTATAACAATAGACAGGACAAAAAACACTTTTCTTGCTTTTCTCATTCAGGAAGTTATAATTGATTTTGCTTTGACATCCACAAGCGGTTGATAATCCACTTGCGTGGGATGGTAATCTCGAACCAGAGCCACATCACCAGGGCGATGACAATGGACAGCACGCAGTAGATCCACACGTTGACCTCGATGTAGGTCATATTGAGTTGGTTGGCAATGGCTTTCAAGTCCACAACGCAGGCCATGAATTGTTCATGAATGGTGCTGATGTTCAGGTGAACCAGATTCGGCTGAGTATAGAGATGGTAAAACTCCTTGCTGATGAGCCAGAAGGCACAGGTCGCGGTGCCCGATGCCGTCAAGTTGATCGTGTTCCACAACGTGAGTTTCTTGTACCAGTTGTAAAAGGCGATGAGCGTGATCACAGCCGGCATCGCTGTGAACAGTGCGGGCCAGAAGTAAATGCAGACATAGACGCTGATTGTCTCATAGTCGAGTCCCAATACGAAGCCAGCCAGATATAGCATGCCACACAGGGCATAATAGATAAGTTCTAGGAATGTCATCTTCTTGCTTTTTTAATGATGAATTGAACACCGAGCCTCACAGCCGAGATAGCAAACACCAGTATCGCTAGCATGAGACCATAGTAAAAGATGCGGATCATGAAATACTCGTTCATCGTGGCACTGAGTGCCTTGTTCAGCATCGCATCGATTATATTAAACAGAGTTTCCATTGTTGTTGATGATTTAGTTTGTTGTTGATAAGCATTTCTTGCCTAGGACATCATAGATGCTTGGGTCGAAATAGTAGGTTCTTGAATCTGTGACCAACTCCACAAAGTCATGGTCTTTCACGAAGTTTTTGTAACTATCTTTTGGAGCAACAGCTTCGAGTACTTTACACCAATTGATTCCGTTAGACTCGATGTAACCGACAACGGGCTTCGCTTGCCCGATAATCCCGTTTCCTGCTAGCGCTTGGTTGCAGATGCCGGCACACAACTGGGCATATCCCACACAGTTGGCTTTTCCCATATCCATCTCATTGTATCGTGAAAATTGGAGCTGAGAGGCTGTGAGTTTCAAGCTATAGTCAATAATCTGCTCAACGTTCATGCCCACAGTTTCCTGTTCCACTTGCGTCTTTAGAGACTTTGATAGTTTACAGATTCTCTGCCTGTCACCCGTTTTAATCAGTGTGAATGATGACAAGGCTATCGTAAGTGAAAAAATGACCACCACCAGGAGCAATTTGCCAATCATGAATTTACTGTTTCGTGTTTTCATTGTTGATGCAGCGTTTATTATAATGCTTGTGTAACATAAGCACTATCCTGATCAACGCATAGATTATCAGCACTTGAACAACACAGGGAATGATGAAAAACACCAGTATAAAGTTGAAAGTGCCAATCAGGATATCTGAATCACTGGAAGCGTGCTCAACAAAATAAGCGAACTGCTCAAATTGCAAGAGTTGTGGCATAACGATATAAGCCTCATTTGGGGATGTATCTGGCGCATGAGTCGCAGAAGTGACGTTGTGGTGTGAGGTTGGGTTTGCCATTGGCATCCACCATGAAACAACTGCTGTCGTTGTTGGGGCAGTGGGGGAGTCCCACGAAGCCATGACCGAACTCATGCAGGACGACCTTCCAGAACTGTGACTTGTCTTTCACCCTGAAAGTCGAGATTACACAGTTCGACTTATTGAGGTAGGACAAACCGAGAATACCCCAATCTTCATATCCGTGAACAGAGGTCGAGATGTCCTTGTCGGTCAATCCGATGACAACGTCACCAGGCTGTTTTATCATGCCTTGCTGAAGATCCAGGATTTTGCTGGCACGATAGCGTGTCTTGGCATCGTTCATCAAGTCCTTGGTCAACGGCTTGTTAGGCAGAACTTTCACTTCGGTCACAGCAAGCCCCTTCATGTGCTCGTTCAGGGCATGTACGAGTTGTTTGGACACATTCTCCGCTTTGTCCTGCGAAAAATCAGCGTAAGGCTGGATGAGAATCCTGCAATGCGGGGAAGTGCATTCTGGTTCTTCATTGGGCACCATTTCAACATGCTTAATTCGTTTGGCATTGTTGCTGCAACTCCAGGTGGCGCAACCTATTAGCAAGGTAAATAATATGATTATCAGATGCTTGTTCATAATTAAAGTGATTGATTTAGTTTTGTCGTTTTTATTGTTTATGTCAATTCGGGGTAAATGGTAAACAGCTGTTACTGTCTTTTTTTTAGAAAAAGACGATAGGTTGCTTTTTACGACGCTTGGCGCTCCGTTTTCTTGACGTAGATGTACTTGGGATAGCGCCCAAGAACAAACAGGGTGACGGGGCAGAGCCAGATTTCGCGTTCAAAACCTGGCAGATCGGTCACGGTATAGGTAGAGCCTCCAGTTAGTGAGTGTTCTCCCTGTACAAGGCAGGCATAACCCGGCTTGTCGAGACGCTTGTTGCTGGGAAGCACATCGACATAGGCAAATCGGTCGTCATCGCTGAGGAAGGCACACAGCTTATCGGCACCGGCCACCATCATCAGATTATGGTGGTCAAAGGGCCATCCGGGGAAATCTACATACCAGCAGTTATCCTCCTCGTGGTTGAACTGGAGGTTGTACTCACCCTTGCGTCCGAAAACGCTGCTTGCCATCACTTGTGCTCCGTGGAGCAGATCATTCATGCTGTAGTTCATAATCGACGTTAATTAAAAGATTGGTGTTATTTCTTAATGTCAAAAAGGGGTAAAAGGTAAACAGCGCAGATTTAATCATCTGTGTTTCAATGGATAAGAATTGCCTGTAAAACCGATGAATTCAGGCTCTACAGGCAAACCCTATAATGTAAAAAGCATGTTATTTATTGCTCGAGTTTCTTGAGCAGGTCAGAAGCGCGCTCCGTCAAAACGTCATTTTGACCATGTTCTACCAGTTCATTCAGCTCCTTGATGGCGCTTTCTTTATCATTGGCTTTGAGGTAAGCCAGAGCTTTGTACCAGTGAGTGCAGTCATTAAAGTTATCAGTCGTGTTTTTGATCTCTTCATCATCGTCAGCACCTTTATAGCCATGTTTTGCTGTTGGCCACTCGACCTTGTCGATATCATAGACCACAGCCGTCATGTCTTTACTTCGTCCGTTCTCGATTTGCTGCCGGATTGGGGCAAACTCATCGGGCTCGTTGCCGAAGGAGGTGTTGTATTCGTCAGCAAGACTGGCCAATATGGGCTTGGCAGGCATCTCAGTCGCTTTCGGTTCTGCTGGCGCTTTTTCGGCTATTTCGGCTTGCTTGGTGTTTTGTATTGTTGCAGTAGGCGTGAACGTGTATAGACAATAAGCCACAATGGCTATAGCGGCAATGCCCGATGTCCATTTCATGAATGACCACAACGGCCGCCTGTTCTTCTTGCGCTGTGTTGCGTGGATGAACTCTTCCCGATTCATCTGCTTGATAGCATCGAGTTGGGCTTGGCCTTCTCGCTGCATGCCGGCTTGGACTATACCCTTGAAAAGCATGACAGTTGCTACGAGTCGTTCCCGCAGGTCTTGGTCATTGTCAACGTCTTGTTCAAAAGCAGTACGTTCACTGTCATCCATCTGGTTACGCAAGTAGCGGTCGATCAGTTCGTCATATTGGATATATCTTTCTTCTCGTGTCATGATCTCATTCTTTTTAGGATTTCATCCATTGCCTTTTTCACTTTGGTCATGCAACGGCTTTTCTGTGTCGTTGCAACACGGGCATTATTGTAATTCATCGCAGCTGCGATTTCTCTCATGCTGTTGCCTTCCCAATAGTAATTCCACAGGATGGTTTTGCAAGGGTCTTGCATGTTGACCACGATATCATAGACTGCCTTTTGCATCTCGTCTCGTTCCTCGTCAACGTCAATGTGATGCCAGCGGTCGAGGGCCTTTTGGGCGGTCACGATGTCAACAGGGTCAATGGCATCATCTGAGCTTTGTCCTGGCTGATTATTTACAGTGACGAACTTAGTTTTCTCTCTTTGCGCCTCTAGCCCTATCTTTTTTAATACACCTATCATGTATGTCTTCAGACTGCTGGTTAATCTGGTCAAGGTCCCGTTATGGACTTTCTCAAACGTGACCAGCATGGCCTCCTGAGTTAAATCCTCGGGAGACAACCTTGAAGAGCCATAACGCTTGCGAGCCTCTTGAAGAACTGCTGTGCTCACATCCTCAAGGAATTTGTCATCGGTTGTAAAAGGAACTTCTGCCATCGCTATTAAGTTTTGTCTATAGCAAAAGTAGTATTTTTTCTTGTTATAATCTGTTAGTTGAATAAAATATTACGAATAAAGAACTATTACAAAGGGCACTATCGTGAAACGGTTTTATCTTCAGCAATGCCTTTGTGTCTATTTATGTCAAAACGCTATGAGAGGTAAACACACTTTTCGAAAAAATATCACTCAATCTGTTATTTTTGATCATTGGGGTATAAAAAAGTGCACGGTCTCGCCAGAGCGAGACCGTGTCGTATCAACCATATATGATTATGTCGTTATTTTTTCTTGTGGGCGATGAGGTATTGGCCGATCTGGACGGCGTTGAGGGCGGCGCCTTTCTTGATTTGGTCACCGCACAGCCAGAAGGTCAGGCCGTTGTCGCTGCTGGTGTCTTCGCGGATGCGGCCCACGTAGACGGGATCCTTGCCCGAGCAGTCGATGGGCATGGGATAGCGGTTGCTGCGCGGGTCATCGACAACGACAACGCCAGGAGCAAGCTGCAGGGCGGCACGGGCCTCCTCGGGGGTGATGGGGTTCTCGCACTCGATCCACACGGCCTCGCTGTGGGCGCGCATGACGGGCACGCGCACGCAGGTGGCGCTCACCCTGATGTCGCTGTGCATGATTTTGCAGGTCTCCTTCACCATTTTCATCTCCTCGCGTGTGTAGTCGTTGTCCTGGAAGACGTCGATGTGGGGGATGACGTTATAGGCCAATTCGTGCTGGAAGTGGCGCACGGTGAGTTCTTCCTTGCCGACGGCGATCTCGCTGGTCTGCAGGGCCAACTCGTACATCGCCTCCATACCGGCACCGCTGGCGGCCTGATAGGTTGCCACCTGCACGTTCTTGATGTGTGACAGGTTGTCGAGCGGCTTGAGGGCAACAACCATGATGATGGTCGAGCAGTTGGGGTTGGCAATGATGTTGCGCGGGGTGTTCAGGGCGTCTTCGCCGTTGACCTCGGGCACCACCAGGGGCACGTCGTCGTCCATGCGGAAGGCGCTGCTGTTGTCAATCATGATGCAGCCGTGCTTGGTGATAGTGGGGGCAAACTCACGTGCCGGACCGGCACCCATGGCCACAAAGGCGATGTCGATGTCCTTGAAGTCATCGTTGTGTTGCAGGAGTTTCACCACATAGTCCTTGCCACGGAACGTGAAAATGCGTCCGGCACTGCGTTCCGAGCCGAAAAGGACGAGTTCAGTCACGGGAAAATTCTGTTCGTCGAGGACACGCATGAATTCCTGTCCCACTGCGCCGCTGGCGCCAACAATAGCAACCTTCATAAGTTTATAAAGTTTAGAGTTTAGAGTTTAAAAAAGTTCGTTCGGGGTGTCTTTCTGCAAAACTTGTGCCAACAGGTTGTCAACTCTTGATGTGGGTGCCCTTGTCTGGGTTTCCCAGCTGGTCGGGACAGGTGATGATCACCTCCTTGACGCCGCGGTCGATGGCCGTAAAGGCATTTTCCAGCTTGTTGTCGAACCAGTCCTGGATAATTTCCATGTCGCGCAGGCTCTTGTACTGGGTGCGGCGCAGGTTGGCCACCACGCTGTCGGGGTCTTGCGGATTAAGCAGCACACCTTTTTTCTCAAAGCAGTAGATGAGCGTGATATTGAACCTCAAGGATAATGCGCGAGCAATTTCGGCGGCCATGGCGTCGGTTTCGTTGAACAGCAGGTTGCCACGTCCGTCATGGGTGATGGGCGCGAGCACGGGAACGATGCCGCTGTCGACCAGGCGAGCGATGGCCTCGGTATTGACGTGGCGCACTTGCCCGGTATCACCCAGCTTGCCGTCGGGCAGTTTGACGCTGGTGACCAGGTTCATGTCGGCTCCGGTAACACCCAGGGCATTGACCTTGTGGCCTTGAAGCAGCGAGACAAACAATCGGCTCACCAGTCCGCCATAGACCATGGTGAGCAGTTTCAGCGTCCCGGCATCGACTACTGGCCGGTCGTCGATGAGTTTGGTCTTGATGCCCAGCTTGTTGCCGATGTCCTGGGCCATCATGTTGCCGCTGAAGAGGAGCATTTTCTTGCCCTTGATGGCGGCAAATGCCTTGACAAAGGTGCGCAATTGGTCGGCTTTCTCGACAATCTTGCCGCTGACCTTGACGATGGTGAATTTCTCGTTCATATTTAGTTCCTGGTCCTTGGTTGATAATTTGTTAAATACGTGGAATTGGCTTCGCCGAGCTAAAGCCTCGTAGTTGACTCATGAGTCAAATTCGTAAAAATTGAATGCGGATGCCAATTTGTTAAATACGTGGAATTCGTAGTTTAAGTTAGCTCTCGGCGAACTCCATCAGGTAGGCCTTGATAAAGTCGTCGAGGTCGCCGTCCATCACGCCGCCCACATCACTGGTCTGATGGTTGGTGCGGTGGTCCTTCACGCGGCGGTCATCAAAGACGTAGCTGCGTATCTGGCTGCCCCATTCAATCTTCTTCTTGCTGTCCTCGACCTTGCGCTGTTCTTCCTGACGGTGTTGCAACTCCTTGTTGTAGAGGATTGAACGCAGGTTGCGCAGGGCGTTCTCGCGGTTCTTGGGCTGGTCGCGGGTCTCGGTGTTCTCAACCAGGATTTCCTCTTCCTCGCCCGTGTAGGGGTCCTTGTACTGGTAGCGCACGCGCACACCCGATTCCACCTTGTTCACGTTCTGGCCACCGGCACCGCCGCTGCGGAAGGTGTCCCACGAGATTCTGGCCGGGTCGAGGGTGATTTCGATGGTGTCATCGACCAGCGGCGTCACGAAGACCGAGGCAAACGAGGTCATGCGCTTGCCCTGGGCATTATAGGGCGACACGCGCACCAGGCGGTGCACGCCGTTCTCGCTCTTGAGGTAACCGTAGGCAAAATCGCCCTCGATGCTGATGGTCACACTCTTGATGCCGGCCTCGTCACCGTCGATGAGGTGCTCTATTGCGGTCTTGTAGCCATGGCGTTCACACCAGCGCAGGTACATGCGCATCAGCATCGATGCCCAGTCCTGGCTCTCGGTACCACCGGCACCCGAGTTGATCTTGAGAATCGCGTCCATCTTGTCCTCGTCATGGCGCAGCATGTTGCGCAACTCGAGTTTCTCGAGCATGGCAAGCGCCTTGGTATACAGGTCATCGACTTCGCTTTCCTCGACGAGTCCTTCCTTGACGAAATCAAATCCGGTGGCCACCTCGTCAACGGCGAGTTCCACTTCCTCGCAGCCGTTGATCCAGTTGCGCAGCGACTTGATCTTTTTCATTTGTGCCTCGGCAGCCTTCTGGTCTTGCCAGAAGTCGGGCACGTGTGTGCGCAGTTCTTCTTCCTCAACCTCAATTTTCTTACCGTCGATGTCGAGATAACGTTTGAGGTCGTCTTTGCGTTGTTGCAGTTCCTTGAGTTGTTCTTGAGTTATCATTTATTATGTCACTAATCTCTATTCCTTAATCACTGATCCTCAGTCGACTTGTCGGCTGATTTTTTCTTGCGGAAGTCGGCGGCGTACATCGCGTCGATCAGCAGGCTGTAGCGCTTGTTGATCACGGCTCGCTTGATCTTGAGCGTGTTGGTCAGTTCGCCGTTCTCCATCGTGAAGGCCTTGGGCAGCAGCACGAAGCGCTTGATTTGCTCATAGCTGGCGAGACCTTTCTGGTAATCGTTGATGCGTGCCTCAATCATCTTGTGGATATCGGGGCTGTTGACCAGTTCCTCGATGGTGTTGTGCTCGATGTGCTTCTTGTCGGCATAGGCCTTCAGTTCCTCAAAGTCGGGGACGATGAGCGCCGACACATATTTGCGGCCGTCGCCGATGATGGCCACCTGCTCGATGAATTTGTCTTGACCCAGCATGGTCTCGAGCACCTGCGGGGCGATGTACTTGCCGTTGCTGGTCTTGTACAGGTCCTTGAGGCGCTCGGTGAGGATGATTTCGCCGGTGGGGGCCAGCTCGCCGCAGTCGCCGGTGTGGAACCAGCCGTCGGCGTCGATAGCTTTGGCGGTCTCCTCGGGTTTGTTGTAGTAGCCCTGCATCACTGTGGGGCCCTTGACCAGAATCTCGTTTTGGTCGCCGATTTTCACCTGGATGCTCGAGATGGGCATGCCGACGGTGCCGATGGTCCAGCCGGGCTCGGTGAAGAAGCTCACCGAGGCGTTGGTCTCGCTCAGGCCGTAGCCGATGCAGATGTTGATGCCCACGGCGTGCAGGAACTCGGTGATGTTGTCGCTGAGCATGGCACCGGCGGTGGGGAACATCTTGTTATCGGTCACGCCGATGGCGCCACGCAACTTTTGGAAAACCTTTTTCTCGAAATACTGGTATTGCCTCTCTATCAGAGCGGGAGCCTTCTTGCCCATGCGGGCATATTTCAGATTCCTGACCTTGCCCACGCGGATGGCTTGCTTGACCATCATACGCACCACGGGCTTGGCATGGGCCAGGTTGTCGTTGATAGCGGTATAGACTTTTTCCCAGAAACGCGGCACGCTGCACATGTAGTTGGGTTGCACCTCCTTGACTGCACGCTGGATTTCCTTGGGATTGTAGTTGATGGCGACACGGATGCCGGTGCACAGGCACACCATTGTCCAGCCCAGCTCGAATACGTGGCTGAAGGGCAGGAAACTCAGCGAAATGTCGGTCTTGTCATCGATGAAAGCATCGAAGCGTTCGATATGGGCCTCCATGGCGGCGTTCATGTTGCTGTGAGCCAGCATCACGCCCTTGGGGACGCCTGTGGTGCCCGAGGTGTAGATGAGGTACATGATGTCGCTGTCCACCCCCGACTGCTTACGTTTCTCCAATTCGGCAAGCACCTCCTTGCCCAGCTTGTCGCCGGTGCTCAGGAACTCCTCCCACGTGAGGGTGGATTTGTCCTTGGGTTGGCGCTTAACATCGGGGTGAAGGGTAACGATGAACTTGAGGGTGGGGCACTCGTCAATCACTTGGCGAGCGATGTCATACTGCCTCTGATCGCCGGCGAACAGGATGGTGGCACCCGAGTCATTGACGATGTAGGCCACCTCGTCCTTGCTGCTCGTGGCATAGATGGGGACAGGGATGGCACGGTTATAGAAGGCACCGAAGTGAGTGATCAATATCTCAGGGCAATTCTGAGTGAAAAGACACACTCGGCCATGCTCTCCCACGCCGTTGACAAGCATGGCACCGGCAGCTCGATCAATCAGGTCGCTGAAACCCACCCATGTGATGGAGGACCACACTTGGGTCTTGTAGTCACGGAATCGCAACGCTTCACGTTCGCCATACTTGGCTCGTTGCGTGGGTATTAGTTCGACAAATTTATTCATATCGCCTTGATGATTTTGTTACTAATCGGCAAAGATAATAAAAAATCGTGTAATTGCCAAAATCGGATTTTTTTTGTGCTTTTTTGTCCGCTTTGTTATCGGTGATGTTTGCCGCTGTCGGGGAAATTCATTAATTTTGTCGCTGTTTTATTTGACAATTAGGAGATGGAACAGGAATTTGCTTCGCGTTTGCTGGAATCGGCTGTTGCTGAGTTCGCCAAGTTGCCCGGCATCGGGCGCAAGACGGCGTTGCGCCTCGTGCTGCACTTGCTCAAGCAGGACGAGCAGGAGGCCGTCAACTTTGGCGAGGCCATCATCAGATTGCGCCGCGAGATCCGTTACTGCAAGGTGTGCCACAACATCAGCGAGACCGAGGTGTGCCCCATCTGCAGCAACCCGTCGCGTGATGCCTCTACCATCTGTGTGGTCGAGAATGTCAAGGATGTGATGAGCATCGAGAACACTAACCAGCATCATGGACTCTATCATGTGCTGGGAGGACTCATCTCGCCGATGGACGGCATCGGCCCCGGCGACATCGAGGTGGACAGTCTGGAGGAGCGCGTTAAGGCAGGCGGCATCAAGGAAGTCATCCTCGCCCTCAGCGCCACAATGGAGGGCGACACGACCAACTTCTACATTTTCCGCCGCCTGGCCCCATACCCCGACGTGAAGATCACCATCCTGGCACGTGGCGTGAGCGTGGGTAACGAGATCGAGTACACCGACGAACTCACCCTCGGGCGTTCCATCCTTAACCGCACCCTCTTCAGCGACACTTTCCACAAAGAATAAGAAAAACTACGAATTACACGAATTATGCTAATTTTTCTTTTGTTAATCAATTCGTTACATTCGCGAAATTAGTAGTTATAGATTATGGCCGACAACGATTTTGCATACCGCCAAGAGGACGCCGAGAAGCGCCGTCGCCACCGCGAGGCCGAGCGCCAGCGCCGCCTCCGCCACGCCCGCGAAGAATACCTCAAAAAGAAAAACCAATCCAAGTGATCCACACCCACGATTGGCTCAATAACACACAATCAGCTCACGTATAACAACAATTTTGTTTCCGAAATGATGCAAAAATGCCGCATTTCGGAAACAAAATCATTGTTGTCTGAGTTGTTTATTGGTTGTTTTGGTTGTTTGAGAGGGTGGTGGCGAGGGTGAGGACTTGGGTGGTGAAGTCGTCGGGGGAGAGGGTGCTGGAGAGCCAGTGGATGGGGGTGCCGCGTTTTTCCATGCCGCGGAACCAGGTCATCTGGCGCTTGGCGAACTGGTGGATGGCGATTTCCAGTTGGCGGAACATTTCTTCCTCGCTTAACTGGCCGATGACGTGCTGGGTGACAAATTTGTATTCCAGGCCGTAGTAGATGAGGTCCTCGGGGTCGATGCCCTCGTCGATAAGGCGGCGCACCTCGTCGATCATGCCCTCGTCAAGACGGGCACGCAGACGGCGACTGATGCGTTCGCGCCGCGTGTCACGGTCCACCTCCACACCGATGACCAGTGCATTCGACATGGGGTGTGGCTCGGTGAGGGCTTTCAGTTCAGGGTGTCGCTCATAGTAGCGGCAGATTTCGATGGCTCGAGTGGCACGCGCCACCGTGTCGATGTCGCTGTTGTTGCGCAGAGTCTTCATCGTCTTGAGCAGGGCGGTCAACTCCTCGAGCGATTTCCCCGCAAGTTCGGCCCGCAGTTCCTCGTTGCGCGGAACGGGCGGCAACTTGATGCCCTTGACCACCGTCTCGACATACATTCCCGTACCACCGCACATGATGACAGGCTTGCCGCGACGGCGGATGTCGTCATAGACACGCTCAAAGTCCTCCAGGAACTCATACAGGCTGTAGCGGTAGCCTGCTGGTCGGATGTCGATGAGGTGATAGGGCACACCGTCATACTCGGCCAGGTCCTTGCCCGTGCCGATGTCCATGCCGCGGTAGATCTGACGCGAGTCGGCGCTGATGATCTCGCCACCGATGGCCTTGGCCAGATGCACCGCCCGCGCCGTCTTGCCCGTTGCCGTCGGCCCCGTAATGACAAAGAAAACATCCCTATACTCCATCTCCATCTCTTTTTAAGTTGTTATGACTTGTTGTCGGTTTTTTCCGGTTTGCGGGTTCCCGTAATACGGGGCAAAAAGGTCCTCTCTGCGCTCGGAAAAATCAAAACAAATCAAACACAAATTCAAACAAATAAATTATTACTTGAGGTACTGGTCGTAGAACTCGAGGGCGCGCTGATAGACCACGTAGCGGGCTGAGCAGTCGCGGATGCTGTGGTTCATGTTGGGGAACACCATCATGTCGCAGGTGCGGTTCATGTCCACGAGTTTAGAGACATACTGCATCGAGTTGACGATGTGCACGTTGTCGTCGGCGCTACCGAACATGATGAGCACACGGCCGTTCAGGTTCTCGGCGCGGTTCAGCGGGAAGTTGCTGTAACCCTCGGGGTTCTCCTGGGGCGTGCGCATGTAGCGCTCGGTGTAGATGCTGTCATAGAAACGCCATGTGGTCACGGGGGCGATGCTCACGCCGCAGGCATAGTTGCTGCCCGGCTCGCTCATCGCCATCAGCGTCTGGAAACCGCCGTAGCTCCAGCCCATGATGCCGATGTGGTGGGCATCTACCCAGGGTTGCCCGGCCATGTACTTGGCAGCGGCAACGGCATCCTCGGTCTCGTACTTGCCCAGGTTCAGATAGGTGATCGACTCGAAGTCTTTGCCACGGAAACCCGTGCCGCGGCTATCCACCTCAACTACGATATAGCCCTGCGTGGCAAAGTACTGCTCCCAGCCCATGCGCCACTTGTTGAGCACCTCCTGCGATCCGGGACCGTTGTAATGCTCCATGATGACGGGATACTTCTTGTTTTGGTCGAAGTCTGTAGGCTTAATCATGTATCCGTTAAGGGTATAGCCATCGTATTCCATTGTGAAGAATTCCTTCTTGGGTACATCCACAGCGGTGTAGCGGCGGGCATATTCCTCGTTGAGCTGCAGATCGCGCACGCGCTTGCCCTTACGGTCATAGATGCGGTACTGGTCGGGCGTCGTGGCATCGCTGTAATGGCCCACATAATAGCTAAAGTCTCCGTTGAAGATTGCTGATGCAGTTCCCTGACCATCAATCGTTGACGGAGCAAGACGTGTCACCTTGCCATTGGCATCCACAAACTCGACAACACGGTTCAGCGGGCCGCAAGAGGCTTGGTAGTAGAAGCGCTTGGTTTTCTTGTCGTAGCCGTAGAATTGTGAGATGATGCGGTTGTTGTCGTTGGTGAGCTGGCGCATCAGGTTGCCGTCTAGGTCATATTGATAAAGCTGCATGAAACCTGATCGCTCGCTGGGGATGACAAAGAAATTGTCCTCGTACTGCACTTGCTGCGAGGTCTCGGCGTCCACCCACGTGTCGGACGTCTCGTGATAGACCTGCTTGGACTCACCCGTCATGGGGTTAACGGCATAGATGCGCAGGTCGTTCTGGTGACGGTTCAAGCGCTGCACCATCAACCGCTGAGGATCGGGGCTGAAAGTGATGTGGCACACGTAATCCTCCTCGTCAAGAGGCACGTTGAGCTGCTTGAAGGTACCGTCGATGACGTCATAGCAGTGAACCGTCACGATGGAGTTCTTCTCACCGGCGACGGGGTACTTGAAGTCGTAGCGGCCAGGGTAGAGCGCGTATTCGTCCTTCGGGTTGCAAGTGCCCTGATAGATGACCATCGACGCCATCTTCACCTGACTCTCGTCCCAGCGCAGGAAGGCCAGCGAACGGCTATCGCTCGACCAGTTGAGGGTGTTGAGCATCCCCAGCTCCTCCTGATACACCCAGTCAGGCACGCCGTAGATGATCTTGTTCTTTTCGCCGTCGCGGGTGACTTGCACGGTCGTGCCGTCGACCAGGTTGCGCACAAACACGTTGTTACCCTTGACATAGGCCACGCGCTTGCCGTCGGGCGACAAGGTCGCGATTTCCTCGCCGCCGCCATCGCTCAGGGCCTTCAACGTCTTGTTCTTCAGGTCATAGACATAGTAGTCGGCGCTGAAGCTGTAGCGATAGATCTCCTGCGAGTTGTTCCACAGCAAGACATAGGCACCGTCGGCGGTCACCTCAAAGTCGTCCCAACCGGTCACAAACTCATCCCGGGTATCAACCAGCACGCTCTCGTCACCCTTCACATAGCCGATGCGCATGATGGCATTGCCGTCATCGCTCAGGCGGTAAAAGTAGCGGCCGTCGTTCTTGGCGGGCTGCATCGCTCCGATGCCACGGGGTGAATTGCCGCGCAACACACATTCTTCAAGCGTCAAGGCATCGGCGCCGATTGCCAGTGCCATTATCGCAAGCATCAAAAATATCTTTTTCATATCGTTTCTGCTGTCGGTTCAAGAATTCAATTATCAAAATCCGTTAACTGTTCTCTGTTAACTGTTCTCTGTTAACTATTAACTATTAACTATTAACTGTTCTCTGTTAACTGTTAACTAACTCCAGTATCTGGTTGGCACTGTCCTTGGTGTTCACCTTCTCGATGATGTGCGTCACAACGCCTTGTTCATCGATGATGAAGGTGGTGCGCACGGTGCCCATGTAGGTGCGGCCGGCCATCTTTTTCTCACGCCACACGCCGAAGGCTTGGTTCAGCGTCGTGTCCACATCGGCGATGAGCGGGAAGGGCAGGCTGTATTTATCGGCAAACTTCTGATGGCTGGCAGCGCTGTCCTTGCTCACGCCAAGCAGGGCATAGCCTGCGCGCTTGAGTGCGCCGTAACCGGTCGAAAGGCTGCAGGCCTCGGCCGTGCAGCCGGGGGTATTGTCTTTCGGGTAGAAGTAAATGATGAGCTTTTTGCCGGCAAAGTCGCTGGCTTTCACTTCGTTGCCATTCTGGTCCAGTCCCAGAAACTCGGGAATCTTATCTCCAATTTTCATAATCTCGTGTAATTAAGTGGTTATATCCGACAAATATACAAACTTTTTCCCGTATTGTCTTCAACATTTGTGCTTTTTCGCCTCCCATGGCCCATCAAACCATTCGCCACGCCTCGTTCCGCCGTGTCGTTTGGTATTGCGTATCGTCAACGCTTTCTGAAAAACCTCACGCTAAGCCGCTAAGGCGCTAAGATGTTAGTGTCTTTGCGCTTTAGCGTGAGGTTTTCCTTCTTTTTTGTGCGGCCACGCCAAGGCGAGGCCCTACAGCGCTGATGCCATATTGTTTAAGTTGTTTTAAAACCTTAGCGTCTTTGCGCCTTTGCGTGGGGCAAAGGGCGCGGATGCCAACAAGACTCTTAGCGCCTTAGCGTCTTTGCGTGGGGCAAAGGGCGCGGATGCCAACAAGACTCTTAGCGCCTTAGCGTCTTTGCGTGGGGTTAAACGGTTGAATCGATACATCCTCGGCTCTTTCCGTTAAATTTTGCGAAATATTCTTCGGATTTGGCCTCGGTTGTTGCACATCTTATAAAAAAGTAGTAATTTTGCGGGCTAAATGCGCAAAAACGACTTTTCAATGATCAAGAAACTGACGATAATAGTGGCCCTAGCCTGTATGCTGGTGAGCTGTGGCGAGTACAACAAGGTGATGAAAAGCTCTGACCTTGAGTACAAGTACGCCTATGCCAAAAAGGCGTTCGAGAACAAGCGCTATGCTCAGGCCTACACCATCCTCACCGAGCTGGTGCCCATCTTCCGTGGCACTCCGCATGCCGAGGAATCGCTCTATCTGTTAGCGTTAAGTTACTACGAGAACAAGGACTACGTCAGCGCAGGCTCCTACTTCAAGCAGTACTACCAGCGCTATCCGCGTGGCCAGTATGCCGAGTTGGCTCGTTTCTACGCCGGTTATGGCTTCTACCTCGATTCGCCAGATGCCCAGCTCGATCAGACCGAGACCATCCGTGCCATGGAGGAGCTGCAAGCCTTCCTTGACTACTTCCCCAAGAGCGACAAGGTGTCTATCGCCCAGAGCGCTGTCTTTGAGCTGCAGGACAAGCTGGTGCTCAAGGAACTGCAAAACGCAACGCTCTACTACAACCTGGGCAACTATATGGGCAACAACTACGAGAGTGCAGTGATCACGGCCCAGAATGCCATCAAGGCCTATCCTTACAGCAAGTACAAGGAGGATCTCGAGATGCTCGTGCTGCGTGCCCGTTACCGCGAGGCCGTAGAGAGCGTCGAGGAGAAGAAGGAGGAGCGTTTCCGCACCGTCATCGACGAGTACTACTCGTTCATCAACGATTACCCCGACAGCAAGATGCGCAAGGAAGCCGACAACATTTTCAAAGTTGCCAACAAGCGTGTCAACGGCAATTGATCATCAACCGATATTAACAACACATTAAATATTAATAGCAGTAATATGGATTACAAGAAGACTAACGCGCCACTCACCACAACTGTGCATGACATCATTGAGATGGCTGAGCCCACGGGCAACATCTATGAGACCGTTTGCATCATCAGCAAGCGTGCCAACCAGATTGCCGCCGAGATGAAGTCCGACCTTGAAAAGAAGCTTCAGGAATTTGCTACCCTGAACGACAACCTCGAGGAAATCAGTGAGAACCGTGAGCAGATTGAGATCTCGAAGTACTACGAGAAACTTCCCAAGCCCACACTCATTGCTACCCAGGAATACCTGGAGGACAAACTTGCTTACCGCAACCTAGCCAAAGAAAAAGAGGAATTTTGATAAAGTTAACGGCGCCCCGCAAGGCGCCGTTACTTGTGTATGGTGTATGGTGTATGGTGTATAGTGGAGTTTTTTCATTTCACCGAAATGAAAAAACGTGTAGGATGGTATTTGGCAATCAGGATTATCTTTTAAACAGTCATCATCATGGAATATATTTATCATTTCGAGAAACTTGAAGTCTATCAGTTGGCGCGCCAATTGACTGTCAAAGTCTATCAACTACTCAAGAAGTTCCCGCCCGAAGAGAAATTCGCCTTGTGCAATCAGTTGCAACGATCGGCCATTTCTGTTCCGTCGAACATTGCAGAAGGCATAGGTAGGCTTGCAGCCAAAGAGACAACTCATTTCCTGGAAATTGCTTATGGTTCACTTATGGAACTTTACTGCCAACTTCAGTTGTCCGTCGACTTGGGCTACATTTCAGAAGAAGATTTCAATCAGATAAGACCACTCTTTTTTACAACATCAAAGCTGCTGAACGGCTTGCACAAAGCCAAACAGAATCAATCCTGATAAATCAGCATTGTCTCCCATACACAGTCCATGTGCCATTGCACATGGACTAACTCAACTCTACACCACGGGCGATGACGATCGCCCGTGAGATACACTATCTTCCATCGCTTAAGTGATGGAAGATTACTCCAACCTGGCGGCGGCGAGAGTAAACAACGAAATCCGTGTGCCGGGGATGCTTTTCAGCAGGGCGGCGCACACGGTGAGGGTGGAGCCTGTAGTGATGACGTCGTCAACGAGCAGGATGTGCTGGCCGGCATAGCGGTCGGCATCTTTTTTTAATGCATAGTTGTCTTGGATGTTCTGCCAGCGCTCAAGGGCGCCTTTGTGGGTCTGGGTGGAGTGGGGACGAACGGCCTTCAATAGCTCGACATAGGGGATGCCCAGTTCGTCGGCAATGCCGAGCGCGAGGTATTCACTCTGGTTGTAGCCGCGCTTGGCCAACTTGCTGCGGTGAAGCGGTACTGCGGTCACCACATCGATGCCCTCAAAAAAACGGCTTGCCTTCATGTCGCGCACGGCGTGGGAGGTCAGCCATCGTCCCATGCGTGGTGTGGAATGGTATTTGATATCGTGTAGGATACTGGCATAGGGCGCCCCTTTCTCGTAGAAGAAATAGGCAGTGGCACGCTCGATGGGTACCTTGCCTGCAAAGTGTTGTTCCATGGTGTTGAAATCTGCTTCCTCGTAGCGGGTGCGGGGCAAGGCGGCAAGGCACTTGCGGCACAGCCACTGCTCGTCGCTGTCGAGCGCTTTTCCGCACACCGGGCACAATCGAGGCAAGGCCACGTCGGCAGCGGCTCCCAGCCATTGTTTAATCGTCTTCAGCATCGATTCGGGTTACTTGCTTGACACACTCGGCGGCAATCGATGTCTCGAAGCCTCGTGAAACGGCAAACCGCATCATTGCAGCCCATGCCGCACGCGGCTCACGGGTTTTCACGGTGCGCCATTTGGCGCGCAGCAGTTCTATGAGACGATTGCGGTAATTTTCCTCATCCAGTGTGCCTGTCGCTTCGTCGATGACCTCGGCGGTGATGCCTTTTTGGCGCAGCTGGTGGGCAATCTTGATGCGTCCCCAGCCGTTGAACATGAATTTGTCCTTGACAAACGCACTGGCGAATCGGCTCTCGTCGATGAATCCCTGCTCGGTGAGTTGGCGAAGCACTTGGCTGGCGTCGGCTGGCGACAGACCCCACTTGAGCAGCTTCTCGCGTATATCACCAGGCGCCTGCTCGCAGCGGGCACATAGGGCGGCGGCGCGGTTCGCAGCCTGGGCTGGGGTGAGCGGTTGCTTAGGACTGTTCATCGGGGGTGGGAGAGGGGGCTGTCTCTTTCTCGCCGGCGAGGAATCGCTTCAGCTCGTCGAGGCGCTGCAGGGCTTCCTCGCGGCCTTGTTGATACACGCGGTTCATCTCGGCGGCATCATGTGTCGTGCGGCTCACGTTGAGCGGCTTGAGCGGGCGGAACACAAAGGCCGTGCCCTTGCGTTCTTGCTCGCGCACCTGTTGCAGCTGCATGTTGTAATGTGCGGGGCGCTTCTTGAGGGCCTCGATGACCTTGGGCCATTTGCGCAGCAGCGGCTTTATCAGCCACATGCCGTGTTCGGCGGTCTTGCGGAAGCCGTCTTCGCGGGTCAGGATCACGATGTTGCGCTCATAGCCCTTGCTCATCATGAATTCCAGGGGGATGGAGTCGGCCAGTCCGCCGTCAAGCAACAGGCGACCGCCCACCTCAACGGGCTGGGCTACCACGGGCATCGATGCCGAGGCGCGTATCCATTCAAAGAAATCGTCGTTCACCCGGTCCAGGCGTTGATAAACGCCATTGCCGGTTTTCACGTCGAAGCACACCGCATAGCATTCCATCGCCGTGTCCTCGAACACGTTGTAGTCAAACACGTCGTAGTGTCTCGGCACCAGATTGTAGGCGAAGTGTGCATTGTAGTAGTTGCCGGTCTTGAGCAGTGACATCATGCCGCTGTAACGGCGGTCTTTGGCAAAACGCACGTTGTAACGCAATGCGCGACCGGCTTGCCTGGACTTGTAGTTGCAACCGAAGGCAATGCCTGCCGACACGCCGACCATGCCGTCAACATAGATGTGGTTTTCCATGAGAACGTCAAGGATGCCGCAGGTGTACATGCCGCGCATGCCACCGCCTTCCAGTACGATACCTGTCTTGACAGTATTCATTGATAATAGTTTTATGTTGGTTTTCTATGGCAAAGGTAGCAATATTTTCTCATTTTTACAAATTATCATACTAACATTCAATGAAAAGCCCTGCAAGGTGCTGCGATGGCATCCATGCAGGGCTTTTCATCGGCTTTCGGTCGCGGTCTCAGAATCCCAGTTTCTTGCATATGTCTTTCACGGCGGCCTTGTTCAGGAAGATATAGGTCGTGTTCAGGGCGATGTAGGCCATCGACATGTACCAGATGCCCTGGTAATCACCTGTCTTGCCCCACAAGTTCTTGACCATGTAGTTATTTCTCGGCAAAAAAACTACATTCCACCCAAAAAAGCATTACCTTTGTCATCTAAACATAGATATGCATATGGATACCCTGTTCAGTTTTGCCAAAGAGAACTATCAACTTATCAGCCTGCTTGTGGGGCTGATCGGTGTGCTGGTCGCATTCCTCGCCTTGATTCATGAGCTCAAAGTGCGCAAACGCAATAAGCAGAAAAAAGGCACCCCCGAGGATTGAGTCATCGCCTGTTGTTCGTCTTGGAATACAATAAAACGTTTAGCTCAGTTATTTGCAGCTTAACGCACTTTTTGGATGTTTTTGCGTAATAATTCCAGATTCTGTCCGTTAGTATAGTGTATAACTTGAATTTCTGGGAGAAGTATCATAGACTAAACATAAACTATAAAATGCTTATCAAAATGAAAAAGATTCTTTTGTTATTGGCTGTTGCATTACCGTTTGCTTTCATTTCATGCAACGACGATAAAGATGAACCGGACATTCCCGACAATCACGAGTATGTAGACCTGGGCCTGCCCAGCGGCACGCTGTGGGCAACGTGTAACGTCGGTGCCGAGAGCCCCGAGGAATACGGTGACTACTTTGCCTGGGGAGAGGTCGTGCCTAAGGACAAATATCTCTGGAGCAACTATAAGTGGGCACACTGGGTATATGATACCATTAGTGATCACTTTTATAAGATTCTCGAAGAAACATGGTTCAAGTACTATGTCAGGAATTGGACTGGCAGTGGTTATGTTAAGGGAGATGGCAAGATGGAGCTGGAGCCTGAAGACGATGCTGCATACGTGAACTGGGGCTCACGATGGCGCATGCCTACCCTGGAACAGTTGCAGGAACTGCTGGACAAATGCCAATGGCAATGGACTCAGATGAACGGCTTGAATGGTCAACTGGTAACCGGTCCCAATGGTAAATCCATCTTCTTGCCCGCAGCGGGCGGACACGTTGATTATCAATTTAATGGTGGCGTGTGCGCCTACTATTGGTCACGCACGCTTTGCTCCCCCGAAAAGCTCAGAATCGAAGCGTCTGACCAGAAACATGCCTATCTGCTTTTCCTTGATAGGTGGGACAGCGAGGTCTGGTACGATTCCCGGTACGATGGCAATACTGTCCGTGCAGTTCGCGCCCGTCGCAAATAGTTCACAGATACTTTTTTCAAGGTATAATCGGTTGGTTTACCACAAAGGTATGCTAACCGGTTTTCTTTTGTGCTCATGGTGAACCGAAAACTTGTTCACTGCTGGGCTTGCATAATTCGCCGAGGGAACCGTTGAGTTTATCCCAACTGACACGGGACGAGCATCGATTTACATGAATCCCTGGAAAAAGAGAAGATAATAGCGAAAAATTCGCTACCTTTGCGTAGTTCTTTGCTACTCATGTGTTTTAGAGAGTGAAATTATAACCAGATAAATACGAGATATTATGAAGTATGAAGAATCAGACAACCTCACCAAAGAGGAGTTGTTCGAGCAAATCAAAGGCAAGTGTAAATCAAGAGCAAATAGAAACTTCTATTTCGGACTGTTTTGGTTGCTGTTAATTATAGTGCTCTTGGTTTGGAAAGCGATAACAAATTATCCTTATGAAGTTAAGGATACCCTTTTCTTAATAGAAAATGCAGTTATTGCTTGTCTGGTGGGATGGTTAGTTATATACAGTTATCGGTATAAAAAGATATTCGATCGTCTTGACACTCCAGATGAGTTATTGTATTGGTATGAAAAGAAATTACGAAAAGGCAGAATTTTTGTCATTGTTTTCTTTATAGTGTTTTATGCCGCTATAATTCTCCGAGAGTATATCGGAGAGAGTCTCAACTCAGATTCATTGATCAGATTAATTGTGTTGCTCGCAGTACTCGTTATTTTGGTACCCATCCTTGTGAGTGGAGGAGTGGTCCTGGGACGAGATATGAAGACTATAGAGCAACTGCGACAACTCATTGACAAAGAATAACCCCCTATCCCACTCATTCCGCAATTAAGTTTTTTTCAAAAACAGAACTAGCAGCTTTTGTTGTGTTGGGAATAATAGTAGTTTTTTTGCTATTTGATGTTAATTGTTTATATTTGCACCATCAAAGTATAATATAGGATGTTTTTATAAAGATACTCTGACTTGTCTTATAATTGGGAAGTATTTCAGAAACAATCGGATTGATTTATGAGTGATGATTTAGCGATTATTATCATTGTGGCAATTACAGCTGCTATAATCTTCTTATATTATATTATTTCGAAAACAATTGCCCGTTTCATTTTTAAACACTTATCGCCTACAACAAAAAATCGAATAACTAAATACTATAGAGTTAATTTTTTCTCTACACTAATCAATGGTGCAATTGCTGGGCTTTGTGTATGGCCATTCTACTATTTGTATTTAATTCCTCATTTCGATTATGTTCTTATTTCAGATTGGTTTGAGAATGGTTTTGAAATATATTATTTATTGGAGTTTTTTTTAATCCCATTTGTGTTGCCTCTTATCTTTATTTTTTGCGCAATGTTTGGTATAGTGTTTTGGTTTTTTTCAGACATTGCAATGTATGCCGGCAAAATGATTTCCAAATCGAATGCAGATTTGAGTATAAGCATAGAAACGAATTCCACAAATCAGTTTTCTTATTCATTTGTGTTGATTTTGTTCGGTGCGTTGATCATATCACAATCATTTCCAGACACTAATTTATTGACCGCTTTGGTCTTGAGCGCTTGTATGGAGTTGGGTAAAAGAATATGTAAATGGATACTTAGTTATCTAGAATGCAAAACAAAAAAAGTATTCTGGAAAAAAAAGCAAAGATACAGTTCGATTATTATCTTCTTTATTTCAATATTATGCGTGTTCTGTTCTTGCATTTACGGAAAATCAATTGATTTTGCTGGTTTCGGCAGCAAAATTCAGATTTTTGGTCCTCTGCTGCTTTTCTTTAGCTTCTATGACGAACTCTTAAAGTGCTCTTTTATGAGGCAAGTTTTTGAAGTTGGATTAGAGATCGTTGATGAAGCTTTGGATATTTATGGATATTCTCTGGATTTAAAAGAACTAGCACCAATTTACATTTTTTCATCTGTACTTTCATTTGTTTTAACTTTTGTTTTGACACGTGACATATGGTTTTCACTTGTTGCTATTGTTATAGTAATTATATCTTTGAAAAAGCCTAAACTTAAATGGATGTATGCTGTGTTTGGAGTTGTAGTTTCATTTAATCTGTCAATTGTTATGAGCTCTTTTTTTAATAAAAATCTACTTGTTCTTGCAGTTTCAGTCTTATATGCAATTTCGTTTTTAGTTATGGAGTTTTTACAAATGATAGCTTGGGAAGACATCGACATGAAGAATCTGAATGATTTGCTTGAATGATAGATAATAAACTTCCCAGTAAGTATTTTGTTGTATCTAATAGTAGTATAAAATGATATTCGCAACCTTTGCGTGGCAAATTGTGGTTTATTTATGATAAAGAACATAGTCTTTGATTTAGGAGGAGTTATCTTTAAGATAGATAAGAACCAAGCCATCAGGCGTTTTAACGAGGTGGGGTTTCACGATGCAGCTTCCTACCTCGATGCTTTTGCCCAGATAGGAATCTTCGGGGATCTCGAGAGCGGCAGGATTACCGCCGAACAGTTCCGTTGCCAGTTGAGTGAACTGGCGGGAAAGGAACTGACGCTTGAGGATTGCGCCTATGGCTGGCAGGGCTATGCGGTGGACTTGCCCCAGCGCAACCTGGACAAACTCATCGAGTTGCGCCAGCGCGGTTTCAGGGTCAGCCTGCTCAGCAACACGAACCCGTTCATGATGCAATGGGCACTCAGCAGCGCTTTCGATGGCCGGGGACATGGTCTGGACCACTACTTTGATGCACTGTATCTCAGTTATGAAATGGGCATCATGAAGCCCGAAAGACGTATCTTCGAGATGATGCTGCAGGGCGAACAAGCAAAGCCCGACGAGACTGTTTTCATAGATGATAGCCCGAACAATACCCAAGCGGCCGCTGCATTGGGCATACATGTGTTGCAGCCTGATAATGGTGGTGACTGGCACGGGATGCTCGAAGACCTCATTTCCCGCTGCAACGAGGAATAAACAAAACCACAAGAAAGTTTGTGTTTCGCGAAATAATAGTTATCTTTGTAACCACCAAATACTGTTTATTATGAAGAAAATATTGATGATTTTGCTGATGGCTTTGATGGTGAACCTTGTTTCGACGGCTACCGACTTTAAGACCTTCGAGAACGAGAAACTCAAGATCAGCTATCCTGCCGACTGGGAAGTGTCTTTTTATGGTGATGACTGGATGAACGTGGCTTCGCCTGATGATGAGATCCGTTTTGATGTCACCTACAATGATTATGGCCCAACAAAAAGTCAGCTGAAAGAGGCCGCAGACAATTGGGAGTACATGAAAACGAGCAACGGCCACAAGGTGGACCAGAAACTGGTCAAAGACGACTATGCGCTCGTGCGTTCGATCGAGACCGATGAGGACGACGGAACGCAAACCGTCGTCGTGTGGTTCCTGATGATTACCAAGGAGCCCGAATGCTTCTCCGGATCAATCCAGAGCCCGATTAGCCGTGCCAACGAGGCTATCGACATACTGGTGGAGATGCTCGCAACCCTCTCCCAAAAATAACAAAGGGCACAATACAATTCCTATCAACTCGGTTGAGACCATCCCGGTGCTCAAGGCATCGGCAATATGTGTACCAGAGCAGGCCACGCGTAAGTGTGGCCTGCTGTTTTTATAATATTTGTTCCTCAGAGAATAACACTATGGAGAAGATTCTCCATGGCATCAATCGATGTAGTCGTATTTTTCCATTTCTTCGAAAAGTCTGCGCACAACGAAATATCGGTCATAGGGATCGGTAATGCCTGTCTCGTTCAGGAACAGATAAACGATGTCATAGCGGTCGCCAGAAGTGGTGTCAAGCATTTCGCCATAGGAGATTCTTGTCCCGTCATTGAAGCAACATCCCTCAAGATTGTCACGGCACCAACGCCTCACGCGACCTTCCATCTCCTGCCCGGACTCGCTTGCGAGCCACTGGGCATAGGCATCATCCCACAGTTTCTTTTCCAGATAACTGTTCCAAACGCTTCCTAATGTTTCCATAACTGGCCTCCTTCCGTTAATGTGATTCATCATACTGTTTGATTATTTCAAGCAGCCTGTGGGCGGCAAACAACCGGTCATACGGACCGGCGATGTCCGTCTCTTTGAGCATTACATACACGATGTCAAACCGCCCGCCCAACTGCACGTCGAGCATTTCGCCATAGGTGTATCTGGCTCCTTGGTTGCACATATTGCTTTCAAACCAGCGTGCCACTCGGCCCTGCATTTCCTGCCCGGCATCGCTATTGAGCCACTTGGCATAGGCTTCGTCACGCAGTTTGGCTTTCAGCATCAGGTTTTCGGCCCTGCTTGGCGCAATTAATCTCAACATATGAATTCCGTTTTAAGGGTTGAACATTCACTTGATTGGCATATCAGGCGGTGTGAAAACCGACTGACTTGGCAACCGTCTTGTTCGCCAACTGCTCGCTCTTGCAGTAGTCCACCAACTGCTCCAGACGAGGCTTGGCACCCGCACCATAGAGGATGGCGCTGATGGCATACTTACGAGCGACGTTCTCAATCTGCCCTCCGCTGAAGTCGAAGATTTTGGCCAGATGCTCGGCCTCGGCCTCGGTAAGGTCTTTAATCATCTCTTGCCAAATCTTGGCACGGACTGTGGCATCGGGCGTCTCGAACTTAATCTTGTAGAGGAAGCGGCGCTCGAATGCGCTGTCAAGATTACCCTCGAGGTTGGTCGTGGCGATGAGGATGCCGTCAAGGTTCTCCATCTCCTGCAGCAGGATGTTCTGGAGGGTGTTCTCCATCTTGTCCACTGCATACTCGGCACCGCTCTTGCGCTTGCCGATGATGGCATCGGCCTCGTTGAAGAACAGGATGGGCGCCACCTCGCAGCGGTTCACCGCGCCACGGTAGCGTTCAAACAACGCCTTGAGGTTCTTTTCGCTTTCGCCCACCCACTTGCTCTTAATTTGCGGCACATCGACCGTCATAATGGGGCGACCCGTGCGGCGCGCCAACTGATAGACGGTCTCGGTCTTGCCCGTGCCGGGGCCGCCGTAGAACAGGCACGCAAAGCCCTGGCGGAATCCCTGCTGCTGCATCCGCTCGTGTATCTCGCCGTATTTCTCCTGCGAGAGGAACGACGATAGCTCCATCACCTGCTTCCCGACTTCGGCGGGATAGAACATCTCTTTGGGGGTGAGGTCGGCAGGATTGCGCAAATCGGCGATTCTGACATCGCTGGTCTTGAGATTGAGCTCGCACAACAGGTTACTCTTGGCCGAACTGGTGAGGCAGTAGGTCGTGGGGTCGGCGATGCCGTCTTCACAAAAGTGTTCGATGAGTTTCTTCTCCATCAATGGATGGTTACCACTCTGCAGCGCACTGCGCGCCTCGCTGAATTGGCTCTGTCGTGTGAAGAGCAGGCTCAGTTCGCCGCTGCGGATGCGGTTATAGTCCTTATTGACACAGAGGTGGATGAAGAAGAAAAGAATCATCCAGTTGACTCCTCTGAGGTTGAGTGCACGAAGGCGCTTGACAAACTCCAACTTGGGATTGGCGTCGACAAGGTCCTCGAGTTCCTGCCGCGCCTCATAGAAGGTGGCGGCATCATCAGTCAGGTCGTTGAAGATGCGGTTCACCGCCTCGAAGAATTCAAACACATTGAGCCCCTTGATCTTGGGCAACTCGGGAACCTCGTCATTTTTCAAGGCCTTGAGCACATCACGGGGGACGCCGACAGTATCCCCGTCCATCACATCGCGATGGCGGAGCAGGCGGCGTCGCACCAGCGCATCAAGATCCTTTCCGTAACTCAGCACCCGCACATTGCTAATATCGAGATGACAAGCCAGGTCGTCATAATTGACGCGGTTGGGACCGCAGTTCAGGCAGATAGAAAACAGCACAGCCTGCACAGGAGTCACGCCAAGTCGTGACGACAATAGGGTCAGTACAGGCTCAGCGCTCTCCAGGAATTCATCATCCAGCTCGCTGTCCTTGGACAATTCCACCACGCGCTCAATGGTTTGCAACAGCGTCAACTCATTGACGTCTTTCTCTTTCTTCTCGGAAATCAGATTTCCGTCCAAATCAATTTTCAAACTAGGTGCGATGTGAACTCGTCTTCTTGCCATACTTTTATAATTAAAGGTTAGTATATGTTTCGATGGGCAAAACTGCCCACTTTCTCTATGGTAACATTGAAAGAAAGAATTCAACGGAGATCTGTTAAAATTTATTAATTTTTTACCTTCGGGTGGGCTTTTTCATGCCCAAAACCTTGTCTTTTCATGCACCGCCCAATCATTCTACTTTTGCTGAAAAATCTTGCAAGCCGAATGCAATGCCAAACAAGTTTGAGCATTGCCGAGCGAGAACGATTTATCTAAATCACCAAAAGAATATGGGAAATAGTAGTGCATAGCGAAAATTTCGCTATCTTTGCCTGTGTTTACTGAAAGATAAATCGGAATTTAGGTGTAGGCCGAAGTCAGAGCCAAGTATACTTGAGCTATGCTGAGGCGAAGCCCTAAATGCCATGAAATGGAATTTAGCAGAATAGATAATGAAACGTATCGTTACAAAATACTGGTGGGTATTACCCTGTCTATTAGCATTGTATTCATTTGTGGGCGCAGGCTTAAAGAAATTGCTTTGGGCTGTCGAATGGAATGGGAAGATTTTAGTTTTATTTCTATTTTTGATGTTGTTTGTTGTGTTAATTCTGACGATTATAGCCTTACTAACATCTTGGGTTGGGCTATTGTCAAGAAAGCAATGGCGTAAGTTCCTTATTTCTTTACTTCTGCTTGTAGTTGCATATCTGCTTTCTCTTAAGCCTCTTTCATTTCTTTTCTCTACTGATGAAACATTTGAAGTTATTGAATATCAAATACCTAGGGATGAACAATTTGAACAATTAGAAGAAGTAGATATACAAGAGGGAGAAGATGTAAACCAAGAGTGGGCAAAGTATTGGAAAACAGGTTATACAAACTGATCACGAATTAAGTAAATTCCAATTTATGTGCGAGCCGAGAGCAGAGGGAAAACTTGTTTTCACTATGCCAAGGTGAAGCCATCAATCGGATGAATTCCAATTTATGTGCGAGCCGAGAGCAGAGGGAAAACTTGTTTTCACTATGCCAAGGCGAAGCCATCAATCGGATATATTCCAATTTATCGCAGCGTCTTTTCAATGTCTAATCGGTTGATTTACCTTTGCGGCAAATCAACCGCTTTTTCTTTATGAACTGACGATAATAAGGAAAACTTGTGCAAGCTGAATGCAAACGGGCTCGCCCGATTGGCTTTAATCCTGCCATTTTCAACCAAAAAGAAAGGAAAATAAAGTGTTTAGCGAAATAATCCCTATCTTTGCCCCTATAGAAAAAAAGACATCATATGAATACAAAACGATTTATCTTTTCCCTCGTGGCGATGTTGGTGCTGGCAGTCGCTCCGTCAAGGGCATGTACCAACCTTATCGTTGGTAAGGCGGCCTCGGCAGATGGCTCGGTGATTTGTACCTATAATTGTGACGGCTATGGCTTTGCCGGCTCCCTGTCGCGCACGCCTGGCGGCAAACACGACAAAGACGAGAAGATTGCCATCCGTGAGTGGGGCAGGGGACCTGTGAGAGGTTATATACCTCAAGTGGAATATACCTATGACGTCATCGGCTTTATCAATGAGAAGCAGGTGAGCATCGTGGAAACCACCTTCGATGGCCGCCTGGAGTTGCAGAACCCTGAAGGATGGCTCGACTATTTCAGCATGATGCACCTGGGACTGGAGCGTGCTGCCACGGCACGTGAGGCCATCATCATCATGACCGACCTCGTGCAAGAGTATGGTTACTCAAGCACGGGCGAGACGATTACCGTGTGCGACAAGAACGAGGCTTGGATTCTCGAAATCATAGGCAAGGGTCCGGGTGTTAAAGGTGCCGTTTGGGTAGCCGTCCGCATCCCTGACGACTGCATCTGCGCCCATGCCAATCTCTCCCGCATTCGCCAGTTTCCGTTGAAGGACCCCAAGAACTGCCTGTATTCCAAGGACGTGATTTCCTTTGCACGCGAGAAAGGCTATTTCAGTGGCAAGGATGCGGATTTCAGCTTCCGCGATGCCTATTGCCCGATTTCTTTCTCCAAGGTGCGCTATTCCGATGCCCGTGTGTGGAGTTTCTTCCGCCACCACTACAACCAGGCCGAGATGGACAAGTACCTGCCCTATATCAACGGCCAGCATGACGTGTGCGACCATCTGCCGCTCTATATCAAGCCAGACCGCAAGCTGACGGTGCGTGACATCATGAATGACATGCGCGACCATTACGAGGGCACACCGCTCGACATGACGGCCGACATGAGTGCAGGCCCTTGGAGTTCTCCTTACCGCCCGATGCCCATGAATTGGGAAGTGGATGGAAAGAACTACTTCCGCGAGCGTGCCATCGGCACCCCACAGTCGGGTTTCACGCTGGTGTCACATCTTCGCAGCTGGCTGCCCGACGAGGTGGGTGGCGTCATGTACTTCAATTGCGACGATGCCAACATGATAGCCTACGTGCCTGTGTATTGCTGCGTGAATGAGGTGCCCGAAGCCTTCCGCCGTGAGAACAACGTGAACAACGAATTCAGCGAGCACAGCGCTTTCTGGCTGAACAATCTGGTGGCCAACATGATTTATCCGCGCTACAGCGTCATGATTGGCGACCTGCGTGAGGCGCAGCAGGAGTTGGAGGACTTCTACGCTGCCGATCAGGCCCAGGTGTTGAAAGACATCGAGCCTCTCACCAAGCGTGAGCGCGTCAGCTACCTCACCAGCAAGAGTGCCGCCTACACCGCCCGGATGATGCAGCGTTGGGACAAACTTTTCCGCCTCATAGCCGTGAAGCACAACGACCAGATCATGAAGCCATCCGAGAATGGCGTCGTCGTTCCCGGACGCTTTACTACACCGGGCTATGACCAGCAGTACCGTGAACAGATCAGCAAGGACACCGGCACCCGTTACCAGATGCCCGAAAGCTCTGAAGACATCAAGTCGCTGTAAACACGGGAGAATTATAGCAGAAGAAAGGCAGGGTCGCACGATCCTGCCTTTCCTGTTCTTTGGTGATATGAACTACGGCCCTCACCTTTACCCCGGTGAGCCCAGGTTCTGGTTATAAGAGAAGTGCGCCACGAAGAAAACGCAGCGCACTCCATAATGGCATATATTATATCTGTTGATTACTTAAATAAGACCTTTTTTCCGTTGACAATGTAGATGCCCTTACCAGGCCTGGACACGCGCTGTCCATTGATGTTGTAGTAAGGACCTTGCAGGTCGTTGGCCTCATTGTCAAAAATCTCGCTGATGCCTGTCGGCGCGTCAAAGGTGAGTTTAATCGTCAACCGGTCGGCGGGGTTCGGTGAACCTATGGGCACACAGAAGGCGTGGGAGGGGTTCACCGAGTGGGTGCCGAGCACGAAGGCCGATCCATCGCTATTGAGGACATAAATGCCCTTCTCTTCCTTGATGGGCGACAAGGTGCCTTTCATCTTATATTCCAGTCCGGTAATGGCCGCGCTATTGAAAGTCATGTCTACATTGTCGGCGCTGAATGTTATGGGGACATTCAAGAGCGACCTGCTTTCATCCAATGTTGACGGGACGCCCAGCAGATAAGGATAGAAAGCGTTCAAAGTGGCTTCAGGAAAGCCAAAGAACAGTTTGCTGCCGTTTTCATACTTAAAAGTAACAACCATCAACTCGCCATCGGTGTTGTCGGTGTACCATCTGAGCGGCGTGTCAACTCCGTTGATTGTTGCGTGGCAACTTGTCGCGGCAAACGGGAGGGTCAAAGTGGTCCATCCCTTGTCGTTCTTGATGTCATAGTATCGCTCGGGAGTACGTGTGTAGCTGATGTGCTGAGCCTTGAAATCGATTGGCGTGTAGAATGGATACCCGTCGATGAGCTTGATGTTCTGTGCCTGCAGGTCCTTGACGATGTTGTCGCCCGTGAGGGGGCTGTCATTCGACGCAAAGATGATCAGATTGGGATTGGCGCTTGTGATGACGCTTGTCACCTCGGGAGCTACACTCACGTCGATAGCACACTCCGTTGCGTCGGGCTGCAAAGTGGCAGTTGCACGTTTGGTGCTTTCGTTGCCCACGGCATCGTAGGTATAGTAGAAAGGTACTGCTGTGTAGTAAACCTCTGGTATGTCTTGTTCTATCTGGGCTCCATTTTTGATATACATGGTGGAGAAGCGGTAGGTTTCGCCTTCAGCGAGATCGGGCGACTCGCGGTGCAGAACCACAGTTTGGTGGGCCGGGATAGTCTCGGGCGAGGATACATGTTCCACTTCGGCCTCGTCACCTGTGTAACTAAAGCAGAAGACGTAGATTGCGCCATAGTAATCATGGTCGCTGTTGTTGGTGACAGTGAGGTCAAGCTTTGCCTTGGGAGCGGCAATCTCGGTGCCCTCGGCATTGGTGACCTGGTGAGTAATGGTGAGGTCGCAGTTGCTGCTCTGATTGTTCTCGGCAATGGTCATGGTTCCAGTGTACAGAATGATGTTTCGGTTGTCTTGCACGTAGTACTTCATGTCACCGGCCTTCTTGGGCTTGAACGAGAGGCTGACGTCGATGCTTTCTCCCGGCTCCAAGTCACAGCCTATGGCGTCCAGCCATCCTTCATCTTGGCTGACGCCCAAGTCACCGTGATAGGCAACGGGTCCATCGTTCTTCACGGTGACCATCATTTCGCATGGTTTTCCCACAGTGGGCGTCGTGGTTCCGACTTTCACCTGCTCTACACTCAGTTTGGCCTCGTTAGACACAGCCTTGGCTGTGAGCTTGTTGTTGGCATGGTCCAGATGAATCAGCATGTAATGATTGTCACTGCTCTCATCCACCTGCCACGTGTCGGAGGTCTTCAGCTTGCTGATGAAATACATCTTGTAGTCACCGTCGGTTAATCCGGGGTCGGCAATGGGATTGATGTGCATATCCTTTTTAAGGTCATCACATCTGGTATTGGGAATGAAATTGACCGAAACATCCCAAGGATAATCCCTTGTCACACTGCCGTCATCTTTCACAAGCCGGCATCCGAGGTCAAACTCGTCTGTTACTGGATTAAAAGAATGGCAGTCTATCACCGCATAGACAAGATAGCCTTCATTCTCGAAGAAGGGACTGGTGCTTTCCATGCCTTGCGTGTCATAGGTGTAATTGCCTTGAGCATCATAGAGCAGCCAGTTGTTCAGTACCGCCAGCCTGGAGGGCGTTGCCGTCCCACCCTCATTGGGCTTAACTCCAAAGAATGCGACTTGGTCCATGGAGTAGTTGTCGTTGTTTGGGCTGCCACCGATGCCCTGCTCGTTAGGATCCATGAGCAGCACTTTGTAATAGCCGTCGCTATAGCCGCCCCATCCCCAGTTTACATGGAAGATGTCTTCCTCCATATATCCGTCAACGACAAACGAGTGTGCTCCATCAGGCGTGGTGCCGCTGAACATCACCGGGCGCTTGGCCTGGAGCTCGGCATAGAGCATATCGATCCACTCGTTGTAGCTGCGCTGGCGGCGCCACACGGTACTGGCACTGGCATCGTAATCAAAATACTTGATGATGCCCAGCAGTGCATTATAGCCCGATGCGCCGCTTTCTTTACCGTAATTGGTGAGTGATGCCGTGCCCAGATATTTAAACAAGCGGGCCACCTCGGTGCCGTCTTCGCCATTTGTGTAGGTGGGATACATCTTGCTCCAGTCAAAGGTCGTGGGCTCAAGGGCCGGCAGTGTGGGGTATTGGGTGCCTCCACTGTTGACGGGGGTATAGCCGGGGATCGTGGCAGTAGTGCCCGCGGGCCACTTGTGATAGAACATCACCTGGGCCATTGCCGTGTTGGTGCAACCTGTGGCACAATGCTGGCCGTCAATCACGGGGCACTGGTCATTGTAGGGTGCGTCTTGGTTCCACTGGCACTTGAGCAAGGGCGCGATGGGAGTCTTGGTCGGGACTCCCGGTGCCGAGCGAAGGACATGAGAGGTATTTACATCCTTAACGGCAGTGGCGCTGGCCATGTAACTTTCAAGCCACGAGCGCATGTTGGGCGGCATCTGCTGCTCGTTGAAAGTGCCGTGGTCGCAATAGCCCAGGATGTCGTTGCTCTGGTCATTGCCAATGACCAACACAAAGCCGTCATTATTGCCCAGGTTTACGGCATAGGCCGCCACCTCGCCGTCGTTGCTCGCTGCCGATAACCTTGCTTGATTGATGGGCAACGATTGAATTTCCCTGATTGCGGCATTTTAGCCGACCTTTTGTTTCACAAACTGTTCTGCGACATGTTTTGCCTGATTCTGTGTGAACTGCGTGGCTGTCATCATCAATGCAGCCAGCATGGCGATGAATAGTAGAGATGTTCTTTTCATATGATTATTAAGTTTAGCTGTGCAAATATACAATTTTTTATGTTGTTGAGCGTATAAAATAACTGTTTTCTGTAATTCTCAAATGAAAAAAATTTCACACTTCAACGACACCCTGCCACTCACATCATTATTTCACGAAGTGTTGATAATATATAATCGACGATATCAACGGTGACAACGTGATTAATATTGTCGATGTAAATGACGACCACCAGGTTAACACCGCTGGCGTGAACAAGATCAACGGGTTTTGGACATGAGCACTAAAAAAGCGAAGCCGTTCTGGCCTCGCTTTCATTTTTCATTATTCACTTTAATGACGTGATTCTATGTAGCCTTTGCCTTTGCACTTGGTGCAAGTGACCAGGTCGATTTCTTCCTTGGCTATGTTTTCCTGTTTTGTCCCATCGCACGTGGGGCATATCGTGACAGGGCGCAGAAATTGTTGTGAAACCCAACCGTCTCTCTCGTCACCGCCCCATGCTAATGGCCCGTTGATAAGGCAAAAGCCATTCTTCTTCTGTCCACAATCTAACACAACGTCGCCTTTTGACAACTGGCGCTTGTGCCCGGTTTCCTCATCCATGACGCTGTATTTGACTCCGGCTCCAGTGCGAATGTTCACATGATCGCCGGTGCACACGTAGCCTTTTTGCTGTGCATTGATAGTCAAGACGGTCAATAACGCAATCAATAAGAATGTCAGCTTTTTCATAATGAATCGTATTAAAGTGGATAAACTATGTCTTCATTTCCTGTGTTGGGTGGTTACAACTCGCGGATGGTGATGCCGAAGCCTCCGGCTCGTGCCATACGGATTTTCATGAGCGTCTTGGCGGTCACCTTCTTGTGGGTGATGGTATAGGCCTGCGGGTTGTTCTCGTAGTCGGCGTCCTTGGCGTCGGCATAGATGGTGGCCTCATACTTCACGCCTGGCTTCAGGAAGTCGAGCTTGAAAGACACCTCGCGGGCATGGTCGTCATTGATTCCTCCAACGTACCACACATCGTGAGCCTTGGCGCCGTTGAGGTCGGCGGCGGTGGCATTGTCGGGAAGGGCATAGATGAACTTGGCTGCTCCGCTCACCATGTCTTTCTTGCCGTCGGGCAGTTTGGCGACTCCCTCGGCAGCTTTGTTGACGGTGGACAGCTTGGGATGGCGTGCCGTGACCATATATTCTCCAGGCTCAGCCATGATATAGATGCTCCTGTCCCAGTCCACTGCCACATTCTTGATGAACTGGAAAGCGTCCATGAAGCGGGCATAGTTCTCGGGAAGGTCGGCTGCCATCTGCAGGGGCGAGTAGAAGGTGACATAGAGTCCCAACTGGTTGCAGATGGTGTGACGCATTTTGTCGGCCCAGCCGCTGACTTTCTCCAGATCCATTTCGAAGATGCCGGGTGTGAAGTCCATCGGTCCGCCCTGCAGGCGGGTGAAGGGATAAACTGCAGTTTGGCCTGGGTCAATGCCTTGGCGGAACTCGTTGCCCATCGCGCTCTCGTTGCCGATCATGTTGGGCCAGGTGCGGCACAGGCCCGTGGGACGCACGGCCTCGTGGGCATTGACCATGATGTGGTGCTTGGCAGCCTCGGTGATGGCATAGTGGTAGTGGTTGATCAGGGGTTGGCTGTAGTGGTACTCGCCATAGGGGATGATCTTGCCCACGTAGCCGCTCTTGACTGCGTCATAGCCATATTGGTTCATCAGGTTGTACGCCTTTTCCATCCAGCGCTCATAGTTGACTGTCGATGAAGAACTCTCGTGGTGCATGATGAGGCGGATGCCCTTCTGGTGGGCATAGGCGTTGAGGGCGGGCAGGTCAAAGTCGGGGTAGGGGGTGATGAAGTCAAAGACGAAATCCTTCTGTTTGCCGTACCAGTCTTCCCATCCTTCGTTCCAACCCTCGATGAGGAGGGCATCAAAGTCGTTCTCGGCGGCAAAGTCAATGTAGCGGCGCACATTCTCGTTGTTGGCACCGTGCTTGCCGTGAGGAGTGGAGTGTGCATAATCGGTCTTGCCCAATTGCACCGAGGGGTAGTCGTTGGTGTACGACCACTGGCTCTTGCCGCTGATCATTTCCCACCACACACCCATATACTTGGTGGGGTGGATCCACGACACGTCTTTGATGGCGCAGGGCTCATTGAGGTTCAAGATGAGACGGGAAGCCAGGACATCGGTGGCGCTGCGGCACACCATGATCGAGCGCCATGGCGTCTTGCAGGGAGCCTGCATGCGGCCTTTCACACCCTCGGCATCGGGGGTGAGCCAGGTGCGCAGCACGAAGTTCTTATCATCCAAGTCAAGGTTGGTCGTGGGGTAGTCCAGCACAGCGGCCTCGTGGATGTTGATGTAGAGGCCCTCGTCGGTCTTCATCTGCAAGGCTGTCTGGACGCCTGTTGGCGAGAATGCCGTATTGGGCCATCCGCAGCCCGTGCGGGCCTTCGGGGTCAGTTCCCGCACTTGCGACAGTCGGGAACGGGTGGGTCTGAATTCCTGGGTGGAATAGTCGCCGGGAATCCACCAGGCGATGTGGTCGCCCGTGAGTGAAAACTGCGTCAATTCTTCCTGGATCATGAAATAGGTCAACGCATTCTCCATGGGAAACTCGTAGCGGAATCCCATGCCGTCATCATATAAGCGGAAGCGCACGTGCATGACAACAGGCTTTTCTCCATCTTGGGCAGATGGTTGTTGCAGCTTCACCAGCAGCTCGTTGTAATGGTTGCGGATGGAGGCTTCCTCGCCCCAAACCGGTTCCCACGTCTCGTCAAACGATGACCTCTGCTGGCCGTCAAAGACAAAGCCATGAGTTAACTGTCGGCCGCCCTTGAGTTCGAAGCCTAAGCATGAAGGCAGGATGACCGCCTGACCGCCGAAATCCAGCGAATAGGTGGGAACACCGTCGGTCAAAGCAAACTTCATGACCAGATTGCCGTCGGGACTCGTCATGGTGATTGCATCCCCGGACTGGGCTGCACACTGAACGAATGTCGCCAGGGTGACTATCGCCGCTATCAAAATGGTTTTGAATGATTTCATCATTGTGCTTATATCATTGTCAGTTTTGTGTTCATAGAGCGATCGCTAAAATCGGCTCTGCTGATCAACCGCAATTTCGGCACTCTCATCAGGCTTGATTCTTCACGCTCATTAATTGGTGCAAAGATAGGTCATTTGAGCGATGGATGCAATAGTTTGACATACAGTGATTGGATTTCAGCCTTCATGGGTGATTCTATAAACCAATCTTGTAACAAAACCGCCAAACTGTCAACCCGGTTTAGGCGAACCATACCATATATATCTGAAGTATTCAAGAGCTGCCTTCAAATCGTGCTGATTATAAAAAGGAACTATGAGTTACAATACTATTTGATTTCGTTATTTTTTTGTAAATTTGCGGTTTGTATGGGACGTGGATTTTTAATTGCGGCGCCGAATAGTGGCTCGGGCAAGACGACGATTGCTCGGGGGCTGATGGCGTTGTTTAGCCGAAAGGGGTATCGGGTTCAGCCGTTTAAGTGCGGCCCTGATTATATCGACACCAAGTTTCATGCGGCGGTGTGTGGGCGACCTAGTATCAATTTGGACACGTTCATGGCTACGCCTGAGCATGTGCGAGAGCTGTTTGAACGCTATGGTGCTGATGCCGATGTGTGCGTTGTCGAGGGCATGATGGGTTTGTTTGACGGCTATGACCGCGACAAGGGGTCATCTGCCGAGATTGCACGCGTACTGAATCTGCCTGTCGTGTTGGTGGTCGATGCCAAGTCGGCGGCCTATTCGATGGCTGCGCTACTGTCGGGCTTCATCAACTTCCGCAAGGACCTGCGCATCTGCGGCGTGATTTTCAATCGTGTGGGTTCGGCAAGGCATTTTGCCATGCTGCAACAGGTGTGTGACGACTTGGGCGTGGCTTGCTATGGCTTTCTGCCCAAGAAAACAGAACTCGAGCAAGGTTCACGTTACCTGGGACTGGACTTCAGCGAGAAACCCGAAAGCAATCTTTTGGTTGAACTTCTTGAAAAGCATGTGGAATGGCAACGGCTCTTGAAACTTTAATCGCTCGTAACGACGAGTCATTCTCCTTCATTTATCAGGAGAATATCGATCGGTTGGAGAATGTCTCTTTCTTCAATCCCGAGACCGACGTGCCTTGTCTTGACGATGTGGCTTTGCTCTATCTGCCAGGCGGTTATCCTGAGAAGCATCTGGAGGCGCTGGTGGCTGCCGAGGCAACAAGGCGTGCTATCAAGGAGTATGCCGAGCGCGGTGGACGCATCATCGCCGAGTGTGGCGGCATGATGTACCTGTGCGAGAAGATCGTCACCGACGAGGGCGAGTTCCCCATGTGCGGTGTGTTGCCCTATAGCATCACGGCCCGCAAGCAAGACCGAAAACTCTCGTTGGGTTATCGCCGTTTTACGCTCGATGGCCAGGAATTTCGCGGGCATGAGTTCCACTACACGCAGTTCCTGGGCGAGGTGCCGCCATCGGTCACCCAAGTCTATAATGCCAAGGGTGAACCTGTGTCCACACCCGTCCTCCGCTACAAGAACGTCCTGGCAAGCTATACACACCTTTATTTAGTGAACAGTTAACAGTGAACAGTTAACAGTTCTAGAACATCTAGATCATCTAGAGTATCTAGAATATCTAGAAACTAAGGACTAAGGACTAAAAACTAAGGACAAAATGAAACAGATATATACCAAAACAGGCGATGAGGGCATGACCAGCCTGCGTGACGGGGAGAGGGTCGCAAAAGATGATCTGCGCATTGAGGTCAACGGGCAGATTGACCAACTGAATGCCCACCTGGGTATCGTGCGGTCGATGCTCGGTGATGACGATGTGAACCGAGTGCTCATTCTCGCCGTGCAGCGTGAGTTGATGACGGTAATGAGCCACATTGCCACGCCCGAGGGTAGCATCAATCCGCGGCAACTCAATGCTGCAGAAATCACTGCACAGTTGGAACTTGCCATTGACCAGGCCGATTATCAAGGCGGTTTCGTTGTTCCTGGTGGTGGGTCGCAGTTGTCTGCTTTCATCCACTTGGCTCGCACTCAAGCCCGCACGGTGGAACGCCGCTTGTGGTCGCTGAATCGGGAACATCCTGTTGACAGTTCAATTCTGATGATGATGAACCGCCTGTCCGATTATCTGTTTGTCTTAGCCAACAAGAAAGAATGAATAACAAGCGATTGCATCCAGTAATGTTTGCCGGTACTGGCAGCGACGTGGGCAAGAGCATCGTTGCCGCTGCCTTCTGCCGCATTTTCAGGCAGGACGGCTACAGACCAGCCCCGTTCAAGGCTCAGAATATGGCATTGAATTCCTATGCCACGCCCGAGGGTTTTGAAATAGGCCGTGCCCAGGCTGTTCAGGCCGAGGCAGCGGGTATTCCTTGCCACACCGACATGAATCCGCTGTTGCTGAAACCTCAATCGGACCACACCTCTCAGGTCATCCTGCACGGCAAACCCATCGGCAACAAGAATGCCTATGACTATTGGCGTCGCGGCACGTCCGACATCGACTATCGCCGCGAGGTGTGTGCCGCCTTCGACCGCTTGGCATCCCGTTTCAATCCCATCGTGATGGAGGGCGCAGGCAGCATCTCTGAAATCAACCTGCGCGACACCGACCTGGTGAACCTGCCCATGGCTCGTCACGCCCATGCCGACGTGATTCTCGTGGGTGATATCGACCGGGGAGGGGTGTTTGCTTCGGTCTATGGCAGCATCGCTTTGCAGACGCCCGAAGACCGCAGTCTTATCAAGGGCATCATCATCAACAAGTTCCGTGGCGACATGAGGCTGTTTGACGAGGGACGCAAAATGTTGGAGGACATCTGCGGGGTTCCAGTGCTGGGTGTTATCCCTTACTATAAGGATATCTATATCGAGGAGGAGGACAGCGTGGCGCTGGCGCAAAAGTCGATGCAGGCTGAGCGGGGTAAGGTCAATGTGGCCGTAGTCATGCTGCGACACCTGTCCAATTACACCGACTTTGATGCGCTGGAACGTGACCCGCGTGTGCATCTGTTCTATACCAATAATACCGAGGACATCAAGAAAGCCGACATCATTATTCTGCCGGGCACCAAGTCCACCTTGCATGATCTGTATGAACTGCGCCGCAACGGTTGCGCCCAGGCCATCGTCCGTGCCCATCGCGAGGGTGCGGCGGTGTTGGGCATCTGTGGCGGTTACCAGATGATGGGCATGGAAGTGCACGACCCCGACCACGTGGAGGGCGATATCGAACGTTTGCCTGGCTTGGGTTTGCTGCCGACGAGTACGACGATGAACGGTGACAAGCAGACGCGCCAAGTCACCACTCAATACGGACAAGGCTACGAAATCCATCAGGGTGAAACCCATCCTGTGGGCGACGCCAAGCCCTCACCCTTACTGCATCTCGATGACGGGCGTGAAGATGGCTATATCGTCGATCGCAAGTGCATGGGCACCTATGTCCACGGCATCCTCGACAATGCGGCCTTTGTCGATTTCCTGCTGGACCCTTTCAAGGACAAAATTGCTGAGGGAAATCAGCCGTTTGACTACGCGGCGTTCAAGGAAGAACAATACGACAAGTTGGCTGCCCACGTGCGCCAGTATGTCGATATGGAACAAATCTACAAAATCTTGACTGACCATGATTGAAGGACACGGCGACGACTTGTATCGTTACGACAATATCAAGATGAATTTCAGTTCCAACATTTACAACGGAACTGACCTGAGTGCGCTTAACAACTACCTGAGTTCCCGTTTGGATGTCGTGCGCTCATATCCCGAGCCGTCGGCGGCATCGCTCGAGCGGATGATTGCCCGCGAGTGTGGCATCAGCCCCGACGAGGTGCTCGTGACAAGTGGCGCAGTAGATGCCATCTACCTGATTGCCCAAGCCTATCGCCATGAGGGCTCCTGCCGTATCCTGCAACCCACATTCAGGGAATATGAGGACGCCTGTCGCGTATTTGGCTACCAAGAAAACAAGGAAGGCGCCCTATGCTGGTTGTGCAATCCCAACAATCCCACAGGCGATGTGATGCCCGTTGACAAGGTGCTGGCACTTGCCGAGCAACACCGTCTGCTTATCGTGGACCAATCCTACGAGGACTACACGATGGCACCCCTGCTGCAGCCTGCCGATGTCGTCGGTCGTGACGACATCCTTCTGTTGCACTCGATGACCAAGCGCTATGCGGTGCCCGGGCTGCGGTTGGGCTATGTCACGGCATCTTCTGCGATAATCAGCCGCTTGCGGGAACAATACCGTCCCTGGGCCATCAATGCCCTGTCGCTTGAGGCGGGCAAGTGGCTCGTTGATCAAGGCAAAACAGCCATTCCAGACCTGCCGTCCTATCTGGCTGAGACCCAGCGTCTGCGGTCCATGCTGAACAACATTGAAGGCATCGAAGCGTTTGATACACAGACCAATTTCTTTTTGTGTATCATTCGCCAAACTACGGCTGCCGACCTGAAGGAATACTTGGCCCGAGAGCATGGCATCCTCATCCGCGACGCCTCCAATTTCACGGGCCTCACGCCGCACCACTTCCGCATCGCTACCCAGTCACCCACCGAGAACGACGCCCTCATCGCCGCAATAAGGAACTACGAATTACGCCAATTAAACTAATTTGCCATCCGCATTGTAGAGACGCAAAGTTTTGCGTCTCTACGTTAGACAAATAACTGAAATGATTGATACTGTTATACTCATATTGCCATTGTTGTTTGGCTGGTTGCTGGATTTCATCTTTGGTGACCCGTTACGGTTGCCGCATCCCGTCGTGTGGTTCGGCAAAATGATTTCGTGGGGCGAGCATCGTCTCAACAAGGGCAACCATCGCATGGCCAAGGGTGCTGTGATGGCCATTGCCTTGATTCTGATGGTGTTCTTCATCGTGTGGGGGCTGAAGCGGCTTGTACCCAACATGATTTTGTGGCTCATCCTTGACACGATTATCATTTTCTACTGCCTGGCAGGAACAACGCTCATCCGTGAGGTGCGTGAGGTCTTCCTGGCGTTGGATCGCTCGCTGGACGAGGGCCGCCAGCAGGTCGCCCGCATTGTGGGCCGTGACACGTCGCAACTGTCTGCCCAAGAAGTGCGCACCGCCGCCCTTGAGACCCTTGCCGAGAACTTGAGCGACGGCGTGATTGCCCCGCTGTTTTGGTTTGCATTGCTGGGCACGCCTGGTATGCTGGCCTATAAGATGGTCAACACCCTTGACTCGATGATCGGTTACCGCACCGAGCGCTACAAGGACTTCGGCTGCTGGGCCGCCCATATCGATGACGTGGCTAATTACATCCCGGCCCGCTTGACGGCCCTGCTGATGGTCATCGCATCAGGTAAGTTGTCCTTGTTGAAATTCGTTTGGAAAAACGGACGACGTCACGCCAGCCCCAACAGCGGCTACCCCGAGGCTGCCCTCGCCGGAATCCTCAACTGCCGCTTCGGCGGTCCCCACTACTACTTCGGCGAACTCTTCGACAAACCTTACATCGGGGAGAACGACCGCGAACTGACTACCCAGGACATGCGCATTTCTGTCCTCATCAACCGCCTCTCCGAGGCCCTGATGATCGTGCTTGTCCTCCTCTCGTTTTGTTGGCGATGAAAGATCCAGTTATACATCTGGTGATACTGTAACATTAAATCTGATTTGACAAGAGCAAGGTCAAGCAATACAAGTTAATATGGTTAAATGATTAAAAAGTTGAAAAAATGAGCAAGAAATTGAAAAGATTTGTTTGGAATGACATCGAAGTGAATGGATTAATGAGACAAGCCTCTGTACTCGTTGACACCCAAACAGGAGTGAATTATCTGTTTGTATCCTTTGGTGAAGGCTCTGGATTAACACCCTTGATTGATGAAAACGGGAAACCTATCGTAACCAAGAACATCGTTGTGGATTAGCAAGAAAAATCATGATGCTAGTTATACAAATTCAGGTTACAAAGATAGCGTTATTCTATGATTATATACTAAAGAAGTATTTTCATTCGTAATCCGAAGAAATGTCCTTGAGCTCGTTTTCCGCAATTGTGGTGAATGGGCAGGCCGTCAGCGATTGGAACATGATTCAACCTTGAACGGGGTGTGTCGCAATTCTGCTATCACACCCCGTTCGATACATATAACTGACACCAATCGCTAGAAGTATTTGGTGATGTGGGCGGTGTCGAAATTGTTCATCTCATTGATCATCCTCACGGCCGAATCAATGATGGGATAGGCACATAAGGCTCCTGTTCCCTCGCCGAGACGCAGCCCCAGGTTGAGGATAGGCTTGGCGTGGACGATGTCGAGCATGCGTCGGTGGCCGCTCTCGTCACCGCAATGGGTGAAAATCATGTAGTCCTGGGCGGTTGGATAGAGTTGGATAGCGGCAATGGCACAGGCCGTCATGATAAAGCCGTCAACCAGTACAACCAGGTGTTTCTCGGCTCCACGCAACATCGCGCCGATAGCCGTCACCATCTCAAAACCACCGAAGTAGCGTATAGCATTCTCGGTCGTGTGATCCATCGTCTCTTTGTAATGCTTTAATGCTTGTGCGAGGATTTCGCGTTTGTGCTGGATACCGGGATTATCAAGACCCGCCCCTGCGCCGATGCACTCGTCGAGCGGAATGTTGCCGAACAGGCTCATCCAGATGCTTGACGGTGAAGTATTGGCAATGCCCATTTCGCCGATGCACAGCACTTGACAGCCTTCGGCGATGCATTCATCCACTAGGTCACAGCCCGTTTGGATGGCTCGATCAAATTCCTCCTGGTTCATAGCCGGCTCGTGCAGGAAATTGCGGGTACCACGGGCAATCTTGCGGTCGATAATGCCCTTAATATTGCTTAGGTCATAATCCACGCCCGCGTCCACGATGCGCAATTTGAAGCCATGCTGACGGCAGAACATATTCACGCCGCCACCGCCATGGGTGAAGTTAATCATCTGTTGCCAGGTAACCTCACGAGGCGACACGCTCACGCCCTCGCGTTCAATACCATGGTCACCACCCAGCAATAGGTGGCAGGGGTGGTTGAGGCTGGGCGTCAAAGTCTGCTGGATGAGGCAGATTTGCAAGGCAAGTTCCTCCAGACGGCCCAGCGAGCCTTTGGGTTTGTTCAGGTGGTCGATTTTCTGCTGGATGGCATCAGCCATCGATTTATCGGTGTGTTGTATTTTGAATTCTCTCATTTTCTTTAGTCCTTAGTCCTTAGCCCCTAGATATTCTAGATGCTCTAGATTTTCTAGAACTGTTCTCTGTTAACTGTTCACTGTTAACTGTTAACTGTTCACTGTTCTCTGTTCACTGTTAACTCTTCACTGTTACCGGGATTCCTGAAACCATGAGGATGACTTCGTCAGCCTTGCTGGCGATATACTGGTTCATCCAGCCTTGCAGGTCAGTGAACCGCCGTTGAACGGCATCCACGCTCACGCCGCCGCTGCCGATTTCGTTGGTCACGAAGATAAAGGTGGCATCTTGGGCCGTAAAGCGATCAAACTCCTCTTTGGCAACTGCAAGGGTCTGTTGTGTGTCTTGTTCTTGACCCTCGAAGAAGAAATTTGTCAGCCACAACGTCACGCAATCGATGACTGCAACACGACCTGTCAAGTCATGACGGCTCAAGTATTTTTCTTCTTCGATGTTGGTCCACTGCGGGCCACGGCGGTCTTGATGACGGCGTACGCGTTCACGGAACTCCTCGTCCCACACATGGGCCGTGGCCACATACACGGGATTGTCTGTTTTGCTCAATGCCAGTTCCTCGGCATAGCGGCTCTTACCCGAGCGTTGCCCGCCAGTGATCAGTATGATTTTGCTCATCGAGTATCTCTGTTTGTCGGCCACGCCAAGGCGAGGCCCTAAATATCTAAATCGTAATTACAATATAATCTCCGTAGTCGGGCAGATTATTCCAGGCATTTTTCCAGGCATACAGCCCGCCATAGAGTCCCGCGCTGATAAGCACACCGGCATGGGCAAAAATGGCCACCCGCCGGTAGGGCTTGCCCTTGAGCTCGTCAAGGAAGGCCGCCACACGCTGGTATTGTTGCGAGAAACTTTCGCCGCCTGTCGTGGGTTGGTAGATATAATCGTCATACCACTCCTGCAGGTGCGGGTCCTGGATTTCGTCATACAGCTGCATTTCCCACTCGCCCATGTTCATCTCCAGCAGGCGGTTGTCGGTCTCGGCATCGGGGTAGCCACAATAGGCCGCCAACATGCGGGCGCGTGTCAATGGTGACGAGAACACCTTGTCAAACGGCAGGAACTGCTCCAGTGACTGACGCGTCAGCTCGGCCTCCTGCTCAAAAGTGTCGCGCACAGGCACATCGGTCCACCCGTAGCAAGTCCCCCGTGGCACATCAACACTCGTATGTCTCACAAAAATAACTTCCATTTTAGTCTTCAGGTTCTAATTCTCTGTTAACTGTTCTCTGTTAACTGTTCACTATTATAGTTGTTGTGAGCATGTGGCCAGATATACTGCTAGTTCCACCAGTAGGCACACGGCACCGCAGCAGTCGCCGGTGTAGCCCTTAATCTTGCGCAACATGAGCAAGTACAGGAAATACATCACCAGGGGAGGTATAGCGATGACCAAATACCAGCGGATGCCTGTCAGCCAAATCAACAGCACCATCGGCAGCAGGCCCTGCGCCGTCAGACTTAACCCCGCTGCCATCGTGGGCTTGCGGTAAACGGTCTTGTTCTTGGCTTCTTCCTCGTGACGGGCATAGGGCAGCATATTCACCAGCTGGCTCGTAACCATCTTGGCGAACGGATCGGCAGCAAGTATGGTAAGGGCTGCCACAGTCACAGGCATGCTGTAGAGTGCTGTACCCAAAAGCAGAAAGTAGATGATAAGACCCAGCACGCCATAGGTGCCGATGTGGGAGTCCTTCATGATGGCAAGGATGCGATTGCGGTCGCCACCGCCACCGAAGCCGTCCAGGAAGTCGGCAAGCCCGTCTTCATGCAACGCTCCGGTAATCAGTAACCGCACGGCAATTGCAGCAATCACGGCTACGGCATGAGGCAACACCATACTACCGAAGTAGAGTGTCGCAGCCATCGCGCCACCTGTGAGCCAACCCGTCAATGGCCAGAACTCAACAACTGCTTTATAACTCGCCTGTGGCGGTTGATATACGCGCCAAAAGGGCAAACGCGTGAAGAAAATCAACGCTGCCCAAATGTTGTCATACCACCTTGTTTTTACTGCTGTCTCTTCCATACCTGCAAAGGTACAAATAAGTTTCTGGTTTCTGGCCCCTAGTCCCTAGATTTTTTGGTGGTTTTCGTGCAGTTTGGTCATTAAAAAGTAGTACCTTTGTAGCATAAATCAGATGAAAAGAAGAATGAAGAAATTTTTTGGATTAATTACAGTTTTGATGCTATTTTGCGCTTGCTCTTCACAGGGCGAGAAGCAGTCGAAATCAGGTCCCGATTCAATGGAAGAGGTGACCGTGAAGTATGCCACTGGATTCAGTGTCAGGGACTCGGCCGACATCCGACTGGTTGATGTGGGTAAAAAAGACCATTTTGCCCTGGTGCATGATGCCGATGCAGTAGTTCCCGAGGGTTATGTCAAGGTCAAAGTGCCCATTGAGCGCACCATCTGCATGACCTCGCTGCAATTGTCCAATTTCACTATTCTCGAGGCCCACGACGTGGTTAAGGGCATCACTGGTACAAAGAACCTCTTTAATGAAGATATCAAGGCGCGCGTCAAGGACGGCCGTATCGTCAAGATTGGTATGGAGGGCGAATTTGACCCCGAGGTGGTCATGGCCGCCAACCCTGATGTCATCTTCATTTCTCCGTCAAAGCGCGGCGGTTATGACGCCATCAAGGAAATCGGCATCACGCTCGTGCCCCACTTGGGCTACAAAGAACTGGACCCGCTGGGCCAGGCCGAGTGGATCAAATTCATCGGCATGTTCATCGGCAAGGAGAAAGAGGCTGCCGAGATTTTTGCCGGTATCGAGAGCCGATACAATGACCTGAAGGAGAAAGCCGCCAAGGTCGAGCAGCGTCCCACCGTCACCAGCGGCGAGATGCACTACGGCAACTGGCATGCTGTGGGCGGCAAGAACTACCTGGCCCAAATTTTCCGTGACGCGGGGGGCGACTACGTCATCAACGATGACGAAACTTCGGGCGAGGACCTGGAGTTTGAAAAGATGTATGCACTGTCGGCTAATGCTGACTATTGGCGCATCCTGAACAGCTACCAGGGCGATTTCTCTTACGAGGCACTGAAGGCCAGTGAACCTCGCAACGAGATGTTCAAGGCCTTCAAGGAGAAAAAGGTCATCTACTGCAACATGAAGCAGACGCCCTACTACGAAATCGCACCCGTCAAGCCCGATGTGCTGCTGAAGGACTTTGTTGCTATCTTCCATCCCGAACTGGTCGAGAAAGACTACCAGCCCACCTTTTATCGCTTGCTGCAATAATAGTTAGGAGTTAGAAGTTAGGAGTTAGGAGTTCTAGAAAATCCAGAAAATCTAGAATATCTAGAAACTAGAAACTAGAAACTAGGGACTAAGGACTAGAAACTAAAGAGATAATGAGACGAACGTTGCCTTTGATGTTGGCCCTTGTGGTGGTCATTGCCGTGATGGTGATTGTCAACCTGTTCATCGGTTCGATTGAGATTCCGGTGCGCGACATCTGCCGCATCCTTGTCGGTCAGGGCAGCGAAAATGAAATCTGGACCAATATCATCCTCAGTTCCCGTCTGCCGCAGGTGCTCACCGCCATCATGGCTGGTGCTGGCCTTGCCGTGAGCGGCCTGATGATGCAGACCATCTTCCACAACCCGTTGGCAGGACCGTCCATCTTGGGTATCTCCAATGGCGCCAGCCTGGGTGTGGCTTTCGTTGTGCTGCTGTCTGGCCAGTTGGGCGGTGTGGCCTTGAGTAGCCTTGGCTATCTGGGCGATGCCGCCGTCTCGGTTGCCGCCATCATCGGTGCCATCGCCGTGATGATGCTGATTGTGTGGATTTCGGGTAAAGTCAAGGGCAACGTCACCTTGCTGATTATCGGCGTGATGATCGGTTACCTGGCCACCGCCATTATCGGTGTCTTGAAATTCCTCAGTCCCGAGGAAGACGTCAAAGCATTCGTCGTGTGGGGACTCGGCTCGTTCTCGCGCGTGTCGGGTGACCAGATGATACTTTTTGTCGTGCTCATGTGCATCCTGCTGCCCTTGAGTTTTCTGCTAGTCAAGCCCCTGAATGCCATGCTGCTCGGTGACCGTTATGCAGCCAACCTGGGTGTCAACGTCAAGCGGGCTCGCACTTGGATTATCATTTGCTCAGGCACATTGGTCGCTATCGTCACCGCCTATTGCGGTCCCATCATGTTCATCGGTATGGCCGTACCCCATCTTGCCCGCGGCATTTTCCGCACCAGTGACCACTGGAAACTGATGCCCGCCACCGCCTTGTGTGGCGCGGCTTTGGCCTTAATATGTAATCTGATTGCCCGGGCTCCCGGCTTCGAGGGTGCCATGCCCGTCAACAGCGTCACTGCCCTCATTGGCGCCCCCATCATCATCTACGTCCTCTACCGCCGCCGCAAAACCTCCTACGAGTAGTTTTTTCAGACAACTTGGACAACCTTTTGACCACAATAACGACAAACTTTTTAATGTTATTATTGTTGTTTGAAAATCGTGCCGTTGTCGGTGATGAGGAGGATGGTGAGATTGCCGTTGGGGAGTAGGGGGGCGCAGTACCGGTTGCAGTGGCTGATGACAACTGTAGCGAAGTTCTGGAGTTTTTCATGGGGAATTCTCTCCCACAGTTCGCGGGCGAGAGTGAGGTCGCTGATATCGATGTCAATGTCTGCCTCATGAAGCATGCTCATGACGAAATCTTTGTCCATTGTCGTGTGACGGCTGTGGGTGTCGAGGTTACCTGCCGCGAGTTTCACTGCCTTGCCCAACATCACCCCCATGGTGATGTTTTTGATGTCAAGTTCATTGGCGATGGACAAGGTCTCGCCGATGTAATTCCCGTATTCCACAAAGGCCTGCTGCGGCAGGTCGGGGTATTGCGCTTTTACAAAGCGCTCACTCTTGCCGCCGCTGTTGATGACCACACGATCGCTGCCCGAAGCCTTAGCCACCTGCATGCACTTGCGGATACTGCTGATGAAAGCCTCCTCGCTGAAAGGTTTCACGATGCCTGTCACCCCGATGATGCTGATTCCACCCTCGATACCCAGTCGCGGGTTGAAGGTGCGGCGGGCAATTTCGGCGCCTTGGGGAACGCTGATGGTGATGCTGACGTTCTCCTTGATGTTATCTAGCATCATTTGGCGCGGAGCCTTGTTGATGGCGGACTCGCCCGGAGGGAAGTCGAATCCAGGCACCGTGAATTTTCCGACACCATCGCCGCCATGTATTTCAAACTTATTGCTGGGTTCGACGCTGGCCCTGATCTCAATACCGTTGGTCACGTCAGGGTCATCACCGGCCTGCTTGAATACGGCAGCATAACCGTCACCATAGATGACTTCGACCTCAATGGTCTCGCCATTGGGCAAGATGACGGGCACCGAGGGTGTTGTTTCACCCGTTTTCATGCGTGTTGTTGCTGCAATAGCAGCCGCCGTGGCACAGGTGCCTGTGGTCAAGCCGCTATGCAGGGGATAAAACTCGGGCAGCAGTTTCTCCACCATTCGACGCAGGCCGTGAGGGCCATTGACGTGATGGACGGTCACCCCATCTGCCGTAGGATATTCAGGCCTTTCCACGACAAAAACCTTGATTCCCGCTTGTCGAGCCGCATCGACTTTCTCACTGAAGCCGCCGCTCAAGCCGCTTTCCTTGGTAATCATGGCTTGGGGCTTCAGTCGCTCAATCAACGCCGAGGTATCATCTTTCTCGTAATAAACGAGGCGGTCAACGGGAAAACCGGCCTTCTGCGCTCCAGTCAATGATTCGTCACGGTTCAGGATGCGGAACCAACAGTCATGGACCTGCCAGTAATCACGCAGTTTTGTGATGGTATTGACTCCCGTAAGTGCTAACAGACGATGAACGCCTTGCGCTTTTAATTGGGCGATGGCTTCATCATAGTCCCTGCACCATACGATATCCTCGTCGTGGTGCGGAAAGATGCGGTCATAACGAATGATTGGCACGCCAATCTGCCCTGCAAGATTGACGACATTACGGTGCAGATTGACGGCGAACGGATGTGCGGCATCAACAATCAAGCGGATGTCATGCTCATGGCAGAAAGTAACCATCTCGGGCACCTCCATGGCTCCGATGACGTGTTGTCCATGTGCAAGTTGAATATCCTGCAGGTCGCCTCTGGTGGAATACCAATAGGAGGCACCCGATTCATCGAGCACCTTGGCCGCCACGCGACCCTCGGTCGTTCCACCAAATACGAGAATCATTTTATTAGTTTTCCTACCTGTAGAGACGCAAAATTTTGCGTCTCAAAATACTATTGCCTTTTCCTGGAGACGCAAGATTATGCGTCTCTACATTTTCAACTCCCCTTTCTGAACAAATGCGTGAAATGTTTGTTATAGAGTTCCGACAGGCCCTTGCGGTTGTCGATGGCTTCGCCCACGACAAGCATCGTGGTCAACGTGAGGTTATTGTCATGGACAATCTTGGCCAGGTCTTTCAGCACGCCGCGATAGATGCGCTGGTCGGGCCAGGTGAGATGGTAACAAGCGGCAACGGGCGTATCCTCGGGATATTCCATGAGCAACTCTCGCTGCACGTCATCCACGATGGCAGCACTCAGGAAGATGCACATTGTGCTTTGGCTTTTAGCCAACAAATGCAGTTGCTCCTTCTCGGGCATGGGTGTACGGCCCTCGCCGCGCGTCAGGATGATGGTCTGTGTGCGCTCGGGAATGGTAAACTGGCTGCGCAATTCAGCTGCTGCAGCAAGGAACGACGAGATGCCCGGCGTGATGTGGTAATGCATATTGTGCTGGTCAAAGAATGCCATCTGTTCCTGAATCGCTCCGAAGATGCAGGGGTCGCCCGTGTGCAAGCGCACGATGAACCGTCCCTGGTCATAGAACTCCTTCATCAGCTCGCATTGCTCTTCAAGATTCATGCCCGCCGAACTGCGAACGACGGCACCGGGCTTGGCGCACAAGGTCAGCTCACGCGGCACAAGTGAACCGGCATAGAGGATGAGGTCAGCACGTTCCAGCATCTTGCGGCCTCGCACCGACACCAGGTCGGGATCACCGGGGCCAGCACCCACAATCTCGATGTGACCTTGCTGGTCACGCAGGTACCTGTGGTCAATGGCCAGTGCAACGGTAAAATTCTTGCCTTTGATTTTAGGAACAATCAATTTGCCGTGATTGGAGCCCAGGATGGCTGCAGCCTCGCATACGCTTGGCGTGCCCACGTGTTTGGCCACCGTGTCGCTCGGGTTAGGCACCTCAACGGTGGCCAACTGCTCAGCGGTAAAGAATTCAACTTCCTCGTCATAGCCATCTTTCAACAGATGTACAAACGGCTCGTCGGCCTTGACGTCAATCGTGCAGTAAAGGCAAGCGCACGGCAGGATGCCCCATTCTGCAAGGACCTCGTCCATCTGGTCATAGATGAACTTGTAGTCCTCGGGGTGATGAGCCAAGCCAAAGCCGATAGTGCCCACCATAGGCACAAAGTGCAAGGATAGCATTCCCTCAGGTGCATAGCGGCGGAAAGGCGTCACCATAATGAGCAAGCGGTATTTTTTGGGGTCGGCCTCGCTCAGGTCGTTGATGATGGTGACGTGGTCGGGTAGGGTCTTTTCCAGATAATCGGTACCCTCGTCACGCACCTCCATAAACAAAGCTGTGGGCTTGCGGTTGACAAAAGCGAAGATGCACGCATTCATATCGTCCTCGCTGGCGATGGACCAGTTGAAGCGTTTTTCCAGCGTATCCAGTGCCCACAACCCGGCATTATCGCTCTGGGTGGTAATCACGGGATCGGCACCCAAGATTGCTGCCACATTGTGCGTCAAGTCATTGGCGCCACCCACATGCCCCGACAAAACCGACACGGCATGCAACCCCATGCTATCGGTACAGATGACAGCCGGGTCGGTATGTTTGTCCTCGATCAACGGCGCTATCGTACGCACGCAGATGCCCATTGCCCCGATAAAGATGAAGGCTTCAAAGTCTTTCCATCGGTCGGCAACATCGGCACGTTTGATGACCGAGGCTTTGAACTCCTGTTGGAGCGTTTCGGCAATAGGGCGGCCTTCCTCGCTGATGTTGATAACAGCTATCTTTTGCATTTCAATTCTCACTATATTAAAACTGCGAATTTCACTGATTACACATGTGTTTTTAGTTTAATGCGTGTAATTCGTAGTTTTTCGTTTGCATTTCAGTATCTCTATCGGGTTATTGTCGTTCAGGATGATGCGTGTGGGTGCTTCCTGTGTCAAGCCCAACTCGGCACAAGCCTCGTTAAACAGTTGGTGGCTGTCGGTCTGCACCATTGGCGAGGTGACGCTGTTCATCACGATGCATCCGTCATCGGTCAAGACTGTCAATACGCGTGCCATGATTTCCTTAAGCTGACCGCCATGACCGCCGATGAAAACGGCATCGGGACGCGGCAGGTTTTCAAGATCTGCCTCAAGGAAATCCCCGATGTGGTAATTAATGCCTGGTACACCAAAACGTCGGCTGTTCTCCTGTATTAAGGCCTCACACTCGGGCCTGATTTCGAAGGCCTCGACGTGAAGATGCGGGAATTGCAGGCGTGCCTCGATGGACACGCTGCCAGTGCAAAAGCCGATGTCCCACATGACATGTTTCCTCGGCAATTCCAACGCTTGCAGGGTCAACAGGCGTATGGGTGCTTTGGTAATCATTTTCTCCCTGCCATCAAGCAAAGTAAATTCGCTCTCAGGGATGCCGTAGGGCCTCGCCTTGGCGTGGCCGCACAAAATCAAGCAATTAGGATAGCCGAAGTCCTGCTCGGCAGCCTCCTCAAGCGACAAGGTTGTGATGCGTTCCTCTTTGGGATTGCCCAAATGCTCGCCAACATGCATCTGATAATCGATATAGCCATACTCCAGCATCCTCTTGGCAATCTCAGAAGGCGTATGCTCATGGTCGGTAAGGACGCCGATTTTTTCGGCCCGTTCAATCAACGCTTTGTCAAATTCGGGCCAGGGACGTCCTGTCAACGAGACGATGCGCATATCGTGATAGGGCATCACCAGGCGATGTGCCAACAACTGCAGCGAGTTGAAGGACGGAAATATCACAATCTCGGCATCAGGCATCTTGCGCTTGATGGTGTTGGCAAATCCGAAAAACAACGGGTCACCGCTGGCAAACACAATCACCTCGTCGTGATACTGCTCGAAAACTGAATCCAACGGCGTGGTGATGTCTATCCACTTGGAGCCTTCGGGCAAATAGGGTGCGACAAGTCCATAATGGCGCTTGCCGCCCGAAAAAATGCGCCCTTTGCAGATGATACTGATTACCTCCGGCGGCAAGTAAGGCCGCGGCGCGTCACTGATACCTATCACATAAAATTTCATATCTTTCTATTTTTATAACTACGAATTACGCTAATTACTCTAATATAATATTCGTTAAATTCGTGTAATTCGTAGTTTTACAAATCGCGTCCGGGTTTAAGTTGTTCGGCATCGTCAAAGGTCAATATGGCATTGCACAAGGTTGCGGCAAGGTTGCTGCCGCCTTTGCGTCCCTTGACGATGATTTTGGGTATCTCCTTGAACGGCTTGACCATGTGTTTGGACTCGCGTACATGCACGAAACCCACGGGGGCGGCAATGATGCCGACAGGATGAGCCTTGCCTTTGCGGATGAGGTCACACAGTTCCATCAGTGCCGTCGGCGCATTGCCAAACGCGAATAATGCATCGGGATGCTCCTCGACGGCGAGGCGGATGCCGGCCTGGGTGCGGGTGATGCCTTGAGCAGTGGCCATCTCGGCTACCCGTGGGTCACTCAAGTAGCACTTGGCCTCTACGCCCAATCGGGTAAGCGCACCCTTGCGGATGCCGCTGGTCACCATCGTCACATCGGTCACGATGGTCTTGATTTCGCCATTAGCGACTTTATTATAGAGCGTTTCCACAGCACGTTCATCGGTATAGAGAATCCGTTCCATCTCAAAGTCGGCTGTCGTGTGGATGGCGTGCAGGAGTGCCCACTTATGGTCAAGCGGTATATCCTTGTTGCGCAGTTCGCTCTCGATGGTGCGGAACGACTCAATCATGATCTGCTGGCGAGGCTTGACGGCTTGGTCTTGCTGCTCGCGGTAATACCCACGAGGCGTGATGATGAGTTTATACTCCTCCCCCGCCCGGGGGGAGGTGCCCGTAAGGGCGGAGGAGGGGGAGAAGATATAGGATTGTGAGTTGCCGATGAGGATGACGGTGAACATGTCCACGTCCTCGGGGTCAAATTCACCTAACGTGGTCACCTTGATTTCCTGCTCATCGCGACCCGCCTGACGGACATAGCCCACAGGCGTGTCGGCTGGGCGTTGCTGCAGGAACAGTTCCACTAATCGGTACAGTTGCCAGTAGCGGCCATTGGACTTGGGGTTATAAATGGCGGTAACGAAATCACCCACGGCGGCAGCCTTGATGCGGCGCTCGATGACTTCCCAGGGCGTCATCAGGTCGCTCAACGAGATGATGCACAGGTCATGGCCGATGGGGGCGCCAAGGAGAGAGGCGGCTTTTTGGAAAGCCGAGATGCCGGGCAACGACTCAATTTCCACATCAGAGCCGCGCTCACGTTTCATCTCATAGATGAGCGGTGTCATGCCATAGATGCCTGCATCGCCCGACGAGATGACCACAACGGTCTTGCCCTGCTCGGCCAGTTCAAAGGCCTGCTCAGCGCGCTCGCGTTCCTTCTTCATGCCCGTGTCAATGCACTCACAACCGTCTTGCACGTATTCCTGAATAAACTGGAAATAATACTTATAACCCACAATGGCATCTGCCGCACGCACTGCGTCGAGTACGGCGGGAGTGATGTCTTCTTTACTGCCAGGCCCGATGCCTGCTACGATAATCTTACCCATATCAGTTGCAAATTTAGCAAAAAAATAAAAAATGGAGGCATAGTCTCCCGACAATCCTCCATGTTAAAATATAAGGTTACTTGATTCTCAATTTCAGACCAATCACGAGCATGCGCCCTGGGGAATACAGGGCATACTTGCGGTTGGAGGAGTCGATGCGGCGGTCCACCTTGTCAAAGATGTTGTCGATGCCGATGCTCGGCTCCAGATACAGATGTTTCAACCCGTCGAACGAGTGGGTCGTGTTCAGGTTCCAGATGCCATAGCCTGGTGCATCCTCGTAGTCAGGATAATAGGTCTTGGACTGCAACCTGCCGTTGATGTTCACGTTCAGTCCGTAATTGCCCCAGCTGTGGTGATAATCTGCGGCCACCGTGGCGGCATTGCGGATGCTGCGTTCCAGCGGTGTCCATTGGTCGCCGCTGCAGGTGCGGGCATAGGTGTAAACGTAGTTGGCCGACAGGTTAAAGCCCTGGAACAGATTGGCCGAGACGTTGACTTGCACGCCCTTGACGTCGCCCTTGTCGCTGTTCTTATACAGCGAGTAGCGCTCGAGTTTCTGCGCTTGGTCATCGGTCATCTCGGGGAATTCGGCTTGAAGCATGGCCAGTGAGGTGGCATCCACATCGATATTCTCCCTGATGACCATGTCGTTGATGCGGTTGATGAATCCGGTCACACTCACGGCAAGGATATTGCTGCGGTACTCGGCATTGAGTGAGAAGTAGTTGCTCTTCTCGGGCTTGAGTTCCTTGTTGCCGAAGATGATTTGCGCCTTGCCGCGGTTCACCGAGAAGTAGTGGTAATACAACTCGTCAAGGCCAGGAGCACGGAAACCCGCCGAATAGGTGGCACGCAGACGGAAGTTACCAGGGGCATACATCAGCGTGGCTTTGGGTGTGAGGTGCCAGTTGAAGGTCTCGTGGTAGGTCAAGCGCAGGCCCACGGTGGCGGTCAATCGCTCAAAGAACAACATCTCATGCTGGGCAAAGGCGGCTGCCGTATAGGCATTCTGGTTGATGTTGCCCGAAGTGGCGGTGAGGTAATCCTTACGCCAGTCAGCACCGAGGATGGTGGTTGAGTTCTTCATCAGCCCCAAAATAGCTTTCAACTGGCCCTCCATCGAGCGTTGCTTCTTGGACTGCACATAATCGTCGATGGCATAGGTCTTGGTGGCCACGTCATACTGCTTGCCGTAGCGGAATCGGTCAACGGTGAAGTCGGCCTGCAACGAGTTGCGGCTCGTGAACTTGTAGATACCGCCCACATTCCAGCGCAGCCCCTTGTAGCGCATCTCGTAGTCGGTGCCGCCGGTGATGTCCTTGCGGGTGTTGGGGCGGTCGGTAATCTTGTAGGAGTAGTCGATGCCGGCATTCAGTGCCAGATGCTCATTGGGAGCATAGGTGAATTTCTGCCCCATGAGATTTGAGCGGTAGCCCGTGAAGAACGGGGCGATGGTCGGCTGGGTCTCGGTTTCGGAACCCTTGACATACTCCACATCGTTGATGCGGTAACTGTCGGCCCGGTCACGCGAGAACGAGGTATAGGAGCCGAAACCGTTCTTGAAGATATCCAGGGTGATGTTCTCGGTCAGTTGGCCGTGGCCCGACACGCGCGTGTCGCTGGTAAGGGACACCATTTGCTGTGTGGGCTGGTCGGTGATGATGTTGATGACACCGGCAATGGCATCCGAACCGTAGAGCGACGACGCGGCGCCGTCAAGCACCTCGATGCGCTTCACACGCGCCATGTTGATGCGGTTCAAATCGACATTATTGGAAATGTCGCCCGTCAGTTTCTGACCATTGATGAGTATCAGAATATACTTGTTTCCCAGTCCGTTGAGTCTCAAGAACGTGCCCATTGAGTTGGGTGCCATCGACACCTGCGGCATCATGCGGGTCAATGCAGCGTCAAAGGTGGTGATGCCTTGCTCCTTGATTTCCTGACGGCTGAGCACATGGACTGGAGTGGCGGTGGATTTCAGGCGCTGGTGGTGACCCGATCCGGTCACGACTACGGGATTTAAGGTATAAACGCGGCTCGTCATCGACGAGTCGCTGCGTTCCATCTTGTGGATTTGTGAAACAGCAGCACTCCCCGTGAGGAGTGCTACTGAAATCAATATGATTCTCTTAATCACTTCTTAGTTTTATTCTTTAAGGTCCTTAGGGACTTTAAGGACTTTAAGGTCTTTAGGGACCCTAAGGACCTTATTGTCAATTTACTCGGGATTCTTGCTGTGGTAGAAGTCGAGGGGATCGCCGTTGATGGCGTCACGGGTGTGGTTCATCCACACTTGACGGATGCTGGGCAGCTCCAGCAGACCCTTCTCGATCATGGTCGAGTTGTTGCACTCATAACCCAGGTGCTGGAAGTACATCTTCCAGGAGGTGTCCTCAACCTCACCCTCATCATTGGGGGTGAACTTCACGCCGTCCCAATTGTCGTCATCGTCACCAGCCATGTCGTTGTGACCGTGGTCACCGTCAATCGACATCAGGGGGTGGCAATACACCTTACCGCTGGTGAAACCGGCAGCAACCATGCGCTCATAGACGTCGGTCTTGAAGTTGTCCATCATGTCAACTGTGCCCACGAAGTAGTGGCTGTTGAACTGCTGGAGGGCCTCCTCGAGCTGAGTGTAGCGCACGTTGGCCTTATAGGTGTCATAGGAGTCGGGGTTACCGTGGCCCATAAAGGCAACAACACCCTCATTGGCTTGCCTGCTGTACAGCTTGTTCAACTCGCTGGCAACGAGGTTGACGTCACTCTCGGCATCCTGCAACAGGGGCACACCAAGCTTGAGGTCAACGATCGACAGGTACTTGTCGCTGATGTCACCGTTGGCGTTGTTGGCAAAGTCCTTGATGTAGTTGATCACGCGGGTATATTCCTCACCGGGAATCACCTGCAGCGATTGTACGACGATTTCCATGTACTCAACCTCGGCAAAGGCGTTGAGCCAGAAGGGAGGTGCATAGAAGTTGCGGGGGTCAACGTTCTCACCGGCAGCTGCGCGGTTGATGCAGATGGCCGACGAGAATGACAGGAACACGTCATAACCGGGGAAGGCCTGCTTGTAAGCGGCTACAGTGGCATCAAATGCGTTGTAGGCCTGCTCCCAGGTCGAACCGAAGGCCACCAGCAGGATAACCTTGTCGCTCTTCTTCTGCGACTTAACGGTCTGAGTAACGGCTTTCTGGTAAATAGTGTAGTTGTTCTCAACGGGATCATCCTTGTCATCGTTGCAAGAGGTGAAGCCCATGGTCAGGCAGATTGCCATCATGGCAATCAATAAAGATTTAATCTTCATCATTGTTTTGTTGTTTATAGTTAGACTTATACTTATTAGAAAGTTTCTTTCCTTGGTTGAAGCAGATGGTCAGCGACACATAGCCTGTGCGTCCCGGGGTGGTCGTACCCAGGTGCAAGCCGTGAGGCGTGCGGTCGCAGTAGTTGAAGATGTTGTCAACACCGGCCTCTATGCGCCAGGTGGTCGCCTTGAAGTGACCCAGGTCATGGGTGGTGGACAGGCGCCACGTCTGGTAGCCCTTGCCGTTGCCGTCGTCCTGGTAATAGCGGGTGCTCGACATGCGGCCATAGATGCCCACGCCCAATCGGTAGTCGGCCGAGAAGCGGTGACCCCATGTGGCGAACCAGTTGCCCTTGTGGTGGGCCGTGCCGTCGATGGTGACCTTGTGCATCTTGTCGTGGTTGGTGTCATACTGGTTGGCATCGGTGTCCAGGTAGCTGTAGCCCAGGCCGAAGGCGAACTCCCGCCACTGGTAATTGACGTTCACGTCAACGCCGTAGGTCTTGGCGTCCTCGATGTTCTGGTACTGGCGCGTCTTGACGGGATCATACTGGATGATGTACTCGTCGGGGGCCTGATAGTTGGGGATGGTCACCAGGGCTATCATGTCCTTGACCTTATTATAGTAACCAGTGACGGTCACATTCAAGCCCCTCCAACCGTACTCGCCGCTCACCGAGAAATAGTTGCTCGACTGTGGCTTGAGGTCAGTGTTTCCGAGATAGAGGTAGGTGCCGCTCATCTGTCGCACATAGCGGTAGAACAGTTCGCGGATGGCTGGCGTCTTGAAGCCCTGGCTCCAGGTGGCACGCAAGCGCCAAGCGTTGCCTGGTTTCCACATGGCCGACACCTTGGGTGCCAGTTTGGTGCCGAACTGCTCATTTTGATTCAAGCGCAATCCGGCGGTGATGTTCACGTTGTGGATGAGGTTGAACTCGTCCTGCACATACACGGCCGCCGTCCAGTCGCTGGCCTTGCCGCCCTTCACGCGGGTGGGGGCATGGAGCCAGTCATAGCGGAATTCCGCACCGGCACTCAGAATGTTCTCGTAGGGTAGGGTAAACACGCCCTTCAACGCCGCCATTGTGCGTTGTTGGTCACTCTGCAACTCTTTCTGGTCAGGAAGATACGGGAAGTAAGGGTAATAAGGTGTGCCCGTGCTCTTCTCGTAGTCCTCGACAAGTGTCGTGGCGGTGTAATAGTAATAGTAGGCATGGCGGTGCCAGTCCACATCCAGCGAAATGTAGTCGGTCTTTGAACGGCTCCACTTGCCGCCGATGGATGCCGAGCCGTTGTGGTACTCCATGTCCCAGGTCTTCACGTCGTAGTGGGGATGGCGGCCGCTCACGCGGTAGATGCGTTTCCAGTAGGTGCTGCCGTCGGCATAGAGTTCCAAGTTCTTGGTCGGCTGATAGGTCAACCGTTCGGCAATCTGCCAGTTGGTGTGGCGGTTCACGGTCTTGTTGCGGGAGTCGGTGATGGGCTCTTCCGAACCCTCGGTATGCTCGATCGAGGTGTTCTGCCAGCCGTCGCTGTGTTGCAGCTGGAAGTTGGTGTAGCTGCTGAACTTGCCGTAATTCAGCGCCAAGCCATTGTGCTGGCGCACGTCGCCATAGCTGCCCACGCGCGTCGTGTTCTCAATCAGCAGGCCTTCCTCGCGGTGCTTCTTGGTGATGATGTTGACCACACCGGCAATGGCGTCCGAACCGTAGAGCGCGCTCGAGGCACCCTTCACGATCTCGATTTTCTCGATGTTCTGCGGGTCAATCAGCGACAGGTCATTTTGCCCACCCACGTCGCCGTGGATGCGCTTGCCGTCAATCAAAATCAGGATATAGCTGTTGCCCAGGCCGTTGAGCTGCATCTGCGAGCCCATATCGTCCTGGTTAAAGGCAAATGACGCCGTGAGGCCGCCCAGGATATCCTCGATGCTCTTGCCCGCATAGTTGCGCAGCATCTTGCTCGTGATCACCTCGGTCTGTACGGGCGCATCCTTCAGCAGGTGCTGAGTGCCAGTACCCGTTACCACCACCTCGGGCAGACTATCCTGCCGCCAGATGTCATTCTGTCCATTGACAGCCGCAAACGTGCATAAAGCCAGCACTGCTGCCGTCAGTCTTTTTCTTTTCTTCATTTGCTTTCCGTCACACCTGTTCCTGAGTGAACGTACTAAATAGTTTTTAGTCTCTAGCCCCTAGTTTCCAGTCTCAATAGTTCGCAAAACCAACTATCAACTGTTAACCAGTAACTATTAACTGAAATGGCAGGTCTTCTGACTTTTCCCCGGTCTGCTTTGCCTTCCCAGCCTTGTTGTCGGCCAGTGACATTCAGTAAGCAAACCCTGTGTTTTGAGGGGATTACAGCTGCAGGTACAGTTCCGGACTTTCACCGGATTCCCTTGCATCGCGATGGCCCTAAGCCACCCGATTACCATTATTACGCCGCAAAAGTACTACTTTTTCCCTCAACCACCAACCAATCCGCAAAAATATTCCAAAAATAATGAATTGGCCCCAATGAATCTGATGTGTTTAGCGAAATAATCGCTACCTTTGCCGTTATGATAGAAAGATGAATCAAGATGGACCAGAAAACTAAATCAAAAGGACTGATTGCTCGTATTTTGGGAGAACAGCCTACACCAGACCAGAAAACCGTTGTCCAGATGATGTTTCTAGCGCTGTTATTTTGGCCGATAGGTTTATTTGGGTCCTTTTTTTTCTGGGATGCGCCAACCCGATCCTCTATCGACGATTTTTGCCGTTTGGGTGCAGCATGCACCATCTGGCTTTACCCGATCTATCTGATTCCATTAATAAGGTTGTGGTTTATACTTTCCAAAAAACTGGGAAGGACATGGCTGTTCAATTTGTGCCCATTCATACCTGTGGCTGTTTTCTTCCTGTTTCTAACACTCGCATCAATTTCATTCGTCGAAAGTAAACCTGAAGGTTATGATCCTTCGACCTATAAACGCCTAAACGAATTGTATACATTCGATGTTAACCATGTTTATTATAGGTTTAATTCAAGCTATAAGATATTGGAAGGGGCAGACCCAAGTACATTCAAAGCCCTGAGCGTTGATTATGCAGCCGATATGCACCATGTGTGGTTTCATTACAATATGATAGAAGGAGCAGATCCTGCCACTTTTGTCTTACCAGATAGCGATATTTTGTCTCTTGGTTTTGCTCTTGCTCATGACGCACACGATTACTACAAGGGAAAAGTGCCTCTCCATGTGGCAAATATGGGAAGTTTCAGACTGATTGACAGTAATTGGGCTTTAGATAGCCTTCAGGTCTATTATCTCGGTATCGTTGGCAATACATATAATAGAGCCGTGTCAGCAGGTGATTACCGCACGTTTAAGGTTTTAAATGAATTCTATGCAGTTGATTCCAAGTGTGTCTATTACAAAAACAACATAGTAGAGGGAGCAGACCCAGCGTCTTTCGCTGTATTGAAGGGGGAAGATCACTATGGCCAAGACAAGCACCATGTGTATTATCAGGGAACACGAGATCGACTACGTGAAAAATTGCGTCAAGGCAAATCTCAAGTTGGCAAATAAGTAAATTCCGTTTCATGGCATTCAGGGCTTCGCCTCGGCATCGCTCAAGTGAACTTGTCTTGATACAAAATCTACTGTTTTTTAATCAATTTCGGTTCTTTATAGTTGTCATTTGAAGAAAAGTGGCTATATTTGCAAGAATAGAATAATCAGTTTGATTATTACAGCGGTTTGTTACACGAGTCATTTTTAACAACATATCATTATGAAACTGGAAGATTTATACTTGGTCAACAAAGAAGAGTGGCTGGATGTCATCAAGGACAAGTGCAAGAATAGTGCGAAAACTTATTTCTGGGTTTGGTCGGTTCTCTTGATAGTTTTCCTGATATTTTTGATAATGGTAATAACTCTCGAGCGTTCTCGCCTTTGGACAATAGAAGATTTTGTTTACCTCGTGACGCTATTGTTATATGCACTTGTGTCTGGCTGGGGGGGGCTGAAATCTCACAGCTTCTTAAAAACCATCGACGGTCTCGGCACTCCAGAACAGCTATTGAACAAGTTCAAGAAGTACGTTAAAGACAAAAGTATCATCTGGACGATAGGACAATTGATATTTTGCGGGTGGTTTGCTTGTTTCTGTTATTTTTCCTCTGCTTCGGGTATTATGAAAGTGATTGGCTGGATCGTCGTCTTAGCCTCCGCTATAGTGGGTATTTACAGATTAATAAGCGGTAAATATTCTGTAGGCTCCGGTGATGGGGATATCACCAGTCGTCTGCAAGAACTCATCGGGGAAGAGTAACCTCATTTTTTTTTCAAGGCATGCGCGGTTGGTTTAACTTTGAGGTACCATTGCCGGCAATGTGGATAGAGTGCGGCCAAATGATGACTGGGGGCAGCATCGCTTGACGACTAATGAATGATTTTCAAATTCAGGTAATATGAAAAATAACAACGGTAACCATGTGGGCATGAGGCTCGCCATGCTGGGTTGGATGCTTTGTGCATTGCTGTCGGTCTGTGCGCAGAATGTGCGTGAGACCATACGATTGGACGAGGGGTGGAAATTCTCGCTGGGCAACGCTGCCGACCCGGCAAAGGACTATGGCTGCGGCACTGAGTATTTCAACTATTTGACCAAGGCCAACTCCATACACAACGAGGGCCCTTACTCCGTCAAGTTTAACGACTCTACATGGCAAGAAGTGCGCATTCCGCACGATTGGGTGACTACCTTGCCCTATGCTCAAGAGGCCAGCCACTCGCACGGCTACAAAACTGTGGGTTATCAATATCCCGAAACGAGTGTGGGTTGGTATCGCAAGGTGATCACAATCCCCGAGTCGGACTTGGGCAAGCACATTGCCTTGCAGTTCGACTGCATCTTCCGTAATGCCCGCGTGTGGTTCAACGGCTTCTATATGGGTACTGAACCCAGCGGCTATGCCACCCAGGTGTATGATGTGACCGAATATGTAAACTATGGCGGTGAGAATCTTGTTTGTGTGCGAGCCGACGCTACGCTCGAAGAAGGCTGGTTCTATGAAGGGGCTGGCATCTATCGTGACGCATGGCTCATCAAGTCGGCTGCTGTCAGTGTGGCTCCATTCGGCACCTTTGTCTATGCCGACCTCAAGGCCCCTTACACTGCGGCGACCATTCATGTGGATACCGAGGTCAACAATCACTCGTTGGAACCACAAACGTGTACCGTTGAACACCGGCTGCTCGATGCCCAAGGCAACGAAGTGGGCCGGACAAATACTGTATCACTCGACCTGAAAGGCGAGCAGACCAGCGGCTGCAAACAGATGCTGACACTTGACCGGCCGCATCTGTGGAGCACCAGCGACCCCTATCTGTATCAAGTGGAGACGACCGTCAAGGTGAATGGGCTGGTGACCGATGTGTACATGACTACCACGGGCATCCGTGATGTGGAGTTTGACGCCGACAGGGGATTTCTGCTCAACGGAGTAGAGATTGAACTCAAGGGCGTGAACATGCATCAGGACCATGCCGGCGTGGGTGCCGCTATCCCCGAGGCGCTCATGGCCTGGCGCATCCGCCAGCTGAAGAAATTGGGCTGCAATGCCTATCGTGCGTCCCACAACCCGATGACGCCCGCCCAACTCGACATCTGCGACCGCGAGGGCATCCTCGTCATTGACGAGAACCGGCTTGCGGGCATCAACACCGAGCACCTGAGGCTGCTGGAGAACATGATCAAGCGCGACCGCAACCACCCGTCGATTGTCCTGTGGAGCGACGGCAATGAGGAGTGGGGCATGGAGAATACCATTCAAGGCACACGCGTTGCAGCCGCCATGCGCGAATATACCCGCCTGCTCGATCCCACCCGCCATTCAACGATAGCCAATGCCGGAGGGTCCGAGATGATCAAGGGGCTCGATGTGGTGGGATTCAACTATATCGCGCAAAACGATGTGGATAACCGCAAGGCTGCCAATCCCACGTGGAAAATCGTGGGCACCGAGGAAACCACCGGCTGCGGCACGCGGGGCGTCTATTTTGACTCGCCCGACCAGCCCGGCCACATGGTCAGCATCAACCGTGGCACCGCGCCAGGCGTGGAGAACGTGATTGAGCGCGGATGGAAATTCTACGACGAGCGTCCCTGGGCGGCAGGTCTCTTCTATTGGACGGGCTTTGACTACCGTGGCGAGCCCAACCCCCTGTCTTATCCCGCCCACGACTCGGAATTCGGCATTCTCGACTATTGCGGATTTCCCAAAGACGAGGCCAGCTACCTTAAGGCATGGTGGACCAGCGAGCCCGTGCTGCACATCTTCCCGCACTGGAACCTGCAAGGCCATGAGGGCGAGGAAGTGGAGATCTGGGCCTACAGCAACTGTGATGAAGTGGAACTGACCGTCAACGGCAAGCCGCTGGGCCGACAGGCGATGCCCAAGAACGGTCACCTGAAGTGGAAAGCCGTCTATCAACCGGGCCGCATCGTTGCCACCGGATACAAGAACGGAAAGCGCGTCTTGAAACAAACGATCGAGACCACCAACCCCGCGGCAAAAATCGTGCTGACTGCCGACCGCCGCCTCATCACCGCCGACGGACGCGATGTAGCCGTCGTGACCGTTCAGATTCAGGACAACAAGGGACGTATCGTTCCTGATGCCTGCCCCATGCTCACCTGCTCACTCGACGGGGATGGCCGCATTCTGGGCGTCGGCAACGGAGACCCCTCCTACCTGGGTCCCGACCATCCCGATGAACTGGACTGCCACACATTCCAAATACCGGCATTCAACGGCTTGGCCCAGATTCTCATCCAGAGCGGACGCACGCCCGCAGCCCTTCAACTCACCTGCAGCAGCAACGGTCTAAAGTCTGGATATTTAACTATCACTGCCGAATAAACCAGAAAAAAATTATTAGTGTCTGGTAAAAGCTCCGTTAGGAGCGGTCAGGGCATAGGCAGGGGTGCAACGAGGCGAAGCCGAGTGTAGCCCCTGCTAAAGTTGAGCAATCATTTAAGCCCCGTCGGGGCGGCAGTAAGTCTTTGCTGCACAATCTGTCACCCCTAGCGGGGTTATTATCTTTTAATGCATGTTCACAGGGGTGGAGCGAAGCGAAACCCCTGCCTATGCTCTGCCCAGCCCTAACGGGCTTTACAGCAAGCCCCCCCCTGCACGCGCAACCACCATCATGGCCTTGTTATTGAGCTACTTGTGAGGTTCTATCGCATTTTTACCGGACACTGACGGATGAATGAACGAACGAACAGGTGCTGTTCAATAATTGGCTCATTTCATCTCATTGAGGCTCATCCGTCCGAAACCGGAGGTTCCACATCAAAAAAACACAGCCGGCCGTTTTTTTGTTGGATTTATGAGAAATGGGCAAACCAATGATGGAAATTGATAATAATTGATTACCTTTGCGGTGAGCATCTCGCAAGATACTCCGAACCACTAACAATATTATTATTAACCAATAATTCAGATAACTATGAGCAAGAAACTACTTTTCAAACTAGCCGTCCTGGTGGCGGCCATGATGTGTGCCCTCGGCGCTACTGCTGCCGAGGCCTATGCCTGCTACACGTCGTCGAACACGACGCTGACGTTCTACTACGACAACTACCGCAGCAGCCGCACAGGCACCACCTACGACTTGAACACGGGCACCAACAATCCTGGTTGGAGAGCTGACGGCTCCTATTACAATGTGACCAAAGTGGTCTTTGCCACCTCGTTCGCTGGTGCCCGCCCGACGACGACCCACAAATGGTTCTTTAACATGCAGAACCTTCAATCCATCACGGGCATGGAGTACCTGAACACCAGCGAGGTGACCAATATGGTTTTTATGTTCGATGCCTGTATTAAATTATCGAGTCTTGATTTGAGCCACTTCAACACGTCCAAGGTGACCAATATGGCTAGCATGTTCAACTTTTGCACAGGCTTGACGAGCCTAGATGTAAGCCACTTCAACACGTCCAAGGTGACTAGTATGTATAGCATGTTCAACTTTTGCCCAGGCTTGACGAGCCTTGACTTGAGTGGTTTTAACACGTCCAAGGTGACTAATATGGAATATATGTTCTATGGTTGCCGCAACCTGACAACCATCTATGCCGGAAGTGGTTGGAGTACGAATGCCGTTACCAGTTCCACAGATATGTTCAAGAACTGTACCAACCTGGTGGGCGGTAAGGGCACGACCTATGATGCCAACCATGTGGACAAGACCTACGCCCACATCGACGGCGGCCCCAGCAACCCGGGCTACTTCACCGCCAAGAACGCTGGCCTGCGTGGTGACGTGAACGGCGACAACAACGTGAACATCAGCGACGTGACAACCCTGATCGACTATCTGCTTAGCGGCAATGCTTCGGGTATCAGCCTGAGCGGTGCCGACTGCAACCAGGACAACAGCGTGAACATCAGCGACGTCACCTCCCTTATTGACTACCTGCTGTCTGGTTCATGGTAATATTGCGCTATCGGTAGATGCTTGGCATCTGCTGGCAATAGCAACTGGCACATATGTTTCAATTCTAGGAGTGGGGCCTCGCCTAGGGGCTCCACTCCTAATAAACGTGAATTCGACGATAATTAAATGCTGTCTATCAACTCCTCACCGCTGCCGGCAGGGGGCGTCGTAATTTACCCCTACGGTTTCTGGTTGGTCATTGTGTTTTTTGTTTATTTATTGTAATTACTTGTAGAATTTTTTTTGTTGGATATTGTTTTGTTTTGTATATTTGCAGAGCGTTGCAATGTGATAACAGGATGATAGACGACAGTCTCATAAAGCATGTTGAGAGTTGGCCGCAGTTTTGGTCAATTAGAGTGTTTTCTGCTCTCTCTGCGCACACTAAACGCCTTTTAAATGCCCTAGCGGGTGTGCTATAGTTGTCAGGCTTTTCTTGCTTTAGGGCAAGGGGAGCCGATGCTTATATTATAGTCAATTATTATTCACTTTATTAATAAAACCCCAAACTGAAATGAAAAAGATTCTATTTACCTTAATGATGGTGCTGCTGGCGGCGCTGGCGGCACAGGCAGCCACCGACTATGGCTTCTCGGTGGCAGGAGTCACAGTGACCAGTGACAACTGCAGCAACATCGTGAGCAACTACATCACGGGCGGAACGGTGTCTTACGATCCCAGTAACAACACCCTGCTCATGAACAATGTCACCATCAACATGACGGGCAGTTACAATCGTGTCATCAACAATCTGGAAAATTCGGACTTGTTCATCATGTTTCGTGGCACCTGTAACCTGACGGCTCGGGACGCCTCAGTGATCCGCATTAGGAAAAGCACAACGCTTTGGGCTCCGCAAGCAACCGATGTTGTCAACATTAACGGTGTCAACGAGAACGGTATCTGGATGGCAACAAGCAATGCTTTCGATCTTACTATTAAGGGTCCCGGAACATTCAATATCAAGTCCACCAATAATACGGCTATCGAGGATGAGGACGATGGCTCGGGCATCCAGCTTGATACATGGCACGAGGTGTATTTTGACAATGTGAATGCCGTATTGTCTTCTGGAGGAAACAGTGTCGTCAAGCGTGTGCTTCTCCGATTTAAAGCAGGCAGTAGCGTGAGATTCAAGGCCACCAATAATTCCAGTTATCCGGTTATTAATTATTGTGGCTGGCAACTTTATGGAAACGAGACCCTCTTGGAGCCATACGGAGCCTATTATAGCAATAACTCTGTCTATGATACCACCGGTGGCAAGGTCTATAATAAGGACGTTTATGTGAGCGACGACTATTTAGCCTTCATCAACTCCACCAACTTCCCCGACGCCAACTTCAGCGTTTATTTGTTCGGCCTCTATCCCAAGGGCTATATTACCCAGGACGATGTAAACAACCGCACAACGTTGGACCTTGGCAACAGGGGTATTTCTAACCTACAAGGTATCGAGTACTTTACCAATCTGCAGACTTTGTTTCTCGATAACAATAATTTGACTTCTCTGAGCAGATTGTCTGGTCTAAGCAAGTTGAAAACCCTGTATTGTAACAACAATCAATTGACTTCACTGACTTTGAGTTATTTCCCCAATCTGGAATACCTGAATTGCAGTTATAACAAGTTAACGACACTGTATGCAAATAACTTTTCCGGATTGAAAACTCTCAACTGTAGTTACAATACATTATTGACCACACTCTACTGCGACAACGATGATTTGACCACGCTCAATGTCACAGGTTGCACCGCAATGACAAAGTTGTATGGCTATAACAACCCTAGCCTATCTACTGTCACTGGCCTGGCCGACTGCACCGCGATCACCCACCTGGACTTAGATTACTGCGCCATCACCAGCCTGAGTGCCGTTGATTCGATGACCAACATCGAGATGATCTTAGCCCGCAATAACAAGTTGACCACTCTCACCGTTAACAACAAGAGCAAACTGACGCATTTGTTGGTCAGCGGTAATACTTTACTGACCAAACTTTACTGTTATTCAAATGCCTTGACCTCGCTCTATGTGGAGGGTTGCACGGCCTTGCAGGACCTGCGTTGCTACGAGAACGCCAGCCTGGCAGCTATCATCGGCCTGGCCGACTGTAAGGCCATCACCTATCTGGACTGCGAGGACTGCGCCATCACCAGCCTGCCTGGGGTGAACAACATGACCAACATCGCTACACTGCTGGCCCGCAACAACAAGTTGACCACGCTTCAAGTAACCGGCAAGACCAATCTGACAAGACTGAGGGTCAGTGGTAATCAGTTATTGACCTCGCTGCAATGCTACGATAACGCCTTGACCTCACTTGATTTTACCAACTGCCCCGCCTTGACCAACGTGTCATGTACCAACAACAATCTGACATCACTCACTGTGACGGGTTGCACATCCCTGAAAGAATTCTTCTGCAACAGAAACCGAATCAGTGGCACGGCAATGACCAACCTGGTCAACAGTTTGCCCACTCGCACGGCCAGCGACCCTGGCACCTTCCGCGTTTTGAACAACGCCAACGAGAACAACGTCATTACCGCTGCACAGATCGCCGTTGCCCGAAGCAAATACTGGAATCCCAAGATGTGGAATGGCAGCACCTGGGTTGACCTGGCGGCCTCGCAGCGTGGTGACGTGAACGGCGACGGCGTCGTTAACATCAGCGACGTGACCACGCTGCTCAACCTGTTGATGATCGATGCCGAGATGCCAGCCGCCGCCGATTTCAACGATGACGGTGTAACGAACATCAGCGACGTGACGTCCCTGATCACATATCTGATGAGCAACGCCTAGTAT
>JAFQZK010000003.1 GCA_017405965.1 Muribaculaceae bacterium | reverse complement strand
GGGCGCCAAGGATTCGCTGTGCTCGTTTTTGTCACTACCTGTCTTTAGGAATCTTGACGCGGACTCGGGAGTTTCCCTTCCTTGTCTCTGCACTGTCAATTTTCCTCATTGCAAACATTTCAAAGAACTGAGCTTCCCGACTGCGGCCCCTTCAGACAAGGCGTCAAAAAAAACCGCTCACTCAATCGCATGAGTCTCGTGAGCCGAAAAGCGTTGCAAAATTACAGCCGCCGGGCAAACCGGCAAAACATTTCGGCAGGAAAATCCAATAAATAACATCCGTTAACAAATTTATGGCGGTGTTTTATCGGTAAACAATAAATCTACCGTTTTTGGGCAGTATTTTTCCATTTTGGAAAAATAAATCCCGGATAAAAACCACCACGACATCGCACGACCACAATCAACACTCGCGACACTTACATTTTATCACCTGCATCAAGGTGGCGTATCTACAAATCAGGGACCACTCGCAACGAGCAGTCCCTGATTTTATAATAATGTATAACCTGCAATGAAAATCAGAACAACGAGAGCTGGCGCGGATCCTCACCGGGATGGGGAGGCATGGAACCGTCGTCTTCCCAGTCGATGTCGTCGATAGCCCTCAGCGCGGGATCGTCCTGAGGCAGATCATCGAAGGTCGGCTCTTGAACCACTGCGGGCTGTGCGGCCTTGGCAGCGTTGAGTTCCTCGATCTGCTTGGTGAGCGCAGCGATGCGGTGGTCCTTCTCGACGATAGCATCCATCATGGCCTGAGCCTCGTGCTGCTTCTTCTGGAGGGTGACCTGGGTGCGCTTGAGCTCAGCCTTAGCGTCATCACGCTCGGCGGTGATCTTGGCGAAATTAGCGGCCTTCTCGTTGCCGTCGAGGCTCAAGGAGTTGTACTTGCGCTTGTAGTCCTCGGCCAGCGCACTGACTGAAGCGAGTTGCTGCTTGAGGCCGTCGATGAGATTACCAGTCTCGATGCTGCGACGGTTCTGCACGTCGGCGTTCTGTTTCGCCGTCTGCTCGAGCTGCTCGATGGTCTTCTTCAGGTTCTCGTTCTCGTCCTGCAGCACGATATGTGCTTTGCGCATCTGGTCAAACTCCGATTCAAGCGTCTGCTTGTCGGCCACCTGCTCACGCAGGGCAGCAATCTCGGCATTCTTCTTGTCCTTGAAGTCCTGGACCTCCTCGATGGTCCTCTGGAGTTCCTCGGCAGCCTTGAGTTCAACACCGGCAGCCTCGAGTTTCTCCTCGAGTTCGGCCACCTTGGCACGCAAGCCATCGATGGTGGTGTCGCGCTCGGCAATCTGCTCCTGGAGCTGCTCAACCGAAGGACCCTCGGCAGCCTCCTCGGCCAACTTGTCGCGACGCTCGATCTCGGCATTCTTCTCGGCCAGCTGGCGGTTCAGATCCTCGATGATCTCATTCTTCTCCTCGACCTGCTTGTTGAGGTCCTCGATGCCTTCGCCACGCACCTCCATGGCCTTGATGCGATTCTCAAGACTCTTGTTGTCGACATTGAGCTTGTCGCGCTCAGCCTCAAGGTCGGCGATCTTATCGTTAAGTTCCTGGGTCTTGGTCTGGGCTTGCTTCTTGGATGCCTCATCGACCTGCATCTTCTCCTTATACTCCTGGACCGTCTTCTTGGCCTCCTCGACCATGGCCTCCATTTCCTCGCGCTCCTTTTTCCAGGTCTGCTTGATGGCCTCGGTGACGGCCTGCGTGTGCTCATTCATCAGCCTGGCGGCCCTGTCGGCGAACTCGGCGTCGATGGCATACTCTTCCTCCTTATCGATTTTCACGTCTTCGTGAACAGGCTGATCGTGCACGGGCACATTCTTGTCCTTGCTAAAGGGGTTTACAAAAGTGGTGGGCTGGCCGAAAACATCATAGTCCTCGTTATCGTTACCACCAAAAGCGTTCTTGATTGATTTGAAAAATGACATAATTTCTAATCTTTTATAGTTGGTTTGTTTTGTTGTTTCAAAAAATCAGTTGCCATGAAGGTCAAGTCGCCGAAAAAGTTTTCAGTACAGCTTTAGACTTTATATTCTAGTTCGCTTTAGTTCAACTTATTGACCTATTCATTTTCACTTTGGAAACAGAAGAGCCGAAAGGCGTTTCTCTCTCCAGTCGGTAAAATTACGACGATTTTTTCTAATACCGACACAAAAACAGGATTTTTTTCATTATTTGGATTGAGTTCTTTTCATCATCAAAAACAAACTCATAAAACAAAAGACTGCACGTCAACTCATTGTCGCATGCAGCCTCTAGTGTTACTCGAAGTAATTATTTACTTTTTGGCGTTTTCTTGGCCGTTGAACGAGCTTTGACAGAACGCTTTCGGGCGCCTCCCTTCGAGAGATTTGCCTCGTCGGCAACAATCTCACGACACTCCTCGAGGGTGAGGTTCTCGGCGTCTTTTCCTTTAGGAATTTTGACGTTCTGCTTCTTGTAAACGATGTAGGGACCGTAACGGCCGTTCATCACCTTAAGGTCGGGTTCCTCGTCAAAGGTCTTGAGCACCTTCTTGGCCTCGGCATCGCGCTGTGCCTTGATGATCTCGATGGCCTCGTCGAGGGTGATAGCCGTGGGCGACATCTCCTTGGGAATGGAGGCATACTTGCCGTTGTGCTTGACGTACGGGCCATAATGACCCACGCCTATGGACACCTGTGCACCCTCGAACTCACCCAGCTCACGGGGCAAGTCAAACAATTTGATGGCCTCTTCGAGCGTCAACGTCTCGATGCTCTGTCCGCGTTGCAACGAAGCGAAGCGCGGTTTGTTCTCGTTGTCAGAGCTGCCCATCTGCACCAGGGGACCATAACGACCGATCTTGACCATGACAGGAAGTCCGGTCTTGGGATCGTTGCCCAGGAGCCTCTCTCCCACCTTGTGCTCAAGCCTCAAGGACGACACCTTGCTGATGCTGGGATGGAAGCCCTCGTAGAAGTCGGCGATTTCCTTGTTCCAGACCACGTTGCCCTTGGCCACCTCATCAAACTCATTCTCGACCTTAGCCGTGAAGTTGTAATCCATGATCGAGGGGAAATACTTCACAAGGAAGTCATTGACCACCATACCCACATCGGTGGGGATGAGTTTACCCTTCTCGGCGCCGAAGAGTTCGCTCTTCTTAGAGGTAGTGATCTCACCATCCTTCAGCGTGATCACCTCATAGCTGCGCTTTGAGCCTTTATCCTCACCCTTCTCGACATAGTTGCGATCCTGGATGGTGGAGATGATGGGCGCATAGGTCGAAGGACGGCCGATGCCCAGTTCCTCGAGACGGCGCACGAGGGAAGCCTCGGTGTAGCGGTTGGGCTGCTGGGTGTAGCGCTGGATGGAGCTCACGTTGATGACCTGCAGGACATCGCCATTAGCCAACTGGGGCAGCGTGTGCACCTCGGACGGAGCGGCCTTGGCATCATTCTCGTCGGCACTCTCGAAGTACACCTTGAGGAAACCGTCGAACTTGATAACCTCGCCCTCGGCGACAAACATCTCCTTGCGGCCCGAAACCACGATGTTGGCGGTGGTTTTCTCGAGTTCGGCATCGGCCATCTGCGAAGCGATGGTGCGCTTCCAGATCAGGTCATAGAGTTTCTTCTCCTGAGGAGTACCCGTGATCGTGTGGTTGCTGATATAGGTGGGACGGATGGCCTCGTGAGCCTCCTGCGCACCCTTGCTGGTCGTGCGGTAACGGCGCACCTTGAGGTAGGACTCACCGATGTTCTCCTTGATCTCCTTGCTGATGGAACCCAGGGCCAATTTGCTCAGGTTCACCGAGTCGGTACGCATGTAGGTGATCAAACCTTCCTCGTAGAGGCGCTGAGCCAGTCTCATGGTCTGCTTCACCGACAAGCCCAACTTGCGAGCAGCCTCCTGCTGGAGGGTGCTGGTGGTGAAGGGAGGCGCCGGTGAGCGCTTCATGGGCTTGACATTCACGTCAGCCACCTTGAAGTTCGCCAGCTTGCAATCCTCGAGGAAGCTCATAGCCTCATCGTGATCCTTGAGATGACGATTAAGCTCGGCCGAGAACTCGGCACCCTCTTCGGCCGCAAACTGAGCCGTCACGCGGTAGTAGGGTTCGCTCTTGAAAGCCTTGATTTCCTTCTCACGCTCGGCAACAAGTCTCACGGCGACACTCTGGACGCGTCCTGCCGACAGTCCGGGCATGATCTTGCGCCACAGTACCGGCGAGAGTTCAAAACCCACGATGCGGTCAAGCACACGCCTGGCCTGCTGAGCATCCACCAGATTCAGGTCGATGTCGCGAGGATTCTTTATAGCCTCGAGAATAGCCGGCTCGGTGATCTCGTGAAAGACGATGCGGCGCGTATGGTCGGCCGAGAGTCCCAATACCTCGAACAGGTGCCACGCGATGGCTTCTCCCTCGCGGTCTTCATCACTTGCAAGCCACACAAGTTCAGCCTTATCGGCCTCTTCCTTGAGCTTCTTGACTTGTTCTTCCTTATCCTCGGGAATCTCGTAGAGCGGTTTGAAACCGTCCTCCACGTCGATACTGAAATCCTTCTTGTGCAGGTCACGGATGTGACCGAAACTTGACATCACTTTATAATCATTGCCAAGGAACTTCTGAATGGTCTTGGCCTTGGCCGGAGACTCGACTATAACTAGGTTTTTTGCCATACTCTGTGAACTATTTTTGAAAATCGGCTGCAAAGGTAATTCAATTAATCGAGATAACCGCCCGGTGGAAAGAAGATTTTTTCAGCTTACACATCTTTTAATAATATATTATTAATGTGAATTGAGAATTATTGTTTTCGGTAGTGTGGCAAGGGGCGGAGATAACGGAGTAAACGGAGACAACGGAGGAGGACGGATACTACGGGAAACAGAGAGGAAGGAGAGGGCAGAGATAACGGATTTGACAGAAAAAAGGATATGGGGAAAAACAGGGGTGCGTCCTCGCGGCTGGCAGAGCCACTGGGACGCACCCTCACACATCAGGTTACTATATACTATCTTTTTTCCATCACTTGATGACCTTGGCAGCGCTGGTGGTGCCGTCGGTGTAGGTGGTGACCACGATGGTCAGACCCTCGGCCTGCTGCATCTCCTGGCCAGCCATGTTGAAGTAGCGAACGCCGGCAACGGTCTTGCCACTCATGAGCTCATCGAGAGCGGTAGCTACAGTGAACTCATAAGCTACATCCATGCTCACGTTCTGACCGATGAAGGCATAAGCCTCGATGCGAACCTTCTCACCGTTGTTCTCGAACCAGATCTCACCCTCGGTGCCCTCATACAGGGTCCAGTCGGTCCTCAGAACCCACTCCTCGGCAACGGGATCCCAGATCAGGACGCGGTACATGATCTCGCTGCCCTCGGTAGTCGGGGTGATGCCCACACCGTAACCGGTGATACCGTCGATGGTGTAACCCTGGAATACGGGAGCGCCAACAGTAACGGGCTCAACAGGATCATCAGCAACCTTCACCTGGAACTTGTCCATGCAGAAGTAGGCAGCGGTGTTCATTCCGTAAGGGCCTACATCGGTAGAATTCATGGTGAAGAAAACAGACTCAACCTCGCCAAGTTCTGACAGGTCAAAGTAGGTCCAATCGTTGAGGGCGATGAGTTGGCCATCGGTAAACTCAATCAGGTTGATGCTGATGGTCTTCTCGCTACCATCGGCAGCAACGCCATGGGCAATCAGCTCGAAGTAGTCACCCTCGGCAAAGCCGGTGCCGAAGCCATCACCATGCTCACAGCCATAATAGGGCCAGGGGTGGTTGCAGATATATACGCCAGCAGGCTCGAACGTCGAGTTGCCGTCATTGTCAACAAACATCACCTGATTACTCGGTCCCTCATAAGCCCAGCTGCTGTAGTATGCTACGAAATAGGGCTCAGCGGGATCGGCAGACACGCTACCGTCGGCATTGATGACGCAACCGCCACCAGCCATACAGCCGCCAAACATAGTGGTCCAGCCAGCGCTGCTACCAGCCTGGCCGTAGTCGTTCTGGTCACCACCGATGGCAGGGGTGAAACCGTCCCAATAATAACCGCCCCACGAAGCACCCTCACCATCGATAAGGTGTGAGAGCATAAAGGTACCCTTGTCGTTGCCGAATTCCAACCAAGTGTAGTCCACATCGTTGTAGCACTGGGTCCAAACACCGTTGTCGCCGTACTCGATGGTGGTGGGATTCAACGGATTGTTCATGTCAAGCGTAACCACGCCAGCCCAAGCGGCCGAAGCCATCAGGGCACATGCTGCTAAAGTAAATAATTTCTTCATGTTGTTTTGTTTAGGTTAAATATGAATGTTAAACTTATGGAATATCAATTGTTCATAATCCAATTTATCAGCATCACGGCATCGGTGATATTGATGGTGTGATCACCATTGAAGTCGGCTGCTGCCGGGTCATAGTCACACAAAACTGAGCCCATGATAACGGTAATCAGACGGGTAACATCTGAGATGTTCACTTCACCATCCATATTCACGTCGCCAGGAATCGAGACATTGGTGACCGTCACAGTGAATGACGTGCTTGCCAATCGGCCATTGCTGTCGGTGGTGACATTGACAGTCGTCCGGCCCGGCGTCAAACCAACGAGATGCAGTTCCAGACCGCTCACGGTGGCACGCACAACATTCTCATCGCCGCTCACGGCAGTGGTCACAGCCAGCGACGACATATTGTCGGCATCGCTCACGGCATCCAGCAGGCTGATGACCTGTTCGCGGCCAGCGCCGATGACCTGTTCCTCAATGCTCACGGTGGGAGCCTCCACGTCGGGATAAACCGCCATTGCCGGGAACCAATAAGCGTCCTGCAATCGTATCTGACGCTTGAGTCCCAGCGTGTTGGCATCATAGAACAGCACCCAGTTGTGGTTGAAGTTCTGATAAGACAAGGGGGCCGCCTCGGTCGTCTGCACCACCATGTCGCCTGTGTGAGGATCAAAGCTGATGGCCGATGAATAAAGGCCCTGACGCTCTACCGTGCCGTCCCAGTTGATTTCCACGCCATCGGGCAACGTGATGAGGGCATCGGTGAAGGTGCGCGTCGCGAAGTCATAGCAGCTGATGTAGTTCTGGTACTCATCATAGCTATAGTAAACCCGCTCGGCATGGGGATCCACACAGATCATGCGTGCACGCCAAGCGCCCCACGAGCTCACAGCGCCATAGGCACCACCGAGTTCATGCACCTCCTTCACGCTGAAGGTCACAGGGTCGATGCTAGTGAAGTTGGCCTCGTAAGGTCCGCCGCTGTAGTCATAGATCTCGCGCGAGTTATTGGCCACATACAGGTTGCCGCCAGCCGTGACGAACACGGTCACGATATTGGGGAACGACAAGGTGGTCACTATGGCATCGGTCACCGGGTCAATCACATGAAGTCCCCTGCCCTGCTGCACAGCGAACACATACTGGCCGAATCGCACCATGTCGCCGCACTGGCCACGGTACAGGCTGTTGTAATCACCAGTCGCACTGGACTGCGTGCCGTCGATCATTCCCTGAACGGTCATCGAGGGCACGTCAAAGACGAAGATGCCGCCACTGGTTGAAATGTAGCCCTTATCGTTGTTAACAGCGCAATAGGCACGACCGTCATACACGCTGTCGGGGGATTCATGGAAACGCAACACACTGCCCTGCTGCTTGAGCGTGACAGCGTCGAGCACCGCCAGGCGCGAGCCCACAGTGCTGCCTGAGGCCTCGCTACTGTTGGCCTGCTTGCTGACAAGGAACAGGCGGTCGCCGAACAACTGACCGAATTGCGTGGTCACGCCCAACTTCACGCCAGGATTCACCATCGCAAAGACGTTATACTCCATCTCGTCGTAGTCATAGTTGTAGTAGTTGATGGAGCCCTGGTTGGGACCATAGCGGTCCTCGTTGACGAAGATGATGCCGTTGGTGAACGTGAAATCGTCAGGTCCGGGACCAGGCTCATCGGGCTCGGCATCGGGATGCAGATCCTCGGCACCGCACACCTCGGTCGAAACCTCGCCCAGCCAGCCACAGTAGTCAAGCTGACCGCAATACACCTTGATGAAGTCAATGTGGTCAAGTTCAGCGGGGTTACCGCTCTCGTCAATCGCCCAGTCAATCTTGAAGCCAGGCTCCTGATCATTGGGCAGGTTATCCACATAGCCCTCGCCGAAAAACGGTTGGAACCAGGAGGTGCCAGCCCCGTTCGCGCTCATGTCAACAGACAAGTTGGGCAATCGTGTTCCCTTGAAAGTGAGCACCGTGTCTTCGATCCACAAGGGCCAATAAGGCTGGGTGTGGAACGTGTTGCGCCACACGTAGCCGTCAGGTATCGTGACATCGTCGCTCATCCAATAGACATACTCAATATCGCTGATGAACCTCCATCTCTCATGGGGCACCTTTACCTTGTTCTCGTCGGGCTTGTAGTAAGTGACTTCGAAGTTGTGCTGGCAACGGTCATAGTCGGCACCCTTGATTTCATACCATTTGTCTCCCGCACTGGGCACCCCGTCACCGTCCATGTCAACGCCCACCATGATGATGCCGGGCTCGCAGCTGCCGCCAGCCATGTCGGACACGGCAGCACTCTGGAAAGCGTTGCCGTAGATCTTCACGTCATAGCCATGCTTGTTGACAACAGGATGGTCGAAACCGAATGTGATGTAGCCACCGTAGCTGCCCAAGCTGATGGGGCCGCCGTTCACTGTTCCGCACAACGAGGCCTCCACCTTGGCATTGATGCTCTCGCGCGTGTCTCCGGGCTGGTAAGCCGGATTCTGATTCACGAACTGCCCCGGCGCGGGCATGAAGTCATAGACGCGGGCAATATAGGGCGAATTGACGGCCTGCGCCATCGTGGCAGCCATCAAAGAGACTAATGCTAGAGCTAAAAGTTTTCTCATGTCCATTAACATAACTTGTTCAACATCCTCGTTGCAGCGTGAATTCAAGCGACATGAGCGACTCGACAAGAGCCATTGAGGCCTTTAAGAGAATGGGCAGATGCTGTTCTGCATCATCTACTTCGCCAGGGTTCAAATGCCGCGTGAACCACGAATGCTTGGCAGTGCGGAGGCAGGTCTTCTGACTTCTCCCCCATCGTCGTCGGCGCCTTCCCGGTGATGATGCAGACCATGAGTTTGCAACCAGTGGCACGATGCCGCGCGATGTATCGTCAGGGAGTTACAGCAGCGGGTACTGTCCAGGATTCTCACCTGATTCCCTTTTCATCCCTTACCCGAAAACAGGCAGGGAACCTCAACACGTTCAATTTGTTACTGCAAAGATACAACAATTATTTGAGATGACAAGAAAAAACAAATTTTTGTCACTGCCACGAACATGAAAACAAGAAATACCTTGATATTGCGCAAATGGGGTCGCTTCCAGCGACTATCAATAGATAGCCCAGCCCCGCGTGATGTGATTCTGTGGGCTTTCGACCAGCTGATCACATCACACGGGGCTACTCAAATTACCGCCCTTCGGGCGTTTGCGACAGCATCTGCAAAGTTGTCTGCGGAAATGATGATTAGATTGTTGGTGGTTGCCACAGGGTGAGGTGGCCGGTGGCGAGGGTGCGCTGGACGTCGATGAGGCGCTGGTTGTGACTGCCGCGGAAGTGCAGGCTGATGTCGCGCTGGGCCTGGATGAAGGGGCCGTCGACGAGGACATCGAGTTCGCGCACGACGTCGAGCAAGACGGGGTCTTTCTCGATTTCCTCCCAAGTGAAGCCGGTGAAGCACCACACGTTATAGCCCAGTTCCGACTTGATGCGGTGGATGAGGGCGCGGGTGCCGTCGGGCTGCAGCAAGGGATCACCGCCGCTCAGGGTGACAGGGGCCTCGTTATAAGCGATGACCTGCATCAGTTCATCGAGGGTGCGCTCTTCCCCACCCTTGAAGTCCCACGAGTCGGGATTGTGGCAGCCCGGGCAATGGTGGTTGCAGCCCGCCAAGTAGATTGACGTGCGCAGCCCGGGTCCATCAACGCTGGTACCCTCGACGATGTGTAAAATGCGGAGCATTTTTTCAGTTAGAAGTTAGGAGTGAGAAGTTAGGAATTAGGAATTAGGAATTAGGGTCGCTATCTACACTCTACACTCTGTACTCTATACTCTGTTAACTGTTTCACTTATGGACGACGCGGTCCTTGAGCTCGGCCAGCTTGCCGCTGTTCCAGCGGTCGGTGGTGCCGACGAGGTAGCCGGTGATGCGCTGCAGGCGGTCGATGTTGTGGCTATGGCAGCTGGGGCATTCCTCAAGGCCATCGGTGGCATCCTCATAGCCGCAGTCCATGCAGCGGTTGCGGTTGTGGTTGACCGAGCAGTAGCCCATGTTGTACTTGTCCATGAGGTCCACGACATTGGAAATGGCCTCGGGGTTGTGGGTCGCGTCGCCGTCAATCTCGACATAGAAGATATGACCGGCACGGGTCAGCTCATGATAGGGAGCTTCGACCTCGGCCTTGTGTTTGGGCGAGCACTTGTAATAGACGGGCACGTGGTTGCTGTTGGTGTAGTAAATCTTATCGGTCACACCGGGGATTTCGCCGAAGTCCTTACGGTCACGGCGGGTGAACTTGCCCGAGAGACCCTCGGCGGGCGTAGCCAGAATACTGTAGTTGTGACGGTAGCGCTCGCTGAACTCGTTTGTACGGTCACGCATGTAAGTGATGATCTTGATGCCCAGCTGTTGTGCCTCTTCACTCTCGCCGTGATGCTTGCCAGTGAGGGCAATCAGGCACTCGGCAAGGCCGATGAAGCCGATAGCCAGCGTTCCCTGGTTGATGACACTCTCTATCTTGTCATTGGGCTTGAGTTCGCCGGCGCCGTTCCACAGCTGTGACATAAGCAGGGGGAACTGCTTGGCCATAGCCGTCTTCTGGTACTGGAAGCGGGCATCGAGCTGGCGTGCCGTGATTTCGAGCATATTGTCGAGCTTAGCGAAGAAGCGGTCGATGCGCTCCTGCTTGTCCTTGATATCCATACACTCGATGGCCATGCGCACAATGTTGATAGTCGAGAATGAGAGGTTGCCACGACCGATTGAGGTCTTCTCGCCGAAGCGGTTCTCGAACACGCGTGTGCGACATCCCATCGTGGCCACCTCGTGGACGTAGCGCTTGGGGTCGTCGGGGCGCCACTGGTCGTCCTGGTTGTAGGTGGCATCCAGGTTGACGAAGTTGGGGAAGAAACGGCGAGCGGTCACTTTGCAGGCCAACCGATACAGGTCATAGTTGCGATCCTCGGGCTTGTAGCTCACGCCTGTTTTCTTCTTCCAGATCTGGATGGGGAAGATAGCCGTGGAGCCGTTGCCCACGCCCTCGTAGGTCGAATTCAGCAACTCGCGGATGATGCAGCGGCCCTCGGCACTGGTGTCGGTACCATAGTTGATGGAGCTGAACACCACCTGGTTACCACCGCGCGAGTGGATTGAGTTCATGTTGTGGATAAAGGCCTCCATCGACTGATGCACACGGCGCACCGTCTTGTTGACGGCGTGCTGCAGGATGCGCTCGTCGCCCTGCAGGAAGTCCAGGTCACGCACGAGATAATCGTCCAGTTTCGCGTCATAGAGGCGGCTGTAGTCCTGACCCATGATTTCCTCAAGGTTCTTCAGTTCCTCGATCAAGGCACGGCGCACGAAGGGCGCCAGATAGAAGTCAAAAGCCGGAATGGCCTGGCCGCCGTGCATCTCGTTCTGGGCAGTCTCCATCGTGATGCAGGCAATCACGCCAGCCGTCTCGATGCGCTTGGCGGGACGTGACTCGCCGTGGCCAGCCATATAGCCCTGCTCGAGCACCTTGTCCAGCGGGTGCTGCACACAGGTGAGACTCTTGGTGGGATAGTAGTCCTTGTCGTGGATGTGGAGGTAGTTGCCGCGGACGGCCTCTCGTGCCTCCTCACTCAGCAGGTAGTCATCGACGAAGGGCTTAGTCGACTCGCTGGCGAACTTCATCATCATGCCGGCAGGGGTGTCGGCATTCATGTTGGCGTTCTCGCGGGTGACATCGTTATTCTTGGCATTGATGATTTCCAGGAACAAGTCGCGTGTCTTGGCCTTACGAGCCACACTGCGTTTTTGACGGTAATTGATATAGCATCGGGCCACCTCCTTGCGCGGACTCTTCATCAGTTCCAGCTCCACCTGGTCCTGAATGTCCTCGACGCTCATCTGGCTGCGGCCGCGCTGACCGATGCGGTCGGCGATGCGTTGAATGAGGGACTCGTCCTCGCCAGCCTCGGTGGCGAGCATGGCCTTGCGGATCGCGGCCTTAATCTTTTCCTCGTTATAGCCGACGACACGACCATCACGTTTCAGTACTGTCTGAATCATATCTGGTAAAAGGTTTTTCGTGTAAAAGTATTGCTATCGTATTCTGGACTGCAAATTTACTACAGGGTTTTCAAATACCCAATAATCTGAGCACAAAATTTTTGTTTTGGAAAACTTTTTAGACTCAGTAAAAATTTATATCGCTGATTCACAGCATATTAAAAAATATTTCTGACAACTTTTTTCATAGCATTGATTCTAAAAAATTATCAATTAGCAGTTTAGAGACATTCTAGCAGTTAACAGGGAATAGTTAACAGGGAACAGTTAACAGAGAATAGTTAATGGCTAATGGCAAGTGGGTTACTACAACTTGCTTCTGCGGCCACGCCAAGGCGAGGCCCTACAGCTCATTGTGCAAGCTCATGCCAATGAAAAACGGATGCCGAGGCGGCCCGAAGGCGCACCCGGCATCCGTAAACTGATTCTTGCGGGTCCTGTCACGTGGACTGAGCCCTGTCAAGAATGATATTCTCTGTTACTTTGAACTTGCCATCACGATACCGATCAGGTTGGTGACATCGGTCACGCTGAGCGAGCCGTTGCCGTCAACATCGGCGTTAGCAACATTGATTGCCGAATAGTTCTCGGTCATCAATGCAGTGATCAGCATGGTGACATCAGTCACGTTAATGATGCCGTTACCGTCAACATCGCCGTGATTCACTGCACCCTTCTGGTGGATGAATGTCACCTTGGGAAGGAACTTCACACGCTCGGCATTGTCACCGCTCCACTGCGAGTGGGTGACCGAAAGTCCGGCATAGTTCTCGGTCGTCTCGCCCAGGAACATTGTCGTGGCATAGTTACCCTTGTTGTCGATGATGCGAGCCTCAACAACGAGGTTGTCACCATTGTACTCAAACGGAGTGTCGAACTCAAAGGTGATCACATCAACACCCTTGACCAACGGCATGCTGGCCACAGCGGTCATATCGGTAATGGCAGCCGTGGATGTGAACTCGGTCTGGTCGGTGGTCTTGAGCGAAAGCTGCACAGTTCCGTCCTTAAGGTTGATGAGATTATTGGTATAGAACGACAGGGCAACAATCCTGTGACCTGCCATCTCGGTGAGCATGGCGGCAGGATAAATCATCTGGCCATAGGTACCGGCATCACTGAAATAAACACCGTTGAAAGGCAGCTTATTGTTGGTGGCACCACCGTCACACACGGTGAGTTCATCACCGGTCTCGAGAGCCTCACCAGTCATGGGTATCTCGAGGACAACGCCATTACCGCAATCAATCTGCAGCATGCCATCGAACGAGCCGGCGGTAGCAGGTTCAAAGACTACCGAAACCAAGGCCGTCTGTCCAGGTTCCACAGCGGTCTGGGGAACAGCTGCACTGAACGGAGCCGTAGCAGTAACAACCGGTGTGAAAGCCGTGAGGCCGGCATTCTTGAGATAAACCGTCTGCTCATCGCTTTCCCCTTCCCTGATCGTGTTGAAGTTGACAGCACGGGGATTCACGCGTGCAGCAACGGCCTCCTTCTCACCATAGTAGAATGTGGTCTTGGGGATGAACTCACGGTACTCGTTACCCTCGTCGCCAGTCGTCAAGGCCGAGTGACCTTGCTGATAGAGACCATAGAAATAGGTAAAGTTGTAGGCACCGGATTCGCCAGCCTGCTCGACATAGAAATCGATGACCAGATTACCGCCATTGTAGGTGTAGGGCGTGTCAAAGTCGATATCCACCTCGAATGCTCCAGCGTGCATTTCGGTCCGAGCGACCACAGCGAGATTGCTGAAAAATGTCTTGCTGGAGAATGTAGCGGTCTCCACTTCACCCATCGAGACGCGCAAGGTACCGCCGTTCATCTTGCAGCCCTCATCGTTGACATAAAGGGTAAAACCGTTGATCGTCTGGCCAACCATTGCAGTAAGCGCTTCGGCCGGATAAATCACCTGGCCCCTGGTGTCTTGCACATTGTAACTGGCCGTGGGCAGGGGAACATAGACCGACACCGTGTTGCCGTCAAAGACAGTCATCGCGTTCTCGGCATGAGCTACAGTCGCGCAGCATACCAACAGCAGCGCGGAAAACATAAGTTTGAAAATCTTGTTCATGTGTGATGATAGATGTAGTTAATATTATCTTAATTAAACGGTGCAAAGGTACAATAATGATTTAATATACAGGATAAACCATATACAAAAAAAAGAGAAGACGCAGACTGTGGCGTCTCCTCTTTTTTCATCTAATAGCTGATAGCTAATTACTTCACAACCTTAACAGCGCTGGTGGTGCCGTCGGTGTAGGTGGTAACCACGATGGTCAGACCCTCGGCCTGCTGCATCTCCTGGCCAGCCATGTTGAAGTAGCGAACGCCAGCAACGGTCTTGCTGCCCATGAGCTCGTCGAGAGCGGTAGCTACGGTGAACTCATAAGCTACGTCCTCGCTCCTGTTCTGACCGATGAATGCATAAGCCTCGATGCGAACCTTCTCACCGTTGTTCTCGAACCAGATCTCACCCTCGGTGTCACCGTACAGGGTCCAGTCAGTCCTCAGAACCCACTCCTCGGCAACAGCATCCCAAACCAGGACGCGGTACATGATCTCGCTGCCCTCGGTGGTCGGGGTGATATCAACACCGTAACCGGTAACACCGTCGATGGTGTAGCCATTGAAGACGGGAGCGCCTACAACAACGGTCGTACCCTCCTCATAGTTGAAGGTAGCCATGGGCATGTGCTTGGTGAGGTTAATAGCATCTTCGCCATCCTCACCACCACCGGGAATGTAGAAGTAGCTGCAATAGTCGTCGGCGGCAGAACCGAAGAAGTAGGTCTGACCCCAACTACCGGCCTCGATGCAGGTTACCTCAACGACCAGGCTCTTGCCAGTGTAAGCGAAGGGCTGGTCCAAAACGAATGTAACCTCGGTGTCACCGTACTCGGGAACGCAGGTAGCAACAGCGGTAGCATCAACAAAAGCAACAACCTCAGTGAAACCGTTCTCGTCAACCTCCTTGAGAGCCAGCTGGAACTTGGCATCTTCAAAGTTGATGAAATCAGTCTCATCATCACTGGTGAAGCCGCCATAGGTCTCGTAATACCAGTTCAGGGTGTAGAACGTAACAGCAGTGATGTTGCCGCCAGCCATGTCGGTGAGCATGGTTGCAGGATAAACAGTCTGGGTCAAGCAACCCTCGGTGTCAGCATAAAGGCCACAGATGGGGTTCACGTTGGAATAAGACAGACCTTCACCAACGGTCAACTCGTTGGCCTGAGAAGCAAATGCCAGAACGGCCACAGCAATTAAAGTAAAGAATTTCTTCATAATACAATAATGAATAAAAAGGTTAATAAAAAATATATAAAAATCAATATAATCCTTTGACTATCAAACAAATACTGTTCAACTCCATGAACAAGCACTTGCTTTATCGGGTACAAAGATACAATATATTATCCAATGACACAAAAAAAAAGCTACAGCATCTTGAAAAAAAACAGGAACCACAAGGTTGCGATTCCTGTCATGTGTCATCGGCTTGCGAGCCGACAAGTAAAACTCTTATCGTGCTGAAATAACGGCATTGATCAGCATGGTGACATCGGTCACGGTGAGATCACCGTTACCATCCATATCGGCATTAGCAAATACAATAGCACCATAGTTGCTGCTCATCACAGCATTGATGAGCATCGTAACGTCGGTTACATTCACATAGCCGTTGCCATCTACATCACCAGGATTCACTACAGGAGCATTACCGCTATAGGTGAAAGTTGTCATGGGATAGAAACGGTCAACAGCTGAGGAATAAACACGCTTGATGAGCACGTTGTTCACATCAGCTATCATACCAATGAAACATCCTTCATCCCAATTAGTTGCGGTAACGACCTTGGACTCAAACACGAGATTGCCACCCTCATAGACGAAGGGGGTGTCAAAAGTGATCAGCACTACGGAATCACCAGGAGTAAACGAGTAAGTGCACACTTGAGTCAGACCAGTGATCGGCTGGGGACTCCATCCGGGAAATGCCGTCACATCAGTAGTGCCGACCGAAATGGCCAGTTCACCGCCGTTGATCGTCGTTGCTCTATCCAGATAGAACATCATCGAGTAAATCTCCTGATTCAGCATCGGTGCAAGATCTGCCTCGGGGAAGATAGTCTGCAAGGTATAGCCCTCGGTATCTACCATGGTGCAGGTGATGGGAGCATTTTCATTTGCAACCAGCATCGTGTCAACGTCAAACAGTGTCAACGTCATGGTCTCGGCCTGAGCAGGCACAAACATAGCAAAGCCCATCAAGGCAGCAAGTAAGAGTTTCAAGCTGTTCTTCATAAAATGAAATTGAATTTAAGATAAATGTTAATAACAATAGTGATAAGACAATCCTCGGTAAAAGGAAAAAACAGCAATTCTGTTTTCTATCGGCAAAGATATGGACAAATCTCGGTTTTGCAAAATAATACACAAGTTATTTCGTGACAATAATCATTTTCGGTGAAACACCTGAGAATAAACCACTTCGTGAAGATTATCATGCTGACAACGGCAGATTTCAGCAACTAAGCGGGTTGCCAATGACAAAGTATCTTCACGATATTCCCGAAACTGACAATTTGAAACTAATGAATGTTAATGTCACTGGCCATGTTCCAAATCTTGCATAAAAAACTTGTGGCATTAGCCAAAAAGAGCGAAATTTGCACCCGTTTTCGATAAGATAGTAAGATATAAATCATCATCAACATTACAACCATCAAAGGAATGAAAAGACTCTTTCAATTTGCGCTGGCTGTGGCCTTGACGTCCACTGCCTTGTGCGCATCGGCGCAACAGACAGCTTTCGGCTATACCATGTTGCCGTCGAACACACAGACGATGATCAGTTTCACAACCGATGAGCCGTCGGCAGTGACCCGCATGGGCGGTTACACCAAGGCCGAGCCCCGCTCGGGTGCTCTTGTGGGCAGCACGCTGTACATGATGGGCATCGACGGCGACTTCTACATGTGGTTCTACAAGATGAGCACCACGACCGGTGAAAGCGAAACCATCAAGAAACTGGGCGACGCGACCTGTCCGGGTGACCTCTCCTACGACTACTCGACCAGCACAATGTATTTCATTGCCAACAGTGAGGACATCGACGGCGTGTCGGCCATCGGTACCGTGAACCTGGAGAACGGCGCGATGACTTTCACCAGCAATCTCCCCTACTACTGCAAGGCCATCGCTATCGATGCCCGCGGCCAGATGTATGCACTTGCCAACAACGGTCACCTGCTCAAAGTGAACAAGAGCACCGGAGACACCGAGGTCATCGGCTCGACAGGGGTGACACCGGCATCGTGGTGGAACTTCCAGAGCATGGAATTTGACCGCAAGAGCGGAACCTTGTATCTGGCTTTATGGGGCAGCAATGAGAAAAGCGCACTGTACACCATCGACACCACCACTGGCACGGCCACAATGGTGGGCGTCATCGGCGACGGCTCTCACGTCATCGCCCTGGGCATCCCCTACGAGCCGACCAGCGGCAGTGCGCCTCAACGCGTGACCGATGCCACCATCACGGCCGACGAGGAGGGTGCCCTGGAAGCCCAGCTGACGTGGTGCAACCCCGTGAACGACTACAGCGGCTCACCGCTCGAGGGCACCATCAACATCGAAATCGCCAACACGGTCACCGGCGAGAAAACCGTCCTTGAGGACTGCCTGCCCGGCGAGCCCATGAGACTTGCAGTCACGGTAAATGAGGCTGGCATGTATGAATTCACCATCACGGCCGTCAATGCTGCCGGAGCCAGTCTGGAACAACCTGTGGAGGCTTGGATTGGACATGACGTGCCCGCTGCCGTCACCGATGCTCGTGCCACACTCGACCGCATGGCCCTGCTGGTCAACAACCTGTCATGGACAGCGCCAACGACCGGCGCCCACGGCGGTTATCTGGACCAGAGTTCGCTTACCTATGACATCGTGCGCCTGAACGACAACAGGGTCATTGCCCAGGACCTCACCGCCACAACCTTCAACGACACCAAACTCATCGATGAGCTGACCCGCTATTCCTATCAGATCAATGTCAAGAACGCCGATGGCACCGGCCTGAGTGCCACCACCAACGATCTGGTGAACGGCATGCCCGTCAAGTGCCCCTATGTCGCCCCGTTCAACTCGTGGGAGGAAAGTGGCCAGTTCTGGACCGTGCTCGACGCTAACGAGGACGGCTACCCCTTCGTGTGGTACAAGGACTTCATGAACATGTTCGGCCAGGGAGGTGACAAGTGCTTCTTCATCTACCAGAAGAATGAAGTATTCTCGGCCAACGACTTCATCATCTCGCCGCCCATCGAATTCCAGGAAGGCCACGAGTACAAGATCACGGCCAACGTGAGCAACGATGACATTGCCGGCTATCGCGAGGAACGCTTCCGCTTCTACACCTTCAGCGGCTATGACATGGTGGGCGCCACACCCCTTGGAAACGAGGCCTTCTCGGTGAAGCACCCCGGCGAGTTCCGCGACTACAGCATCACGTTCAAGGTCGAGGACGACGGCTATGGCACCGACAACAAGAAATTTGCCAGCTTTATCGCGCTGTGCTGCTGCTCGCAGTATGACATGGGCATGTTGCTGGTGAACAGCATGATGATCGAGGACCTCACTCCCGCTGCCCCGTTGACGGGTGACGTGAACGGCGACGGCGAGGTGAACATCGCCGATGTCAATGCCATCATCGACATGATTCTGACCGACTCATCAATTTCCGAGGCCGACGTGAACGGTGACGGCGAAGTCAACATCGCCGATGTCAACGCCATCATCGACATGATTCTGAATATGTAACCCCACGGCCTGCAACACAAGCGGGAGGGAATGGCACATGGCTCATTCCCTCCCGTTTTGCTTTTCAGTCGTTCTTGGGCGTCGAGTTATTGCAGTATCAGGTCAATCAATGCATTCACGTCACTGATGTTGACCTCGCCGTCGCGGTTCACATCACCTGTCGCACCCACCACGTCCGACAGGATGAGGTCGATCACCGCATTCACGTCGCTGATGTTGACCTCGCCATCAATGTTCACGTCAGCGGGGTTGACGGCAGGCATCGGGGCATCGGGATGATAATCGATGCCGCCTGCCACCTCGGTCGAGGTCTCGCCTATCCAACCGCAATACTGATTCACAGCATTATAGACCTTAACGAAATCGATGTGGGTGAGGTTGACGTGGCGTCCCTGCTCGTCAACGGCCCAGTCAATCTTGAAACCCGGGTTATAACCCTCAACGCCAGGCTGTCGTCCGGGATGATTGGGCAGGTTATCGACATAGCCCCACGGCAGATTGTACAGCACAAAGTAGGCATTGCCGTCGGTGCCGCCGATATCCTCGGCATTGCAGCGCAGTTTGGCACCGTTGAATTCCAAGGTTTCCTCGTCCTGCAGCCACAAGGGCCAATAGGGCTGCATGTGGAAACTGTTGCGGCTCATGTAGCCACTGGTGCTGTCAGGGTTGACGTCGTTGCTGGTCCAGCGGATGTAGGTGGTGTCGATCAGGCTCGGGTCGGTCGTGCTGGGTGTGCGCGGCTTGGCCTCGTCGGGACGGTAGTAGGTGATGGCATAATCGTGTTGAGTCGTGGGATGACTATATTCACTTCCCGCAAGTTCATACCACTTGTCGCCGTCGCTGGGCACGCCGTCGCCGTCGGCATCAACACCCACCATGACGATACCGGGCTCGCAACTGCCACCCGCCGACGTCTGGTCACTGTAGAAGGCGTTGCCCATGATTTCAAAGTCCCAGGTATGCATATTGACCACGGGGTGATCAAATCCCACAACGACATAGCCGCCATAGCCGCCGAGGGTGATCATGCTCTCGGCCCACACGGTATCGATGCGGGTGATGATCTGCCCGTGGAAAGTGCTGGAAACGGTGTCGATGCGGCCGCAGATGCTGGCTTGGCATCGCGCCAGCACACTATCGACAGGCTCGCCCACCCTCGCCACCGGCAAGGTGTTGACGAATTGCCCCGGAGCAGGCCGATACTGGTAAACACGCGTGAGCCACGGATGATTGGCCCACATAGTCAGTGCAGTCGTCATGAGCAACACGATCGTTGCAATACTTCTTATTATTTTCATAATCCTATTGTGTTAATTATCTCTCGTTGATGTTGTTGCCCAGGAAGGCGAAATGAGCAGGGATATCGCCGGTGCGCACATCCCACTTCTTGACACCGTAGCGGTCGAAACAATACAGGCGTCCGGGTGACACGTAGTCCTTGGCATCGGTGACATAGATGTCCTTGGTGATGGGATTGACTGCGACGGCATAGGGGATGACGATCTCCTTGTCGGTGCCGTCGGTGATGAAATTGTCACTCACCTTCTGCCGCGTCTGGGTGTTGATGACGGCATAGGCAAACGTGTTGCTCATCGACACATAGCTCCACTGGGTGCTCACCACGTAGAGGGAATCACCGTCGAGCCACATGTTGCTCACGGGGCAGTCGATGCTGTCCACGAGTTGCTGCTTGCGCGTGTCATAGGCATATATCTTGCTCGGGCGGGTATAATAGTCGCCGCGTGAGGCAATCCAGAGCATGCCGTGACGGTCGCCCTTTACCCATGACAGGTTGATGGCCACGGGAAAGCGGCGCTCCTCCTTGAAAGTCGCCACATCGATGACCGACACCGTGTTCTCGTAGTTGGGCACCATATAGCCGCCCGAGTTGGCGACATAGATCTTGCCCTCGACAATCTCCAGCTCGTCGGGCTGGAAGCCCACAAGACAGGTGTCCACGACCTGCATGGTCACGGTATCGATCTTGGCGACATAGCCGCGCTGCTCGTAGTTAGGGTTGATCTGCACCGGGCCGGCATAGCTGGTCACATAGGCATAGCCGCCGTAGAAGCGTATGAAACGGCAGTTGGGGATGTTAACCTGATATTTCTTCTTGCAGGTGTACTTGTCGAGCACATCCACCTTGTTGGAGCAGTTGATGACACAGTACAAGTTGCTGCCATAGATGCCGATGTCGTTGCCCACGTCGCCCATCTCCTTGGGCACCGTGGGATTGGCATAGGAAAAGATGTTGCGGACGTACTCGCCATAGGCGTAGTCATAATAGTCCAGCGTGGCCTTGTTCCAGCCCATATTGCCCTCACACAGCAGGTAGAAGCCCTCGATTTCGGTAAACTCGGGCTGCGCCACCGACACGTGCTCCGGCAGGAAAATCGTCACTTCCTCACGGCATCCCGTCAGGATCACGGTGAGGAAAAATGCCATCAATAGAGCCGTCCTTATTTTCCTTATTTTATTCATCAGATGTCGAATTTGAGGATGAGTTTGTAATTGCGGCCGGGCATGGGATAATTGAGGATGACATCATAGTACTGGTTGAAGAGGTTGTTGACCTCGCCCGAGATTTTTAACGTCGTCTTGCCCAAGTGAAGCAGATAGCCTGCCGACAGGTCGTGGGTATACCAGGGCTGCTCATGGTTCTCGCGGGTGTTGGCGCTGGTGTGATAGCGTTCGCCCACGTAGATGAAGCTGTAGTTCACGTCCAAGTCGTGCCAGCCCAGATGACCGACTACCGAGCCACTGTGCCAAGGGATATAGGCCAGTTGGCCCTTATAAGTACCTCCGTCGCCATTGTCGGCGGGATTGGTGTAGTCCTGAGCCTTCTGGTATGTGTAACTCAAGTTGATGTCCAGAATGACATCGGCGGGCAGCCGCAAGGTCGTGCGGGCGCTCACGTCAATGCCTCGGATTTTCACGATGCCCACGTTCATCATCATCCAGCGATACTGGCCCGTGCCCTTGGGCACTGCGATGATTTTGTCGGTGATGTAGTTATAGTAGGCGTCGGCACTGAGTTTGACACCGGCAAGCAGACCGTGATCGGTGAGCAGACGGTACAGGAAGCCGACGTTGTACTGGGTGGCATACTCGGGATCAAGCGTGATGTTGCCCATGTCGGTGTAGTAGAGGTCGTTGAACGTGGGCATGCGGAAGATGCGCTTGTAGAACGCACGCAGGTTGAACTCGCGCTCATGCCACGGCTGCCAACTGAAGAAGACGGCTGGCGTGACCTTGTTCATGTATTTGCTTGTCTTGCCCACCACCTCACCATTGAATCGAGCCGACGAGCGGTCGTTGACCATCGTGTAGAGCAGGCTGCCCTGGGCCTTGAATCCGTGCCAGGTATAGGCCGTTGCCAGGGCCGTGAGCACCGTGTGGCGGATAGGATAGCCGAAGCCCGTCAGGGTGGCATCCAGGCTGTTCCACTGGTAATCCAACGAGAGGTTCACATCCCAGTCGGTAAGGATGGTGTATTTATTGGCGGTAGAGAGGTAAATCTCGTCCTGCCAGAACTTGTTGTCGATGTACATCAACGTGGTGTCGGGGTTGAGGTAGTGCAGACGGTCACGCGAATACTTGGCGTTGAACATCATCTCGTAGCGGTCGGTGAACTTGCGCTGGTAAGCCCCCTGAAGGAAAAAGTTGGTGTCCCACTGCTTCTGGGCATGTTTCCACACGTTGTTGACGATGGCACCGGGTATGCCCTTGCTGCTGTCGTACCAGTAAGCCTTGGCGTGCCACTTGCCGCTTGACATCACGCCGAAAACGGCTCCCTCGACACGATAGGAGCGCACCTCGCCGTTCTGGCGCACGGCCGTAGTGTCCCACGCCACCGAACCGTCGCTGTAGTGACGCATGTAGCGAAAGCGGTACTTGCCCGTGGCATAGGTGAACTCGCTGTTGAACGACAAACTCACGGCACGGCTCAACTTGTGCTCCCAGCGCACGCTGGGATTCACGAGGCCAAAGGAGCCCGTCTTGAACGACACATTGAGGTTGTCACGCTTGCCGTCCTTGAACTTGGGGCGGCGCGTGCGCAGGTAGATGGTTCCGGCCGAACCGTAGTCCTTGGCACTCTGGAAGATGTTGCTGCGCTGGCCGTTGTAGAGAGAAATCGCCTCGAGGTTGTCGAGCGAGAATTTACCCAAATCCACTTGGCCGTTCTGGGCATTGCCGATTTGGATGCCGTCGTAGAAGACACCCATGTGATTGGTGCCCATCGAACGGATATCCACCGTCTTGAGGCCACCCACGCCACCATAGTCCTTGAGCTGTACACCGGCAAAGTAGCGCACGGCATCGGCCACCGAGTGGCTGTTGAGGCCCTCAAGCTGCTTGCCAGTCAACTCCTGAGCCGGTATCACGTCCTCGTAGGGACGACGGCCATAGATGATGACGTTCTGGATATACTGCATCGAGTCCAAGCGCCCGTGTCCCACGGCCGCCATGACCGAGTCGGCCTGATGCGCAAGCACACCTTCCTGGGCATGGGCGCACAGGAAAGACACTATAGCCAATAATGCTGTCAGTAACGTCTTACGCATTGTCACGGGTTTCTATGTTTGCGACTTGGCAGGTCTTCTGACTCGCCCCTACCCCAATTGTTTGCAACCAGCCCTTCCCACGCTGTCCCTTGCTGTCGGGAAAATCGCGCAGTGGCCTGGTGCGGGGTATCAGTAACGGGAGCACACAGCAGCACCGTCTGTCCGGGATTCTCACCCGGTTCCCTTTTCACCCGAGGAAACACCCTCAGGCACCAAATCTCGCTGCAAAGATACTATAAAAAATCATGCCCAAATATCAAGTGAACATGTTTTTTAAATATTTGTCTTTCAAGGTTATTTGGGGAGGAGATGGCGGTAGAAATAAACCTGCATCACGCAGTAGAGAATTGATCGCAGACAGTTGACAGGACCACGGCCTACGGTATAGAATAGGGTATGGCGATACTTGATGTGATAGAGGCACAAGTGGAGCAGGTTGACCAGCCCATTACGTCCCTCGAGGGCCGCCATGGTCGTCACGTCCTCATAGGTCTCGCCCTGGCCATTTATTGCTCGCAGCAGGCGGTAACGTCGCTGGAAATAATCATGCAGATAGGGTCGAATCTCGCCAAAATGCCTCAAAGACCACAACAGGGTGTACAATCCGTTACCCAACGACGGAGAACGATGCTTGTCGGCATTCGAGAAAGTGACGGCACCGGTGTAGCGGCGCTGATGAACCAGAACCTCGTCCACAAGAACGATGCTGTCGTTGGTAGCTGCAGCCATCGAGAGGAAGACGTCGTAATACAGTTTACCCACCACCGCCTGTTCGGGAATCATGTCGAGCAAATGCCGGTTGATGAGCATGGTGTGTCCAGCAATCGAAGTGTAGAGCATGCGGGGCAAGGCATAATTGGGCCTACGAGGATCATAATTCACGGGGGAGCCGTCGGTTGAGAAAGGCTTGCTGCGACAAGTGCACAGCAACTTGTCGCCGATGGCCATGATTTGTTTCTCTACCTTGTCTTTCTCCCAAATGTCGTCCTGGTCACAGATGGCGATGTAATCACTATGGGCGCGGCGCATGGCAGTGAAGAAATTATTGTTTACGCCGTGCTCGGTCTCGTTGCTATACAACTTGATGACAGGATGTGTTGCGGCATACTTCTGCAGCAAAGCCACAGTACCGTCTTTCGAACCATCGTCCTGGACAATAATTTCGTCTATGGGATAGGTTTGTGCCAACAGGGACTCCATCTGCTCTGCCAGATAGGCTTCCCCGTTACAGGTGCACATCACAATAGAGACATGCTTATGTTTTTCATCATTGCTCACGCAAGTATGCATTGATACAATAGCCAACAGGTCTCGCCTTACCAGACGAGACCCACAAAAATAGCTATTGCTTGACGATGACTACCGAAAATGATATAATATTTTCATTACAATATCACGAATCGGCATTTTTTTTCAACAAAAAAAACTCCAGTGCGCATCTCTGCGGGCTGGAGTCTCAATAAACAAATTAACTATGGAAAATTATACGATTGTCAATTTCTAGTTATTATCATTCAATGTCAAATTGGCCTAATCGGGGTCAATCATCCATTTCGGCGAGTTCACGTTCCTTGCGAGCCTGCTCGGCGAGCGCCATCTCGTTCTTGTCGCCCACGACGAGGGTCTGGTATTCACGCAGACCGGTGCCGGCGGGGATAAGGTGACCGCAGATGACGTTCTCCTTCATACCCTCGAGGGTGTCCACGCGACCGTTGATGGCGGCCTCGTTGAGGACCTTGGTGGTCTCCTGGAACGATGCGGCCGACATGAAGCTGCTGGTCTGCAGCGCGGCACGCGTGATACCCAACAGGATCTGCTCACTGGTTGCGGGAACGGCGTCACGCACGACAACGAGCTTCATGTCACGGCGCTTGAGCGACGAGTTGATGTCGCGCAGCTTGCGAGCAGTGAGGATCTGTCCGTTCTGGACCTCATCACTGTCACCGCTGTTGGTGACAATCTTCTTGCCCCAGATGCGGTCGTTCTCTTCCATGAAGTCGCGCTTGTCGACGGTCTGCTCCTCGAGGAATCGGGTGTCGCCCGGATCGATGATGCGAACCTTGCGCATCATCTGGCGCACGATTACCTCGAAGTGCTTGTCGTTGATCTTCACACCCTGGGTGCGGTAAACGTCCTGAACCTCGTTAACGATATAGTCCTGAACGGCCGTGGGACCCTTGATGCGGAGGATGTCGGCGGGAGTGACGGCACCGTCGGACAACGGTGTACCGGCACGCACGAAGTCGTTCTCCTGCACGAGGATCTGCTTGGACAGGGGCACCAGGTACTTCTTCTCCTCACCAATGCGGTTCTTGACCGTGATCTCACGGTTACCGCGCTTGATGCGGCCGAAGGATACCTCACCGTCGATCTCGCTGACGATAGCGGGGTTAGACGGGTTGCGGGCCTCGAACAGCTCGGTCACGCGGGGCAGACCACCGGTGATATCACCAGCGCCACCCGAGAACGAACGCGGAATCTTGACGAAGACCTCACCAGCCGTGATTTCCTCACCGTCACGCTTCATCAGGTGAGCACGCACGGGCAGCGAGTAGGACTTCACCACGTTGCCCTCGGTGTCGATGATCTCGGCCTCGGGGATGCGGTTGTGGTCCTTGGTCTCGATGATGAACATCTCGGCATTGCCCGAAATCTCATCATACTCCTCGCGATAGGTCACATCCTTGATCAGGTTCTTGAAGCGCAGGGTACCTGCAACCTCACTGACGATAACGGCATTGAAAGCGTCCCACTCACAGATCTTGTCATCGGGAGCAACAGTGTCGCCCGAATTGAAGAACAGCTTGGAACCGTACTCGATGGGAGCGTGGGTCAGCACCATATTGGTGTGAATGTCGCGGATAGACATCTCGGCCATACGACCTACAACGATGTCGATGCCGTCCTTATCCTTAACGGTGCGGAGATCCTCGATCTCGATGCGACCGTTATACTTGGACGTGATGTTGGAAACCGACGAAGCGTTGCTTGCCACACCACCGGCGTGGAAGGTACGCAGGGTCAGCTGTGTACCGGGCTCACCGATGGACTGTGCGGCGATCACGCCCACAGCCTCACCTCGCTGAACCATGCGGTGCGATGCCAGATTGCGTCCGTAGCACTTGGCGCAGACGCCGCGCTTAGCCTCACAAGTGAGGACTGAACGAATCTCCACCGACTCGATGGGCGAGTTGTCGATGCGCGCTGCAATGGCATCGGTGATTTCCTCACCGCTCTTGACGATGATCTCGCCAGTGGTGGGATCAACCACATCGTGAACCGACACGCGGCCCAGGATGCGCTCACCCAGCGTGGCAACGACACGGTCGCCCTGACGCACCTCGCGGCAAACGAGTCCGCGCAGCGTACCGCAGTCTTCCTCGTTGATGATCACATCGTGAGCAACATCGACAAGACGACGGGTCAGGTAACCTGCATCGGCGGTCTTCAAGGCGGTATCGGCAAGACCCTTGCGGGCACCGTGGGTCGAGATGAAGTACTCGAGCACCGACAGACCTTCCTTGAAGTTTGCGAGAATCGGGTTCTCGATAATCTGGTGACCACCCTCGACACCCGACTTCTGCGGCTTGGCCATCAGACCACGCATACCGGAGAGCTGACGAATCTGGTCCTTAGAACCACGAGCTCCCGAGTCAAGCATCATGAATACCGAGTTGAAGCCCTGCTTGTCGGCAGTAATCTGCTTCATCAGTTCCTTGGTCAACTCGTTGTTGACGTTGGTCCAGATATCGATGATCTGGTTGTAGCGCTCGTTGTCGCCAATCAGACCCATCTCGTAGCTGCCCTTGATGCGCTCGGCCTCGGCATCACCGGCTGCGATGATATCGGCCTTCTTGTCGGGGATGAGCACGTCGTTCAGGTTGAAGGACAGACCGCCCCTGAATGCCATGTAGTAACCCATGTTCTTGACGTCATCAAGGAACTGTGCCGAACGGGGCACACCGCAGTTGCGGATAACACGGGTGATGATCTTGCGCAGCGAGGACTTGGAGATAAGCTCATTGATATAACCGATCTCGTAGGGCACCGTCTCGTTGAAGATGATGCGGCCCACCGAGGTCTCCTCGATCAGCTTCGACTCATGCTCGCCGTTCTCGTTAACGACATCAGCGACAACGCTGATGATGGCGTGCATGCCTACCTTGCCCTCGTTGTAAGCCACGAGAGCCTCCTCGGGACCGTAGAACTTGAGTCCCTCGCCCTTGTCGCCCTTGCGCAGCTTGGTGATATAATACAGACCGAGTACCATATCCTGTGAAGGAACGGTCACGGGGTCGCCATTGGCGGGATTCAGGATGTTGTGGGGCTCGAGCATCAGCATCTGAGCCTCGACAACGGCCTCGTTACCCAGAGGCAGGTGAACTGCCATCTGGTCACCGTCGAAGTCGGCGTTGAATGCGGTACATGCCAGCGGGTGCAGCTGAATGGCCTTGCCCTCGATGAGCTTGGGCTGGAACGCCTGGATACCCAGACGGTGCAGTGTCGGTGCACGGTTCAGCAACACGGGATGACCCTTCATCACATTCTCGAGGATGTCCCAAACGACGGGCTCCTTGCGGTCCACAATCTTCTTGGCGCTCTTCACCGTCTTGACGATGCCGCGCTCGATGAGCTTGCGGATAACGAAGGGCTTGTACAGCTCAGCGGCCATATCCTTGGGGATACCGCACTCGCCCATCTTCAGCTCGGGACCTACAACGATAACCGAGCGGGCCGAATAGTCCACACGTTTACCGAGCAGGTTCTGACGGAAGCGACCCTGCTTACCCTTGAGGCTGTCGCTCAGCGACTTGAGGGGACGGTTGGAGTCGCTCTTGACGGCGCTCGACTTGCGTGAGTTGTCAAGCAGCGAGTCAACTGCCTCCTGCAACATACGCTTCTCGTTGCGCATGATGACCTCGGGGGCCTTGATCTCGATGAGTCGTTTCAGACGGGTGTTGCGGATGATCACGCGACGATACAGGTCGTTGACGTCGCTCGTGGCAAAGCGGCCACCATCCAGCGGGATGAGGGGACGCAGCTCGGGCGGGATGACGGGGATGACCTTGAGGATCATCCACTCGGGGCGGTTCACGTTCTTGCTGGCGCGGAACGACTCCACTACCTGCAGACGCTTCAGGGCCTCGGTCTTGCGCTGCTGCGAGTTCTCCTTGTAGGCACGGTCGCGCAGGGTATTGGCCAACGAGTCCAAATCGAGCTCGGCGAGGAGGTCATAGATGGCCTCGGCGCCCATCTTGGCGATGAACTTCTCAGGGTTGTCATTCTCCAGGGACTGGTTGTCCTTGGGAAGCTTCTCCATGATGGCTACATACTCGTCCTCGGTGAGCAGGTCATACTTCTGCAGCTCGCGGCTATCGGTACCGTTGTCATACTTCACACCGGCAGGGTTGATCACGACATAACGCTCATAGTAGATGATCATGTCGAGCTTCTTGGTGGGAATACCCAGCAGATAACCAATCTTGTTGGGCAACGAACGGAAGTACCAGATGTGAGCCACCGGCACCACCAGCTCGATGTGACCGCTGCGCTCGCGGCGCACCTTCTTCTCGGTCACCTCGACACCGCAATGATCGCACACGATACCCTTGTAGCGGATGCGCTTGTACTTACCGCAATGGCACTCATAGTCCTTGACGGGACCAAAGATGCGCTCGCAGAAGAGGCCGTCGCGCTCGGGCTTATAGGTACGGTAGTTGATGGTCTCGGGCTTGAGAACCTCACCATGTGAATTCTCCAGGATTTCGTCGGGCGAAGCCAGACTGATAGAAATCTTGGTGAAATTGTTCTTTATCTTAGAATCTTTCTTGAAAGCCATAGTAGAAAGCGTTATTAATCAAGTTTCACATTCAGGCACAGACCACGCAGCTCGTGCAGGAGCACGTTGAGAGACTCGGGGATGCCCGGAGTGGGCATGGGATCACCTTTGACAATGGCTTCGTAGGCCTTGCTGCGGCCCACAACGTCATCACTCTTGACGGTGAGGATTTCCTGAAGCACATGGCTGGCGCCGAAGGCCTCCAGTGCCCAAACCTCCATCTCACCGAAGCGCTGGCCACCAAACTGGGCCTTACCGCCGAGCGGCTGCTGGGTGATGAGGCTGTACGGGCCAATCGAACGGGCATGCATCTTATCCTCGACCATGTGACCGAGTTTAAGGAAGTAGGTCACACCCACGGTTGCCTTCTGGTCGAAGGGCTCACCGGTAGCACCGTCATAGAGCTGCGTCGTGCCGGCACGCGGCAGACCTGCCTTGTCGGTCCACTCGTTGAGGTCATCAAGGCTGCAACCATCGAAGATGGGAGTAGCGAACTTGACATCAAGCTCACGGCCTGCCCAACCGAGGACAGCCTCGAAGATCTGACCCAGGTTCATACGCGAAGGCACACCCAGGGGGTTCAGCACCAGGTCAACAGGCGTTCCGTCGGCCAGGAAGGGCATATCCTCCTGACGCACGACGCGCGAAACGATACCCTTGTTACCGTGGCGACCTGCCATCTTATCACCGACGCTGATTTTGCGCTTCTTGGCGATATAGACCTTGGCCAGCTGCATGATGCCCGAAGGCAATTCGTCACCGATGCTGATGTCGAGCTTCTTGCGCTTGAGCTCGGCCTCGTAGGCCTTGCTCTTGTGCAGGTAGTTCATCACCGTGGCACGGATGAGCTCGTTGCGGTGGCTGTCGGCAGTCCAGCGGCTCAGGTTGATGCTGTCGAAGTTCTCGATGCCCATGATGAGCTCGCGGGTGAACTTCTCGCCCTTGGGAACCACTTCCTCGTCCATGTAGTTCTTCACGCCCTGCGAGATGCGACCCTCGGTCAGCGTGTTGAGCTTCTCGACCAGGATACCGCGCAGTTCCTCCTGACGGGCCTTGTACTCGTTGTCCAGAGCCTCGATCTCGGGGTCAACGCCACGGGTGCGTTTCTTCATCGCACGGGCAAACAAGCGGGTGCCGATGACAACGCCCTTGAGCGACGGATTGGCCTTCAACGAGGCGTCCTTCACGTCACCTGCCTTGTCGCCGAAGATGGCGCGCAGCAGTTTCTCCTCGGGGGTGGGATCGCTCTCACCCTTAGGGGTGATCTTACCGATGAGGATATCGCCGGGGATGACATGCGCACCGATGCGGATGATGCCACGCTCGTCGAGATCCTTGGTAGCGTCCTCGCTCACGTTGGGGATATCGTTGGTGAGTTCCTCCATACCGCGCTTGGTCTCACGCACCTCGAGGGTGTATTCATCGACGTGAACGCTGGTGAGGATGTCCTCACGCACGAGGCGCTCGTTGATCACGATAGCGTCCTCATAGTTGTAACCCTTCCAGGGCATGTAAGCCACCTTGAGGTTGCGGCCCAGTGCGAGCTCACCGTTCTGGGTGGAATAACCCTCGGTGAGAATCTGACCCTTGATAACACGGTCGCCGGCGGCACAGATGGGACGCAGGTCGATGGTCGTGCTCTGGTTGGTCTTGCGGAACTTGGGCAGCTTGTACTCCTTGACAGCACTGTCGAACGAGACGAACTCCTCGTCCTCGGTGCGGTCGTAGCGGATGCGGATGACGCTGGCGTCAACAAATTCCACCACGCCGTCGCCCTCGGCCTGAAGCTGAGTGCGGCTGTCATAGGCCATGCGCTGCTCGATGCCGGTACCCACGATGGGAGCCTCGCTGCGCAACAAGGGCACAGCCTGGCGCATCATGTTCGCACCCATCAACGCACGGTTAGCATCGTCGTGCTCCAGGAACGGGATGAGCGCAGCAGCGATCGAAGCGATCTGTTGGGGCGATACGTCCATCAACTCCACCTCATCGGGTGATACGACGGGGAAGTCGGCGTTCTTGCGAGCCTTAACACGGTCGCGAACGAACTTGCCGTTCTCATCGAGCGGGGCATTGCCCTGGGCAATGATGCGGTTCTCCTCGTCCTCGGCGGTGAGGTAAACGATCTCATCGTTATTCAGGTTCACCTGGCAATTCTCGACCTTGCGGTAAGGCGTCTCGATAAAGCCCAGGTTATTGATCTTGGCATACACGCACAGTGACGAAATCAGACCGATGTTGGGACCCTCAGGGGTCTCGATCGGACACAGACGGCCATAGTGGGTGTAGTGCACGTCACGCACCTCGAAGCCGGCACGCTCACGCGACAGACCACCAGGACCCAGGGCGCTCATACGGCGCTTGTGAGTAATCTCGGCCAGCGGGTTGGTCTGGTCCATGAACTGCGACAGGGCGTTGGTACCGAAGAACGTGTTGATAACGCTCGAGATGGTCTTGGCGTTAATCAGGTCGATGGGAGCGAACTGCTCGGTGTCGCGCACGTTCATGCGCTCGCGGATGGTACGCGCCATGCGTGCCAGACCCACACCGAACTGGTTGTACAACTGCTCACCGACGGTGCGAACGCGACGGTTGCTCAGGTGGTCGATATCATCGACGTCCTCCTTGCTGTTGATCAGACCAATGAGGTACTTAATGATCTCGATGATGTCCTCCTTGGTGAGCACGCGCTTGTCGGCATCGGTATCCAGACCCAACTTGGTGTTGATGCGGAAACGTCCCACCTCACCCAAGTCGTAGCGCTTCTCGCTGAAGAACAGGTTGGTGATCACCTCGCGCGCGCTGTTGTCATCGGGCGGCTCGGCGTTGCGCAACTGGCGGTAGATGAAGTTCACAGCCTCCTTACCGCTGTTACACGTATCCTTGTTCAGGGTGTTGAAGATGATCTTGTAGTCCTCGGTGTTGACGTCCTCACGGTGCAACAGGATGGTCGAAACTCCGGAATCCAGAATCTCGGCGATGTTCTCCTCCTGCAACTCAGTGTCACGGTCGATGATCACATCGTTTCGCTCGATGCTTACAACCTCACCGGTGTCCTCATCCACAAAATCCTCACTCCAGGAACGCAGCACGCGTGCAGCGAGCTTGCGGCCGACAGCTTTCTTGAGGTTGGTCTTGGTGACCTTGATCTCGTCGGCCAGGCCGAACACCTGAATGATGTCATTGTCGTTTTCCAGACCGATGGCACGCAGCAACGTGGTCACCGGTAATTTCTTCTTACGGTCGATGTAGGCATACATCACATTGTTGATGTCGGTAGCGAACTCGATCCATGACCCGCGGAAGGGGATGATGCGTGCCGAGTACAGCTTGGTACCGTTGGCATGCAGGCTCTGTCCGAAGAAGACGCCCGGCGAACGGTGCAACTGTGATACAACAACACGTTCGGCACCATTGATCACAAAGGTGCCCTTCTCGGTCATATAAGGGATGGAACCCAGATATACGTCCTGAATTTCGGTCGGGAAATTATGATCGGGGTCGGTACAATAGAGCTTGAGTTTTGCCTTCAAGGGCACACTGTAGGTCAAGCCGATGTCCAGACACTCATCAATGGAATAGCGTGGCGGGTCGATATAATAGTCCAGGAATTCAAGCTTAAAGTTGTTGCGAGTGTCCTCGATGGGGAAGTTCTCGGCAAAAACTTTATAGAGTCCCTCATTTTTTCTTTTCTCAGTCGGTGTATCCAGTTGCAGGAAATCACGGAATGACTGTAACTGCACGTCGAGGAAATCGGGATAAGGATACGGATTTCTTACTCGCGCGAAATTGACTCGTTCTTTTTTTGAAACTGACATTGACAATGAAGTTTTGTGAACTCAATTAATTTGTTGAAAAGCGAAATAATAGGCCTTCACGCACCACAATCGTACATGGTTTGTCAAGAGAGAGAGGGGTAACGCGGCGCGTTGTCGGGGAGCGGTACATTCATCGGACGAGTTGCCGCAGCCAGTGGAGAGCCCCACTGCCGCGGACAACTCCGATGAATCATCTTGTGTGCAGGTCAAATTTGACACAAAAAGGTTAAGAATCGACTCGTGGTGGTGATTCTTAACCTACACACCTGATTAGACAGGTGCTATTATTTCAGCTCAACCTCGGCACCCAGGCCCTCGAGCTCTGCCTTGAGAGCGTCGGCCTCGTCCTTGGAAGCACCCTCCTTGAGGGTAGCGGGAGCCTTGTCGACCATGTCCTTAGCATCCTTCAGACCAAGGCTCAGGAGTTCCTTCACCTTCTTGATCACCTGGAGCTTCTGGGCACCAGCGGCCTTGAGGACAACGTCGAAGGAGGTCTTCTCCTCGGCCTCGGCGGCTGCACCGGCAGCGGGACCAGCGGCAACAGCAACAGCTGCAGCGGCGGGCTCAATGCCATATTCGTCTTTCAAAATCTGAGCGAGTTCGTTTACTTCCTTTACGGTAAGGTTCACTAACTGTTCTGCAAAAGCTTTCAAATCTGCCATAATAGTATGGATTTAAAATTGGTTGTTGTTTTGTTTTTGTTAATTTTCTTTCTTGGATAAGGTTTCCAGGACTCCGTGGAGCTTGTTGCCACCCGACTGGAGAGCACTGATGACGCTCTTGGCCGGCGACTGCAGCAATGCCACAACATCGGCGATGAGCTCGTTCTTGCTCTTGATGGCCACGAGGGCGTCGAGGTTCTGCTCGCCAACATAGACGGTCTCCTCAACATAAGCAGCCTTGAATGCGGGAATGGTCTCTTTCTTACCGCGGAATTCCTTGATGAGTTTAGCAGGCGCGTTACCCGTGTCGCTCAGCAACAGGGTGGTGGGGCCAGCCAGGGAGTCATAGAGGCCACTGTAATCGATGTCACAAGCATCCATGGCCTTCTTCAACAGGGTGTTCTTGACAACCATCATCTTGATACCAGCCTTGAAAGCAGCGCGGCGCAAGTCCACGGTCTTCTCGGCATTCAGCGATGTGGTGTTAGCCAGATAAATTACACTATACTGGTCAAGAGTCTCCTTGATCTTGTCGATCATTAAGGTTTTATCTTCCTTCTTCATTTCGTTCTAAGTCATTAAAATGTTTAAGCCTCAATCGACTTGGGATCAACCTTGATACCCTTGCTCATGGTGCTTGAAAGATAAATGCTCTTGATGTACGTACCCTTGGCAGCAGCGGGTTTCAGCTTGATGAGCGTGTTGATGAACGCGGCAGCGTTGTCGCGGATCTGCTCGGGGCTGAACGATACCTTACCAATCGAGGTGTGTACAATACCACCCTTGTCGACCTTAAAGTCGATCTTACCTTGTTTCACTTCTTTCACAGCCTTTGCCACGTCAGGAGTAACGGTGCCGCTCTTGGGGTTGGGCATGAGGCCACGAGGACCCAGCACGCGTCCGAGAGGACCTACCTTTCCCATGATTTGGGGCTGAGTGATGATCACATCGATGTCGGTCCAACCGCCTTTAATCTTGTCGATGTACTCGTCAAGACCGACATAGTCTGCTCCAGCTTCCTTAGCGGCAGCTTCGGCCTCCGGTCCACAGAGAACCAGGACGCGAACCTGCTTGCCAGTGCCGTGAGGCAGCGATACAACGCCACGGACCATTTGGTTGGCCTTACGCGGATCCACACCAAGACGTACGTCTATATCTGCAGAAGCGTCAAACTTGGTGAAAGTGATTTCCTTAACCAATGCTGCAGCTTCCTCAAGGGTGTAAGCTTTCCCCGTGTCTACCTTCGCGTTGTACAACTTCTGATTTTTCGTTAACTTACTCATAATCAATAAAGTTTTTAAACGTTCTCAGGGAATTGACCCTTTACAGTGATACCCATACTTCTTGCTGTTCCGGCCACCATACGCATAGCCGAGGCTAATGTAAAACAGTTCAAATCAGGCATTTTGTCTTCGGCAATTTCTTTCACCTGATCCCAGGTCACGGAAGCCACCTTCTTACGGTTGGGCTCACCGCTACCACCCTTGACCTTAGCGGCCTCGAGCAGCTGTACGGGCACGGGCGAGGTCTTAACGATGAAGTCAAAGCTCTTGTCGGCGTAGTAAGAGATCACTACGGGCAACACCTTGCCGGCCTTAGCCTGGGTACGGGCGTTGAATTGCTTGCAAAAATCCATGATATTGATACCCTTAGAACCCAGAGCGGGACCTACGGGAGGAGAGGGGTTTGCTGCCCCACCCTTAATCTGCAATTTGATCTGTCCAGCAATTTCTTTAGCCATTGTACAAATTCTTAATTATTTGTTGTTAAAAAACAATGCAAGCAAGTCACGATTGCGTAACATCGACCGTGACCTTACTCGCGTTCGACTTGCGAATTATCCAACTTGAGCGGGGTCTCGCGACCAAACACCTTCACCATAACTGTCAGCTCGCGCTTCTCCTGGTTGATCTCTTTGATCTCACCGATGAAGCCGCTGAAGGGTCCGAAGTTGACCTTTACCGACTCACCAACGACATAGTCGCTGATGGCATCGGCGGCCTCCATCTCGCGTTCCTCGGCCTTACCCAGCATCGTCAAGATCTGATGCTCGGGCACGGGCTCGGGGCGACGCTCACCCTCGCGGTTGCGCACGAAGTTCACCACGTTGGTGGTGTCCTGCAGCGTAGCCTCGATCTCGCCGGTGAGCTCGAGCTTTACAAACACGTAACCCGAGAACATGACCTTCTCCTTGAGGACCTTCTTCCCGGCACGCGTCGTGTAAACCTTCTCGGTAGGCACGAGAATCTGAGAGATGTTCTCGGCGAACACAGGATTATTCTTCCTGTAACCCTCGATCATCTCCTTGACCTTCATCTCCTTGCCCGAAATGGTGCGCAAGATGTACCATTGATGCTTACCTTGAGACATAGTTGTGACTAGTGCAGTGACAGTTTGTGAATAATGTGAATGATAACAGAAACGTCCGCGCGTCAGAGCGCAGGTAGGTCTCAACTTGACGATCGCGTCAGGCAGCTACCTTGTAAACGAGGTGCATCACTTCGTTGATGCAAAGGTCGATTACCCAAATCACCAGAGACGCGATGATGGAAGCAACCATCACGACAATGGTACTATTGGCCAATTCACTCTTAGTAGGCCAAGAAACCTTATGAACGAGCTCATTATAAGATTCCTTGATATCCGTAAGCCGGTTATTAAAAAACTTCTTCATTTGTTTATTCTTCTTTTTTCTTGCACGGGAAGTAAGGCTCGAACTCACGACCTACGGTTTTGGAGACCGTCGCTCTACCAACTGAGCTATTCCCGTATTAAAAAGGGTCCGGCTGGCTAGAGCCAGACCCCTTATTTTTTTGTCAATCGCCACAAGGGCGGTTGACGGTTGAGACAATCTTACAGATTAGTCCTCAATGATGCCAGTGATCTGACCCGAACCTACGGTGCGGCCACCCTCGCGGATAGCGAAACGCAGACCTTCGCTGCAAGCAACCGGGGTGATCAGCTTGACGTCGATCTCGACGTTGTCACCAGGCATTACCATCTCGACACCAGCGGGGAGCATGATCTCACCGGTAACATCCAGGGTGCGGATGTAGAACTGGGGACGATAGTGGTTGTGGAACGGAGTGTGGCGACCGCCCTCTTCCTTCTTCAGGACGTAGATAGAAGCCTTGAAGTGGTCGTGGGGTTTGATAACGCCCGGGTGGCAGATTACCATACCGCGCTTGATGGTCTTGTAGTCGATACCGCGGAGCAGCAGACCTACGTTATCACCAGCCTCACCTTCGTCGAGGATCTTGCGGAACATCTCAACACCAGTAACTACCGACTTCATCTCGGCACCCAGACCCATGATCTGAACCTCGTCGCTCACCTTAACGACACCAGTCTCGATACGACCGGTGGCAACGGTGCCACGGCCAGTGATTGAGAAGACGTCCTCGATGGGCATCAGGAAAGGCTTGTCACGATCACGCGGGGGCAGGGGAATCCACTCGTCAACAGCGTTCATCAGCTCGCGTACGGTATCCTCCCACTTGGGCTCACCCTGGAGGGCACCCAGTGCCGAACCCTTGATGATGGGGGTGTTGTCACCGTCGAACTCATACTCGCTCAACAGGTCACGAACGTCCATCTCAACGAGCTCGATCATCTCCTCGTCAACATCGGGAGAGTCGCACTTGTTCAGGAAGATAACCAGACGGGGAACGTTCACCTGACGGGCGAGCAGGATGTGCTCGCGGGTCTGCGGCATAACGCCGTCGGTAGCAGCAACAACTACGATAGCACCGTCCATCTGAGCGGCACCAGTAACCATGTTCTTTACATAGTCAGCGTGGCCCGGGCAGTCAACGTGAGCATAGTGACGATTCTTGGTCTCATACTCAACGTGAGCGGTGTTGATAGTAATACCGCGCTCCTTCTCCTCGGGTGCGTTGTCGATCGAGTCAAACGAACGAACGCTATCACCAGCGATATCACCGTCCTTAGCAAGCACGGTAGTGATAGCAGCGGTCAGGGTAGTTTTACCGTGGTCAACGTGACCAATAGTACCGATGTTAACATGCGGTTTAGTTCTTTCAAAATGCTCTTTTGCCATAATGAATAGTTGTTATTGAAAATTGAATGATAAATTTAGTCTACCTTATTGCGTAAATCACTCCACCCCCTATTGATAACTTAACCCGCAATCAGTGAGAGGCGAAGCGTTCTACATTTTGAGCCGATGGCGGGATTTGAACCCGCGACCTCTTCCTTACCAAGGAAGTGCTCTACCCCTGAGCTACATAGGCAATTTCTTTTGTTCTTGAGCGGAAGACGGGGCTCAAACCCGCGGCCCTCAGCTTGGAAGGCTGATGCTCTATCAACTGAGCTACTTCCGCAAAACATGTGGGTAGAGATGGATTCGAACCACCGAAGCGATGACGCAGCAGATTTACAGTCTGCCCCATTTGGCCACTCTGGAATCTACCCATTGTGTTATGTTCTTGAGCCTCTTGTCGGATTCGAACCAACGACCCCGAGATTACAAATCACGTGCTCTGGCCAACTGAGCTAAAGAGGCATCTATCGTTGCGCTTGGAGATACGGGGTGATCTCGTTTGCGGATGCAAAGGTACTGCCATTTTTTAAACTGGCAAACTTTTTCGCACTTTTTTTTCAAAAAAGTTTTCAACCGGCCGCCACAATGCGCCACAACAAACTGGTTGACAATATATTACCACAGTTCGACAATACAACGCTTTTTCACCCCACCCTGCCCCACGGAATAAGAAAACGACCAATCTCTCTGGAATTTCGAGCCATGGGGGCGGGGTCGGACAAGGTCGGACTAAGTCAGACTAAGTCGGACGGGGGTACTACAATCTCACGCTATGGCGCTATTGGGAGATAAAAGGCTGGAAAGGGAACTTTGAGGCGATCCTTATAATACATTATAATATATTTAGGGCAAGGGTTGATGCCCCTGCCCTAAATCATGTGAAAAACGTGGTTATAACCACAAGGATGGTTTACCTCGATGTCATGACGGTGTTGATGAGCATGGTGGCGTCGCTGATGTTCACGCTGCCGTCGCCGTTCACGTCGGCAGCACTAAGGTCGATACCCGGCACGTTGCCAGTCAGGATGTAGCTGATGAGCATGGTGGCGTCGCTGATGTTCACGCTGCCGTCGCTGTTCACGTCGCCGCGCATCGAGGTAGAAGCCGTCATCTCTACCCAGGCGCTGCCATTGTACTTCTTGGGCAGCCAGTACTTGTTGCGGGCCGTAGTGATCTGGGCATCAGTCATCGAGTTATTATCGTTAACATGGACTGCAAGCAAAGTACCCATATTGCTTGCCGAGCGCGTGGGTAAACTATTGACCAGGGTCGTCATGCCTGAACCACTGATCTTGTTGAAATAAATCTCGAGGTGATTAAGGGCTGAGCAGCCTGTCAAGTCGAGGGTCGTCAGTTGGTTGAACGAGCAATCGAGATAGGTCATGGAAGAACATCCCGTCACGTAGAGAGAGGTCAAATCACAATAATAACAATCCAGCCTGGTCAACAACGTGTTGCCGCTGACCCTCAAGGTCTTCAGGTTAGACAATTGGCTAACATTTAGCGTAGTCAACTTGTTGTTGCGGGCATAGAGCGTCTCGATGTTGCTCATGTTGTTCACGCCAGGCAGGCTGGTGATGGCGCAGTCCTCACAGTCCAGATAGGTGATGGCCTTGCAGCTAGCCAGACCCGTGATGGCAGTCAGGTTGGCATTATTGTAACACCTGAGTGTTGTCAATCCCGTGTTACCTGTGATATCGAGAATGGTCAAGGCGTTATTATAGCAAGTAAGTGTCGTCAGAGTCGTGTTATTGTTGCACTTCAAGGTCATCAAATTTGAATAGTTGAAAAGCGATAGGCTTGGCAACGAATTGTTGGAGCAGTCCAAATAATTCAGGGTCTGATAGCAACTGCCTAAACCATAAAGACCTGACGTGTAGGTAGAATGTTGACCCAACTTGTTATTATTGCATATCAGTTTATTCAATTGCGTGCAGTTAGTCACGTCAAGCCACAGCAACTGATTGTTACTGGCATCAACATATTTCAGCTTGGGGTTATTCTTGAGTTGCAGCGTGGTCAGGCTGTTGTTGCTGCAATACAGATACTGTAATTCGGTGAAGTAAGATATTCCGGTAAGGCTTGAAATGCTCTTATTTGATACACTCAATGAAGTGCGGGAGTTGATGTCACTCTGCGACAGGTAGCCCTTGGGATAGATACTCAGCAAAGCATTTCGGAAGTTGGCATCGGGGAAGTTAGTAGCATTAATGAGCACGTAGTCATCGCTGACGTAAACATCGTCGTAAATGACCCTGTTGCCGTTGGCATCATAGACGGTACCACTTTCCCAATCGCCGCTGCTATAGGCTCCAAGAGGCTCCAAGATGGTCTCGTTTCCATTATACCAGAATTTTGCTCTAGTGATAACGGATTTGGAAGAATTGTTAGTGGCCTTGAACCTGACGCTGCTGCCTTCGTTAAATATGATAAAGCCATATAATCTGACCACATTATCCTGAGTAGAAGACAATGTTGCATTCACATTTTTGAAAAAAACATAATAGGGAGCACCCAGGAGATCGCCATTGTCTTGACCTTCGAGAGCAGGTTTCGCGGTGGACTTGATAATGAATTTGCCAGGTCCCTCAAAATACAGCTTGGGAAAATTATCCGTTGCCATATAAATGGCACAATCGTTAACGCCTGTAATGTTCACAACAGTGGATGCAGAAGGAGCATACAGCGTGGTAGTATGCTTCCTGACGCGGATAACGGAGGCATCCTGAGCCGTTAGGTTGCAGGTGCCACTGAATTGGACCTTCAGACCATCATTCTCCAGGTTGTTGATAACACGGTTGTAGTCACCCGTCATGGTAATGGTAACATTGTTCATGTACAGCGTGTTGGTACTCGGGTTGTAAGACACCGTGCCACTGGTGATATAGTTGCTCACGATGTTGTTACAGTTGGCGCTGGTAACCGTCACTCCAGCCACAGAGAAGCCATAGTCGGTGGCAGCCTGTGCCGCCAGCGTAGCCAGCATAAAGGCCTTAAAGAAAAGTAGTTTTTTTCATGACGTTAATGGTTGCCTCCTGAGTCCCCCGAATTCGGCTTTAATTATTTGGTAAATGAAAAGCGTAGGGACTTTGTTTGTCCTGTTCACTATAACTGAGGCATCGCCAAACGCCCTTGCTCCGCGAACAGTCATCCCCCACGCTTGGCCTTATGGTCAAGCCCTCTCCCTTGGTTGTGGGGGATGGCGAACCACTCAACCAGCGACGGAGCGTTATTGACTGCCTTTGAACGGAGCGAAATATTGGCGAAATTTCAGTTATAGGCCAAAAACAAAACGCTTTCGTCTTGTTAATAGCATGTCTTGTTCAGCAGCGTGGCATAGCCTTCTGCTTCACGCTACAACGATAACTCAAAAAAATGTAATTCACAACAATTGTTCAAAAAAATGCAGGCACAATCCATGAAACGGCGCCCCCTGCCGTCAACAATGTGACGGCAGGGGGCGTGATATTTCCTTTAGTCAATATGTGGAGCTGGGACTACCTGTCGCGGCGACCTTTCTCGAGTTGACGTTTCAGGGCGTCCACGCAGTTGTCGATGGCTTCCTCGAAGGTGTCAGCTACCTTGTTAGCGAACAGATCCTCGCTGCGGGGCACGTTCAAGCGCACCGACGCCTCCTTGTTCATGGCAGTCTCAGGTTTAACGACCTTGAGGACAACCTCGGCATTAGAGATCTCCTCATTGTACTTTCCCAGTTTTTCCACTTTCTTGTTGATGAAGTCATTCAGTTTCTCGGTTGCATCAAAGTGGATGGCATTGATTTTAATTTCCATATTAACCTCCTTTTTTAAGTGCCCGTGGATGGGCGAGTTCGTAATTGTATTGTAGTTCACTCAATGTCACATGAGTGTACACCTGTGTCGCAGCCAGACTCTCGTGGCCGAGCAACTCCTTGACACTGTTGAGCTGCGCCCCGTCGTTAAGCATCACGCTGGCAAAGGTGTGCCTCAACACGTGAGGGCTGAGCTTGCCGGTAGCACCGGCAGCTGCCAGCGAGTCGTGCACGACGTGATAGACCAGCGAGGGATAGAGCGGCTTGCCCTTGACGGTGACCAGCAAGTTGCTGCACTCGGGCTGCAAGGTGGCTCGCAAGGTGCGGTAATGCTCAATCCACTTGACAAGCTCGTCGCCGAAGGGGACAATGCGGTCCTTGTCCCGCTTGCCTCGCACCTTGAGCTCACGGCTGGCGGTATCGACAGCCGTGTCCTGCAAGCCGATGAGTTCGCTCAAACGGATGCCCGTCTCATAGAACAGCATGACGATGAGACGGTCACGCACTTGGGTGAAATCATCCTCATCGATGTCGGCATCCAGCACGGCATCGACAGCGGGTTGACGTACAAACTTGGGTAAGGGTTTGGCCAACTTGGCCAGATCGACCTGGGCTGCCGGATTGGAAGCGACATCGCCACGCCGCAGCAGGTAACGGTAAAGGGCCCTGATGGCCTGCACCTTGTGTCGCAAGGTGCCTGCACAGTCTCCTTGGGCCGACCGTTGCATGAGCCATGCGCGTATGTCGCTGGCGGTGACCGAAGCCAGATCGAGGTTGCCGTTGCCACCCGTGACGAACGCATCCCACTGCTCAAGGTCACGGCGATAGAGGTCCACCGTTCTCCAGGACAGATTGCGCTCGAGGCGCAGGTATTGCAGGAAGCGTTCCACAGTAGCGTTCATAGGCATACAATTGTGTGGCATCAGCAGCCGTCACGGCAGGTGACCGAGGACGTGCTGCTATTGCGTCGCTAAAATAGCAACTATTTTTATGAATTGCAAATTTTAGGCCAAAAATCTTGTCAAAAATTCAACTTTTAAGCCTTTTGGCACATTTTAACACCACACACCATCGGCGCTCGTTGACCCCAGGCAAAGACGCTGCCTTGGCATCCGCGCGTTTAGGCCCCACGCAAAGGCGCTAAGACGCTAAGATTTTTAAAACAACTTAAACAATATGGCATCCGCGACGCTTGCCACGCGAAGGCGTAAAGACGCTCGAAGGGCGGTCATTTGAGTAACCGTGGGCAATGCAAACCTCTGAGCAGCAGCGAAGTGGTTTGCATTACCCACGGGAGAACCACACTATCCCCGTCGCTGGAAGCGACCCCTACCGTGCCATGACAAGATGACACAAAAAAACAGACAGGAACCGCCTGACGGCGCTTCCTGTCATGATATAATTGATGTGAGTTGATCGGGTATTACTCTTCGCGGTTGCGGAGCTGCTGTACATAGACAGCCTTCATCATCTTCTTGCGGTTGGTGATCGAAGGCTTCTGGAAAGCCTGACGGGTACGCAGTTCTTTGATGACACCGGTCTTCTCGGTTTTACGTTTGAATTTCTTAAGGGCGCGTTCGATGTTGTCGCCTTCCTTTACGGGAACAATAATCATAATGAGTTTGTTTTGTTTTTAATGTTTTATTTGTTTGTTAATTGATGAATTTCTTCATTGGGTTGTGGCCCTATATCAGATGGAGCATCGCCAGCGAGCCACGTGCCGAGCGATGTCATTCAGGTCAATATGTATTGATTATCAATCTCTTACAGTAGGTTAACCAACCCCCTTTCGTTTTTTAGCGTCGCAAAGGTAGATAATTTTCCAAAACCGGCAAAGGTTTTTGTGAAATATTTTTTTGCAAAAAACAGCCCGCATGCGATGAATGACCATCATACAAGGGAACGAAACAGCAGTCGGCCCATTGATTTTTTGCAATGCAGATTCCGCTAATCAGTCGAATTACACGAAAAATAATTAATTATTTCACCAAATTAACGTTGGTTCGACAAGAATAAAACAATGATAATCAATTCGTCCGCTATGTAGAGACGCAAAATATTGCGTCTCTAGGGCACCATTGGTAATGGTTGACGATTGGAGACGCAATATTTTGCGTCTCTACTGGTTGATCTAGAATAGAATATCGTCGAACTTACATTAGATTAACGTGAGTTCGACGAAAATAAAGTAGTGATAATCAACTCATCCCCTAGGGGAGAAGGGATTCCTCCCCCGCCTGGGGGGAGGTGCCCGAAGGGCGGAGGAGGGGGAGCGATTAGAGGGTATTAGAGGGCGTTAATGCCACCGATGACGATAATCTGTCGCAGTAACACGAACGCCCCCGCCCTATCGGGCACCCCCTCTTGACCAAGAGGGGGAACTGATTATCAGCACTGTTATTCATCGAACTCATGTTATATTTGATAAATTCGTGTAATTGGCTACGCCGAGCTAAAGGTTCGCATTAGACCCGCAGGGTTTGGGCCAACATCGTTGCCTAATACAATGCACGAGACAGTGTACTGCCCCGTGCATTGCTACTGATTTAACTCTTTTATTATTTCAAGATTATTTTTTGCGGTTGCGCACCGAACGCACGCCGGCATTGACGGTCTGGGTGCTGGTCTTGGGCTTGCGCTCCTTGATCTTGGCCTTCTTTTCTTTTTCCTTGGCTTTGCTCGACTTCTTAGAGCTCGACTTCTTAGAGCTCGAGGACTTGCTGCCGCGCTTGGTGGTGCGCGTCACAGTCTTCTCTTCCTTGTCGGCGGCTTCGCCTTCAACTTGCTCGGCGCCTTCCTCACCCTCTTCGAGTTCACCCTCGGCCTCGGCACGGGCCTTCTCCTCGGCTTCGGCACGAGCCTGCAGTTCCTCCAACGGCGGAACCCACAGGTCCTTGTTGAAGCTGCGCAGGCGCTGCTCGATGCTGTCCTGAGCGTGCTTGTAGGCCTCTTCCTCGGGGAACATCTGCTTGAGCGACAGGTTGCGCAGGTTCTTGGTCTTGATGATGTCGCCCGTGTACATGTTCAACTTGAAGAAGTCGTCGATGCTGTAGCGGGCCAGGTTGTTGTCGTCGTCGGTGAAGACATACTGCTGTGCCAGATAGGGACGAATGTCGTTGAGCTTGACCCAGAACATGGGATAAGGCACGGCCTCACCACTCCAGTCGTCGGCCTGGTGCAGCACGGGGCACAGGGCCTCGACGCGCGCCTTCATCTGGTTGCTGCGGGTGTCAAACTCCCACTTCTCGATGATGTAGTAACTGAGCACTTCGCCACCACGGATGTCGGCGGCCTCAAATTCATAGATGGGATTCTTGGCTGTGCTGCCCTTGGCCTCGGTGTAGTAAATCGAGAAGCGGTCGAACAGCTCATTCACCTTGACCTTGAAGTCCTCGGTGAACATCTCGCGTCCGTCAACCAGGTACTCGTAGGCCGAGATCTGGTTCGTGGCCAGCAGGCGCATGATGATGAAGTAGAGGTTCTCACCGTCCTCGTTGGGCACCTCGGGATAGTAAAGCGCCGGATTCTTGCCCTTGGTTAGGTCGAGTGAACGGTAGATGACCTTCATCCACTGCAGGTCGGCATCACTGGGTTCCCTGACCTCGTAGAATGACTGCTGACGGTCGGTGATTGCTGCAGCGCCCTCCTTCTTGTCCTTCTTGCGGGAGTCGCCTTCGGAGCGCTTGGTCACCTGGGCACCGGCCTGTACAGCCAAGCCGATGAGCAGCAGAGCGATTATCAATCTAAGATTCTTCATATTCTGGTTTATTGCTTTATGATCTTTTCAATTGGGACTAGTTCACGATAACCTCGATGGGCGAGATGTCACGGGTGATGCCGTCGGGGCCGGTAGCCTTGACGCGGGAGATGTAGAAGCGCTTGCCGTGTGACAGGCGGCGCATGGCGGCCTTCTGTCGCTCGGAGAACTGCGAGCCGTTAGACAGCTCGGGCACTGCATTACCCATCGAGTCAAAGAATACGGTCTCGAACGACACAACCTTGTAGTCGATGTTCAGGATTTCGTCGTCGATAGCGGCATCCAGTCCTCCGGCGGCCATCAGCAGGGCCTTGGAGAAGGGCTTGCCACCCTTGTAACGGTTGGGCTGTCCCTTGTCGTCCTTGTAGGTGATGAAGGGTGTGGGATCAGGCAGCTTGCGCACCTTGAAGGTGGTGCTGCCCACGTTGGTGCGCTGGCCGTCCATCTCGGCGGTCACCGAGATGACACACTCGGCACCCACCTTGCTGGGATGTGCCACCCATCCATCACCGCTCCTGGTGAGCGTTCCGTTGGTCATCGTGGCGCTGATGCTGCCCTCGGGCACACCGGGCACAGCGATGCTGATGGGGTTGTTGATACCGGCATACAGCACGTTCATCATCGTGGCACTGATGGTGGCCAGGGGGTCGATGACGGTGTAGCTCGACTTGAAGTCGCGTTTTGTCACCGTGCCGTCGCGGCCCAGCACCTCGATCCAGCCCGAGTATTCATAATTACCCGCCTTGCTGGTCGCCACCTCATAGATACCCGTGTTGTTGTTCAAGTGGGAGCCATTGACATACACGATGGGTCGCTGGGTGGTATCGATGGCAGCGAGCACGATGTGGGCGCTGTACTTGGTGCCGCGCATCACGATACGCGAGTCGGGCACGACGAAGGCGTTGACCAGGTTCACACGCAGGTCACCCAGGTCGACGTTGGTCAGCATCTGGTTCAAGACCTCACCCTCGGCATAGCGCACATCGTTCTGCAACTTGGTCAACAGCGTGACGGCTGCGATACAGGGCATATTGTCGAACATGGTCTCTTCCCAGTTCTTCTTGCTCATTTCCTCACCACGGGCCTTGGGGGGCACTGTCGAGAGGGCCGCCTCCAGGTTCTGACGTTTCTCGGGATCATCGAGATAGGATGTCACGAACTGACGATACTGGTCAATGCGCGACCTCAGGATCTTGCCATTGCCGGGTCGTCCAGTCTCCTTGGGAGGCAACATGACGACGCTGGCGGCTTCGGTGTTGTCACGGCTGCGGATGTTGTTGACATCGGCATCTTCGCCGTCGGCAGTCCTGACGATCAACAGTTTCAGCGAGTCTATGTAGTTGTAGAGCTTATCGGTTTCTCCCACCACCTGGGTCGCTTTGTCCAGCCATATCTTGCCTTTCTCGGGGTTCTTCTCGTTGAAGGCCTGCAATTGGGCATAGAGGGCCTGGTTACGCGCCATGATGGTGCGGTTGGAGCGAGTCAAGCCGTCCTGCACCTGACTGAAACCGTTGAGCACATCGCTCGACACGTTCAGGGCAAGCATAGCCGTCAAGACGATATACATGAGGTTAATCATCTTCTCTCGCGGCGACATGCGGTTGACGCTCTTATTTTTTGAGGTTGCCATCTATTGTTTCTCTCTATCGGTTAAAATAGGATTGATGTCAAATATCGGGTTTTGGTTGTGGCGTCACGCGTCCTGATCATTGTCAGGCTCGATGCCGGGCATGCCGGGCATCGGGCGGTACATGTTCATGGTCATGGCCTTGACCATCTTTTCATAGACGCTGTTGAGCTGCTTCATGTAGCGGGCCATCTTCTCGGTCTCGTCACAGTAGTGGGCACTCTCGGCGGCACTCTTCTCGTACATGTCGCGGATGTCCTTCAAGCCACGGTTCACGCGGTCGATGTTGTCGAGCTGTGAAGAGATGCTCTTGAGCTGGATCTCGTAGATGGTGTTCAGGCCGCTGATGTTCTGGTTGAGGGCCTGCATCTGGTCCACATAACCTGTTGAGCTGTTCGAGATGTTCTGGCTGTTGTCGGTAATGGCTTTGTAGCTGTTGAGCAACGTCTCGCTCACCTCGTTGAGCGCTGTCGTGGTGGCCTGGAGCTTCTGCATCTGCTCGCTGATGCCAGCCATCTGGCTCAGGTACTGCTGGGTGGCATCGGTCAGCTCGGCCATGCGTGAGAGCTGATCGCTGGCGGCAGCCATCTTGGCGATGCTCTCGCTCAGCGACAGGGTGTCTTCCTCGCTCAGGTTCACGCCCTGGGGCAGACCGACGGCACCCTTGGCCTCGGCCACGCTGATGTTGACGTCGCCGCCACCTTCATAGCCTTCGCCGTCACCACCTGCACCGCCGCCAATGAAGATACCGCCACCCGAGTTGAAATCGGGACGGTCCTCGGGATCCTGGCTGGCCAGTACGGGGAATACCTCCTCCCAGTGATACTCTTTCTCAGGCTTGTCGAATGCCGTGAGCACGAACATGAGCACCTCGGTACCCATACCGATAGAGAGCAGAGCATTACCAGCCGGCATGTGCAGAATCTTGAACAAGGCACCCAAGATAACGATTGCGGCACCGATACTGTAGGCGAAGTTGAAAAAACGCTGTCCGCTGTCGCTCTTGAGGAAGCGGCCTGCTTTCTTTTTATATCTCTTGATTTTACCCATTGTTGCTTGAACTATGAAAAAATGAGTGTGATGATTTGTTCTCTCTTAGTTATTATAATAATGTGGATTAGTCCTTGCAGCAGTTTTTGCGCTTGCCCTTGACGAGACCCACCTTGGAGCGCACGCAACGGAAACCGATGTAGCTGCGCTGCTCGTTCTGGTATTCCCACATGCGCAAGTCGGCACGGATGTTGTGCACCACATCCTTCCAGGAACCGCCACGCACGATCTTGCGCGACATCTTGTAAGGATCCTCCTTAGCCACATAGTAGCGGTACTCGGGGTTGATGTCGTCGGTCATGCGGTCGATGCTCTCGGTGTAGGCGGTCGAGGTCCACTCGCTCACGTTACCGGCCATGTCATACAGGCCGTAGTCGTTGGGCTCATAGGTGCCCACGGGAGCCGAGATGATGTAACCGTCCTTGACGTAGTTACCCTCGTCGGGCTTGAAGTTGGCATAGAAGCAGCCCTCGTCAACCGTCAGGGGCAGGTCGCCGTCCCACGGATACTTGTTCTTGTTCTGGCCGGCACGGGCAGCAAACTCCCACTCGGCCTCGGTGGGCAGGCGGAAGGGCTCCACGTAGATGCCCTGATTGCCCAGCGACTTCTTGAGGAACTCGGTGCGCCAGTGGCAGAAGGCATTGGCCTGCTCCCAGCTCACACCCACGACGGGGTAGCTGTTGTAGTTGCCGTTGGCAAAGTACATGCGCACGTAAGGCTCCATGTAAGCGTTCTCAAAGTCATTCACCCAGCACGTGGTGTCGGGGTAAATATTGACAATGTAGGTGTTCAGGAAGTCGAAGTCGCTCTGCAAGGGCCTGGTGATGGTCTGGCGGATGATGCGGCCGTCGTCATCGACAAAGGCGGTATCCTTGCTGATGGTGGGAGGCGTCATGTCCACCTCGTGGTCGGTGTTGTAGTCACGGCGCTCGGGATCGAAGCGGTGACGACGCTTGGCGGCCTCGGTCAGGTTATAGACATCATAACGGTAATTCATCTGGGAAGCGTCAAGTTCCCTGACCCCAGTGATGGGATTGATGCGATAGACGCTGTTGATAGCGCGCTCCTCGTCCTCGCTGGGGTTCTTCCAGGGGATGGACTTGCTCCAGTCGAGATGCGGAGTGACGGGATTACCCTCCTTGTCCTCCTCGATCTTGAACTCCTCGTTGCCGCCGTAGTTGGGGTCGGCAAGGCGCTCACGGATAATGGAGTCACGCACCCAATATACAAACTGCTTATACTTGGAATTGCTCACTTCCATCTCGTCCATCCAGAAGGCGTCGACCGAGATGCCGTGTGCCGTGGAATCGATACCCCAAATCGAGTCACGCTCCCCTGGTCCCTCGCGCATCGAGCCCACATCAACAAGCACCATGCCATAGGGCGTGGTCTCGTTAAACACAGCGGCTCCGACACCGGTGACTTCACCGCCGCCGGTACCACCCTTGCGCACCGATCCGCAGGACACGGTCGCCACAGCGACCAACAGTATCAAAATTAGTTTCTTCATATTCTCACATTAAGCGTACGCTTTTTTGTTTGTTCTTGTTCTTCTCTCGCTTATCGAGCTTCACATTATAGGTTACAAACACCTCGTGGCTGCCGAAGGTTGCCTTGCTGATGGCCGATACCGGATAGTCGTAGGCATATCCGATGTAAGCGTTCTTGAGATTGACGCCGATAAAGGCCGTCACTGCATCTTTCCACCGGTAACCGGCACCGATGTTGAGCATGCGGTTATAACGCACCATAGTGGCCACCTGGGCTGTCCAGACCTTATCCGTGGCAAAGAACATTCCCGAGGGCTGTATTTCAAATAACGTATTATTAATAGGAATATTGCCACCAGCCATAAAATTATAGCCACGGCTCACCTTGAATTCATAAACTTCGAGCGACTCGCGGGACTGCTTGAGCTCGATGCCGGGCGACGTCACGTGTGTCACAGCAAAGCCGGCCCAAAACTTGGGATGGGACACAAAAGCGCCCACATTGGCGTCGAATGACGTACCCGAAATATCGGTATTAGGGATAATATCGGAGTTACTGGGATTCTCCTCATCGGCCGCGGGAGTGATGGTCTCAGTGCCACGGAAAGTCTGGGAAAACACGCCGGGCTGAATGCCCACACTGACCGTCAGGAGGCGTCCAAACCTGCGCTTGTAGGCGACCTGGGCACCGATTCGGGTGTTGGTGTACAAACCGATGCGTTCATACTCGGCTTTCACACCGCCCGCAAACAGTTGTCCCATGAACTTGTAAGGTGCATCGACGGTGACATAGAAGTTCATGGGCGCATGCCTGAAGTCCACCCACTGCATGCGGCTGCCCACGTTCATGTGGATGCCGTTATACTCACCGGCGGCTGCAGGATTGTAGTAGCTCTTGCCCAACCAGAAGTGAGAGAAAGCGGCATCGGACTGTGCCAAAGCGCCAAACGCCACGACGACAGCCATTGTCATCGCAGCCAGCAAGCGTTTTATGTCAAGTAACTTAATCGACATTACTTCATTATTCAAAATAGAACGTGACCACCACCATATCGCTCTTGATCTTGTTCACACTCTCGGTAAAGCGATAATCCTCGGGACGGTCCTCCAGGTCGGGACGGTTCTTATCCAACAGGTTCTTCAAGCCGAAGCAGAACTTGATTTCGGGACACAGCTTGAAGTAGGGCATATAGAAGTCACAACCCATGCCCACCGTGAGCATCACGTCGCTGTTCTTGAGCTTGTATTGTTCACCGCGATCCCTGGCCAGGTCGCCCGCGTACATCGCACCCGCTGTGAAATAAGGGCGGATGTTGTGATAACGCTTGGCGCTCATCTTCAGGTCAACGGGCACGACAATATAGGTCGACTTGATGTTCTGGCTCTGCTTGTAGTGGCTCTGCTCGGCCCATTGCGAATCGCCGCGATGGTTCAGGAAACGCACCACCTTGTTACCGAAGTACAGTCCCGGCGAGATCCTCAGGTTGAAGTGTTCGGCGATGCGGTAATCGGCCAGCACGTTTACACTGAAGCCCGGCGAGTGAGCCGATACGTCGGCGTACCACTCCTCACCGTTATCTGAGATGCCGCCAGCGGTGACACGGCCGTTATTGGTAATGGCGAGATTCTGGAAATTCATGCCCACCGAGAAGCCGAAGTGCACCTTCTTGGTGTCGGCATAGGGGCGATTCAGAATCATGTCATTATCCTGGGCATGCGCTACGGCGCACACCATCAACAGCAGCATAATCGCAATATGTCGGAGCTTAGTCAGGTCCATTTACTCATATTAACGCAATTTTTTGTCGGTTATTGCTTAAAGTGCAAAAAAGTACTGCCAAAACGAGCTTTTCTTGCTTTTTTAAGCCTCGAAAACGCTACAGGGAAGGCGGCATTTGGTGGTGTGGAGGGAATTGTGTACCTTTGCCATCCAGAAAACATAAAAAAACGAGATAAAACTATGTCATTACAATGTGGAATCGTGGGACTGCCCAATGTGGGCAAGTCCACTCTGTTCAACTGCTTGTCGAACGCCAAAGCGCAGTCGGCAAACTTCCCTTTCTGTACCATCGAGCCCAATGTGGGTGTGATCACGGTGCCCGACGAGCGTCTTAACGAGCTCGCCAAGCTGGTGAATCCGGCACGCATCGTCCCCACCACGGTCGAGATCGTTGACATCGCCGGCCTGGTGAAAGGTGCCAGCCGCGGCGAGGGCCTGGGCAACAAGTTCCTGGGCAACATCCGCGAGACCGATGCCATCATCCACGTGCTGCGTTGCTTCGACGACGACAACGTGACTCACGTGGACGGTACCGTGGACCCCGTGCGCGACAAGGAGGTCATCGACCTGGAGTTGCAGCTGCGAGACCTGGAGACCATCGAGAGCCGCATCAGCAAGGTGCAGAAGCAGGCTCAAACCGGTGGCGACCGCGAGGCCAAGGTGCAGTATGAGGTATTGAAACGCTACAAGGAGGCCCTGGAACAAGGCCGCAGCGCCCGCACCGTTGAACTGCTCAACAAGGACGAGGAGAAAATCGCCCACGAGCTGTTCCTGTTGACCAACAAGCCGGTGATGTATGTGTGCAACGTCGATGACAAGAGCGTGGTGAACGGCAATGCCTATGTCGATGCCGTGCGCGAGGCCGTCAAGGACGAGGACGCCCAGATTCTGGTCGTTGCCGCCCAGACCGAGAGCGAGATTGCTGAACTCGAGGACTACGAGGAGCGCCAGATGTTCCTGGCCGAGATCGGGCTGGAAGAGAGCGGCGTGAACCGTATCATCAAGTCGGCCTACGCCCTGCTGAACCTCGAGACCTTCCTCACGGCCGGTCCCAAGGAGGTGCGCGCCTGGACCTATCGTCGCGGCAGCAAGGCACCGCAGTGCGCCGGAGTCATCCACACCGACTTTGAACGCGGTTTCATCCGTGCCGAAATCATCAAGTACGAGGACTACATCCACTATGGCAGCGAGGCCGCCGTCAAGGAGGCTGGCAAGCTGCACATCGAGGGTAAAGAATATGTGATGCAGGACGGCGACATCGTCGTGTTCCGCTTCAATGTCTGATTCCTGCTTGAGAAGGTTCTAAGGTCTTTAAGGGCATTAAGGTCTTTAAGGACCTTAGGTTCTTTTGAGGAGAGGCGGAAAAGATAAAAAACTTGTTCTTGAAAAATAAAAGACTTGTTGATGCGTTATAATAGTGACGACAACAAGTAATGATTGCCTATGGCTAAACGCGTACTCTTGGTCAATAAGTTTTATTATCCCCGAGGCGGCGACTGTGTCGTTGTCCTCAACACCGAGGCTCTGCTCCGTGAGAACGGCGCGGAGGCTCAGGTGTTTGCGATGGAGTACCCCCAGAACCTTAAGGCCCATTATCAAGACCGGTTTGCCAGCCAGGTGAGCTTCGGCGGCGGCATGGGCAACCAGTGGCGTGCCCTGCAACGCACCCTGGGACGCGGCGATGTAGGCCAGCGTTTCGAGGCCGTGCTCAACGACTTCAAGCCCGACGTTGTCCACCTTCACAACATCCACAGTTACTTGTCGCCCGTAGTGGGTGAACTGGCCCACAAGCATGGCGTGCGCGTGGTGTGGACCCTGCATGACTATAAACTGCTGTGCCCGCGCTATGATTGCCTGCTGAACGGCAAGCCGTGTGAGAAATGCTTCAACTGCTCAAAGTTGAACGTGCTCATGCATCGTTGCATGAAAGGGTCCTTGCCGGCCAGCGGCGTGGCATGGCTCGAGGCGAGGAAGTGGAATCGCCGCACACTGCAGCAGAACACCGACGTGTTCATCTGCCCCAGCCAGTTCATGGCCGACAAGATGATCGCCGGCGGTTTCGACCGCGACAAAATCAAGGTGCTGAACAATTTCCTTGACCCCGTCAAGCTCAAGCAATATCAATCCATCGACACCAGTGCACCACGAGAGGACTATTACTGCTTTGTGGGACGTCTGTCGGCCGAGAAGGGCATCGAGGACCTGCTGGAGGTGGCCTCTCACCTGCCCTACCGGCTGAAGATCGCCGGCAGCGGCACGCTGGAGCCAGCCATGCGCATCAAGTATGCCGACAAAGAGAACATCGAGTTCCTGGGTATGCTCGACGCCCCCGACGTGGCACGGCTGCTGGCCGGTGCACGCTTCTGCATAGTGCCGTCGCAGTGGTATGAGAACAACCCCCTGAGTGTCGTCGAGTCGTTGTGCGCCGGCACCCCTGTGGCCGGATCCAACATGGGTGGCATCCCCGAACTCATCAACACCACCAACGGCATCATCTTCCAACCATTTGATAAAGAGACACTTTCGACCGCCATCACGATGTCGATGACCCGCCAATGGGACCATGCTGCCATCGCCCGCCAAGCCCTTGAACGCTTTGCCCCCGCCACCCACATGAACGTGCTGATGAAAGACATCTACCACATTTGATACTCCACTTCACATTTTTTTATTACTTTTGCACAATATTTCGCTTTTTCACAAGTTAAATTAGTGTATAAGGCTTATTGACGATAGCAAATGAAGAATGTGATTCAGGGAAGTCTGATCACCACTTTCAGGTGCAATGCCCAGTGCAACATGTGCAACATCTGGAAGTTCCAGACCAGCCCGAACGAGGAAATAGACGCCTCCTACTATGAGAAACTGCCCGCGGGGTTGCGCATCAACATCACGGGTGGTGAGCCGACGTTGCGTAAAGATATCGACCGCATCTTCGAAATTCTCTATCCCAAATCTCGTCTGCTGGAGCTGAGCACCAACGGTTACAACACAGCTAAAATCGTGGAGCTCGCCAATAAATATCCCAACATCCTCATCCGCGTGAGTGTCGAGGGTCTGCCCAAGATCAACGACGCCAAGCGCGGCATCAAGGATGGCTTTGACCATGCCCTGCGCACGATGCTGGAGTTGAAGAAGACCAAGTGCAAGAACATCGGCTTCTCGGTGGTCATTTCGCCCGACAACTACATGGACCTGCTCCACCTCTACGACCTGTGCGTGGCACTGGACGTGGAGTTGGGCAACTCGGCAGTACACAATTCATGGTACTTCCACAAGGAGGACAACCAAATCGAGAGCGAGGAGGCCCTGCGACAGCATGAGCTCTTTGTCAAGGCATTGCTCACCAGCAAGCGCCGCCACTTCAAGGACCGCCTGAAGGATTACGGCCGTGCCTACTTCAACCGTTCGATTCACCGCCGCCTGCGCGGTGACACCGACGAGTATCGTCCGCCCTGCGGCGCGCTGAGCGATTTCTTCTTCATCGACCCGTGGGGCAACGTGACCCCTTGCAACGGCAGCTGTGAAGAGTGGAAGATGGGCAACATCAAGGAAGACTCCTTCGAGAACATCATGAACAGCGACAAGGCCAAGGAAGCGATGGAAAAGGTGCGCCAGTGCAAGCGCAACTGCACCTTCATCGTCACCGAGCGCCACGACATGGTGCGCCGTCCCTGGGTACCCATCCTGTGGATCCTTAAGAACAAGTGGCGCATCCGCAAGGGTCAAGACATCTGCTGGGACTAAATTCAGTTAACAGAGAACAGTTAACAGTTAGGACCTTTGAGTTAACAGTTAACTATTCACTGTTCACTGTTCACTGTTCACTATTAACTATTAACTGTTCACTATGAAAACGATAGCGGTGATCGGCACGCGTGGTTTCCCTGGCATCCAGGGGGGTGTCGAGGCTCATAGCTATCATCTTTACACCCACATGCAGGACGTGAAGGTGCGCCTCTATCGTCGTCGCGCCTATTTGACCGAACAATCGTCCCAGACCTTTCCCAACATCGAGTATATCGACCTGCCCTCGACGCGTGTCAAGGGTTTTGAGGCCGTGTGGCACACGCTGCTGAGCGTGCTGCACATCCTGACGCACCGCCCCGACGTGGTGCATATCCACAACATCGGGCCCGGCATGTTCGCTCCCCTGGTGCGATTGATGGGCTTGCCCGTGGTGCTCACCTACCACAGTCCCAACTACGAGCACAGCAAGTGGAGCGCTCCCGCCCGCTGGCTGCTACGCCAGTGCGAACTGCTGTCGCTGCGCTATAGCAACCGAGTCATTTTCGTCAACAAGCATCAGATGGAGAAATGCGGCGCCCTGGACAAGAGCGTCTTTATCCCAAACGGCATCGACCCCGTCACGCGCAGCGAGTCTACCTCGTTTCTTGAGAAGCACGGCATCTCGCCGGGTCAATACCTGCTCGCCGTGGGACGTCTCACGCCCGAGAAAGGCCTTGAGTACCTTGTCGAAGCGGCCAACCGTCTGCCCCAAGTGACTCAAGTGGTCATTGCCGGCGCCAGCGACCACGACAGCACCTATCGCCAACTGCTGGAAAAGCTCGATACGGAAAATAAAGTGATTTTCACCGGATTCACCACCGGTGAGGACTTGCGCCAGCTCTACAGTCATGCCAGATGCTTCGTCCTGCCGTCGGTCAACGAGGGCTTCCCGATGGTATTGCTCGAGGCGATGGCCTATGGGTTGCCCATCCTGTGCAGCGACATCCCCGGCACCCGTCAGGTCGATCTGCCCGAGCAGAACTATTTCGCCGTAAAAGACGTCGATGCCCTGTGCTCCTCCATCACCCGACTGCTCGAAACCCCAGTCGAGACTCAACATTACGACCTTGAAAAATACGACTGGAACACCATTGCCGCCGCCACCCGTCGGATTCTTTTTCCTGATTATAACGTAAGAAGATAGAACACTATGCGAAAAAGGTTATGTATACTGCGAGGACTAATGATGTGGCCTGTAGCTTGGCTAATGTGGCTCATGATGAGCCCTACACAAAAAGAACTGGTCGCTGCCGACCTGACTCAGTGGTGTCGATGGCAACACATCGCTGATGGAATCAGCGGAATGGCATACCTCGCCGCCAACTTTCCTGAGTACCGTTCACTGTTGTATCGCCGCATAGGCATCAAGCGACTTTTGTTCAGTTGTTGGCTGCGCCCCATGCAGCACTTGTATATTACCACTACTGAAATTGGGGGGGCTTAATCTTCCAACACGGCTTTAGTAGCATCATCTCAGCCAAATCCATCGGCGAGAACTGCAAGATTTATCACCATGTGACGCTAGGTTATGATCACGACCTGCAGGCACCAGTCATCGGCAACAACGTGGAGGTGTGCTGTGGTGCCAAGGTGTTGGGCGGTGTCACCGTGGGCGACAACGTGCTTATCGGCGCCGGAGCGCTTGTAGTGAAGGATGTGCCGTCAAACACTGTAGTGGCTGGCGTACCCGCCCGCGTCATCAAGCACCTAGACCAGCAGCGCGACCTCACCTTGTAGCTTTACTTTTTTCAGATCATAGGTAACAGTAATCAAACGGACATTAGGGTTCCCGGGTCATCGTTGTTTTCCTCTGGGATGTGCACCGTGGCCTCTTGATGATTCTTGTGTATTGCGGTTTGAACACCCATCATCATTCTGTTGATACGAATTTGGATCTGGAACTGGCTCTTGCGACTCTGGAATTTCAATCGTATCAACACCCCACTGTGTGTTAAGCCAGTCCACCTTCATGTGAAAATATCTCCTGAAATACCGGTTATAACGGAACGTGATGCTGACGTAGTCACCCGAGTAGTGACGCCAGCGCAGGTTGTCATACACACCGGCCTGTTCGATGCGGGACGTTAATGAGTAGGCATAGTCGTCCATTGACGGATAAATCTCACGATAAAATGTCGCCCATAATTCGCGAACCCGTGCCTGAAACCTGGGATACTTGGCAATCTCCCCAATCCAGTGCTGGTGAAGGCCACTGGGCACTTCATCGTAGATGAAATGATCACCGTGGAAATTGGCCGCATGGCGCACATAGCAACTGCCCCCGTCCCAATGCGGCCCGAAAACCAGCTTTGTGTCCTCGCCACGTTCCTTGTGCATATAGCAACTCCCCGAGAAAGATTCGGGGTTATCGACAATCTCCTCGACGACATAATAGACAGCCAGCGAGTTCAAGTCGATGTATCGTTCCCATTCCTCGCTTTCCTTGTCGGGATTGTAGATGGCGGCATCGGCATCGGTGAGCAAAGCGGTGATATATTCCCGCTGGACGGCACTCAGCGTGTCGGGAGAATGGGGCGTGATCCATAGCGCCGAGCCGTTGCCCTCGACCAAGTTTATCTGGTTAGACGCGTAGTAATTATCGATTTCCAAAAGCCATCCCCCAGTGATGAGATCGGGGTTGGTTTCGTTGTTCTCCTGCTCGGTGACATTAATGCGGTGCTTGTTAATCCTTATCTTCTCGGTGAGGAAATACAGACCGATGTACTGGCCGTTGAGCACCACCTCGACAGGTTCCTGTCGTGGTGCCCATTCCATGCCCAGGCGCCGCCCGATTTCAAAGGGTATTGCATCGTTCAAATCGCCCATCCAGTATTCCATATTGCACAATAACACCCAATGCCTATTGGAGGGCATACCCAGCATGCTGCATTTCTGGTCGAGTTTGATCGTGAACGGCTTCTTGTTGTAATTCTCCCAAGTATAGTTGCCCCGCCCCTTGATGAGCAGGCCCAGAGGAGCGTCGTGCGACCCGATGGACTCATATCCCTCGATGCCCATCGCATCCAGCCACCAGTCAGCATGCAGGTAGTCCTCCTTCTGTTTGCCGACGATGTCACGGCCGCCCTCGGTATTGATATAGAGAACGGGCAATGTTCCCGAGTAAGAGGGCATGGGCCGCAGTTCAGTACCCAACAGAGCATCGATGAGTAGATTGATGTCGGCGATGTTGATCTCGCGGTCACCATTGATGTCGCAGGCATAGGTATAGAACGGATGATACTCAATCCCACGCGACACACCGTCAACCAGCATGTTCACGTCGGCGATGGTCACTTCACAGTCGCCGTTCACGTCGCCGCGGGGCCGCAGCCCGTCCTGAGCACTCATATTCATGCCCCACAGTATTGTGATAAGCGCCACAATAGTATGTATCGCGATTTTCTTCATGCCGTATGGCTCATGCACGGTTCATTCACATTTATAACGAGGAACGGGTGGTGATATTGCCTTGCTTGTCCAGGGTGCCGCCAGTATAAAAAAACCGCCCGACGGCTGAATGTCAGCGTCGGGCAGTCTTGTGTATTGTGGTTGACTGTGAAATTACTTCAGCCAGTCCTGTACCTTGTCGTTGGGGACCATGCGCTCCTCAAACACGTAAGCGCCAGTCTTCTCGGAGCGGACCATCTTGATCACCTTGCTCCATGAGCGTCCTTCACCAGTCTGAAGGGTTGCAACTACTTTCTTTGCCATAACTTAATATCGTCGTTAAATGGTTGTACTGCGATTACTTGATCTCCTTGTGAACGGTCATGCGTTTCAGATAGGGGTTGTATTTCTTGAGCTCCAAACGCTCGGTGGTGTTCTTGCGGTTCTTGGTCGTGATGTAACGGCTGATGCCGGGAACGCCAGTACCCTTCTGCTCGGTGCACTCCAGAATGACTTGCACGCGGTCGCCTTTTGCTTTCTTTGCCATAATACAGTTGCTCCTTTCTTACTTGTTAATAACCATGATTTCAGTCAGATGGCCATCAGCGGCAGCCTTTTTCAGGGCGGCGTCAAGGCCCATCTTGTTGATGTTGCGCAAGCCTGCGGCCGAAACGGTCAGGCGTACCCACTGACCCTGCTCGGGCCAATAGAACTTGCGGTTGAAGACGTTAACGTTGAATTTACGTTTCGTCCTGCGCTTGGAGTGCGATACGTTGTTGCCCGTGATCGCCTTCTTTCCGGTGATTTGACAAACTTTAGACATAGTTCTTGTTTCGTTTAGTTATTGTTCTTGTTTTACATGCTCTCTTGAGTCGACTCGCGCGCTACATGCCTGCCTGTGCACAGAAAAACACAGGCGCAGCACAATATTCCGGGTGTGGATAACCAGAGGCCACATCACCCTGTCGGTGTGAGAAGCCCACCGACCTTACGGGTTCATCTGGCAAGGGTTATCTCGCTCGTTTTATATCGTCCTACGCTTGACTGCCAGGCACTTAGCATCATAGCCTTGACATCGAAGTTTCAACGATCAAGTGTCACACTCTTGACTTGACTAACGCATGAGCATCATCGCCAGCAAGACATGTGCCGCGAAATCGGCTGCAAAGATAGAACCATTTTTTGAACCGTGCAACAGATTTGGCCTCATTTTTAGTTTTTTAATTCAAAATGGGGTGTTAAGGAGCGCAATATGGAGTCCTGTTGGAGGTACTGAAAGGCAATGATATAGCTGTTGGGGCATCTCCCCAGCGGGGTTACATTTAAGCCCGTAAGGCTGTCAGGTTATAGGCAGGAGTTCCGCTTCGCTACACTCTTGTAAATGACAACCAAACACGAATAATAGCCCCATCAGGGGCGACACGCTGTATGTCAATTTTACTGCCGCCCCGATGGGGCTAAACTATTACAGGGGTTGCACTCGGCTTCGCCTCGTTACACCCCTGCCTATGCCCTGGCCGCTCCTTACTGAGCTTTTACTGGACAGCTAATAATTATTTTCGTTTAGTTCGTCTAATTAGCGAAATTCGTATTAAGAAAAAGGGGGCGGCAGAAAAATTTGCCGCACCCCTTGTGGTGGTTGCTGTCAAAAAGTGCTTAATCGGTCACTCGGCAGCGTTAAGCAAGCGGTTGACCAGGATGGTGATGTCGCTGATGTCAATCGAACCGTTGCTGTCAAGGTCGACGCGCGAGGGAATCTCGCCATTGCTGAGCATCAGGTTGATAAAGCCAGTCACGTCACCTACACCCAGAACACCGTCACCGTTCAAGTCACCCAGCACCTCGGCAGCCTCGCCCCTGAGCGGAATGGTGACCTGGGGGACTCCTGCACGGCTGCAATAGAGCTTGAGCGTCGCCGAATGGGTGCCGATACAGCGAGGAACATAAGTAATCTCGACAGTACAGATGTTGGTGAGGAAGCTGCCTCTCACGATTCGGGCCCCAAATTGGGAGGCATCAGCACCCTCGACACTGATCGAATAGTAGTCGGGCACGATATAATCAACGTGTACAGCTCTCAACACGGGGTCGGTACCAGGAGTGGGCGGAATCTCGGCATCGGCAAAACGGACAACGCCGGTGCGCCTACTGAATCCCCCGGCAAAAGCCGTGAAGTTCTCGGCACGATTGTTCACGAACATATCGGGATAGTAGGCCGTGGCTGTAATCGGGATGAGGACATCCTCGGCATCCTGACTGGTCAACCGGAGGGTTGCACCATGCAGGTAATCTGAAATGGGAAGGCATTTCAACCTCACGACGGCACCGCCAGCAGCCTCCTCGGGCGTGATGGTCTCGGGGGTGACTTCATAGTAAAAGTCGTGCCGTGACTCGATTGCCAGATTGATGTCGCCCTGGAGATTGGTGCCCGATACCATAAACGACTTGGTCACCGGGTAGCCCACCTCAAGATTGCCGAAGTCCAATTCCCCGACATTCACGTTTATCACTGCGGGAGCAGCCCAACCCTGCAGCATAGCCAGGAGCAGGGCGGCCACGAAAAAAAGTCTTATTCTCATCATTGTTTCAGAATTTTACAGTTGGTCATTAATAAAATGCAAAATTAGCGTTTTTGTTTCACTTGAGCAATACCATCATCCAGAATATCATTCGCTCAAGTGCTTTATTCACCCTTTCAGGTCAAGGAAACGAAGGTGCGTCGCGCGTCATGGTCGACGCACCTTCATTCTTGCATTGGATCTCGGATAGGCCTTATCTCTATCTGGTCGATTTGAGAACCATTTCGATGAGCATAACGATGTCGCTGATGTTGACGGTGCCATCACCGTTCACATCGGCCATGACATTATCATCGATTCCTTCCTCACCGGCACCCATGATGAGATTGATGAGCATCGTGATGTCACTGACGCTGAACTCGCCGTCACCGTTCATGTCACCGGGACCACCACCGGGAATACCCTCGACGTAAGTGAACTTCTTCCAGATATCGGCGGCCCTATAAGCCTCGACCGAAGCCATCGGCACACGCAAGGTGGCAGTCGTATAGCAAGTGAAAGGATTGTAGCTCTCAACGACAGGGGGCGTTGTTGCCAAGGAAGTCAGGCTCTCGATGGGAGCGTTATAGAACGACATGTAGCCAATGAACCTCATTGAGCGACCCAGGCTGACAGTATCCAGACTAGTGCAATACGGGAACGAATAGCTGGCAATCGAATCCACTGAGTCACCGATGTCCACACGCTTCAAATTCTGGCAACCATTAAATGCATTGTATCCGATGCTCTTGACCGAGTTGGCGATCGTTGCGCTATTCAATCCCTTGTAGCCGGCAAATGCTTCTTTCTTGACGGCGCTCACACCAACGGGGATCACAAGATCGACAATCTTTTCGCCGTTCAGATACAGACCTTCACTTCCGTTAACGGGATTACTATTAGAATTCCAGAAGTTGATGTCACACCATGCCCCAAGGTCACTGATGCAAACCGTATCAATGTTGCAACCGGTGAAGGCACCATAGTCCACGGTCTTGAGGGACTCGGGAATGACAATGCTCTCGATACCTCGGCACTGACTGAATGCGCTTTCACCAATAGATGTCACTGAGTTCGGAGCCATCACAACGCTTCTCAGTCCCTCGCATTCATAGAAAGCGTACCTGCCGATGGTCTTCAATGACTCAGGTAAGGTAATCGTAACCGTTCCTGAGACATTCATCAATTCATTCAGTTCTTCTTCAGAGATCCAAATTTCCTCTCCGTACCAGTTATGGTACCAATACCAACCGTCATAATTGTTATAGATGGGTGTATAGTAATAGTCATCGTATCCTTCATATTGAACAAGCATGAACATTTCACCGTTAACATCGACGAAGATTGAAGGATTGTCACTATAAACAGTACTGATAGAGTTCCTGAAAGCATAATTGCCGATTGATACCAGCGAATGACCAAAATCGATATTCATCAATTTCTCGCAACCGCTGAAAGCATAATCACCAATGGTCTCAACCGAATTGCCGAGGGAAAGCGTCATCAAATTGTCACAGCCGCCAAAAGCATAATAACCGACAGACTTGAGTGTTTCACCAAAAGAGACATTCTCAACGTCACACTGGTAAAATGCATAACTGGCTATGGTCTCAACACCTGCAGGTATCGTGACATTGGACGGCGAGCGGCCTTGGAAAGCATACTGACCGATGGTCTTCACCGAGGACGGGATCACCGTCGAAAGGCAGCCTTCGGTCAAGGTGTTGCTGGCAGTTTCGATAATGGCGTTGCAGTTGCCACGTGAATCATAAACCGGATTACCGTTCTCGACAGTGATCGACTGCAGAGCACTACAATTGGAGAATGCACGATTGCCGATTTGAGTCAACGAAGCAGGAATTGTGACAGAATTCAGTTGAGTGCACAGCATGAATGCACATTCACCGATCTGAGTCAGTGCAGGCGGCAGCGTGACCGAAGTCAGTTTTCTGCAACCGTAGAATACACGATCACCCATCTGTGTCAACCCATAGGGAAGCGTGACAAAAGTCAGGTTAGAACATCCGTTGAATGCATCTTTGCCGATCCTTTTAACCGATGCAGGAATCTCCATGTGGGTAATCTCGGTATGGCCATAGAAGGCCGAGTCGGGGATGGCCGTCAGCGAGCTGGGCAGCACTGCATTCTTACCCATCAACATGATGCTGTCGTTGGCGGTCTTGAACATGATATTGCAGTTCTCGCGGCTATCATACACGGGGTTCTCGCTATCGACAACGATGGTTTCCAAGCCCAAACACTGGTTGAATGCCCGCTTGCCGAACGAGGTGAGTGAAGCCGGCACGACAAGGCTGGTGAGGTCATCACAGCCATAAAAAGCGCGGGCACCTAGCGTTGTCAACGAGGCAGGCAAGTCGGCATGCGCCAAATTCTCACAGCTCTCGAATGCACTTTCACCGATAGTGATGAGGCCTGCCGGCAGCGTGACATCGGTCAACAAGTCGCATTCGGCAAAGGCATAATCACCGATAGCAGTGACCGAATTCGGAATCTCCACAGTCCTCACATTGGATTGATAGGCGAAATAGTTGGGCAATTGCTCCACCTCGTTACCGATGGTTAACTGCGACACCGTTGAGAAATCAAAAACAGTAGGCTTCTCTATCGTGTGATAATAATCGTACTGATTATTATACTCGCCTGAATCATCCAGGCTGAGGTTGCGCGCATTCCACGTGAGCGTGCTCATGAGGCAACCCATGAAGGCGTAGGCATCGATCGTCGTCACCGACTTGCCCAATGTGAGGTCTGCCACATTATAGCAACTGTAGAAAGCGCTTTTACCAATGAAGGTGACATTGTCAGGAATGACCACACTGGTCAAGCCGCTGCATTGTTCGAAAGCGTATGCGCCAATGACAGTTGCACTTTCAGGAATCGACAGTGTTGTGATCTTGGAGTTCCTGGCCAGATAGGAGGGTAATATCTTGACACCATCGCCGATAGTCAACGTATTGATACGATAGGTGGGCATATTGCCGTTGGTCCAGCACTCGCGGGCGTTCCACACGAGCGAGGTCAAGTTGTTGATGTTTGCAAAGGCATTAGTGCCTATATCAATCACATTCTGGGGAATCGTCAGCGATGTCAAGCCATTACAGCCATTGAAAGCGTCCTGACCAATAAACTTCACCGACTGCGGAATATCCAATGTTGTGATGACAGAGACATAGGCCAGATTTCCTGGAATCACAACCACCTCGTCGCCGATGGTCAACGTAGCGATGCCACTGGTGATCATGTTGCCGTTGGTCCAGCACTCGCGGGCGTTCCAGGTGAGGGACGTCAGGTTTCTGATGCCGGAAAACGCATATTCACCGATGCTCGTGACATTTTCAGGGATGGTCAACGAGGTCACGCCCAAGCAGTCCATGAATGCCCTCTCGCCGATGGCAGCAAGCGACTCGGGGAGGTTGAGTGATGTCAATCCATTGCAGCCATTAAAGGCAAAACTGCCGATGCTGGTGATGGTGGCCGGCATCGCGATTGAGGTCAGACCCGTGCATTTGTTGAAGGCATAGGTACCGATGGCGGTAACGCTATAGGTCACGCCGTTGTAGGTCACGCTGGCAGGGATGGTCACATTGCCGCTATAGCTGTTATAATTCGTGTCCTTGTAGGTCACCTCAACGGTATTGCTGCCGGTAATCAGGTAGTAGATGCCACCGGCTTCAAAGTCGTAGTGGGTATCGAGTGCGGCCTGGCCCTCGATGTTCTCAAACAGTTTCCACCAGTCGGCGCCGCTGTACTGGGTAACAGCCACGGCAGGGACATAAAGCGCTGCAGTGCCATAGGTCTCGCCGTCAAAGATTGCGCTGTTGGCCATTACAGGCGGCGTGAGGTTGCGACTCGTGACCGAGGTCAACTGCGAGCAGCCCTCAAAGGCATTATCGAACACATTAGACACACGGCTCGGCAGTTCCACTGACGTCAAAGCCGTGTTTCGGAAAGCCCGTTTGCCGATGTAATCCACGCCTTCGGGCAGATAGATGCTCGCCAGTGAAGTGCAACCGTCAAACGCTGCTTCTTCAATCGATTTAAGCGATCGAGGCAACTGCACCGTCGTCAATGCCGTACAGCCGTTGAACGTGGTGTTGAGCGACTGCACACCGGCGGGAATCGACACCGTAGTCAGGCCCGTGCAGCCCACGAAGGTGCCATTAAGGCTGGTCAAACTCTTGGAGAGCGTCACGTTGCTCAGTCCTGTACACGAGTAAAACGCGTTCCATCCCAACGAGGTCACCGAGTTGGGTAACGTCATTGATGTCAGACCTGTGCAATAAGCAAAAGCCTGTTCTCCGATGCTACTCACGCCGTTGGGAATAGTTAATTCATTCAAACCCGAGCAGCCGTAGAAGGCATTCTTGCCGATGGTCTTGATGCTCTTGGGGAGCTGGACTGCTGTCAAGCCGGTGCAATTGCGGAAGGCACCTTCACCAATGGCCGTGACCTGGCAGAACATATCATAGTTACCGCCATAGTACGAACCTTCGTAACGCGACACGTTCACCTTGACCGTTTCAGGAATGACGATCTCGCCGCTATAGGTCGTGCTGCCCGTTGCCGAAATCACCCTCAGGGTGATGATATCGGGGGTGCCCCAATAGTACTCATCCTCGTAGTCAATTGAATAACGGATGCCGTTCACCCAGAAAGTATCCTGGGCTTGGAGCGATAGTGCCACCGGCAACAGCGCCAGTAACAGTAACGCCACTCGGCACATCAAATTTAGTCGTTGTTTCATAAGCCTTTGTTTTAATGTTTATATATTGTTAATGTCCAAGATAGATAAGCCTTGTCATTTATTGATCGGCACTCATCAGGTTGCAAATTTAATCAAAATCACTGCAAGAATCAAACTGACAGATTGTTTCTTATTCAATATGACTTATTTCTTTGAATCACATGCATGCCGTTGAAATCCTCACCAAGTCGTTCACTCGGCGCGCATCACAGCGTCGATTAGTTTGACGACATCGGTGATGTTCACATCGCCGTCGCAGTTCACGTCGGCAACCGGGTTGACCGTCGTCATGCGATTGGCGTTGATGAGGTCATTGATGAGCAGAATCACATCGCTCACCGTCAACTGGCCGTCACCGTTCATGTCACCAGCGACATTGCCGCCAGTTGTGACACCCGTGATGGGTATCGTGACAGGATAAGCGGGATAACGGTTGTTCAATATCATCGTCGAGAAAACAAGATTGGCCGTGTGAGTGCCCGCCTCCAGGGGAGTATAGCTGATGGTGAAAATCACGCTGTCGCAGCCCGTTGAACTCTGGGTCACGTTAGTTGAAACGATGCTGAAATTGCCTTCTTCATCACCCTCGATATTGCAGAACACCGAAGTGAGAACTACAGGTAAGACAGGATCCATGCTGCCGGGGGCATGATTTGGGCCAGGTGCAGCAATCCAGCCATCAAAGTTCTTCTTGAGTACCCCGACGGTCTGGAGGGCAGTACCGCCCACTGAGGTCTCAAAACTCAAGGAATCGGCGCTCGGGTAGAGATAGGCGCCGGTCTTGATGCCATAGCCAGTGAGAAGCACTACCTTGTCAGCGACATCAGGGCTGGAAATGACCAGGCGGGTGTTGAGTCGTCCCACGTTGTAGGGGAAGAACCGCAGGTTGATTTCTACGCCTTGGGCGGCCATCTCGGGAGTGATGGTGCTGGGGCTGACGCTGAAATGGATACTGTCACCACCCACCAGATTCAAGGTGAGATTGCCGGTGAGTCCCTCACCCGTGAGCATAATCTTGCGGTTCTCACCATAGCCGTTGAAACCGTAGCCGAAGTCCACCTGGTCACAATCCAGCGTGAAGCCAGGCTGAGCGGGAGCAGCAGGCTCGTTGGCAATTCCGTGCAGCGTCACCGTCTTTGTCTCGGCGCCGCCACCGCTAACAGTCACTGTAGCATCGGACTCGCCCACTTCGGCAGGCGCGTAGGTTACCGTTACAGTGGCAATTCCTGCAGCCGCAACGACCGAGACGAACGACTTGTCGATGGCGAAGTCTTCACTGTCACCATTGAGCGCAAGCGTCAATCCAGAGGTAAGGTTCATGCCCTTGACCGTAAAAGTCGATGTCACGGTCTCGCCCGCCGTTGTTTCAAGCGACAACGAAGCCGGCTCGACTTCAATGGTCGGGGTCACATCAACAGCAAAGCCGCTCAGGCTCACCGTCTGCGGCTCAATGCCGCCACCGCTGATGATCACGCTGGCATTATGCACACCCACATCGGCAGGATTGTAAGTCACCTGCACGGTGGCCATCTCGGATGCCTCACCGGCAGTGAGGGTGGTCTTGTTGATGGCATAGGAGCCCGTCGGGTCGTCAAGCGCCAGTGACAGGTTACCCTGCAAGGCACTGCCCTTGACAGTGAACGACTTGATTACACGATTGCCCGGCTGGCTGTTGAACAATAGCGACGAGGGAGCCAAAGTAACTGCGGTTTCAACGTTATCGGGGGGCTGGATGCCAATAAGCATCGACTGGAAATTGGAATAGGTGCGGCCGTAGGCCGAGAAATCATTCAAGGCACAGTAGTTGTCGCCATCACCGTCCCATCCGAAGTTCACATGGTAGAGGCCGCTCTCGGCATCATAGCCGTCCACATTGAAAGCATGGCCGCCACCGGAGTATTTGTCATGGCCAATGTACACGACAGGGCGACCGGCCTGCAACTCAGCCTGCAAGATACCTGTCCACTGGTCGGCAAGGAAGTTCGCCTTGTCCAAGAGCGCCACACCCTCGTCATAGCCAAAAATCAAAGCGGCTCGCAAGATATCACTGCCAGTGGCACCGCTACCGTCGGGGGCGTAATCCATATGCTCGGCCTGGCCCACATAGCGCATCAGTTTAGCTACAGCGGCGGCCTGAACATCGTTAAAGGGCATATAGTAATAGTTCTCGATCATTTGGTCCCACTCAAAGTCGGCAGGCGGCAGTTCCTCAAGATAGATGCCCAGAGTCGAAGTGGTATAGGCCTCGATAGGTGACGTGATATTGGCAAAGCGCCAAAAGTTGATGACCTGAGTCAGCGAAGTGCAAGCACAGCCTGTCACACACGTTGCACCTCTATAGACAGGGCAATCGTTGTTGTAAGGATTACCCTGGCCCCATTGGGTGGTCAACAACGGGGCCACACTTGTGCCCGAGCCCAGAACAGGAGCTGCGATATTCAGTTGGGGATGCGCCAGCAGGAAGTCCACGTCGCCCTTGTACATCTCGAGCAGCCATTGCAGGCCGCAAGGGATGCGGTTCATATCCAACGGAGCGCTGCCATGGGCCAGAATGCCTGCACGGTCATCACCGGCGACCACGACAAAGGCGTTGTCGGTATTATAGATAAAATAGGCTGCCTGGCCTGTCATCACATCGCTGGGTTCGGCACGCAACAGCTGCAGATTGCCTGCGGGCAGGCCAGAACGGAAGCCGGGCTTGCCCGACAAATTGTTAAGCTCCTGCATGGCAGCAAGGCGGGCAGCGGCCTCGTCAACGGGGGACGCCAGGGCGCTCATCACCACAGTGAGCACCATCACGATAGTCAGGTAGAATGTTCTCTTTTTCATCTTTCTCAATGTATTTTTAGATTAATAATTAGGCGATTACCGTTTGAGTAACAGCCTGCCGTTCAGGCACACTGATTCTGTTTACAAACTTAATCAATGATATTGCCCCGACCAATAGATGCAAGCGTCTTTTATCGCAATCGTCTAATTTTTTGACACCTTAGTGTCTAATTTTTTGACACTTTGAGCGACGACGAGGTCCGAGAGTTATCTGCCTCAAAAAAAAGAACGGTGTGCCACCATCGTGGTCGGCACACCGTTCTTTTTTAGAATACAGGGGTAAAGAGAACTGCGTTGTGTCTCAACGCGCTGACATCATCTGGTTGATGAGCTGGATGACATCGGTGATGTTCACGTCACCGTCACCGTTCACATCGGCATCGGGATTGTACTCGACGTTTTCACCGGCCCCAACGACTGCGTTGATGAGCAACGTGATGTCGCTCACCGTGAACTCGCCGTCGCCGTTCATGTCACCGGGGCCTGCTCCCGGCAGCGCCTCGATGTTGGAGAACAGGCTCCAAACCTCGTGAGCCCTGTAGGCATCAAGTGAGGGGCGCAACACGTGCAAGGTCGCCTTGCTGTATAGGTCGTTGAATGTATTTGACACACAGGCGGGAGGCACCTGGGCGCGGCACGTCACATCAGTAAGGCTGCTACAATTAGAAAAACATTTCTCGCCGATTTCATTGAGTCCGGCACCCAAGGTAACGCTTGTCAGCCTGTTACAGTAGTTGAATGCGTATTGCCCGATCTTAACGACCGAATCGGGGACGACGACTTTCCGGAGATACGTGCAACTATTGAAAGCCGAGGCACCTATTTCTTTAACCGATTCCGGGATGGCTATGGTAGTCATAAACCATTGACCGCTAAAGGCATGAGGGCCAATAGCAACGACTGTTGAAGGAATTATGCTCGAAGAGCAGCCTTGCTTCAACGTGTTGGTCGCTGTCTCGATAATGGCTCTGCAGTTGTCTCGGGAATCATAGACAGGATTACCTTCCTCGACTATTATGGAACTCATCCTATAACAGTTATAGAATGGAACACCCTCAATATTGGTCACCGAATTAGGTATCACAACAGCGGACAAATAAGGACATGAGTAGAAAGCCTTATCGCTGATGGTCGTGAGAGAATGAGGTAAAGTGACCGAAACTAATTTCGTGCAATTAGAAAAAGCAAACTCGCCAATGGAAATCAGTGAGTCGGGAAGAACAAAATCGACCATTTCATTGTCAGCAAATGAATATGGGCCGAGGATCTTCAATGATGGCGGCAAATTCAGTTCAGTGATATTGTTATAGCTGAAAGCATTTTCACAGATTTCGGCCACTCTATTGCCGAATGTCACACTCGTCAAACCATCCATACTAAACGCATCCTTCCCAATACGGGTCACGCCATCAGGAATAGTAACGTCGGTCAACCCAGAACAATCACGAAACACATTACAGCTGATTTCGGTCAGGGATTCTGACAACGTGATGCTCTGTAAACCGTCACATGCCATGAATGCGGCCGAGTCCACTTGCAGCACGGTATTGGGAATGGTCAATTCGGTCATTGAAACACAGCCGATAAACGCTGCTTCACCGATGTGGGTCACCGAAGCCGGGAAGGTGATTTCGGCAAGTCCGTGAATACCGAAAAATGCCCGAGGGGCGATTGCCACTACGTCCTCAGGGATGATGGTCGTGGTGCTACCTTGCCACAAACTGCGTGATGCTTTCTCGATAATCGCATTGCAGTTGCCGCGAGAATCATAGTTGGGATTGTTCCCATTGACGGTGATTGAACTCAATTGGGAACAGCTAGAGAAGGGCGCGACCCCGATGACTTCGACATTTGCACCGATAAAGACATCGGTCAATGCCGAGCAGCCACGGAATGCTTGATCACAAATCTCATGAGCGTCAACGGTTGCGCTGGTCAGATTTCTGCAGTCTAAGAACGCTTCTTTACCCAACGTCCGCACCGTGCTTGGAATCGTGAGCGTGGTCAGTCCGTCACACCACATGAAAGCCCTCTCTTCAATCGTCTCGACCGACGGGGGCAGGTTGAGGGTGGTTATAGCTTCACAATCCACAAAAGCTTCCTTTTTGATATTCCTTACAGAATTCGGTATCACGATACTGGTGAGGTCAGGGCAACGATAAAATGCACGCTCACCGATCGACGTCACCCGAAAGGTCATGCCATAATAATCAAATTGGGCAGGGATGACAATGTTGCCCTCATAGCCGGAGCTATAAGTGTTCATCAAGTAAACCACTTCCACCTCGTCGTCCCCGATCATGTCGAAATGGAGTCCATTGTAGGTTAAATCCCAGGCACGGGCTGTGCCCGGAACAAGAATCGCCACAAACAGCATCATAACAATGAGCAAACTGTTTGCACGTCTCATAATTGCAAAATGGTGTTTTTTCATCTCTTCATCGTTTTAATGTTAATACTCATCGACTTTTCTCAAAATTGACGAGAGGCGCAGGCAGGACACCGTGCGCCCTCGTCTTGACAATGATACCAGAGATTGTCGTTTAATAGTTCCTAGCAAGCTCAGCAGTTGTGAGACACTTTTTTATATAATACCCCCCCGACGCTATCGCCGATACCCCCGAGGGATGATGTAGTGATGCTACACAGCACTCATGATCAGGTTGATCAGCAACGACACGTCGGTGATGTTCACACCGCCGTCACCGTTGAGATCGGCTGCCTGAGGGTTAAGAGCGGCTTCGTTGCCGCTCATGAGGTTGTTGATCAAGATGGAAACGTCGCTGACGTTCACCTGGCCGTCTCCGTTCACGTCACCACGCTGGACAAGCGCCACAGCGTTCACCGTGCAGCTGGTGCTCTCAAAAGGGATTTCACGTCCCTGAAGGGTGGTGAAACGGGTGTTCCTGAGCTGGATGGTCACGGGGCCGGTAAAGGCCTCGTCGGCAGTGACCCTGAAGGTGACCAGGGCACCGCTGTTGCCGCCGTAGGGCTGTAACGACATCGAGTAGGACATCATTCTGATGCCGCCGTCGGCCAGCACACTGGTGGCGATGCTGTGGTCAACCTTACGGTCGGTCAGCGCCACCGACTGCGCTTCGAGGGCAAGTCCCTCGGGCAGATAGAGGTCACTCTGGAATGCAGTGTATTGCACCTCGTTATCCAACAGGATTTCCACCTGGACCGTCTGTCCGGGCTCGATGTTGAAATCCTCGATATGAAAGAGGTCGGTTGCGGCAGCACCGAAGGTTGCCGCAACGACCATAATGATAGACAATAGACTTCTGGTAATCATCGTCTGTAGGGTTTTATCAGTTGATCATGAGTTTAGCAGTCTTGCCACCACCGGTCACAATCACCACACCCGAGTTGCGGGCAGGGATGACGTTGCGACCCTCGGTCACGTCAACACTGTAGGAGCGTCCGGCAACATCGCTGATGATGATGCGCTGGCTGACGGGGCTCTCGACAATGATGTTGTTACCGTCGGTGTAGATGCGCAAGCCCTGAGTCATCTCCTTCACGGCAGTGGCGGCACCGGCATTCACCTGGATGGTGAAGCTGTCGAGGTTAACCGTCTGGCAAGCTGCGCTCACCATCTCGATACCATCAATCATGATGTCACCGCTCACGCTGCCCGCTGCAGTCACCTCGAAGGTGAGCAGAGCACCCTCGTTGCCGCCGATGGAGGTCAGCATCGGCGAGTAGCACATCACGCGCTGACTGCCGTCGGCCATCATGTTGGTGTTCAGGGTGTGGCTGCCGGCACGGTCAGTCAGGCTGAAGTTGCTGGCGGTCATGCCGTCGGGCAGCTGCACATCGAGCTGGAATGCCGTGTAGTCGATGTCGTTGTCCAGGGCGATGGTCACGGTGCGCGTCTCGCCAGGCAGGATGTCGATGGCGTTGCCGCTCATGGCATCGTTGATCTCGCCAAGGGCAGGAGCACGCATCATGTCAACCAACTCGGGATAGAGCACCATGCGGGCGATGAGCACGACGTCGGTCACGGTGATGTCGCCATCGCGGTTCACGTCGGCAGCATCAAAGATGAACGGATCGGGATTCAGGTCAAGCACACGCTGCACGGTGAGCACGACATCGGTCACGGTCACGACACCGTCGCCATTGACGTCGCCCAGGATGTAGGCCATCACAGTGAGCGTGGCGTCGCTATCATCGCAGTGCACCTCATCATAGGTGTCCGCCAGCGTGAACAGGTTCTTCTTCAGTTCAAGGGTGTAATCGCCGGCCGCATTGTCGGGGGTCTTGACGGTGATGTAGAACAATTCACCCTCGTTGCCCTCGAACGTGTCGAGCGTGGGCGAGTAGCACAGCAGACGCACACTGCCGTCGGCACGGTTGCTGGTCAGCAGCTGATGGTCGGCCTTGCGGTCGGACATTACCACATCCTGCAGCTCGAAGCCCTCGGGCAGGTACAGGTCGGTCTGGAAGGCGGTCACAGCCTCGGGGTTGGTCATCGACACGGGGATGACGATGCTCTGGCCGTGCAGAATCTTACCGTCAGCCATGGTCAGGCTGAAGCCGGGCTCGGGATTGGGCACAACCTCCTTGGCAGGCACGATCAGCGTCATCGAATAACTGCCGTCAATCATACCGTCGATGCGAGCTATTGCCGTTACCTCGACCTGGTATTCCACGTCGCCACGCGGCAGCACACAAGGATTCTCCACTTCCTGGCCATCGATATAGAGATGAATTTCACCTTCACCTGACGCTGTGACGATCGTAGCGTCGTCGTTGTACGTGATCTCGATAACAGGAACGGGCGCATAGAGCGGTACAAGAGCGGGAACATAGAGCATATAATCAAGCACCTCGCTTGCGGCACAAGTCGCGCCCTCGAGCACAAAGGCCACAATACTGATTTCCTGATCCTCATCCATGCGATAGATCTCGTGGGTGGTGACCGAGGCATCATACCTCCAGCCATCGATATACAGCTTGCGGTTACCGTCACTCTCGGGCCACTCGATATTCACAATTACCCTGTCTTCCTCAATGGTATAGTTGAGGACAGGAGCGGGTACTGGCGTCTTCTCGCGACCGGGCACAATTACCTCCATCATGGTCACCTCGCTGATGATCCAGCCCTCGAGCTGAGCGGTAGCGGCAGCAATAAAGGTCTGGTCCTGGCCGTAGAGCCTGCTGATCATATAAGGATTCTCGACTTCCATATCGTCGATGTAGAGATGCACCTCGCCCTCGCCGATAGCCTCGATCGTGCAGAATTCATCATCACAGTAATACATGATTTCGGGCATCGGGGTAATCTCGATCGGGTCAGGAATGACCTCAATGTAGCACACAGCGGTATAGACCTGGCCGCTCTGGCCCAGGTCGGTGACCGTGCCGCCACGGGCATCCTCGCCCGCGCCGACGGTGCTCTCGACAATCAAGTCACCGCCCTCGAAGTCAGGAGCGACATTCAAGGTGAGATAGAACATTTCTTCGTAGTCGCCAGGCTCCCACTTGATGACGCCGTAGTTCTGGATAGTGCCATCTGCGGGATACCAGTAGCCGTAGGTCATGGATGCGGCGACGATGCGCGTCATGGCCTCATTCGAGTAGAGTGAGATCTCCTGCGTCTTATCCAAGCCGGCACTGTTCATGTAGGGGATGGTCATGCCAGGGCCATTTTCAAAACCAGCGGCAGTAATGCCCTGGGGATAGGTCATATCCAGCTGGAAGCCGCTCACGCGCCCCTCGAAATGGGCCTTCACCGGCAGGGTGATGCTGCCTTCGGCCAGCTGGTCTTGAGTCATCGATACCGGATCGATGTACAAATAGCTGTCTGCCATGGCCGCGCTGACCATGAACAACGCCATCAGAGTCATTAAGAATTTCTTCATAATCAAAACGTTTTAGACAGTAAATAATCAGTTATTATAGTTTTGTTGCACTTGCGATAGCCGCGTGGCGCTAAAAAGAGGGGTGCGTCCTGGGACTCTCGCATCTTGCCGACGCACCTCTCATATTTAACCACAAATAAAGCCTGTATTTTATTGTTTTTATCACCATTTGTTCGCGACGGGAACAGGAATCAGCCCTCTGTCCCGTTACAACAAAATTATAATGTGTGTTCACGGCGTGTCAAACTTTTTTCACCAAAAATCGAGAAGTGTCTAATTTTTTGACACTTTAGTGTGTGATTTTTTGACACTTTTGTCTTTAAGGTTCTTCTTGATGCTCCATTCACATGGAAAATCAAAAAGGCACACGGGGCACTTTCACCTATTTTACAAATCAAATCATTCTTAACATCTCATCCATTAACTCTAACCTTAATCCCCGTGTGCCATCAAAAAAACGCTTATGAAAAAATTACCTTGCAGTTTGCTTTCGTTACTTTACAGCATCACACGACGAATTGCACCGACTGCAAGCAGCCAGTGACACGCGGGTCGTGCTAATACTCTTTTTCATGATGTCAATGTTTAGAGTTTCAAATAATCAGGTCGTGGCATCGCCGCTGCTCATATTCCGTTATCCAGGCGGGACATGACGGCAAATACCTTATTACGGTTGCAAATTAAGGGAATAAACAAACAAAATGCAAGCATAATCCGGGATTTTTTATCAAAATAACATAAATACTACTGCTTTCGGTAGTCATAAGGCATATTTCATCCCCTGGGGCGCGGCAATCAGTGTGGTTTGCAGTTTGCCAAACCACACAACGCATGAAATAATTAAGAAACGAAAACCGCGACTTCAGCCTTCCCCACCCCGTGCAACATATACTATATCATGGCAGTTTAAGCCGCTTAAGCGCCATTTCGGATAGCATTTACAAAAATAAATTATTCTTTTTTGAAAATTTCCATCATTTTGTTTTGTAAATCCAAAAAATGTGTTTACCTTTGTGCACTCAAGCAAATTTATGAACTATGGAATAAATGGTTTTATCGCAAGCTGTGAAGCCGCGTATGACTTTAAGTGCTTAGTAATGGTTTGTTTTACAGAACGATAACCCGTGGCCACGAGCCACGGGTTTTTGTTATCCCTGGACAACTGAATCTATTGAGGCATCCGCACACTTTTTTCAAAACAACAGGAACAATCGTTTTTTAACGTGAGTTATACTATACAAAAACAGTGATGGCGTGGTAACTAGCCCACGCCATCACTGCCATATCAGTGGATGTTTATTTCTTAATCCAGGGGTTGATCTTGTTCGCTCTCGGCTTAGCGCAGCGAAACCTCGATGTCATCCTTGCCCTCGGCGAAGTTGAGCTTGCCTTCCTTGGCGAGCCAACCCAGGGCGCAGTGCATTTCGTTCACTTTGAGTTTAGTAGCCTTGCGCAGGTCCTTCAGAGTGAGAGCCTTCTGCGCATCGTTCAGGGCGTTCCACACGAGACCAGCCCAAGTACCAATGTTTTCTGCGTTCATAAATAAATAAAACCTTTAATAAAACAATCAATGATTAGTAAAAATCGGCGCAAAGGTAACCTTTTTCTCCATATTGGCCCAACAAATTATGCAAAAAGTCGTGCAAACGGCCGAAAACAGTTATGCAATCCGTTGCATAACTGGGGGTGGAGGGGTGGATAGGTGGATAGGTGGTTTGGTGGATAGGTGGATGGGTGGAGGGCTGACGGGAGGAGCTACGGTGAGCGATTAACTAACTACAGTTCTCCGCCCAGCAGGCGGTAGAGGTCGAGCGTGTGGGCGAAGTCTTCGCGCTGGCCGTCGGTGAGCATCTTCACATGGTGGATGCCGCGGGTGCTCATCATCTTGAGTGCGACCCAGTTGCTGTGGGCCAGGGCATAGACCAGATCCTTGTAGGCGGGGTGCAGCACATCGTCGCTCGTCTCCCAGAACAGGTTATCGCCGATAGTGCCGCTCTCGTGGTTGGAAGGATAGTAGGGATAGTCATAGCCGTCGATCGTGAATACCATCTGGTCGAAGTCGAGCGGGTCGTCGGCACAGTACTGCACACACATGCGCAGCGGGCCGGGCACACTGTCGTCGTTGAGGGTGAAGACGAAGAACACCTCGTTACTGTCTTTGGCCCGGGAGACATATCGGGAATAGCAGTCGCCGTCCTCGTCAAGGACGAAATAGGGCATCAGCTGGTCCAGCGTAGCGGTCACGGGCAGGTCGCGCCATTTCATGCTGCGGTAGCCGTATTCCTTGATGCTGTAGTCAAGCGAGAGCAGCGAGTCGAGCGCAGCCTGCTCGGCGGCCGTCTTGCGGGTGTGATAGTTGGCACCGTTCAGGCGGTGTCCCTCGACGGCGGCACTGTCCCTGGTGTCGAGCGGCGGCAAATCGACCGTGCCCCACACCTCGTCGCTGGTGTCCCAGGGATCGGCATTGGGGTCGGCCTTGCGTGACATCTGCTGGCGGAGCTTCTGAATGGCCTTGGCGCGCTCACGCTCGGGATGCAGGCGACGGATACCGCGCTGAATGCTCGGGTCCTTGTCGTCATCGTCAGGCACGGTACTGGCACCCACGACCAGAGCACCCAGCAATGCAGCAACCAGTAATATGATATATCTCTTCATGATCGGTAAACGTTTATGGTTCTATACGTCTTGGGGGGACATTGAAATCACCAAATCCCGCCAATAAACTGCCTCGCGAGGAGGGTGTGTCATAATTCAACTGCTAGAACTATAACCGCCCTGCGGGCGGGAAATTAATCAAATTAATCATAAAATTTTTATTAATATGATAATAGTATCAATTTTAATTTAATAATTTGTTTAATTTCCCGTGCGACAGCACGGTTATATTACCGAGTCGCAATTATGACACACCCTCTTGATGTTACAGTCTTGTCTCGAACGTCATGCGCCATTGGCTGTAAAAGCTGAAAAGTTATAGCAGTGACAGCAGGAGCAGCTGGGCCTCGAGGGTGGCACGGGTGATGACACGGGCTCGGTCGCCGGGCAACTGCTTGACCTGGCTCACGATGCGGTCACCGCACTTGGCGGCCATCCACACGGTGCCCACGGGTTTGGTCGGCGTGCCGCCACCAGGTCCGGCAATGCCGCTCGTGGCGATGGCACAATCGGTGCCCAAGGCGCGGCAAGCGCCCTCGGCCATCTGCCGCACGACGGGCTCACTCACCACGCCGTGGTCGATGATATCCTGCTCGTTGACGCCAAGCAGGTCCATCTTCACCTCGTTGGCATAGCTTACCACAGCGCCCTTGAAATAGTCGCTGCTGCCGGCAATGCTGGTTATCTCGTGAGCAATGTTGCCTCCGGTGCAGCTCTCGGCAGTGGAGAGTGTGAGGCCCCGCTCGCGCAGGCGGTCGCCCAATATCTCGGGCAGACGCTTGTCGCCGTCGGCGATGATGTGGCCGCCCAGGATGTCGTGCAACTGGCGTGACAGACGCTCCATGTCATCATTGATCTGACGGGCGTCGGTCGAGGAACCTGTCAACCTCAGGCGGATGATGCCCCCCTCAGGCAGATAGGCCAAGTGGATGCCATGAGGCATGTTGCGCTCAAACTCGTCGAGCTGCATCGCCAATGCCGACTCGATGATGCCCGTAACGACAAAGGTGCGGAACTCAATGTCCTCGCCGTCGTTGAAGCGGGTGAGCAACTGCGGAATGACAGCACGCTCCATCATGCCTTGCAGTTCAAAGGGCACGCCGGGCATACTCACCAGCACCTTGCCGTCGCGCTCAAACCACATGAGCGGCGCCGTGCCCATCTCGTTCTGGATCACACGGCACGACGAGGGCACCATCGCCTGCAGGCGGGTGTACTCGTTGAGTTTGAGGTGACGACGCTCCATCACTTGACGCACATTGGCCTCCACATCCTTGTCGAGCACCATTTCGCCGCCGAAGTAGCGGCACAGCGCGGGCTTGGTGATGTCGTCCTTGGTGGGGCCCAGGCCACCCGTCATGAGCACGACGTCGGTCTGAGCGAAGGCGCGATCGATGGCAAGCTCAATCTGACGGGCATCGTCGGGAACGACTTGAACGGTGTTCACATCCCAGCCGCGCGGCGTCATGTGACGGGCAATCCAACCCGAGTTGGTGTCGGTGACCTGCCCGATGAGCAACTCGTCACCGATGGCAATAATGCTGTATTTCATTATTCAGTTTTAAGTTTCTGAGTTGTAAGTACAGTTACCGCTGTCTGAGACTTGATAACCTGTAACCTCTAACCTTTAACCTTTATTTCGCGCTAACGGTGTCGACGGGAATCTTCTTGGCGGGCCAGCCGTAGTCCTGATAGTGCTTGACGTGCAGCTTTTTGGCTTTCACAAAGTCGGCGATTGCGGCTGCACGGACTTCCTCGCGGTGATTCTCATCGCTGTTAGCGGCGTGGAAATCATCATAGTATTTACCGAAAATGCGCTTTGCACTCTCCATATTGCCATGACCGTCCTCGACTTGTTCAAACGATACCACCTTGTATTCACCTTTATTATTCTTGAGGAGCAACATTTTTCCAGGATGGCTTCCTCCCGATGCACACTTCAGGGTATCACCCACAATATTGTACTTGAATACCCAGTAGTCGCCCCACACAAACAAGCTGTCGTTAGTCATTTCATTGGTTTGATAAGACACAGCGGGGATGCACATACCATTACCGGCATAATGCTTGCCGATTGAGTCAATGAGATATTTGTCGATAACCGACGTAACAGTTTCATCCAGCTCGATACTGGCTGTTTCTTTCTCTGCCTTATCAGTGCCGGCATTGCCATTGCACGAAGTCACACAAGTAAAGCCGCAAAACAGGATGGCGGCCATCATCCACAATTTCATCTTTTTCATTTCTTCAGTCTATAATTTTATGTGATACTGCAAAGGTACAACGCATTTTAGACCTAACCAACATTTCGGCAAAAATCTCCACCACGCCCCACTGCCAAAAGCCAGAAGCGATGAGGGAAAAAACACTGAAAAGGCGGACTAGCACTCCCGATTTTCCCGTAAAATGCGGAGTAACACAGCACATCTTAGGATTGAAAAGGACAGTCAGGAGAGGTTTCCAATGACGCCGCCTTCACGAGTGCAGATCAGGTTTTTGTCGTTCAGCCTCGGATATTCAGCGTTTTTGTTGTAATTTAGCGGATTGAAAGACAATCATTGAGAATAGCGTTTTATGCAGATCATACTTGCCAGTGCCAAAATCATGAATGACCGGGCGACGGTGCCCGAGGGCATCACGGCCACGACTCCGCAGTTCCTGCAGGAGGCGCAGACGCTTGCCCGTGACATGATGCAATACCCGGTCGAGGCGCTTGCCGAAATGCTGGGCTGCTCCCAAGCCATCGCGTCGCAGAACCGCTTGCGTTATCTGCGCTTTGATGACCCCCACGAGCCCTTGCCTGCCATCCTCGCCTATCATGGCCAGGCCTACAAGCACCTCAAAGCCGAAACACTGGACGTGCCCACGTTGCTCCATGCCCAGAGTCACCTGTGGGTGATGTCGTTCCTGTACGGCCTGCTGCGGCCGCTCGACGACATACGCCCCTATAGGCTGGAAGGTCATATAGAACTGCCCGATGCGGGAGGCGGCACCTTATTTGACTACTGGAAGCCTCGCCTGACCCAGGAGCTCATCGACAGCGTCAAGGCCGATGACGGTGTGCTCATCCACCTCGCCACCGAGGAGTTCCAGCGGCTGGTGGACTGGCAACGCGTCAAGCGAGAGGTGCGCGTGGTGCAGCCCATGTTCCTCGTGCGCAAGGGCGATCTGCTCAAGGTACAAGCCGTGTGGGCCAAAACCTGCCGCGGCGCCACGACCCGCATGATACTTCAGGAAAGGCTCTCCAATCCCGAGGAACTGGCGGCATTCCAGTACGAGGGTTTCACTTTCAGCTCCGCCTCGAGTGAACCAGACCAGCCGTGTTTCATCAAAGAAAACTAGAGCTTGCAAAAACTGGAGAAAAATGCTACCTTTGTGAAGTTTTATTATACCTGGTCCCGTCTTAAGGGCAGAGATGAATAACATAAAATCAACGCATTATGAAACCCGAAAATCATATCGATGAGCATCAAATCCCCACCGAAGAGGATTTCGCTCCCGAGCAGGTCAATGAGAAAGAACAGTTGCTCAAGTCCATCAGGAAGGGCTGTCGTTTCTATATTGTTTTTTATGGTGTGCTGGCCATCATTTTTGCCATTAACGGCATCATCAAATTTGACGACGTGAGCGACAGCAAACTGTATTTGTGTCCGCTGATTGCACTGATGCTGGTGTTTGCATTGGTCATGGTGTTCTATGCCTTCATCTATGACCGCATCCGTTGTTCCTCATCAGCCAGCGAGATGCAGCACCTGCTCAAACTGCTTGGCGCCGACTCCCTTTTCTCCAAGCTGATTATCCTCACCACGACATTGTGCTTCACGCTTGCTGTCGTCTTGTGGCTATTGGACAAAAGCCCCTGGTATGTGATCGTTTTGGCTGCAATCGGCGTCGTTGCTTTAATCAGCGGATTGTGGTGGCTCCTGAAGTATTCAGGAAAGGGGGACCCCGACGACATGGATATTGAGAAGTTGCGCGCCCTCGAGGAAAAAGAAAAACAATCATCGACCGCGATGAGCGAATAACCATTTGCGCAACAAAGCAAGCATAGAAATGGCACAGACATTGTTATTGTTGATTATCGCTTTTGTCACGCTGGAGTTCATCGTCAGCAGCGTGCTGTCGTGGCTGAACACGCGGTGGATGACACATCCCGTGCCGCCGGAACTGGAGGGGCTGTACGACGAGGAGAAGTACCGCAAGCAGCAGGACTACATGCGCACCAACAAGCGGGTGGCGCTCATTGCGCGCTGCCTGTCGTTCACGCTGACGCTGGTCATCCTGGGCTTCGGGCTGCTGGGATGGCTCGACAACCAGTGCAAGTCATGGACCGACATTCCCGTGCTGCAGGTAATCCTGTTCCTGGTGATCTACAATCTGTTCAACACCGTCATCGGTTTGCCTTTCAGCTACTACTCGACGTTTGTCATCGAGGAACGCTTCGGGTTCAACCGCACGACACACAAGACCTTCTGGCTCGACTCGCTCAAGTCGTTCATCGTCTCGACCGCGTTGAGTGCTGTGCTGATGGCCGTGCTCTACTGGCTGTACCAGACGTTCGGCCAGCAGTTCTGGATCTGGGCGACACTGGTGTGCGCTGTATTCGTCATCTTCTTCTCAATGTTCTACAGCAACCTGATTGTGCCCCTATTCAACAAGCAGACACCGCTGCCCGAGGGCGAGTTGCGCGACGCCATCACAGCGGCACTGGAACGTTTCGGTTCCAAGTTCAAGGACATCTACATCATCGACGGCAGCAAGCATTCGACCAAAGCCAACGCCTATTTCACGGGCTTCGGCCCCAAGAAGCGCATTGTGCTCTATGACACCCTGCAAGACCAGATGACCACCGACGAGATTGTTGCAGTGCTGGCCCATGAGTTCGGTCACTACAAGCACCGCGACACGTTCAAGAACATGTTCATCACCATCGGTATGCTGGCCGTGAACCTGTTCATCTTCTCGCTGCTGGTGAGCAATCCCGACCTGCCCGCAGCCCTAGGTGGTACCGCGCCGTCGTTCATTCTCGCGCTGGTAGCCTTCTCACTGCTGTTCTCGCCCATCGACCTGCTGCTCAACCCGCTGGGCAACGCCATCTCGCGCCGTGCCGAGTACCGCGCCGACGCTTTCGCCGCCAGCCACGGCCACGGCGAGACGCTCATCAGCGGCCTCAAGAAACTGGCAAGCCACGGCCTGAGCAACCTCACACCTCACCCGCTGGTGGTGTGGTTCAGCTATTCCCACCCCACCCTGGCGCAGCGCATCCGCGCCATCAGGCATCAATAGCATTCAACTTGACCCATCAACATCAATCGGGGCCTCGCTAAATGCGAAGCCCCGATTGATGTTAAACGCTTACTTTTTACTATTCTACAAGGATAATGCCGATCAATTCATTCAAGTCTGCAACGTTGATTTCCCCGTCACCATTCAGGTCAGCGCTATTTAAGTCATATGCGTCGTCCGGGATTGTAACCATAAGGGCTTTGACACTCATTGCATATTTGTCAACATACAATATTCCGGTCACGTCGTATTTTCCGTCCCAAAACTTAGGCTTATCCAGAATCACATCAATCAAGAAATTGACATCGGCAATTGTCACTTCACCAGAATAAGTACAAGGGAAGTTTAGCTTCTTGGGCTTAGGCAACCTCCCTGGCCAAGTAACCCTTATTTCTTCCGTCCCGTCACTCATCTTATAGCGACCATAATCATCAACCTTGACCAGAGTCACGCCCTCGAATTTCACGTAGCAATACTCCATATCTCTGGAGATTTCCTCGATGGGGATCATCTCTGGTTCAACGGCAGGACCTGAACCGCTGGAAACAAACGTCGCGGCATCAGGATTCAGGATTCGGCGCCAATCATATTCTGACCACGAGCACACCGCATCATTAATGATGTCACCATTGTTGAAAATATTCTCCAGGTTACCGTAAACGAGGCCGAAGCATCCTTCAGCATCCTTGACATACAGTTCGGGACCATTCTGATATACAGCTATCAGCGGTGTCGTGAAATGCGCCGGTTGTAACATGTCCAGGTTATACAATTCACTCAGGTCAGCCACATCAATCAAGGGCAGCGGAGCCAATCCCTCGATTTTGGTGAGTATGAATTCAGGCTGCTGACGGTACATCCCCACAACGCCATAGACCGTGTACCACTTCCCCGATTCAAGGACGCCTTGTCGCAATAGACCGAGGGGGTCGTAATAGTTAAGCGTGTCACCGTAGCCGTCGGTCAATATGCCCGATCCGTTCGGACTATCGTTGTTGGGCGTAATCATCACCTGCGCCACCTTCACATAATGGCAGAATTTAAACACATCGATGTCTTCCAATTCCATGTCCTCGGCATCGAGTTCCACTTGGCCAGTAGCGGGCATGAAGTTCTCGGGATAAGTCAATTGCGGCATATCTTGGTAAGTCGTCTTGGTGGCCATAAAGCCTGCAGGAATGACATCACCCTGGTTGTAGGTTTGTTGCGTATCGCCATAAATCAGCGCATAGCCCGTCATGTCACGTGCATACAGATACCTGCCATATTGGAGCAGGACAGTGGCATCATACTCAAACATCATCTTCGTGCCATTGGGAATCTCGGGATTGTAGATATCCCCAAACCCAATGGGATCGTAGCCATGAATTGGGTTATTGACGGGTATCAACTGATAAACGCCCCTATAGGCACTCAAGACCACATATACATCCCAGCGTCCCACGAGATTGTCTGGCGCAGGAAAGTTGGAGTCTCTCAAATACAACGGACAAGTGTTGCCCTCGGCATCGGTGATGTAGTAACTCGTGCCATCGTAGCTAAACGTCACATCTTTAATCAGTAGATAGTGTGACAACAAATCGTCATTCAGTTCAGGAATGGTGACCACCTCGGGTTCCAAAGACCTGTTGACCGCTGCAGGTCGGAAATCGCTGAGGTCTTTCAATTCGACCACACCTTGATAAACCGTCTTGGTTCCCATGAAACCGGCTGGAATCATATCACCAGGCATGTAGATCTGTCCAGCAGGGCCATACAGTTGGACACAATCGCTGTTATCCTTGACCCACATGTAATTACCAATTTGAGCGATGACTTGCACAGGATTATTGAATTTAACTCTGGTATTGTCGTCCAGCGCCTTCAGCTGCTTGATGCTGTCAACAAGGACATAGTCTCCTTGAGAATTGAAGACATACCGGGCAGTCGACACAGCACTTGTCTCGCCATCCAGTACGGCCACGGCTTGGACTGTAGCATCGCTGGCGAGCGCGAATGGGGCGCTGTAAACTGGGGAGTCAACGGTGGGCATGCTTCCATCGACCGTGTAATGAATCACGGCCTCGGGATCAGCACTGGTGATGCTCACCTCGATGGGTTCATAGTAAGTGCCGCCTGCCGGTCTTATCGTGGGAGGAGCCACACCGTCGATTTGAACAGTGACCACGATTTTGGTAATGCGCACCTGATTGGATGCGGCAGTGAAGGTCACACACTGGGAAAGACCGCTCCAATGGCCGTCATAACCCTCAAAGCCATAATCGCCCACATTGGCTACAAAACAGCCAGGGCCGTATTTTTCATTATCCATCGCCACGCAATGGAAGTCGATGTTGATAATAGGTCCAACAGCGCTGCAGATGGTGAGCGTCTGTCCCTTGTAGATGCGATATTGATTGCCGTTGGCAACACCATTGGAGACCGACATGGTGACTCCATCTTTTTCAATCATGAACGGTTCGGCTGTTGTGGAGCCGTTACCCACGTCTACCGTGGCGTCAAAGACCACGACAAGGGTTGTTGCCGACATTGTCAGGGACAACAGGCAAGCAAACAATAGAGAGAATACTTTTTTCATTGTGCTGAGATAATAAAACGAAAACGCAAGTGAAATGGGAAGAAAAAATAAAATTATGATACTTTTTATAAAGCTGTGTTCTTACAGCTTGAAAAAGAAATCGGGACCCACACACAGTGAGTCCCGATTGAATCATGTTCATGGCATGGCAGCAGCGCACATCAACGTCACATGGCGCCCTACTAACCCTGCAGGACTAGCGGCATCCAGGCTAACGTATTTTCGTTTCAGCTGCTTCATGCTATGGTCAGTTGAACTATGCAGTGAATTACATCTTCAAGATCATGTCGATCAAGGCATTCACGTCGGCGATACCGAGCTCATTGTCGGCAGCCACATCGGCACGCCACATGGTGCAGTCATCAGGAGTCTTACCGCTCAGGATGATGTCGATCAAGGCATTCACGTCAGCGATGTTGATCTCATCGTCACCATTCACGTCACCCTTGAGGCCACAGTCGTTAAGAGGTTGAACCTTCGTGGGATAGAGCTCCAGCGTACCATTGTAAACCGTCAAGAAGCCTTCAACATAGAAGTCAGTGTCAAAATTCTGGATCTTCTCCAACTCGCGGAACTGATCGTACAGGATCATCGAGCCAGTCTCGTCATACATGGTGTAGTTCTTCCTGCCATTTTCCTCAACGCACTCGATAGTCACTACCTCGAAAGCTAAGAAACGATGAATCATGTCGGCCGAAACTTCCTCAATTGACATGTACTCGGGCTCAACGGGAGTGCTGTGACCAGCGACTACGAAGGTCTCGGCAACAGGTGTCAACTGCTTGTTGTTCTGGTACAGGGTCCAGCTTGCCTCAGCGCCGTTGATGTAGTCACCATTCTCGAAGGTGGCAGTCAAGGAACCGTAAACCAGGGTGAAATGGTCGTCGTAATCCCTTACGTACAGTCTGGGACCATTCTGATAAACTGCGGTCAGCGGAGTGGTGAAGTGACCAACCGTACCTTGATTCAGTGCATACAGTTCTTCGATGCAAGCAACATTCACAGGAGGCTCCTTGAAGTCGATGCGAGTGGGCAGCAACTGATAGTTGGTCCTGAAGGAACCCACAATGGCATATACCGTGTAGGGCTTGCTCAGATCCGAGGGATACTGGATGCTGAAGCGGTCGTAGTAACCGATTGCGTTGCCATCGGCATCACGGAAGGTCTTGCCATCGAGATCGATGAAGACGTTCTCAATCTTGACATACTGACCCCAGATGTCATGACCGATCTCACTGATGCGGGTGAGACGTGCTGCGGCCTCGAGGGCATTAACGCCGCCGATGTTGCTCTTGGCAGCCTGGAAGCCGGTGAGGCTCTTCAACTCAGGCTCCATGTCATAGGTGGTTTTCTCACCGCCAAAGCCAGCGGGGATTACATCACCAGGCTTATAAGTCTTACCGCAGGAGCCATAAGCGAGGCCAAAGCCGCACTCTGTATCCTTAAGGTAGAGGTAGCTGCCCACCTGACCCAATACGATAGCGTCGTTCTTGATAGTCACCTTCGTTCCATCGGCGATATCGCCCAATTCACACAGGGCAACACCCTCGATGGGAGGCTCTTCGCCACCAAGGTCCTCAATCTTAATAGGCAGCAACTGATAGGTGGTGTTCTGCTTACCATAAGAGCCAACGATAGCCCACAGGTTATAGGTGTGACCTGCAAGAATGTCGTCGTTAGAGATGTTCATGTTGCAATAGTAGGGAACCTCACCCGATTCATCCTGGACTTTCTTGGCAGACACATCAAAGGTGACATTCTTCAACAGCACATATTTGCCGAAGAGGTTACCGCTCACTTGGTTGCAAGTAATCTCCAGAGGAGCAACGGGGCTATTGCTTGTCGGGGCCATGAAGCACTCGAGGTCCTTCAATTCGGCTTCACCGTCCCAGGTCGTCTTCACGCCAGCAAAGCCAGCGGGAATGACGTCACCATTCTTGTAGTTCTGGCCAGCATTGCCAAAGAAGAGTGCGTTGCCCGTATCATCCTGCACAAACATGCGGCTGCCACTCTGAGCCAGCACAGTCACGGGATTGGTGAAGACAACGAGGGTCTCGTCGGCAACAGCCTTGTAGGCAGCAATGTTAGCAACCCTGGTTGCATCGCCACCATAGGTAAATTCAGCGCTTACCACATCACTGACATCGCTGTCAAGAACCGAGATGGCCTTCACGGTAGTGTTAGTACTTACGCTGAAGGGAGCCGTGTAACGGGTCGAGCCAGTGGAGGGCTCACTGCCATTGGTGGTGTAGTAAATCTGAGCGTTGGGAGTGGGGCAAGTGATGCTCACATTCAAGGGGAGGTAGAATTTGCCTCCGGCAGGTGAGATAACGGGAGGAACAAGACCAGCCTCGCCAGTGGTAACGATAATCTTGGTGGCACGCACCTGATTGGACGCTGCCGTGAAAACGACGCTGTTTGACGAGCCTACCCAAGTGCCGTTAGGGCCACTCTCCTCATAGGTGTAAGAGGGGAGGTCAACAGTGAAACAACCGGGGCCATACTTTTCGACACCGTTTGCAGCGCATTCAATCTCAATTTTAAGGATTGAAGCATCCTGACAAGTGAAGGTCATCGTCTGGCCCTTGTAAACACGATAGGCCCAAACGCCTTTGTCAGCAGCAACCAAGCCATTGGACACATGGATGTTCACATTCTCCTTCGGTACATCATAAGCCGAAGCCTGTTCGCCTGACGTGCCTTTGTCAACCGCAGGATCAAATGTGATTACACCGGCCCAAGCCATGCTTGCCAGCATACACATGGTTAATAACGTAAATACTTTCCTCATTGCAATGATAAATTAAATGGTTAATAATGGACTTTTTCGACTTAAATTTGACAAAAGTACAAATTATTCCTGAAAACTGAGCGCTTATTACATTAATTTTTTTTCATCATTTTTTTCCTGGCAAGAACGGGCCATCATACAGATATTTTTTGTAACTTTGCAAGTTGGATTGACAATCAAAAATCACATCATAAAACACTATTGAAAATGGCAGAAGAAATCATGAATCAGGAAGGAACCAACCAGCCGCAGCGCAAGGAGGTTTCTCCCGAAAAGCTCAAGGCCCTGCAGGTGGCCATGGATAAAATCGGCAAGACCTTCGGCAGCGGGTCGATCATGAAACTGGGCGACGACCACATCGAGGACATCGAGGTCATCCCCACCGGCTCCATCGGTTTGGACAATGCGCTGGGCGTGGGCGGATATCCCCGCGGCCGCATCATCGAGATCTACGGTCCCGAGTCATCAGGTAAGACCACGCTGGCGATCCATGCCATCGCCGAGGCCCAGAAGATGGGCGGTATCGCCGCCATCATCGATGCCGAGCATGCCTTCGACCGCTTCTATGCCGAGTCGCTGGGCGTTGACGTTAACAACCTGTGGATCAGCCAACCCGATAACGGCGAGCAGGCTCTGGAGATTGCCGACCAGCTTATCCGCAGCAGCGCCATCGACATCATTGTCATCGACAGTGTCGCTGCCCTGACACCCAAGGCCGAAATCGAGGGCGAGATGGGTGAGAGCAAGATGGGTCTGCAGGCCCGCCTGATGAGCCAGGCCCTGAGAAAACTGACGGCCACCATCAGCCGCACCAACACCTGCTGCATCTTCATCAATCAATTGCGTGAGAAACTGGGCGTGATGTTCGGCAACCCCGAGACCACGACCGGCGGCAACGCGCTGAAGTTCTACAGCAGCGTGCGCCTTGACATCCGTCGCACGGGCCAGATCAAGGACGGCGACCAGGTGGTTGGTAACCTCACCAGGGTAAAAGTGGTGAAAAACAAGGTGGCTCCTCCTTTCCGCAAGACCGAGTTTGAAATCCGTTTCGGCGAGGGCATCAGCAAGGTGGGCGAAATCATCGACCTGGGCGTCGAGTTCGGCATCGTCAAGAAGAGCGGCGCCTGGTTCTCCTATGAGGGCACCAAGCTGGGTCAAGGCCGCGACGCCGCCAAGCAGATGGTGGCCGACAACCCCGAGCTGGCCGAGGAACTCGAGACCAAGATCAAGGAGGCCATGAAGGCCAAGTAACGCCACAACACAACAAAGAAAGCCACGGGAGTCCCGTGGCTTTTTTCTTGCCCCTGGTTGAGCAGGAGTCGGACTTTGTCAGACAATGTCGGACTAAGTCGGACCAAGTCGGACAAGGTCAGACAAGGTCGGACTAGGTCTGCCGGCTTGTTACAAGAGGCCGAAGGCGGCGCGCAGCGTCTCGGTCATGTTGAGCTTCTCCCAAGTGAAGAGTTCAACCTCGACCTCCCTGGTCTCGTTGTAGAGCGACTCAAACTTTTTCACCTTCAGCTCATACTTGCGGCCCATGTGACCATAGGCGGCCGTCTCGGTGTAGATGGGATTGAGCAGTTTCAGCCGCTCGATGATGGCGGCAGGACGCATGTCGAACAACTTCTTGAGGATGTCGGCAATCTCGGCGTCGCTCATTCCCACATGGTTGGTACCATAGGTGTTGATGTAGAAGCTCACCGGCTCGGCACGGCCGATGGCGTAGGCCACCTGCACGAGCACCTCGTCGGCAATGCCTGCTGCAACGACGTTCTTGGCGATGTGACGGCAGGCGTAAGCAGCGCTGCGGTCCACCTTGCTGGGGTCCTTGCCGCTGAAGGCGCCGCCGCCGTGAGCACCGCGTCCACCGTAGGTGTCCACGATGATTTTGCGGCCCGTGAGACCCGTGTCACCGTGAGGCCCGCCGATGACGAACTTACCCGTGGGATTGACAAACTCCTCGGTCTTGTCGTCATACATGGCACGGATGTCCTCGCCGAAGTGCGCCAGTGTTCTGGGAATGAGAATATTGTGGACATCGGCGGCAATGCGCTTCTGATCCACATCATCGTCATGCTGAGTGCTCACCACAATGGTGTGGATGTGCACGGGGCGGTGCGTATCACCGTCATACTCGACGGTCACCTGAGCCTTGCTGTCGGGGCGCAGGTAGGGCATCAGTTCAAGGTGGTTGTGGCGGATGTCGGCCAGTTCACGCATGAGAGCATGGGCCAAGTCGAGCGTCAACGGCATGTAGTTGGGCGTCTCGTTGCAGGCAAAACCGAACATCATGCCCTGGTCGCCGGCGCCCTGGTCGGCCTGGTTGTCCTCGGCCTTGTCAACACCCTGCTTGATGTCGCCGCTCTGCTCGTGCACGCTGTTGAGGATGCCGCACGAGTTGAAGTCGAACTGGTACTCGCTCTTGGTGTAGCCAATTTTCTGGATCATCTCGCGAGCGGTACGCTGCAAGTCGATGTACACGTTGGTGGTCACCTCGCCCGAGATGACGACCTGTCCCGTCGTCACCAACGTCTCACAAGCCACATGAGCCTGCGGGTCAAAGGCGAGAAACTTGTCAAGAATAGCGTCACTGATCTGGTCAGCGACTTTGTCGGGGTGCCCTTCGGACACGCTCTCCGACGTGAATAGATAATTCTTACTGTTCATTGTACCAAATAATTAAAATTCGTGTGGAACATGAACGCTAAAGAAACCGATAAAGTAATTGATTATCGCAGTTTTAGCATTTTTTCAAGTGGTTGCAAGCAGCCAAATTTGTCCACTATTACTATACGTTACTTAAAATTGTGGCTGCAAAGGTACAACAAAGTTTCCATAAAAAACGTGTTTTATTCCTAATTTTTTGTTATCTTTGCACTCTTAAACGTAATGTCATCGTCAATGATTGAGGCAAGGAACATAGTGAAGCGGTATGGCGACCTGGAGGTGCTCCGGGGCGTGGAACTTGATATCGCTCAGGGCGAAATCGTGTCGATTGTGGGTCCCAGCGGGGCCGGCAAGACAACGCTGTTGCAGATTATCGGCACACTCGACATGCCACAACAGGGCGAGGTGCGCTACGAGGGAAAGAATGTTCTTGCACTGAAAGACAAGGAATTGGCCCACTTCCGCAACCGCAACATCGGTTTCGTGTTCCAGTTCCACCAGTTGCTGCCCGAATTCACGATGCTCGAGAATGTCGCCATCCCCGCGCTGCTGGGCGGTGACAACCGCAACGATGCCATGAACCGCGCGCGACACCTGCTGGAGAAACTGCATCTGGCCGACCGTTTGAACCACAAGCCGTCACAATTGAGCGGCGGCGAGTGCCAGCGCGTTGCTGTGGCCCGTGCGCTCATCAACAACCCCAAGGTGATTCTTGCCGACGAGCCGTCGGGCAGCCTCGACAGCCAGAACAAGCAGGAACTGCACCAATTGTTCTTTGACCTGCGCGAGGACCTGGGCCAGACGTTCATCATTGTCACCCACGATGAGGACCTCGCCGCTCAAGCCGACCGCACGCTACACATGCGCGACGGCATGATAGTTGAACAAACCATCCGCTCAGTTCGATGAAAAGACTCCATCACCTGCCCATATTGCTGTTGGCGGCTCTGCTTGCCGTTGTCTCGTGCGACATGCAGGAGGACATCGACCGTGCCTATACCGACTACCGTTATGACATCGTGACCTATCTGGGCCAGAACGACCGCGGCGCGGTGTTCGAGTACGTGGGGCACGGCGATTCGGCATCGGTCAAGCTGCAGTCCAACGTCACCGTCAGCGATGTCAAGACACACCAACGCGTATTGCTGCGCTACGACTTCGCTGACAATCGCGCCAGTGACAGCCGCGACATCAAGGTGTACGGCTGCAGCGCCATCATCAGCGACTCGCTGCGGCAGACCCAAGCGTCGCCCGACAGCCTGCCCCGGCAAGCAGTGAAACTGCGCAGCCTGTGGCGCACGGGCGAGTTCATCAACCTGCACTGCCAAGTCGAGTTCACCGGCAAATCACGCACCTTCATGCTCGTTGCCGATGCTACGACCCTGGCCAGCGACACGGTGCACTGCTATCTGGTGCATGACCTGAGAGGCGAGCATGCCAGTTTTTGGCGCGATTGCTATGCCTCGTTCAACGTGGGTGCCTTGTGGCGCAAGGACACGTTCCGCTGCCTGCGCGTCCACCTCAACGACGTGACATTTCCTGACACCGAACATTACGATTTTACTAAATAACAATCATTTATTTCATAATTAAAACATTATGGCAAACGAAAATCAGAATCCCAACCAGAACCAGATTAAGATTGAAATCCCCAAGGAAGAGTTGCAAGGCCGCTATGCCAACATGGCTATGATTGCCCATGGTCCCAACGATTTCTTTATCGATATGATCCTGCGCGGTCCCAACATGCCGCAGGCACGTGTTCAGAGCCGCATCATCATGGCTCCCCAGCACGCCAAGGAGCTGATGCTCGCGCTGCAGGACAACATCCGCCGCTACGAGAGCAACTTCGGCGAAATCAAGATCATGCGCCCCGCCGGCAATCAGGGCGGCATCATGGATTTCCCCCTGCCCAAGGGCCAGGCTTGATTCCAGTTTAAAAATCAGGAATTCTAGATTCTCTAGATAATCTAGAAAACAAACACTGTAAGAGTTATGAACCATCCCTTGTACATATACAACACACTGACGCGGCGCAAGGAGCACTTCCAGCCCCTGAACGAGCCCATGGTGGGCATGTATGTTTGCGGTCCCACGGTCTATGGCGATCCCCATCTGGGTCACACCAGGCCGGCCATCACGTTCGACGTGTTGTTCCGTTACCTGCAGCAGCTGGGCTACAAGGTTCGCTATGTGCGCAACATCACTGATGTGGGCCACCTGGAGCATGATGCCGACGAAGGTGAGGACAAGATCGCCAAGAAGGCCCGTCTCGAGCAGCTCGAGCCCATGGAAGTGGCACAATACTACACCAACCGCTACCATGCCGCCATGCAGGCCTTGAACGTGCTGCCTCCCAGCATCGAGCCTCATGCCACAGGACACATCATCGAGCAGGAGGAACTGGTGAAGCAGATCATGGCGAACGGCTATGCCTACGAGAGCAACGGCAGCGTCTATTTTGACATCGAGGCCTATAACCGCGACCACCGCTACGGCGTGCTGTCGGGCCGCAACCTCGACGACATCCTAAACGCCAGCCGCGAACTCGAGGGTGTGGGAGAGAAACACAACCAGGCCGACTTCGCCCTGTGGAAGAAAGCACAGCCCGAGCACATCATGCGCTGGCCGTCGCCCTGGAGCGACGGTTTCCCCGGCTGGCACTGCGAGTGCACCGCCATGGGCCGCAAGTATCTGGGTAAGCATTTCGACATCCACGGTGGTGGCATGGACCTCGTGTTCCCGCACCACGAGTGCGAGATTGCACAGGCCGTTGCCAGCCAGGGCGACGAGATGGTGCGCTACTGGATGCACAACAACATGATCACCATCAACGGGCAGAAGATGGGCAAGTCATTGGGCAACTTCATCACCCTGGAGCAGTTCTTCACGGGCAACCATCCCGCGTTGACCCAGGCCTACACGCCCATGACCATCCGCTTCTTCATCCTTCAGGCCCATTACCGCGGCACCGTGGACTTCAGCAACGAGGCCCTGCAGGCTGCCGAGAAGGCTCTGGAGCGCATGCTCGACGGTTGGCACCGCCTCAATGGCCTCACCGCCGCTGCACAGTCGTCGCTCAAGCTCGACAACTACCGTGAGCGCTGTGCCGAAGCGATGAACGACGACCTGAACACTCCGACGGTCATCGCCACCCTGTTTGACGCCTGCAAGGTCATCAACCAGGCCAACGACGGACATGCCAGCCTCTGTCAGGCCGACATCGACGAGTTGAAGAGCGTGTTCCAGACCTACTTGTTCGACGTGCTGGGCATCCGCGACGATGCCGCCGGTGGCGACAGCGTGAATCTGGAGCCCTACCGCCAGGCCGTCGACCTGCTGCTGGAGATGCGCCGCAACGCCAAGGCTGCCAAGGACTGGGCCACCAGTGACCTGATTCGCGACAAGCTCGCCGAATTCGGTTTCGAGGTCAAGGACACCAAGGACGGCTTTGAGTGGAAAGTGAAGTGATTTAATGAACACGCAGTCCCGTATGCGGGGCTGCGTGTTTGATTTATGATTATAGATTAATGATGATGGAGCCGCTGATATCGGTTATTGTGCCCGTCTATAATGCCGAGGCGTTTCTGGATCAATGCTTGCAGAGCATTACGACCCAGAGTTACCGACGCCTGGAGATTATCGTCGTGGATGACGGCAGTACCGACAGCACCGGCGAGAAATGCGACCGTTGGGCCGGGCGCGATGAGCGCATCCGTGTCATCCATCAGCCCAACGGGGGGCACTCGGCGGCCCGTAACACCGCATTGGACGCCATGACCGGCGAACTGGTCATGATGGTGGACAGTGACGACGTGCTGCACCCTGGTTTTGCCGAGAGCCTGCTCCAACTGCTCCAACGCGACGATGCCGATATCGCCGTCGGAGCCTATATCCCCTTCTATGGCGACAAACCAGATTTCCCCACTGTCGCCAAGCCCGCAATTCACCACTACAACCAGCACGAAGCCATCATGGCCGTGTTCTATCAGCAAGGCCTCACCCATTCGCCGTGGGGACGGTTGTTCAAAGCATCATTGTTCGAGGACATCCGCTTCCCGCTGGGCATCATCTATGAGGACCTGGCCATCATCTACCCGTTGCTCAAGAAATGCGACCATATCGTGACCACCGATCAAGTCCTGTACGGCTACAGGCAGCACGAGAGCAACAGCATGAGGGTGTTTTCGCCACGTCGCAGCGACGTGCTCGATGTGTGCGAGAACCTGGAAAAAGACATATCAGCGCATGATAAGCGCTACTATAAGGCCGTATGCAGCCGCTCGCTCAGCGCCTATTTCAATATCCTGTTGCTGAGCCATCAAGACAAGAACGGCGATTATCAAGCCCTCCAAGACCGATGCTGGGCAGGCATCAAGCGCCTGAGGTGGTCATGCCTGACCGACCCCGGCGTGCGCCTCAAGAACAAGTTGGGCATCCTGGCCTCGTTGCCTGGCCGCTGGTTCCTGTGCTCGGTCGTGGGACGCAACTACCAGCCCAAACCCTGAGGCATCCCCTACTGAAACATCAAAAATCTCCTTGCTTTACCGATCACACCCGTTTCGCATAAGAAAACGGGCGATTGGTAGAAAAGATTTGGTGTCTTGTCATTCATTGTTTTTCTTTGCATCATCAAAATTAATAATGTTTTTAGGCTTGTTTATATGTCTAATATCATGAGCATTTGGGTTTATAAGAAAAGTATTTAGGCTTCAGAACACTGAAAAAGAACAGACAGGGTGTGAACCTTGTCTGTTCTTTTTTTGATTATGCCTCATTGCAAGGCCATCAGGCCATTGTGCAGAAGAATCAGAATTCAAGAATCCTAGATATCAACTGCGTCACATCGGTGATGTTCACTTTGCCGTCCTCGTTGACATCTGCGGCATACATTGACTCGGCACTGTCGTTCATGAAGGATTGTATCAGCATGGTCACATCGGTAATGTCTATCTTGCCGTCAACATTCACGTCACCCAGCGGATTCAATGCCGTGACGGAATCATCCATCCAGGGAAAACGCCCCTGTATCCAGGTGTAGCGCGACATCGTATTAGACATAACACTCAGGTTGCGGTTATAAACAATCCTGTCAAGTACAAAACTGTTACTCAATGCAACACCCTCATCGGACTGACGAAAAGCCAACATATACTCCCTCATGTCGTTGACAATTGTGCCGCGAATCTCACGCCACAATGCAGCAAATTCGCCGACAAACGCGCGATTGCTGGTATTGTTGAACAGATTCTTCATGTGTTCGGTATGGCTGCGCGACCATTCCGACACAGTTCGCTCCGACATGTCAAAATCCCACGTCAGCGGCATGACAATCTTGCTCTGGGCCGTGGTATCATACTTCATGTAATACAGGTTACATCCGCCACCATCCTTGGTGCCCTCGATGTCATGCACCAGACACCAGGCGGCAAACGACCTCACATCAATCAAGTCGGGATAATTCTGCTGCCTCTGACTGGCTTCAAAGACTGTCACAAGCCTCTGCATGTACTCCAGTTGCTCGGGCAAGATATCGTCGCTGTCGGGGTACTTGAACGTGTAATTATAGGATGGAGACTTAGACGAGTTCACATACACGTCCTCATTCCACCAGTAAGGGTCTAGTTCAAAGATGAAGCCCCAATCCTTGTCAACATTCAATCGGCAATCAGGATTGCGTTTCACCGATTCACACAACAAATAGGCGCCACGGTAGCGTCCATTCATAATCACATTCACATAGTGATATTGCGGAGTCCACGGCATACCCACCAGTTCACTCACTTTGAGGCCAGCGACGGTGGTCATGTAATCATCCCTGAGCAACAGCCATTCCTTGTCCTTGTACAGGCTCTCGTTGCCCCTGAACAGCAAATCTTTCTTTTTCTCCAGCTTGATCTTGTAGGGTTTCTTGACATCGTAGGCCGTCGCGTTGCCACGTATCTTGATGGTCATGCCGCTCAGATCCTTCTCATAATCGCCACTGTCATACAGCACGCTGTCCATGCCGTCGATGCGACTGTACACAATCAGTCGGCCAGGCACCTTAGTCGCATTGGTAATCGAATAACCCATACACCCGGGAGGGGATGACACATAGTCACACGTCGGCTCCTCCTCGTCAACAGTCTCGACATACATTACCGGCAGTCCCTGCCCGATGATGGCACTCAGCGTCATCTGTACGGTGTCACCCAGTGCAATCATCGTCGTTGACGTGTCGGCAAGAGCCCTCATGGGGAAAGTCAACAGCCCCATGACCGACATCAACGCAATAACTCTTCTCATCGCGCTATCAATCATTAATGCTATTCATTAGCAGATTGGTGAGTGACGTGACATCGCTGATGTTGACTTCCTCGTCGCCATTGATGTCACCCGTAATCAGCGCACGTTTGGTCCCCATCACCATCTTGATGAGCTCAGTCACATCGGTGATATTCACCACGCCATCGATGTTCACATCGTTAGGCACATGGAACGACATGATATTCGAGTCTAGCCAAGTATAACGCCTTTGCAACCACATCAAGCGGTCGGTTGCAGCGTTCTGGAACCACCTGTTGGTATCCCACACCTTGTTGTCGAGGTGATAACAGTCTTGCAAAGCCCTGCCCAAAGGAGAATTCACAAAGTTCATGTAGTAGGAGTGGACGTCACTCAAATAGGTATCACGCATCTCGCACCACAGACGTATATACTCATGAACGAAAGCACGGTTGGGGTTATTGAACAGTTTCTTCATGTAAACCTCATGGATACGCGACCATGCCCCGGTAGTGCGTTCAGCCAAGTCAAAGTCCCATGCCACAGGCATGAAAATCTTGCTCTGGGCCGTGGTGTCATACTTGGAGTAGAAGCGGTTGCAGCCACCACCATCCTTTGTGCCCACAATGTCATGCACCAGACACCAGGCAGCAAACGACCTCACGTCGATCAGGTCAGGGTAGTTGTCCTGGGTGAGCGAGGCCTCGTAGGCCCGGACCATCGTCTGGGCATAATCCAGCTGTTCCTGGGTGATATCCTCATCCTCGGGGTACTTGAAGGTGTAATTGTAACTGGGGGCCTCATTGGACCTGACATATACGCTCTCATTCCACCAGTACAGGTCGCACTCGAAGATGTACCCACAGTTCTTGTCCACATTCAAGCGGCAATCGGGATTGCGTTTCACAGCCTCGGTCAACAAGTAGATGCCGTGATAATCGTCGTTGATGACCACGTTCACATAACGGTGCCCAGGCACCCATATCATTCCCACCATCTCGCTGATGCGGAAAGCCGTGTTGGTGAACACAAACGGGTCCTTGAGCAGAAGCCACTCCTTGTCTTTGTACACCGAGTCCACGCCACGGAGCAACAGGTCAGCTTTCTTTTGCAACTTGATCTTGTAAGGTTTCTTCTCATCGGTGGCGGCACTGGTGTTACCACGCACCTTGATAGTCATGCCGCCGACGTTCTTCTCATAGTCGCCGCTGTCGTACAGCACACTGTCCATACCGGCAACACGGTCATAGATGAAAAGGCGTCCGGGTACTTTCTCAGAGTTGACGGTTTCGCCCCAGCAGCCAGGAGGTGCATAAACGGTATCGCACGTGGGCTTCACACCGTCAACAGTCTCGATATAAACCACTGGCAGACCTTTACCGATTAATTCTGACAAAGTCATCTGAGTGGTTGAGCCGATATTGACCACCGTCGTTGACGTGTCGGCAAGTGAAAACAGGCTGCACAAAAATGCCAAAGCCAATAAAAAAGTAGGTTTCTTCATCCCTATTAAATATTTTGATTTCGTTGTTCTAGCGAAGCATGTCGGCCACACGACGGGTAGCAGCGACAAAGGAAGCCACCTCGTCGAGCGTGTTGTACACGGCAAACGAGGCACGCACCATGCCTGTCACACCGTAGCGGGCCATCAACGGCTGGGCACAATGGTGGCCGGTGCGCACCGCTATACCCAACTTGTCGAGCAGCAGTCCCATGTCATAACTGCTGATGTCGCCAACGAGGAAGGACACCACGCCGCTCTTGTCCGTTGCGGTGCCAAAGAAGCGCATCCCGTCTATTGTCTCAAGTCCCTCGACGGCAGCCTTGAGCAACTGATGCTCATGGGCAGCGATGTTATCTAATCCCAGACCCTGCACATAGTCGATCGCGGCACCAAAGGCGGCGATATCCACAAAGTCAGGAGTGCCGGCCTCGAACTTGAACGGCAACTCGGCGAAAGTTGTGCGCTCAAACGTCACCTGACCTATCATTTCTCCCCCACCCTGGTAAGGCGGCATCTTGTCCAGCCAGTAACGCTTGCCGTAGAGGATGCCCACCCCGGCGGGGCCATACATCTTGTGACTCGAGAAGGCATAAAAATCACAATCCAGGTCTTGAACATCGACAGGCACATGAGGAGCGGCCTGGGCTCCGTCGATGAGTACGGGCACACCATGACGGTGGGCGACGGCAATCATCTCTTTCACGGGATTGACAGTGCCCAGCACGTTGGACACATGGGCCAGCGCCACAAAACGGGTGCTGTCGCTGAACAGGTCCTCATAGGCCTCCATATCGACCTCGCCGCGGTCGTTGATGGGCACGACACGCAGGGTGACACGCTTACGCTGACCGATGAGTTGCCAAGGCACGATGTTGCTGTGATGCTCCATCACGGTGACGATGATTTCGTCGCCGTTCTCCAGCATCTGGCCGAACGAGGAGGCCACCAGGTTGATGCCCTCGGTGGTGCCGCGGGTGAAAATCACCTCCTGCACGCTGCCCGCATTGATAAACGCCCGCACTTTCTCGCGTGTGAGTTCCACCATGTCGGTGGCTTCTTGCGACAGCGTGTGTACACCACGATGCACATTGGCCTTGTAGTGGAAGTACATCTGGTCGATGGCCTCCACCACCGAACGCGGCGTCTGGGACGTGGCGGCATTGTCGAGATAGATGAGCGGACGGCCCTCGATCTGGCGTTGCAGGATGGGATAATCCTCGCGTATCTTGTTGATGTCCATTTCAGTTTTTAGTTTCTAGTCCTTAGTTGAGAGAGGTTTTACTGCTAATTCTTTCTGCAGGCGGCCATACAACTGGCGCAGTTGCTCAACGTACCGGCAAAGCGCTTCTCCACCAGATAATGCAGACGGTCCTTGAGGGCGTCGAGGCGCACACCATCGATGACATCGGCGACAAAGGCCTGCATCAACAGGCGGCGGGCCTCTTCAATGCCGATTCCTCGTGTGCGCATATAGAACAGGGCATCCTCATCGAGTTGTCCGACAGCCGAACCATGAGAACACATCACGTCATCGGTGTAGATCTCGAGTTGAGGTTTGGTGTACATCTTGGCCGTGGGAGCGCCGCACAGGTTGCGGTTGCCCTGATAGGCCTCGACACGGGGACAGTCGGGCTTCACCAGAATCTTACCGACAAAGGCACCTACAGCCTTATCATTGAGCACATACTTGAACATCTCGTTACTGTGGCAACGAGGTGCATTGTGACTGATGAACGTGTGGTTATCGACGTGCTGCTCACCACTGGCAATCGTCATACCCAGCAGTTGAGTCTCGGCATGCTCGCCGTTGACCTCGACGTGGTAGTTGTTGCGGGTGAAACCGTTGATGAGTGTGATACCGTCGATGAGCACATTGCTGCCCTCGTGTTGATCGACGTAAATAGACGAGACACGGTTGGTCAACGGAGTGCTCTCCTCCATGTCATAGTAATCAACCGTGCTTCCCTGCATGGCGACGATCTCCACCACCTGATTGTTCAGGTAATGGTAGTCAGGACTCTGCGTGTGATCACAGGCCAATAATTTGATGGCTGCATTCTTGCCCACGATGATGAGCAGACGTCGCTGCACCATCATGTCGAGCGCTGCATTGAAGATGTTGACCAACTGGACCGGACGCTCGGCCACCACACCATCGGGGACATAGATAAACAGGCCATCCTGCACCAGCAGGGTGTTGAGCGCCACGGTGGGGTCGCTCAAGCGAGCCAGTTTGCCATAATAGGCGTTCATCAACTCGGGGTAATCAACCGCGGCCATGCTGAAAGGCTCGACCACCACTTGGCCGATATTGCGCTCGGCGGTGGGACTGCTGTGGAAGGCGTCATTGCTGCTGTAGTACAGGCAGGTGCTCATGTTGGGCACATCGCAATGGAACGTCTCGCCCGGGTCAGCGTCAAAGGGCAGGCGGTTGATGTTCACGCCATAGTCGTGCGAGAACACGGCCTCGAGATCGGTCGCCTCATAGTCCTCGCTGCCCTTACGCGGCAAGCGAGCCGTCTCCAATTGCTCACGCGCCTGTTCCCGCAAGGCGTTCAACAGGGCGGGCGACTGCTGCTCGATGAGCGCGCGGCACTCATCAAACAGGTCGATATATTGCTTGAGTGCGTTCATCTCCATTTATTGCTGTGAATCGACTTGTTCCTTGATCCAGTCATATCCCTTCTCCTCAAGCTCCAGAGCCAGCTCGGGACCGGCGCTCATGACGATGCGGCCCTTGTACAGGACATGCACAAAGTCGGGCTTGATATAGTCCAGCAGACGCTGATAGTGGGTGATGACGATGGTGGCATTGTCCTTGCTCTTGAGCGTGTTCACGCCACTGGCGACGATGCGCAGGGCATCGATGTCAAGGCCACTGTCGGTTTCGTCGAGGATGCTCAACTTGGGCTCGAGCATAGCCATCTGGAAAATCTCGTTGCGCTTCTTCTCACCGCCCGAAAAGCCCTCGTTAACGGCACGCGAAGCGAGTTTGTTATCGAGTTGCACGATGCTGCGCTTCTCGCGCATGAGTTTCAGGAAGTCGGCAGCGCTCAACGGCTCCTGACCGAAGTACTTGCGCTTCTCGTTCAAGGCGGTGCGCATGAAGTTGACCATCGACACACCGGGAATCTCGACGGGATACTGGAAACTCAAGAACAGACCCTCGTGGGCGCGGTCCTCGGGCGAGAGGGCCAACAGGTCCTTGCCGTAGAACTCGACGCTGCCGCCGGTCACTGTATAAGCGGGATTGCCCGTCAGCACAGCGCTCAGGGTGCTCTTGCCCGAACCGTTGGGTCCCATGATGGCGTGCACCTCACCCGGCTTAACCGTCAGGTTGATGCCTTTCAATATCTGCTTGTCCTCGATCGAGGCCTGTAAATCCTTTATTACTAACATGATATTATCGTTTATTTTTTCTTTTACTTTTTTATTTTCTAGAGGTTCTAGATATTCTAGAGATTCTAGAGATGATGATTATCCCACGCTGCCCTCGAGCGAGATGCTCAGGAGTTTCTGGGCCTCGACGGCAAACTCCATCGGCAATTTGGCCATCACCTCCTTGGCATAGCCGTTGACGATGAGTCCCACGGCATCCTCGGTAGCGATGCCACGCTGGTTGCAGTAGAAAATCTGATCCTCGTTGATTTTGCTGGTCGTTGCCTCGTGCTCAACCACCGACGTGTCGTTACCCACCTCAATCACGGGGAAAGTGTGGGCTCCGCTGGTGTCGCTCAGCAGCAGACTATCGCATTGGGTGAAGTTGCGGCAACCGGTCGCCTTGGGGGCTATCTTGACCATACCGCGATAGCTGTTCTGGCTATGGCCGGCGCTGATGCCCTTGCTCACGATGGTGCTGGTGCTGTTCTTGCCCAGATGAATCATCTTAGTGCCCGTGTCGGCCTCCTGCCAGTTGTTGGTCAAGGCCACACTGTAGAACTCACCCACCGAGTGGTCACCCTTGAGCACACAGCTGGGGTACTTCCACGTGATGGCGCTACCGGTCTCGACCTGAGTCCACGAGAGCTTGCTGTGGTCGCCACGGCACAATCCGCGCTTGGTCACCAGGTTGTAGATACCGCCCTTGCCGTCCTTGTCGCCGGGATACCAGTTCTGCACGGTGCTGTACTTGACCTCGGCACGATCCTCGACGATGATTTCGACGATGGCAGCGTGCAACTGGTTCTCGTCGCGCATGGGGGCGGTACAGCCCTCCAGGTAGGAGACATAGGCATCGTCGTCGGCAACAATCAGCGTGCGCTCGAACTGACCTGTCTGAGCCGCATTGATGCGGAAGTAGGTGGACAGTTCCATCGGGCAACGCACACCCTTGGGAATATACACAAACGAGCCGTCGCTGAACACTGCCGAGTTCAAGGCGGCATAGAAATTGTCGGTATAAGGCACCACCTTGCCCAGGTACTTGCGCACCAGGTCAGGATAGTCCTTCACAGCCTCGCTCATCGAGCAGAAAATCACACCCAGCTCGGCCAGACGCTCACGATAGGTCGTCTTCACGCTCACACTGTCCATGACGGCGTCAACAGCCATACCGCTCAAGCGCAACTGCTCCTCCAGGGGGATGCCCAACTTGTCGAAGGTCTTTTTCAGTTCGGGATCAATCTCCTTTTTCTCACCCGCCGTTTTCTTGCGCGGTGCAGCATAGTAGCTGATGTCCTGGAAATCAATCTCGGGTACATGCACATGGCCCCAGGTGGGAGCCTTGAGCGTCAGCCAGTGGCGGTAAGCCTTCAGGCGGAACTCCAGCAGCCACTCGGGTTCACCTTTCAAGGCCGAGATGCGGCGCACCACATCCTCGTCCAATCCCTTGGGAATGACCTCGGTCTCGATATCGGTCACGAAGCCATACTTATACTCGGCTTGTGCCGCTTCCTCTATAATCTGATTCCCTTTTTCAGGTTTCTCGTTCTCTTTCATCAGTTATATTCAATACCTCTCTCTAAAAGCAGCACAAAGGTACTGCAAATCAAACTCAGAGCCAAACAAATGACTATTTTTGTTTGGCTTTGCCGTGACTCGAGCCGGTCCTGAACGAAAACCATAGGCTTCCATTGACCGAAAAACGGGCGGCCCGATGGCCACCCGTTTTCATTATCCATGATTCAATCACAAACTCTTACATGTTGAGAATGAGGTCAATAACGGCGTTCACGTCGGCGATGTTGACCTCGCCGTCGCCGTTCACGTCGGCACCGGGAGAGGTGGCATCCATCAGGATGACAGCGATGACCGCATTCACGTCGGCGATATTCACCTCGCCGTCATTGTTCACGTCACCCGAGATGTAGGGCTGCGGCCCGTCGGTACCCGGATAGTGGCAATAGAACGCCTTGAGGTTGATCTCGTAGTTCTTCTCCTCGGCATCCTTGTTCAGGGTGAACTTGATGGACCTGATGTTGATGGGATAAGTGCCCACATAGTCGGCACCGCCCATCTCCTTGAGGTTGAGCAAGAGCAGATGGTCGACGCCCGGCTCAAAGTACGGTTTACCCTCCTCGGGCTCGAACATGACGTAGTTGACCTTGGTGTAGAAGTAGTTGCGGGTATCCATCTGCACATAGTCGATGGGCATCGTGGAGTTGAAGATGAGGCCTACGGTATCGGGCAGACCAAACAAGGTCACGCTCTTGGTCATCTTGATGTTGGGCAGACGGTTGGTCGTATAGTCAAACGTCATGTGGCCGGTCTCCTCGTCAAGAGTCAGGTTCTTGGCACCGGTTCCCCTGAGCGTCCAGCCGTCCCATCCCTCATAACGATAGGGCTCGTCGCTGATCTGCACTTTCACACTTCCTGTCATGCTGTACGGGCCCAGGGTGCAATTCATCCTGGTAGAACCGTTCTGCTTGCCGCGCAGCACACCGTCGGTGATCGTGGCCACAGTGGTGTCGTTGATGCTCCATTCGATGCCTGTCGTGCCATAGAAGAACACCTTGTCTCCCATCTTGGCAGCCACCTCGATGGGATAGTCGCGATCATCAATAACGAGTGGATTAAGCAAGATGTAAGGCTGAGCCGGCATCACATGCACCGGAGCGGTTGCAGTCATACCGTTCAGTGTGGCAGTCACTGTGCCATAGGCCTCATCGCCCGCTGCAATGAAGACGTCGCCGTCGGTAGTGCCCACCTCGTCGGTGCACGTCAGTGTGAAGCCCTGCACATCCTCGTCAATGAGTTCGCCGATCTTGTTGTAACCCAGAATGCGGGGCTTGGTCATGGAGAACTCGGGGATGTCGAGACGATATTGGTCAAAAGCGATGCTGGCCACTTCATAATCCTCCTCGCCGATGGCCTCGACCATCCATCCGGTAGCCACACCACGGGGCGTTGATTCGGTTGTGGTGTTGATGATTTTGCCCATCACCAGCATCTCGGCCGAGCCGCCGGCATCCATATTCACAATCTCGTTCACATCAGGGCACATCTGGCGCATGATCTCGCAAGCCTTGTCGGTAGGACAGCCTAACGAGAGGCCGTATTGCGGGCTGGCCGACTTGTCGATAACCATCAAGTACAGGTGCTTGCCGTCGGCACTGGTGCCGTAGCAGGTGCGTGAATAGTCGGGCGTGTTGTAGCCGTCCTCGTAGTTGCGAGCCGTCAACTCGCCGTTGTGCATGATGATCGCATTACCGGTGACCAGGTTCTCGATGCCGCCGACGGGTTGAACGGTAGCGTCGGCATCCATGGTCGCCCAACCTGACGTCAGTTCAATCACATCACCCACTTCGAGGGCAGCCATCACAGCCTTGTTGGCGTCGCCGGTGACTGTGAGACAGGCATCATAGTCACCCAGGGTGAGTTTATCCTTCCCGGGGATGATCTCGGCAACAGTGAACCTCATGGGACCAGCGGTGTTCCACTCGCTGCCGTCGACAAAATTCAGGTAGTAGTTATCGCTGTGATTATGGCCACGCGTGCCGAAAGCGACCCAGTCGTTCTGGAAGATGCGCGTGCGGGTATAGGGAGGGCCATACAGGCAGATCTCACCCGTCACGGCACGACGATTCACATTCTGGTACTCTAAGGGTTGGGCAAACTTGTCGGAATAGATGAAACCGCTCCATTTCAGTCGTCCCATCACAATGGTCTTGTCATGGGTGATGCCCGCAGTGCCTGCATTTTGGGCTCCACCGACCCACACGTCGACCGTGTTGTTGAAATTCACAATTGTGGTGTCGTTACGCACCACACCGCCTTGAGGCGTACCCAGTCCAAAATAGGCCAACGGGAAATTGCCACCGGTGATCCAGAAATTGGCATTGCAGGCCACAAGGGGGCGCTTGGTGGGCGTGCGATGACGCTGCACGGCATTGGAGAGCAACTCGGTTTTGCCGACTGTGCCGTATCCGTAGGTGGTCTCAACACGGTTATTGGGATTGTTGAGGTCAACCTCGACCATATAAACATTGAGCGGCATGTCGGGGATGCGCACAATCGTGTTGACCATGCCCGGTCCCACCTGACGACGGACCAGCGTATCGGCCGAATAGGTCTTACCGCCTATCACGAAATCGGCATGGGCGGTCAGCACGGTGAGTGCCCCCAGCACAATAGACAACAGTAAAGTTTTTTTCATCGTTTATCAGTTTTTATGGTTTAACGCGTTAATGATGCAAAGATACAGCGCCATCACGAAAAAACAAAAAAACGCTACCACTTTTTCATCAACAGTGGCGGCCGGATGCAGGCAACAAAACTGCCAGCATTGTATCACTTGCCCACGATGTATCGGCGGAAAGGCAGGAACCTCAGCAACAGCACGAGCAGGAAACAGACGGCGAATGTGAGCACCCCGCTCACCAGGCAGTCAACGACCCAGTGGGCGTGTCCCAACCACGAGGCAGTCAACGGCCATACGACCTGGCGCAGCACAATCATCTGTGACAGGTAGATGCCGAAGGTGCAGACGCTCAACAGGGGCCACCAAGTGGCAGTTGCGGGATGACGCTCGGGGGCGTAACGCCCGGGGGCGAAATGCTTGATAACGACAAACAACAGCGTGGCCATGGCGATGTTGTTGACGCTGATGTCGTTGGTCAGCGTGTCGATGTGCTGCTGCCAAGTGATTCCGAAATTCCCCTGCACCAGGAACTCAAAAAGCGGCATCACCACGATGCCCAGGATGAACAGCAGAGCCCACTTCCACCCGTGTTTAAGGGTGAACACGGGAAGGTCGTAACGATGGATGTAGTAGCCCAGCAGCACGTAGCCGTAGTAGTTGGCAAACGCGCCGAACATGTTGTGACTGTACTGAGAAGCCTCCATGAACACGCCGTGCTGATAAGGGATGAACGATGACAGCACCCACAGCACGAGCAGCACCTCGACGCCCCGCTTGCCGATGGCCTCGATGCACCTGCTCAACAACGGCAAGGTCACATAGATGACAACCAACACATACACATACCACAACAGTCCCTCAACCGGATGGAACAGGATCGAGGTGAGCAATCGCGGTGTGAAGTTGTGCAGCAGGAAGGCATGTTCAAGCAGATAAACGACCGTCCACACCAACAAGGGCGGCAGCACGGCCCACATGCGCCGCTTGACGAAACTCTTGCCCGTGCGCGTAACAGGGAGCAACAAGGCGCCCGTGATCATGAAAAACAGGTTGCAGTTCACAGCCACCAGCACGGTATAGACCACACCGGCTATCGACGGCGTGTTGTAATAGATGTCGTATTGACGGATGGGCGTGTGGATGAGGATGACCAGCATGCAGGCCACGATGCGCAGGATGTCCAGATAAGGGATGCGCCGCTGCAGTCGTGCCTGGGCCTTCATGGTTGTACCGATTTTGATACAATCAATGCAACAGCATGGGCGGCAATGCCCTCGCCACGGCCGGTATAGCCCAGTTTCTCGGTCGTGGTGGCCTTGATGGACACTTGTCCGGGTTCACAGTCCATGCACGCTGCCAATTCACGCTGCATGGCAGGGATGTGAGGATTGAGTTTCGGCCGCTCGGCACAGATGGTGATATCGCAGTTGCCCAAGCGGTAGCCGTTTTCATCAAGCAGGTGCATCACATGCCGCAACAACAGACGGCTGTCGATGCCTTTGTATTGCGGATCAGAATCCGGGAAATAGTAACCGATGTCGCGCAGGGCAGCGGCACCCAGCAGGGCGTCGCACAGGGCATGGATGGCAACGTCGGCATCGCTGTGTCCCAGCAAGCCGCGTTCCCACGGAATGTTCACGCCGCCCAGCCACAGGGCTCGGCCCTCGACCAGGCGGTGTACGTCAAATCCCAAACCCACGCGGAACATAGTCAAGAGAACTTAGTTGCGGCCAAAGAGGTTCTTGATGCCATCCATGTCGAACGAGAGCGTGAAACGCAAGGTCTGATCCAGAGGACTGTTCTGGGCCGTTGCAATCATGTAGCTGGCGTCGATCTTGATGACATTGAGCGAGAATCCCGCACCCAGGCCGAAGTACTGACGGTTACCGGCGTACTTGCTCTCGTAGTAGTAGCCGCCACGCAGGAAGAACTGCTGGTTGTAGGCATACTCGGCACCCACCGAATAGGTGATGCGCTTAGCGAAGTTGTCACTGAAGCTGTCGAAGATACCCGAAATTGATGACTTGTCCTTCCATTCCTGGAGGGCGTCGTCATAGTCCTGCGATCCTTCAAAGTCGGTCACGCGGGGCTTGGCGGGCACCAGCAACTTGTTGGCGTCGACAGCCAGCGTCAGGTTGTTGTAGTCGGCCAGAGGGAAGGTGAACGCGGTACCGATCTTGAGATTGGCAGGCAGATAGGCGGGGTCATTACCCTTGTTGTAGGACACCTTGGAACCGATGTTCGACAAATTGAAACCCAGCGACCACTGGCACTCGTTGCGGCCGATGACGGGGAAAGTGGTGTAATAGCCCGACAGGTCGGCCGAGAAAGCCGATGCACTCGAGGTCTGCTCACCCGTATTCATTGCGCTGTAACCCAGGTCACTGTAGATGTAACGCAGCACTACACCCATGGCGAATTTCTCACTCAACTTGCGGCTGTAGCCCAAATCGACCGACATCTCGAACGGGTTGATGGTCGAAACCATGGCACCGTCGCCATCGGTCGCCATCACCTCACCCAGCGAGAAGTAGCGCAACGAGGCACTCACGGCCTGATTGTCACTGCTACCAATCTTGTAATAGCCTGCAAGGCTGGCCAGATAGATGTCGTTGACAATCTTGCGCAACCAGGGCGTGTAGGACAGCGACACACCGGCGCCGCTGTAGGCAAAGGCATATTTCGACGGGTTCCAGAACTGGGAGTTCACGTCGGCCTCGGTAGCGGCACCCAGGTCACCCATCGACGCACCGCGGGCATCAGGGGTGATAGCCAGTGAGGTCACACCGGTGGTGACGGGGTTGAACTCGGTATTCTTGATGTCGTCCTGAGCAACGGCAGTCAATGCGGTAGCCATCAGTGCGATGGCAATTATTGATTTGTACAGTTTCATTTCTAATCAGGAAATTACAGAATGTTCTTTACCTAATTAACTTAGAAATCCCGCTTTTATTGTATAATCACAACGATTTTAGTCAACGGCTGCTGAGAATCATATTGATAAGCGCCGTCACGTCGCTGATGTTGATGAAGCCGTCACGGTTGATGTCGGCATTCTCAACGACAAGATTCTCCAGGGCCTCGGCCATCATGCTGTTGACAAACAGGGTGACGTCGCTGATGTTGACCTGGCCGTCGCCGTTCACGTCACCGAGCAAAGGCTCTTCGTCAAGATAAGGCAGATAATCGGCCGTGACATTGCGCACCTGGTATTTGTTGGTCTGGGTCGTCACTTCAAAGAAGGAGGTTTCCCTCACGCCCGTCACATCGACAGTCTGGTGGCTGCCGGCAGTGCTGCCGCCCTGACTGAACACGAAGTTGACACTATAGTTGGTGCCGGTAATGGTGAAGGTCTTGTAATAGAATTTCACGCCGTTGACCATGCGGGTGTCGGTCACCACTTGGCCAGGCCAGTTGCCGCACTGCTGCACGTCGTTGCTGTCCCAGCAGTAGTAGGCCACCTGCGGCCAGTTGTTGGGCGAAACGGTCGGGTCCTTGAGATAGACGGTAATCTCATAGGGGTCATACTCCTCATTCACGACAGTGTAATGGCGGGTAATCACACCCGTAACGGCACCATTGATCAGCAGACCGGCCTTCATGGTCAAGCACTTGTTGATGCGGGCGGTGCCGCCACTGGCTATCACAGTGCCGTTGGTGGCTGTGGGCTCACTGCCGTCGAGCGTATAGACGATCTTGGCACCGGCGGTTTGGCTCACTGCCGTCAACGTGACGTTGAACGGATCCTGGTGCGTGCCGCTGGGAATGCTGGCCCAAGCGGTCTCAGTGGTCTTGCTCAGCGCCATGCGGTAGTTGGTGCCGCTGACCACGAGAACATAGGTCGAAGGAATCGTATAGGCGGTGTTACCCATGGCAACGAGCAATGTGCCACGAGTGCCCGTCGTGCGCTGGGCATAATAATTGTTCGCCGAGCTGGAACCCTGCTGCGCCGTCGTGCTGGTGTTGGTGATGCCAGCGAGTTGGCGGGCATAGATCATCTGCTTGATGCTTTCCTTGTAACTCAACCAGTGCTTGAGAAAAACGCATGGCGTGCCAGGCAAGGACAGCATATAGGCGTTGGCGGCCGCGATATACTGGTTGATGGGATCCTGAGGATTGCTGGCGTCACGATACTGCGTGTCGTGGTTCTCGACGAAGGTCACCGAGTAACGCCTGTAATTGGCATCCATGTTCAGGCCCTTGCCGCTGCCCGAGAGACCGGTCCAATTGTTGTTGTTGACCGCGTCGCGCACGGTGTAACGGAACGGGAAGTCAAAGGCCGCACTCTGCACCACTCCGTTGACCTTGGTGCCGTCGATCCATGCCTTGACGGCGCTCAGGTTACCGTCCCAATACTCGCCCACCGAATAGGTCGGGTTGGCATAGGCGTTATACATACCCGTATAGCTGGCCGAGTAACCCTTGGTCATATCGTAGCGGAAACCCGCGTAGCCCAGGTCGTTGAGCAGCATCTGGATATAGGCCTTGACGGCATTCTGCACATTAGTGCTCTTGTGGTCCAGGTCACGCAGTCCGCTCCAGTCCTCGCCGGTGTCGTTGTTGGCACTCAGCGACTTGCCGTTCTGGTTGGCCCAGTTGAGTGTCGCACCGCCGTCATCGTCACGGCAAATGTCGGTGGACAGTAACTTGTAAGTCACACCCTTATAGGTCTCGCTGGGGAACGTCACCCAGTCGTTGATGCTCTTGCGGTGGTTGATGACCACGTCGGCAATGGTGCCGATGCCCTTACTCTTGAAGGAATTGATCATCGACTGCAACTCCGTCTTGGTGCCGAAGGAGCTATTGTAGTTGGAAAACCAGTACACGGCGTCATAGCCCATCGACGTGCCGTTACAGCTGGCGCTCTGGGGAATCCACACCAGTTTGAAGAACTCGGCCAACTCGTCGGCCTGCGACTCCAGGTTAGTCCACTTGCTGTCGTTGAAAGAGTCCCAGTAGAATCCCTGCAACATCACGCCACTATAATTCGCGGGCCACCCCTGTGCAAAGGCCAACACCGGCAGCACTGCTAACGTTGCTGCAATAAAAAGCTTTTTCATCTTATCTGTTATTTTGGTTATTATTCTGTAATCAATTACTTGTAAGCGACAAAGTTACAACATAATCCGTGACACTACAACAATATACCGTGATTTTTACCGACGGCCACCACATGCATCACCCTAACAACCACCACCTCAAGCCCTGCCCGGCAAAAAAATCAACCCCGGCAACGTGGGTGTTGTCGGGGTTGTTTATTAAAGTTGTCCCTGTTGTCCGAGATCAGTTGCGGCCACCGAACAGGCGCAAAATGTCAGTCCATTGAAAGGTACATATCAATCAACGCCATCACATCAGATATGGTTATCTCACCGTCACCGTTGATGTCATAAATGGATTGGGTGTTTGACATCAGAATCGCATCTATCAACGTATTGATGTCGGCAATGCCGAGTTCCCCATCACCGTTAACATCACCAGGCAGACCGGGGACAGCAACGCCCTCAATGTGCCGGAACTTGCGCCACCAGTCAGCATTCTTGTACTTATCAACCGAGGACTCAGGCACTCGCAGCGTCGCGTAGCTGTAGCAAGCCTCGTCAAAAGTCTCAACATTGGTCATTGTGGGTGGAGTCATCGCCCAGCAGGTCACATCGGTCAGGTCAGAGCAGCCCTTAAAGGCATCCTTGCCGATACTAGTCACATTCTTGCCGATTTCCACACCCGTCAACGCACTGTTGCCCAAGAAAGCATCATCGGCAATCGCCGTAACAGGACAAAACTCTCTAAAGTAAACACCATCTCTACCCCAACCAGAAACTCCAGGCCAAGTCAAGGCCTTAAATTCATATATGACATCTCCCCAAAAGCCATAATATATATAATCAGGTTCTGGGTCGTGCATATCATTGTACTCTATCTCTACCCGATCAGGCACAATTGCGATTCCTGAGTAATCATGATTATCTTTGACCGCTGCATGATGAGCGTAATAATTGTCCGACGACTCACCAGAGGCCCTTTTTCTCACATTGACTTCATAGCGGAGTAATCGCGTTTCTTCTCCCGTCTCCTCGTCCCAAACGTTATCTTCATAGTCAAAATAGAAATTATCGCCACCAGCACGAACTTTAATGGTTGCATCGACAACGTCACTAAAAACCTCTATCGTCTCAAGAGGCTCAGATGAATAAAAGCGTACGCCATTAATTATACCCAAATATTCATATCTCTCGTAACGAAGTGTCGTCACTGCGCTGAAATTATAATACTTATCATGTTCTTCACGATCAATATAATAGGGTTCTTCAACCACAGTGCCATCAAGCATCAGCTGGGTACCATATTGTACTTGAATGTGATCACCACTATCAAATAAAAAACTAAAGTGAGGTCTAGCGACTATTTTGTATTGATCATTACTAGGCCAACCGTAGATGACAGGGCTTGTCGTAGTCAATTCCTTGAACACAACCATGAATGAACCCACGTCAAAGCCGAGTATATCTCCATCATCGACGTTGAGTCGCTTTGCAACATATGTCCATTGAGAAAAGCCCTCTCGTGGGATAGCCACACTAACAGTACCTTCGCCTTCTGCTGAATGATGATAATTATAATCGCCATATTGATAGTAATTATCATTGTACGTTTCCAGTGTTATATATCCATCACCCGTTGCCGTGACATAATAAAAGTCATTATCAGAAGTAATCGTTACTAAATGCTCACGTTTGGGGCCTGGTTTGATTTCGATAGGATCATAAGAATCTCCTGTCAGCTTTCCTGGTTCCTTGGCTGTGGCAGTAAACTTGCAGATATCATCAATAAGCAGGGTTTGCACAGTATATGGATTATCTACTTCTATTCCATTCATGAACAGACGCACTGTTCCCGTTCCCCCGGCCGTTATTTCATAATCGACGTTATCAATCTCTTCAAAATAAACCGAAGGGGATGTTTCGTTGGAGATAATCCACGGTGACGGGGTCACTTCAATAGTCTCCCATGCCACTTCGCTCTCCGATTGGCCTTCGGCCTGGGCGTAAGCCTCAAAACTATAGTAGTCCTGTTGGTAAGGCCGTGGAATCCTATAAGGATTCTCTACCTCCTGGCCATGGTACCTGCCTCCAAGAAAGAGGTGCACCTCGCCTTGGCCAACGGCACGCACCTCGCAGCCGGTTTCATCCTCGGTGAAGACGATATCGGGCATTGGCGTCGCGCCCAATGCGGGAACCCACACATCTTGACTCACTATTGCCTCATTATAACCTTCGCCCAAGCGAGCCGTTGCCTCAAAATTAAAGAATTCATCGAATTGCGTTCGGGAGATCGTGACAGGATTCTCTACATCGCCATGCAGATGGTGATAATCACATTCATGATAACAACGAAGGTGTACCTCGCCCTCACCGACGGCTTCAATCGTATAGGCCTGATCGCCTGGAGTGACAATAATCTGCGGTTCAGGCGTGGGGGCATTCCAACGTATCTCAAACCAACCTTCAAGTGGAGAGTTAATATACCCTTCGGCCGAAACAATCGCATGGATAATATTATAGCCAGGAACGAGATGAACCATACCATCAACCAATTCGACAGGATTGTCGTTAATTGTAACCGAGATGGTTACCTCCTCATTGCCAGTATAAGTAACGGAAAGCAGGCCTTCACCAGCCATTTGAAAAATTATATCGCCATTAAGAGACTTAATCCCTGGCACCACATACTCCCATCGTGTCTCCGGACTGCGTACAGTGTAATAACATGTATGTTCGTCGTCCAGATAGAATTGCTTAAACTCTGATTCTTGATAAGCCTTGAATTGATACAATAGATCTATATTTATCTCCGGACTCAAGATAAAACAAGGGTGTCCCTCAGAATCAGAATCTGTAGCACGCTCCCATGATCCATCACTCAGTTTTCTGGAAAAAATCACATTCCCGTCACCAACTGCACTGACAACATAATGGAAGCCATTCCAACCATTATCCTCTTTGGTTACTGTGATTTCGGGGGCAGGAGGAATCTCGTCGCCTAGTGGGGCGATGAAATGATACTCAGTGAACGTGTGAAACTCATATTCTCCCACAGCCTGAAAAGCCTTAACATATAATTGCTTGGGGCGCTCGGTACGGTAAATCGTGAGGGGAAATTGTATTTCCTCCTCCGGCCCATATTCGCCTGTCTCAAAATCATAATAGCTGCATGTGATTTGGAATTCACCCTGGTCAATGACCGTAAAGGTGTAAGAGTCCTCGCTGGGAGTTACGACGATTTCGGGTAGCGGGATTTGTTGGGCGGCTATGGTAAAGACAGCCGTCAAGAGCAACATCAACGTAAAAAGTAGTTTTTTCATCATGCGGTAATAGTTTTTACTGAAACATCCCAGTCCAGACATTTCTCATGTGACACTAACAGCGTAGACTGAATTGCCCCACTTGATGCTTAAAGTTGAGCAATACGCTTTTTGGGTCTTCAATGTATCGCTTGCAAAGATAATACATTTCCAAAACACTACAAATTCGCAAAGGTGAAATTCTTTTACTGCAACCCATCCCCAAAACACTACAAATTCCTCCACACTACACTACAAACAACCCCGGCAACGTGGATGTTGTCGGGGTTGCTTATTAAAGTTGTCCCTGTTGTCCGAGATCAGTTGCGGTCGCCGAACAGGCGCAGCAAGTAGATGAACAGGTTGATGAAGTCCAGATAGAGAGTAAGGGCACCCATCGTGGCGACTTTGCCCACAGCGGTTGAATCGGCCTCGGCACACATGCGCTTGATGGCCTGGGTATCCCAAGCAGTCAGACCCACAAAGATGAGCACGCCAGCGAAACTGATGAGCATCTCAAACATGGTGCTGTGAATGAACAAATTCACAACAAGGCACACAATCAAGCCTATCAGAGCCATGAACAGGAATGAACCCATCTTGGAAAGATCCTGACGGGTCACATAGCCGAAGATGGTCATCGCACCGAACATGCCTGCTGTGATGGCAAATGTGGCTGCAATGCTCGAACTCGTGTAAACGAAGAAAATTGGTGCCAAGGTGATACCGTTGAGAATGCTGTAAAGATAGAACGCCACCTTTGACATCGTGGTGCTCATCTTATTGATGCGGGCACTCAGGAAAATCACCAATCCCAACTCGCTGACAAACATCAACAAGAAAATGATCTTGTTGGAAAGAAGCAGGGCCTTCAACGGCTCACTGGACAACACCAGGTAAGAAGTGAGGGCTGTTGCCAGCAATCCAAATGTCATCTGGCCATACACGCGACGCATCACACCAGCGACGTAGCGCTGCAACGTCAATTCGTTCTCGGCTTGAGCGGCGGTCTGATAGCCGTTCTGGTAGCTGTTATCGAAATAGTTATTCATAGTCGTCTATTGTTTTTTGCTTGGTCGAGACTGAGTCTCGGCACTGGTAACTCATTTTGCTTTGATATGCAAGAACTGTGCCAAGTTTACATCCTGTTAGGCATCTCGATGCCCAGGAGCGACATGCCGCGCTTGATGACGTCGGCAACGGTTTCGCTCAGCAACTGACGGAAGCAGCGCACGGCGCTGTCCTGCTCCTTGAGGATGCTGCAGTCGTGGTAGAACTGGTTGTACTCCTTGGCCAGGTCATAGACGTAGTTGGCGATGAGCGCGGGGCTGTAGTTGCGGCCTGCATCGGCAACCACCGAGGTGAAGTCAGCCAGGCGCTGGATGAGCGAGGTCTCCTTCTCGTTGGGGGCCACGGCGCTGATGTCCACGCTCTTGTAGTCCTCACAGCACTTGCGCAGGACAGACTGGATGCGGGCATAGGTGTACTGGATGAAGGGGCCCGTGTTGCCGTTGAAGTCGATCGACTCACTGGGGTCGAACAGCATGGTCTTTCTGGGATCCACCTTGAGGATGAAATACTTGAGGGCGCCCAGGCCGATCATCCGGAGTACGTCCTCGCGCTCGTCTTCGGGCACACCCTGCAAGCGGCCAGGCTCGTTGGCCATGTCGGTGGCAGTGGCGATCATCTCGTCCATGAGTTCATCGGCATCGACCACAGTACCCTCACGAGACTTCATCTTGCCGTTGGGCAACTCGACCATGCCATAGGAGAAGTGCACCAGGTCCTTGCCCCACTTGAAGCCCAGTTTGTCGAGCAGCAGTGAGAGCACCTGGAAGTGGTAGTTCTGCTCATTGCCCACGACATAGATCATGCGGTCGATGGGGTAATCCTTGTAGCGCAACTGAGCGGTACCGATGTCCTGAGTCATATAGACCGAGGTGCCGTCGCTGCGCAGCAGCAACTTGTGGTCGAGACCGTCGGGCGTGAGGTCGGCCCACACGCTATTGTCCTCCTTGCGGTAGAAGATACCCTGCTTGAGGCCCTCGAGCACCGTGTCGCGCCCCACCAGATAGGTGTCGCTCTCGTAGTAAATCTTATCAAACGAAACGCCCATGCGGCGGTAGGTCTCGTCAAAGCCAGCATATACCCAACTGTTCATCTTCTCCCACAAGGCACGCACCTCGGAGTCGCCAGCCTCCCAGCGACGCAGCATGTCGTGCGCCTCCTGGATGAGGGGAGCCTGTTTCTCGGCCTCCTCGGGGCTCATCCCCTTCTCGACCAGTTCCTTGATCTCGGCCTTGTAGTGCTTGTCGAACAGCACATAGAAATCGCCGATCAGGTGGTCACCTTTCTTGCCGGTGGACTCGGGCGTAGCGCCGTTGCCCCACTTGAGCCAAGCGAGCATCGACTTGCAGATGTGGATACCGCGGTCGTTGACGATGTTGGTCTTGACCACCTTGTAGCCATTGGCCTCCATGATGCACGACAGGCTGTAACCCAGCAGGTTGTTGCGCACGTGTCCCAGGTGCAGGGGCTTGTTGGTGTTGGGTGACGAATACTCGATCATCACCAGCTGGCTGTCGTCGGTCACGGGCTTGAAACCATAGTCCGGCGTTTGGGCCACATGCTGCAGCACGCTGGTCCAGAACGACGGTTTGATGGTGATGTTCAGGAAGCCCTTGATGACGTTGAACTTCTCCACCGCCTCGCAGTGGGCCAGCAGATGCTCGCCAATCTCCTGAGCGGTCACATCGGGAGCCTTGTGCGACGCCTTCAGGAAGGGGAACACCACAATCGTCAAGTTGCCCTCAAACTCCTTCCTCGTCGTTTGGGGAACAATCTTCTCGGCCGGGAAATCCAAGCCGTACAACTCCTTCACCGCCAATGCGGTAGCTTCAGCAAGTATGTTATCAATCGACATAATATCTCCTCGTTTTATAATTCAAGGTGCAAAGTTACTGCAAGTCGAGCGGAATGACAAATTTTTTTGTCATTCAAACTTCATCAACCACACATTGTCGATATGCAACGGTATTAAAAAAGATTGTAGACTTTATTTGTCATGTGTCCGCCTTTAGTGATCTTTCTGTTGGCCACAGAGAGTCGAAATGGATGGATGATTGTTTCCATTATTAGTAAAAGAAGATATAATCATTACCGTCAAGTGGAAATTGGTTCACTTAACGCGATGTCATTTTGTATTCTTTTTATTTCGTTCTCACACACACGACGATTAGTATACAATGTTGATGTCCTACAGATAGAACATAATTTATTGTAAAATTTATAGTGTGCTACATTCTCTTTCCCTGTCTCAATATCAAGAACGATTACTTTGTTTTGTTCAATGTTCAATTCAACAGTAGGGTCTACATCCGGGTCCACCGGTGCGAAATAGCTCTTAGTTAAAATTAGATCGTCATGTTTTCTAAGCAATAGTGACTCAATTACTGAATATGATATATTTTCAACAATCCGACAAGCCCATATCGTTTCATTCTTTAAATGGAAACAAGTAGACGTTGAACCAGAACGTTCTCCAATTCTATTTTGATTCTTAATATACTGTTCAAATAACTCAAGCGCTCTTGATGAACCTGTACCAGAATCTGATGCTTCATCCTCTGCTGATTGATTAGATGGGAGCGACAACAGCAGAATTCTATTGCTGAATATTATTTCTGCCCTTTCGTCTACGAGATTTTGGCTTATATTTTCTACTTCACTGTTGCACAAATCTAAATACTGTTTACATAATGGAAGCTTAATATTTCTTGAAAACCCCTCATAATCAATATCATAATACAAATCCATCATATTCATATAATTGGGCATGTTTTCATAATTCTTTTCATCAAAAAGGACCTTAAAGAATTTTTCTTGTTCTTCGACCTTCGAATTCGCAATAAACAAAGCAGCAAAATATTCAAGTATAGATTTATGTACCCACTTATATTCAGTACCATCTTTAGAGAACAGAGGGACACTGGTTAATAAATCATCTAGAAAACTTGTTTCTGAGAAACTAAAGCACTTGTAATAAGCTTTAGCCTTTTCAATTACTCTTTTGATCGTTTCTTTATCAAACTTAACCCCAGTTTTAATTAAGCAGTAATACCCAACAAATCTCAAGACCTTATTAAAATCATCTTTATTCAGTCCTGAATAATTTTCCCGAAGACCAATACCTTTTGAAAGATCATGATAGTCAAAGTATGATTCATAGACTTGACCATAAAACTCATGTTTTTTTAATGTTTGTAAAGGAATTGTTTCCTTATAATTAAAAGCAGAATATAGCAATGATACTAATAGTGGATTTTCTAAAAACTCGTTGATAGATCTGTTTTCTCCAGATTCCAGCAATTCAATAATCTTTTTAGCCTTTTCTCCTTTATTATGCTTGTCATATTTGATTAACAATGAAAAAGCATCGGATTTTGTAAATGGCTTAATATGAAATGATTGAAAAGCACCAAAACTTGGCAATCGACTATCCGATCTGGAAGTCATAATATAATAGTTGTTAGTACCCGCCTTATCTATGAATTTCTGAATATCAGATGTCACTTCACTTTTATCAGCAGTTGTTATTTCATCATATCCATCTAAGAAGAAAATAAAGCCACCCATTTGAATGAGCTCTGTCAGCAACTTGTTATCAAATTTCACAGATAAAGAATTCATCTCATCCTGAATTTCTGATATAATCTTGTGGTCTTTATTCAGCCTATTCAGTTCAATATAAATGGGAATTCCAACAACATCCAGTCCTTTCTCTATCACATCTAAAAACATGAATTTCATGACTGTTGATTTTCCCATTCCAGCACTATCTGTAATAAGTATCTTCTTATACTTTTTTATTAGTGATTCTGGCAGTTTATTAATCTTCCTGGTTTCTTTTTTCTTACCGCCATCATTATCCTTCACTAACGTTAGAGGGACATAAATATGTTTTAACTTTCTCTGAGAATTATGAGATACCAGAGTGTTGATAATGCTATATTTTTCATATGTTCTATTGAGATATTTTTCAAAATGCTCTCCTCTTGGTATCAGCATGTCTTTATAGGCTATACCATATTTCTTGGCAAGTTCCTTAATCTTTGGAGTTATAACATTATCTGTAACAGACTTGATAAATTCTTTAACAACTGCTGATATTACAATTTCTGATATCATAATCCTATTTTTTTTTCATTCCATCTTAGCCCAAATACACTGATTCAAAAAACCATATTTTCCTTATCTTTTCGAATGGTGGTGAGGGTTTTTCCGTTGTAGGAGAAGTATTTGGCACCTTGATAGGCTCCGGATTGGTTGCGCATATCTTCGGGCATAAAGGTGCCAGCAAAGGGTGAGAGTTTGTAAATGCGGCCATTATATTCTACTGAGTCATCAGTAGCAACTTTGACTTGGATGCCTGTCGGGTCAAAAGTTACAAACTCGCCTATCTTGATGCCACACATGCTGAATTTGAAGCGGGCGCGCTTGGGCTCGTGGTTCTTGGATTCGTTCTTCTTGGACTTTTCTTCTACGTGGTCGATATCCTCCACGGGCTTATTATCTTCATAAAGTGTCACAACAGCATCATCAATCGTGATGGCGATGTCACGAAAGATATCAAGGGCTACTAGAGGAGCAACATTAAAGAACTCACGATTCTGACGAATACGCAAGTCTGTAAGACGGTCTATGGTCTTATGAACCAATTTCTCCACCTCGTTGTACTTCACAGTTCTTATTGTAGCAAAGATTTCGAAAGGCAATGGCACTGCCGTGTTGTCGAGTTCCTTAGAGCGGACATTAACGGGACGAGCACTTTTACCTATTTTTACCCAATCCTCGCGAAAACTTGGATTAGTTAAAATATACACGTATCCAGGTTCGGAATTATTCATAAGTGTAGGAGATTTATTGTTAAGATTACAAAGATAATAGAAATGGGTCGCACTAACAATACTTTATTGAATTATTATCACATGTTCTATGAATTTGCACCTTCTAAGGTGAGCGGTTTACCGGCCTGGTCGATGATGAGGTCACGGGTGACGTACCACAGGCGCCCTACGATGGGGGTGCCGGGGAAGATGGCGCGCAGCTTGGTGATGTAGCGGTTCAACTGGCGCAGGTAGCGTTTGTCGTTACGCTCACCGCTCTTGTAGTCGATGACGATGATCTGGCCGTCGGGGCGGCGCACAATGCGGTCGGGGCGCAGGTTCTCGATGCCGTCCTCGTCCCAGAGCGAGTCGCTGGCACTGGTGATGGTGCGCTCGCTATAGACGACGTTGGCCGGGTCGAACCAAGCAGCGACGCGCGAGTTGGCGTCAAGGACAGGACCGCGCACATGGGTATTGACACTGTTGATGCCGCAGGGATCATCGGGATTGTCGGTGGTGATGACACCATGCTTGAGGGCCGTATCGATGACACGGTCCACATCGTCACGGTCATGGATGCGGCTGAGCACACTGTGAAGTCTGAGGCCGGCATCGATGCTGGGGCTGGAGGCGTGATCGACTTTGACACGCAGTTTCAGCGGGATGGCGTTGACAGTATAGCCGCTGATGCGCTCATGGCTCACCTGGCGCTCACTGTCACGGCCCGGCTTCAGGGCGTTTTTACGTTTCTTGGCCTCGCGCAGGGCTTCGAAATCGGCCCTTGTGGGACGTGTGCCCAATTCATACCACTTGGGTTCCAGCACCATGGGCGTCATCACGCCGCAATCGCGCGCGAACTGGGCCAGCGGTGATGCCACGGTATTCTCCTTGCCCTGGGCAAACACGTGCAGTTCGCTGCGCGGTCGTGTCATGGCCACATAGGTCTTGTTGAGGTTATCGATGAGCACGTCATCAATCTGCTTGCTGACAAAGGCCGCTGCAGCCCCTTTGAGCAGGCCACGCTTGTGCAAGGCCACAATCGATGCCTTGTCCACATGGAGCAAGGGCGGCATGATGTTCTCGATTTGTTCCCCGGCATCGATATGCATCGACTTCAACACGTCGGCAAACACCTCGTTCGGCATCCAATAATTGGTCTCACGCGAGTTGCTGTCCAGTTCCCAATCGGCAAAGGGGATGACCACGCAATCAAACTCCAGGCCCTTGGCCTTGTGAATCGACATGATCTCGATGGCGTCGTCGTTGGACGCGCTGCTCACGGCGAGTGTTCCTTTCTTCTCTTCCCAATACTTGAGGAATTCCCTCACGCTGCCACCGTTGCGCAACGACGCAAACTGCATGACCGCATCCTGGAAAGCCAGCAGGAATGCTGCCTCGCGATCCACATCGGCACCGCCGCGCTCCTCATTCTTGAAATGAGCGATGATGGTCTCGACGATGCTTACCAGTGTCGTGAGTTCGCCAGCCGGCGGCAGGAGGTGCTGCAGCAAATCATCGGCCTCTTCGCTCTCGGGTGCGGTATCTTCGGCAGGATCCAGGCTCTGCACCAGCAGGGCGCCATTGTCGGCCGGCGACGCATCGGGATTGGCCGCCACCGCCTTGATGAAGCGGCCCAGCGAAGTGTAGAGGCGGCGGTCGCTCTCGCGTTTACGTCTGATGGCTCTGGCGACATCATCTTCCTGGTCACGCTCGGCATCATCGGCGTCTTCCTCATCGGCACCGAAGCGGCTGATGTCGATAAACCGCAGCATAGCGATGATGCGCCTGATAATGGGCGAATTGCTCAACAGGAGCGACTCGCCTGACACGATGCGTATTTTCTCGCCCGTCGTGCGCTTGTTATATTCCAGGATGCACTCCACCACCTTGTCGCCCTCCTTGTTCTTGTTGACCAGGATGCCGATGTTGCGCCAGTCATAGCGCTCATGCAGCTGGAGCAGATAACCCGGCAGAACAGTAAGCACATCAACAGGGCTGTCGGGCCCGATCTCGAGGTCGGGAGGCAACGATGACTTGATGCCATCATCGTGCAGCAGGCTGCTGTAGTTGCCCGTCATCAAGCGCACATAGCCCGGCACCTTGTCGGTGTCGATGCCGTCGGGCTTGGCCTGCACAATGTCGGCATAGGAGTTGACAACGGCCGGGCGGTCGCTGTACTGGTCCCTCATGAACACAAACAGGCTGTTGTTGAAATCGATGATGTTGGCTGAACTGCGGTAATTGGTCGATGCAGGACGGAGAACGCCCTGGGTCGAGTCATCGTCGCTGTTGTGGGATGCTCTGTCGTTATCGATATCATCGGCAAAATCGACGCCCACACGGTCGCGGAACACCGTCGGGTCGGCATTGCGAAAACGATAGATCGACTGCTTGGCATCGCCGATGAGCATATTGAAATGGCCGTTCGCCAGGCTTTCGCGCAAGAGCCCCTTGAAGTTCTCGTACTGTTTGGCACTCGTGTCCTGGAACTCGTCGATCATGAAATTGAAGATCATCGTCCCGACACGCTCATACACGAAGTCGGAGCCGCTGTCAAGCACAGTGCCGATCAGCTCGTTGGTGTCACCAATAAGGATGGAGTTGGTCTCGTGACGGTATTCCTCAAGGAACAAGTCAATCATCGCCAGCATGCCCAGCAAGCCCAAGTTGTCCTTGATGTGCTTGAAAAAGGCGGCCTGCTCCTGCAGCGTGAAATGTTCATCCACGAGTTGCCGCAAGCGCTCGATCACGTCGTCATCGGGCTTGTTCTTGCCGAACTGGTTAAGGATTTTTTTATCATCGACGGTTTCCCAGCCTTTCTTGGACAATGGTTCGTCGTTGGTCTTGGCGAGGAAATTATAGAAAGTGCGTCCCTTCCACAGGCTCTTGCTGACGGGCTGCAGTTCACTCCTGAGCACGGTCAGGCTGGCGGCCACCTTGTTATCACATTCCTCGGCCACCCTGATCATCGCTTTCTGGAACTGATAGATGCGCGAGAAATCGGGCACGAAGCGTCCGTCCTCGATGCGGCCCAGATAGGCGCGGATGTCATCCATGCGGCCGCGGAACAGCTCGCTGTTGATCTGCTTGGCAAACTTGTTGAGGTCGCCACCGTCGTCAAAGAATTTCCACTTGCGCTTCTCGGCATCACCGTGCACGAGGTGGCGCTGGTAGTCCTTGACCCACTTGTCGACCGGTGTGGGGCGGTCCTCCCGGCCCAGCGAGAGCAGGAAATTGTGTACCGCTACGCGCACGGCATAATCCTCCTCGAGCTGGATATCGTAGTTGAAATCACGGTCCAGTTCACGGGCGAAGTTACGCAGGATGGTCTGGAAGAACGAGTCGATGGTACTCACGTTGAAGTTGCTGTAGTCAAACAGCAGTTCGCTCAACGCCAAGCGTGCCAACTCACGCACCCTACCCTCGTCCAGACCGGTTTCATTGACGAAACCCTCCAGATAGTCGCTGCGCACACCCGGTTGCGAGAGGTTATAGAGCTCGGTCACGATGCGCTGCTTCATCTCGTCGGTCGCCTTGTTGGTGAACGTGATGGCCAGCAGATGACGATGGGTGTTGAGCGGGCGCTGGTCACCGGCTACACGACGCGGCACCAAGGTCACGCCATCCTCGGTTGTCGTGAACAGCAGATGCCGGATATACTCCAAGGCCAGGCGATAGGTCTTGCCTGAACCTGCCGATGCCTTGATGACAAGCAGATTGCGACGATGGTTATCGGTTTTATTACTCATGGCAATTACAGGGTTGAGAATGATCTTATCAGATGATGCGTGCCTTGAAACCCAGCGCCGTCAACTCGTCGAGCACGCGCTGCCTGAAGTCACCTTGAATCAAGATCTCGCCGCCGCGGGCACTGCCGCCCACGCCCAGCGCGCGCTTAAGCGTCGAGGCCACCTGCTTGAGGGCCTCGTCGTCACAGGTGAATCCTGTCACGATAGTCGCCTGCTTGCCATTGCGGCCCTTGCGCTCAAGAACGATGTCAAGACGCTCCTTGCCTTGCTGGGTGACGGCATCCTCGCGCTCCACGGGCTGCTCAGTGGCATCGGTCACTTCATTATCTACGGGGACGGGCACATTAAAGGCCTTGCCCAAGGCTTCTTTCCAATCGGTAGTGTTCATTAGTCTAAAAATCTATGTAAAAAACTGTGGCAGGATTAAACCTTCCTGCATCTCCCTCATCTAAGGTCAAAAGTACAAAAAAAACGCGAGAAATGAACATCAAAACACAAAAAAACAACTCACGAGAAAGAAAAAACGGCAAAACTTGCTACCATTTCAAATAAAAGCACTACTTTTGTCGAACTGTTTACTTTTACATTATTAACTAATTCACTTAAATTACACTACACTATGGCTTACGTAATTTCTGATAGCTGTGTTGCTTGCGGTACCTGCCAGTCGGTATGCCCCGCTGATGCAATCAAGGAAGGCGATATCTACTCGATCGACCCTGACACCTGCCTGGACTGCGGCACTTGTGCCGACGCTTGCCCCACTGGTGCAATCGCTCCCGGCGAATAATTCAGACATCAACAACAAACAAACGGTTGCGGCTGTTCCTTTTCGGGAACGGCCGCCGCTTTTTCATGTCACTGTCATCTTGACAAGAGCACATTTTTTCCGACATATACCGAAGAAATCAGCGGTGCGGCGCACACTGGACTTAAAACAGTGGCGCCGCACCAGGATTTTGATGAATCTTGATCACACTATTTTTCCCTCGTGTTTTTCGACTCTCTCTTTTCTCAGTAGGGTGTACTTGGCATTATTATGTGCTCTCCTATTATTACCAGGGCACCTCACTCGCTCATGATGAGGTCGATGAGGGTCGTCACGTCGCTGATGTTGGTCTCGCCGTTCTGATTGATGTCGCCATTGGGACGGATATGCGACGGTCCCTCGTGCAGGATCATCTCGATCAAAGTCGTCACGTCGCTGATGTTCACCACGCCGTCACCGTTCACGTCGGCGGTCAGGAGCTGGACGCGGCGCTCGTCGTAGCACAGGCCCTTGTAGATGATCTTGCCGTTCTTGATCACGTGGCTCAGGCCGCAGTACTCCTGATAGTCGGCATCGTGGTCGGGCTCGCGCGTGAAGGGCGTCAGCAGGTCACCCATGCAGCGGCTGTCGAAGCCGATGCCCTCGACCAGGTAGGCCTGCGGCTCGCCCTGCTCGTTGACGTAGGCGTAACGCTCGCACGTGAAACCGTCGACCTCGACAGGATCCACAGCGATGAAATTGTCCACGGTCAGTACCTTCGGCGAGTTCTGTCGAGCAACATAGAACCGTATGGTCCTTTCTGGCTCTCCGTGCTGCAACCAATAGAGCAGATAGCCGTTAGTGAGTTCTTCGTGACGAAGCATGCTGCGGTTCTTTTCAATGTTTTCTTGAAGAGGCCAATTGTAAAGGGATTCAACTTCAGACGTTAGTAAGGGGTCAGCTAACGAGCTGACGATGCTGTCATTCTCGGGATCGATCTTCGCACCAGTATAATAGTGGCACTGTTTTACGTCATAACTGGGGAAGCGTGGGTCGTTCCCTTTGACTTCATAGCAGTAGTAGCTGCGCGTGGTATCACCCTTGTTGATGATAACACGCTCATTGACCCAGATCTTTCCTTCCTGCGCCATGGGCATATGACCATCAGCGGGCATCACCTGCTCATAATTGATGCCCTTGTAGATGATCTTGCCGTTTTCCTCCACATGATTAAGGAAGAACCCTTGAAACCAAGGATGCATCATTTGGTCTCTGCTTATATAAAGATAGCCCAAAGTATAGCCGCTAATACTGCCGTCATAGCCTATTCCCTCAGTGAAAAACAAGTCAAAAAAGCCAAAGTATTTGAAACGATATCGCCTGGCCATCCTGTCACCGATGGGGACTTCATCACACCCTTCATAATTGAAATCACTACTCTGATTGCTCAGGCTGCCATCTCCGTTGCGCCTGTAGTAGATGGTATTGTAATAGTTTTCAGGATTGCTGAAGTCATACAGGATGAATTCCTCTCCGCTCCGTGCTGCATCAACGATATTGATGTCTGGTCTTTTGTAGAACCACATTCCATACCCTATAAAAAGGCCATAGTTTTCTTCAGGATTTGGTATGATGCCATAGACTATTTTGCCCTCTTCACGCAGGCAAACAGGGACCGTGTCGCATTGCGCGTTGATGGCGTCGCCGGTGTACTTGTGCATCTTCTTGTAGGCCTTACCGTTTATTACAGTATCGCCCTTGATTTCAAGCGTGAAATAGGTTTTACCTAGGGGATAAAACCTGCTCCAATCAACCTCATAAGCATGGCAATTATAGGAATTGAAATAGCATACCCACTTCACGCCTTCACGCACAAACGGGATGTACTCTCCCTCTTGTGCCGACAGCTGGGTCATGCCCAACATGGCCAACAGTACAATAATCAAACTTTTCTTCATAATATTTAATGTTTTTATGTGGGAATAAATTATCTGTAATTCTATTTTCTTCTATGATAAAAGGGATTTTTCAAAGACGATGATTCTGTCTTCTTGAAATAACCCTCAAATACATTATTATTAGAGGAATGAATGACAATGCGATAGTAGGCTTCGGGGAGATAGGAGACGTCTATAATGTCGCCATAGCCACTGATTTTGGTGTATAAAACAGAATGGTTGGTCTTTTGAGAGATGATTTCCACGTCATAGTAAAGGGCCACACCATTCGCCACGATGATGATCTCCATGTCCTGCGAGTTAAAATAGACCTCTGGCATATCTGCTGGAGCATAATACTCGGAATGAGTGCCGCCATGAGGAACGTTCTGTATGTTAATTTGATATGTTGCTTCATCATTAGCATACAAATTAACTCCACAGATTAAACACAAAACTAACAATAAAATGGGTTTTTGTATCATGATAAAAAAGTATTATTTATTATTGAATTTGATTATCGAATTCGTTGCAAAGTTACACACACTTTCCCGATAAAGACAAAAAAATCAGTTCATCATTCTGGTAGATAATCAACTGCTTTTTAGCATATTACAAAAATAAAAAATCACCAAAGGGGGAGATGCCCGATTGATGCAGCAGTTTATGGCAAATCGCCTCTCATGTAGGCATCAATAAAGTCATTAAAAGACATGTCAAGCCCCATCTTGTTTTTTATGAGCTTATTCTTATAGTTGCTCACGCTCTTTGCGTTCAAAAATCCCACACACAACTTGATGATTTGAGGCGTTACGTTAGCGCAAAGTAAACAGAAGATGTTAATATCTTTATCTGTTAAACATGGATAATGTTTTTCCACATAAGTGACGATACCATTAAATTGGCCGTTAACCGAAAGCTTCATTTTTTCCCAAAAAGAATCAGAAGGCTTGACATCAAGCAGTTCATTTCTTTCGTTCATGATTTCAAGCAAACTGGACAGCAGTAACAATTTTTTAACTCTTCCGTTATCTTTCATTCTGAACCTGATGTCTTGATACAGTTCTTCGATAGCAGAAAGTCTATACCCAACTAATGTCGAAACGTGTTTTGCGTTTTCTTCCTGTAGAGATTCTTTCCAACTGTTTAATGTCAAATCAAATTCTTGTTTAAGGATGGCTTTTTCTCGCTCATATTTCTTGACATTATAGTACAGTTTCAAGATAATAAGCGCTGTTATCAACGCTAGCAGAAATACAAGACCCCAAAGTAATCTCTTTTGAGAGTGTTCGACTCCTTGTTTTCTCTCAAGCTGTTCGTTGTTGATGATCAGCTCGCTTTGCGAGACTGTGGGACCAGACTTAATATGTAATAATTTCGTTGTGATTTCTTTGGAATGTGCTACACATTTCCCATATAATTCATGGTTGTTTTCAGCTTTTGCGATTTCAGCCATCACATTATAGTAGTTCATACTGTCGATTGCATTAGATAGCACAGGGAGGTGAGAAACAACATATTTGGCTGAATCTATCAACCCTAATCTTACAAACGACAGTGCAGCATAATAATAGAATTGATTCTCATAGCATACATCTTTTCCGTTCCTGAAGACATCCATAGCCAATTGGTTGGCCGTTCTTATTTCATTCTCATGAAGATATACTCCAGCTAATTTAGATTTATAAGTATATTGTAATGACGGCTTGTAGTCTTGAGCTAAACGAATTGCTTGCTCAAAATATGATTTTGCTGAATCAGGACAATTGACACCGCTGATTGCACCTAGCATTCCAAGTGTGACTATCAGGTAATTGGTGTCATTCAGCATTTTAAAGCATTGACGTGCCTCAAGCAGTCTTTTGATGCCAGCACTGTCTTGGGGAAGTTGAGATTGGTATAATTCCCCGATCCTCATTTTACTGTAGCCCAAATTGAAGTAGTCGTCGGGGGCGGCGGTGGCTTCGGCGGTCTTGTAGTAGAGCATGGCGCTGTCGGGGTGGCCTAGTTCTTTCATAACGGCACCCTTGTAGATGTAGGCGCGGGTGAGTTTCTCGCGCTCGCCGCTGTGGGCGCGGTAGTAACTCAGGGCGCGGTTGATGTCGCTGTCGCTGGTGGCGGTGACGTAGCAGCGGTAGCGGGCCTGGGTAAGCAACAGGTCGCGGTAGGCACGGTCGCCATCGCTCGTCAGGCTATCGCGAACGACGGCCTGGACGATAGCCAGGGCACTGTCAGGGTCAGGGCGCATCAGACTGTCGGTCCGCACCAGGCGTGCATCGTAACGGTGTGCACCGTCACAGCCTGTGACCGTCGCCACAAGCGCCAGAATTGACAATATGACCGTCAGTAAATGCTTCATCGCTTTTCATGTTACCTGCTGTTATATATAACGCAACAACCCCTCAAAAAATTGTGACCGCCCTCACAAAACAGGTACAATCTTTATTTAGGCATGCGCACGTGGGGCCCCACGCTAAGGCGCTAGTATTATTGGGATTGCTCGCAAGGGCTCACAAGAAATCAAAATAAATCGTTTTAATTGGCATCCGCGTTCTTTATCAGGATACTCGCATTGCTCACAGGATTAGGGTTCCAGACAACACCGACCACGTGAAGATCATCAGACATCAACAACAAACAAACGGTTGCGGCTATGCCATCACTTGGCATGGTCGCAATCCTTTTTTAGAGCCTGGTTAAAATATGTGGAGAGTGTTGCAAAACTCATGTCACCTATAAATAATCGCGCTAGGCCGATTAAAACTGAGTCAAGTGTAGTTTTGCAACACCCTGCGTTTTTTTAGCTGCCAAAAACGACGAACGGGAGTGCCCAGGTTTCAGGGCGCCCCCGTTCGGCTATCAGTTAACGGTCAACGATCAGTTCGCCGTCTTGAGCGGATCAAGAACGATGAGCTTATTGATCGAGGTGCCGCCATAGTTGGCACCATCGGTGTAGGTACCGAAGTAGCGGTACAGACCACCAGGCACCAGATTGCCGTCCATGTCTCTCATGTTCCAAGTCACGGGGAAGGTGTTGGTGGTATTCATCCACACGAGCTTGCCGGTGGCATCGGTCACGCGTACCACCATTTGAGGAGCGTTGCTCAGCTCAGTTTCGAGGTCGAAGTTCACATCCTGGCCGACATAGGCAGGAAGGGCGTCGGTGGTGAGTTCCACATTACCGGTCTGGCCCACAATGAAGGTGATGGTGCGCTCGGCACTGTTACCCACCAGGTCATAGACGGTGTAGGTCAACGTGTGGAGACCCTCGGACAGGTTGGTCAGCGGGAACTCGACGTTCACGGTCTTGCCCTCGTTGGTCGTGCTGGCATAGCAGGTGATATCATTGTAGGAGGGACGACCGGCATCCAGAACGAGTCTCATGCTCCTCTCCACCGAGTTGTGGAAGTTGATACCCTGATCATCGGTAGCGGTGATATAGAGCATCGAGGTGGTTCCAACGGTTGATCCGTAATTGAAGGCGTCCTCATTGTTGATATACATGTTGGTGATGACGGGGTTCTGGGTATCGGTGATAGCCATGTGCTCGTCATAGGCCAGCATCTTGATGTTCTTGGTGAAACCGTTCACCATGTAGTCGCTATTGTCCTTGTGGGCATAGACACGCATCAGCACCATCTCGTTCTTGGCCTTGGGATTCTCGGGCACAATCACCGAAGCGGTGAACACGCCATTCTCCACGCGACCGTTGAGCTCGGTGAGCTTATCGCGGTTGAAGTAGATCTTGGCATTGAGGTTGGAGTAGGTCCAAGTCGAGTTGAGCGTCGTGAAGAGCTCCTCCTTGTCGTAGAGCGTCACCGTAGCATCGCCATTGAAGCTGGTATCCAGATTGCCCTCGGCATCCAGCACATGAGCCACCACGTTGAACTTCCTGAGGGGGCGAAGCATGGCCATATCGGTCGAGTCGGTCATGTCGGCACCGTTCAATTCAATGATCTGGAAACGTGAGATGGGATAATTGATCTTGATGGCGGGGTCACCCAGCAGGAAGAAGGACATCTTGTTGGTGTTGGAGGAAGTGAAACCGAGCTTCGACTGCTTGTAAGCTTCACCCAGGGTGGGCATCACACCATTCTTGTCATAGCTGAACAAGGCATTGATGAAGTACTTGTTCAACGTATTGTTGTCCGAAGCGAACACCATGCGCGTACTCGTGAGCATAGCGATGGCGCCACCGTCACGCTTGTGGAACATGAGCTCGGCGATACCGCGCGTGTCACCGTCGAAGTGAGCCACGTCACAGCAGGCAGTACTCATGATGGGCCAGTGGCTGTAGCTGGTACGAGCCACATCACCGGTAGTCCACATCTTGTTCTTCTTGGTGAACGAGATGGGGCCAGCGTGGCCTACATAGGTCGAGAAATAGACACCGTTCTTGAGCGTGTTGCTCCACAGCTGCTTACCCTCGACGGCCGTCTTCTTCTCCTCGACGATACCGGGCTCGGTCGTAGAGCGAGGATACTGCGTATTGTGAACGGTAGTGACGTTCATACCAGTATTGAGCTCATTGTCGATCATGTTCTTGTAGGTCTCGCCCTGGTACATATAGTCACCACGCTCGGGAGAGTCGGATGCCACCATCGTGTTGTTGCGCCATACGCCATAGTCGGGAGTGGCATAGTATTCGATCAGCTTGTCAACGTCACTCTTAGCCTCCTCGACGTCGGAGCAGGTGATGCGGCCTACACCGATGCGCAGCTTATCGTTGGCGACATTGGCACCGGAGTTGTCATCCAAGAAGCCATAGAAGTCGTCGCAAGTGAAGGAGTAGTTCTCGAAGTTACTGTTGTCGCTCTGGTAGGTGAGCAGGTTGCCGGGATGGGCACCCATGATCTCACGGTTGTCGAACGTACCGGTACCGAACAGCAACAGGTTCTTGAACTTGGTGTTGTTGCGGTCGTAGAGCATCTTGCACAGCAGGCGATAAGCCATAGCGTCACGGGTACCGCTGGAGAACTCGTTGAAGATCTGGTCCTGATCCACCACGGCCACGTCGATGCCATCGACAGCAGCATGAAGGTCGGCCACGCGCTGGGCCTGCTCATGGAACATCTTGTCGGTGATGATCAGCAGTTCGGGAACTGCCATGCCATGCAGGTTCTGATTAGGAACGCTCTCAAAACCGGTGATTTTCTTCAACGTCTTGGTGGGATCGAAAGCGATATAATGAGAAACCGAGGTAGCGGTCGAGAAGAACTCAAGACCTGAACCGGTCTCGTCGTTGTAAGGATAGGTATAAACCTCGGTGGGATAAGTGGGGCTGTTGACACACCAGATCACGACGTTCGACGTTGCGTTGGGCAACATGAAGCGCTCGTTACCACGAGTAGCGGCATAGCCCATCATCAATTGGTTCTGCTCATCATCATTGATGACATTGTAGCGCTTGTAGGTCAACACGAAATAGTCCAAACGGCCCATCTCGATGATTTGCTCCGTATCACTCATACGCAGGAAAGGCTCCAACTGGCCGTGCTCAGCAGGGTCAGTCAGCCTCAACTTGGCATAAGGGGTAGCCAAGTTATACAACGTGGTCGATGAAGTCGTTGAAGAGCCCAACGGGTAGATGCGTGAAGACGATACCGAGAACTCGGCAGTATCGACAGCGGCACCACTGTGGAAGATAACGGTGGCATAAGAGATAACCGGGGTAACTGCAGCAATTGAAGTATGCACTACAATCGTGCTGTCGGCAATCTCAGGCATGTAGTAATCAGCCTTGAAATTACCAGCCGAGAAGTCCTCGCCGAGCATTTCCTTACCAGAACCACCCACACTGAGGATTTCACGCTCGTGATAGCAATAGCTGAGGCTCGTGGGCGTGTTCACAGCGTTGTTCACAGTAACCTTTGCCTTCTTGGCTGGCAGCAAATCAGGCTGATCGGACTCGGTGAGGAAATAGTTACCCGTGAGCGAATAAGGGTTGAAAGTGCGAGTATAACGCGGCTGCGTGTTGTAGTCAGCGAGACTGAAGGTGACAGGTCCCACGCCATAGAAACAAATCTTGTTGTTGCTACGCATGATGGGGATACGCTTCAGGTCATCGGGGGCACTGCTAGTGAGGGTCTCACTGATTTTGCCGCCGCCGAAGCCGTACACACTAACCCTTTCAGGACTGTTGAAACCCATTTCACGAAGCTCCTCGTAAGTGATTTCATACATTCCGGTTTCGGGAATCGTAATCTTCACCCATTTGCCATTGGCAAGCACGGATGTAGTCGCATAGTTCGATACGTTAAATGCGCTGGCAAAGCCGGCACAGAAGATGGCCAGCACTACAGCGCACACGAGTTGAAGTTTTGTCAGATTGCGCATATCTAATTTTCTTGGTTATTATTCAGTTACCAAATATATATTTATCTCGTTATAGTCTCACTTTCACGTCAAGGACATTCCTGTCCCCGATACTGGATGTCAGGCGCATACCTGGTGACAGCGTGAACGGCGTGCCGGCATCGCCGGTGAACAGCAGGTCGCCCATCTTGATGCTGCAACGCGTGCTCACCGCCGACAGGGCATCGGCCAACGGAAGCCTCATGTCGGCCAGACAGTGACGTGACACCAGCGTGTCGTCGACCTTGACCTCGACAATCGTGTGCAGCACGTCCTCGACAGACGCGGCAGGCACCCAATCGCCCACGATGGCCGCGCCGTCAAATGCACGGTCCAAGGCTTCCATCCGTCCATCCACATCCTGGCATGCCATCACGCTGAATCCAGCGGTGACGGCATCCCAATAGCGATGGGCGAACTTTGGGGCGATGCACTTGCCCAACCTTCCCGTGCGCACCACAATAGTCGGTGCTGCCACAAAGCGCTGGGCAAAGTCGGGAATGAAGAAAGGGCGTCCGGTGTACAGAACCGAGGAATCGGCCATCAGATAACACCTGGCATCCTGCTTATCATCGTAATTTCCTGTGAAACCGATTACTTTCATTCCTTAATCGTTCCCCATTTATCTCATCGGGCTCATTCTTGTTTCAAGTCTGAATCCGAGTTATGCATCCTGTTATAGATGATGGCCAGATGGGCATAGATCGACGTGTTGGCGATCACCACATCGTCAGGTGCCTTGATGCGGTAGGGCGTGAAATTCCACAGCGCCCTCATGCCGCTCGCGATGGCGAGCGCGGCAGTCTCCTGAGCCCGATCGACCGGCACCGTCAAGATGGCGATCGACACACGGTGCTCGCGCTGCCAGGCAGCCAGGTCGCTGATGTCATAAACGGGCAGACCGCCCAGACTCGTTCCTATCACCTCGCTGCGGACATCAAAACCCGCAACGATGTTCAAGCCGTAGTTCTTCAAGCCGCGGTCCTGCATCAGGGCAGCACCCAAGCTACCGACACCTATCACGACCGCATCATGCTGGCGATTGAACCCCAGGTATCCCTCGAGTTCCTCGACCAGGCTATGCACCTCGTAGCCGATGCGCGTCTTGCCGCGAATATTGAGAAAAGACAAATCCTTGGCAATCTGCGACGACTGCACATTCAACTCCTTGGAAATCTGCGTCGATGACACATACTCTACATGCAGATTGTCGAGCATGCGCACATAGGACAGATACCAGGGCAATCGCCTGATCGTCGGTTCTGGCAGGATTATCTGGTTCTCGTTATTCTTAGCCATGTCATCTATACTATGATACAAATAACTTGCAAAGTTACCTCATTTTTTTGAACACAACGCTAAATGCCACCCTAATTTATTAAAAACAGTACTGATTTTAACAAATCTTATGCCTTGGGCATAACTTGCGGCGTGGCAGGCCATAATTACACAATCCGGTTAATGTAAAATGGCAGTCGGTGCCACATCACTCACCAGCGACGGCGAGTTTCTTGGCCTTGGTGGCTTCCTTGATGCCATCGGTCGAGATGGTGGCGCGATAGACGTAAATGCCGCGAGGCACACGGCGTCCGCCCAAATCGGTCAGGTCCCAAGTGACGGGAGTCGTGGTGTACATGTCACTGCGGCCCGACTGGGTCGTGCTCCACACCTTGCGGCCCATCAGGTCATAGACCTCGATGGTGACACTCACCACAGCATCAGGACGATTATGCTTCACATAGAAGGATGTCTCGACACTGGCGGGATTGCCGGCACAATACACATCGGCAATCTCAGGTGCAAGACCCTTGACGACATTGAAAGTGATGGTCTTCTCATTCACATTGTTATACACGTCCCACACACGCAGACGCAGCGAGTGCAGTCCTGGTGCCAGATCGCTCAACTGATAACTGATGCTGCCCAGCGTGCCCTGCTCGGCATACATGGGCGTGTAATAGCTCACCAGATCATTGAAGGTGTTGGTGCCGTCGAGCGTCAGCGTCATGGAATGTCCGATACCTGCCGACGAGAAGTTCACACCGCTCTCATCGCTCACCGTGGCCAGCACGAGCGGCGACTCGTTGACTTCACTGCCATCGACAAAATTGTCATCGTTCAGTCCCAGCGTGATGATGCGGGGACCGATGGTATCGGCCACTTGCTCGTCCTCGTAGCCGTAGATATAGAAGTCGCTGTTAGAGCCCTTGGCCTCGAGGCTGTCACGGCTGTCGTAGGCATACAGGCTGATCAGCGACGGCGAGTAGTCGTCATATTCATTGTTCACCTCGCTGGGGATGACCACACGCACGGTGAAATGTCCGCCGTCAACGGTGTCCACATTGATGGCCAGACGGTTGGGGCGGTCATCGTAGTTGATTGGAACGCCATCGGAACCATAGCCATGGGTGGTGATGGTCTGCTCAGGGCCAAAGAGTGTCGATACGACAGCGCCGTTGAAATTGGTAGCCACCTCACCGCTCAAGTTGACGATCTTGCCGGTGAATTCAACGGTCTCACGGGCTTTGAACACAGGCTTGTTGTCAGGACCCACGGGTTCGCCGTTGATCGTCTCGATCTGGGCCGTATAGGGAGCCCATGCCAGACGCATCGCCGGGTCGCCGAAGCAGAAGTAGCGACGGTTGTTGTCCATCGTGGTATTGATGGAATTCTTGGCCAGGCGCAGGATATCGCCCACGCGACGAGGCATGCCCTTCTCGTCAGGCGAGAAGACATACTTGGCCACCGCGTTGCTCAAGGAGCCGTTATTGGAGATATAGGCCAGACGCGCCGGGCACAACACGGCCACAGCACCGCCGTTGGCATTCAGGAAAATGCGTTCACCGCTCGAGAGCACCGTGTTGTCGAAGCGGGTGTACTCGCAGGTTGCGGCATACAGCACCGGCAGGTGACGGTAGAAAAGTTGAGTCTCGACATCCGAACGCATCATCAGGCCCTCACCGGTCCAGTTCTGGGTACTGGCGTGGCCGATATAGTTCCACCACAATGCACCCTCCTTGAGCGTCGTGTACATCTTGGTACGGGCATCAGGATAGGTGCGGGCGCCACCCTCGCTCACGGCATTGAAGGCATCAATAAACACGTAATTATAAATCATATTCTCACCGCCGTTGCTGCGAGCAATGGAAATCATGTCCTTGGACTGCTGCATGTGGGCAGCCTGGTTGCCGTCGTCGGCAACCATGATCACCTGATTGCGCCAAGCGCCATAGGCAGGCTTGTTGACATATTTCACAAGCTTGTTGACCACGGCACGGGCCTCGCTCACGTTCTTGACAATCATGCGGCCAACAGCGATGTTCATGCGATCGTTATCGTCGAGTCCCGACTCATCGTCGAGAATGCCGAAATAGTCATCGGACGTGATCGAGTCGTCGTCGGTCTTGCCCATGGTGCTCTGCCATGTGAGCAAGCCCGGATAGCCCAACGCATCGCGATCGACACCCACAAGGCGGTTGTCATAGTTACCGCAACCCAACAACAGCAGGTAGCCCAACTTGTGACCGTCCTCGCTGACGCCGCGGTCATAGAACATCTTGCACAGCCTGCGGTAAGCCATCGCGTCATGCGTGCCGCTGGAGAACTCGTTATACACCTTCTCGGGGTCAAGCACAAGCACACGGAAGTTGTCGTTCTTCTCATGCAGTTCGGCGATACGATTGGCCTGGTCGAGATAAGCAGCCGGGGACAGGATAATCATGTCGGGCACCGGTTCGCCGTGGATGTCCTGATTGGCTACCTCGGCCACGAACTCGGGATGAGAGAAAGTGCCCGACTCGTCAAAAGCCACGAACTCTTGCCTGCCGCTTTTCTCGGGGCTGAAAATGACTATTCCGTCGCCGCCTGAGGTGGTTTTCATCTCCACGATGGCAAAGGGATCGGTGACATTCCACACGTGGGTAGCGCCGCCGCATTCGCTCACGCGATAGCAGTTGCTGGAATTGGCATACTGCAAGCCGAAGGTCAAGTGACCTTTACGCAGCGCCAGATAACGCTCGAAGTTGATGGTCAAGAAATCCAGACGGGCCAGTTCCACCGTACCGTTGCAGGAATAATCCAGGGTGTAGTTCAGTTCATCGGTGTCGTCGACTGTAAACGTCTTGATGGATCCGGCACTCTGGCCATTGAGATAGTAATGGACGTGGGAAACGCCATTCACGGCACTGATGAGGTCGGCATCGGTCACGGGCAGTGCTTTGCCGTTATAACTCGAGGTGACGGTGCTGTTCACATTGGGTGTTCTCGCACCGAACATCAAGTAGGATTTCACCTGAGAGCCTTGCACCTTGCCGCTGAGGTCGAACTTGAACGTCTGGTGACGGTTACTCTTGAAGTCATCGCCCAGGAAAGCACGTCCAGTCTCACCGGGATTAATGATTTCCAGCTCGTGATACAGACGCTCGGTGTAAGTTGAAATGAGTTCGCCTGAAGGGTCATTATCGGCCTTGACCGCAGCGATGTCGGTGAAGCGGTCATCGTTGGTGACGAAGTAGGATCCGGTAATGGCATAGGGATGCTGCACCTGAACCTGTTCAAGTGCGGTGCCCTTGTGTTTCCAGGTCAAGGGACCATGGGCATAGAACAGAATGCGGTCGCCGGTGCGCACGATGGGCATCTGCGGCAGGTCATCGGCATAATTGTCGCCTAGCATCGTCTCGCTCAACGGTTTGCCGCCGTAGCCGAACACGTGAATCTTCGACAAGTCGGTGCCCAAGCCCCAAGCACGGATGTCATCGGCCGTTATCTGATAGATACCACTTTCCTTCACAGCAATCTTGACCCAGCTGCCTTCGGCGAGTTTACTCGTCGTGGCATAGTAGCTCTTGTCAAGCGCATGCATATTTACAGTACAGCAGGCCAGCACAACAACTGACAAGGCCATACGGACGAAATATCTCATTATTTTAATCATCATTTTTTACGATTTATTTATACTCTATTAACGATTATTTCGCCGCATTATTGCATCAAGGATGATAATCACTGCGAGGAAGCAAGCGCAACCGTCAAGCAATGCCCCTCGACCAGGCGACAAATCAGGTGGTAACTTCGGTCACCACAACGGGCGGCTAACGTGACCTCACGGACATCAAATCCATCGGCCGAAAAAGGCTCCAGGCAGATGCCGTCGGTCCAATCGATGGCGCTGTTGCGCTCAGCCTTGATGACAGCCTCCTTGGCCGTCCAGGCGATGACATGGGCGGCTTGGTCGTCAGGATTGATGAACTGCTGTTCGGTGGAATTGAGGAATTTGTCTCGCACCCGCAGCACCTGTTTGCGGTCCATGAGCTCGGCATCAATGCCGATGATCTCGTCCTCGTTGACAGCAAGAGCGACAAGGCGTTGCGTGTGGGTGATACTGATGTTTACAGGGTTGCCCTCGATATAAGGCGCCCCTTGACTGGTGTGAGACGGAATCACGGGGCGGCCCAAAGCCCGGCACAACAGCAGTCGCTCGGCCGCCTTCTCCCGTTGACGCTTAACCGGTATGTCGATCATGTCATCGACAGGGATGCCTGCCTCACGGCACAAAGCCAGCAGTTGCGGTGCTTGCTCGTCGAGTGGCCACACCAGCACTCTGGTATCCCCGGGAAACGTCATCTCAATCATTATACTCGGGCGGGATTAACGGATAAAACGGAAATTACAGACAAACGGATAAGACGGGGTTATCCGACACCGTTCTTGGCGAGGTCGATGCGGGTGAGGACTTTGGGATTGTCCTCACTGGCGGCAATCCAAGAGCGGTAGCGGCGACGGTTGACGTAACGCTCAACGAGGTAGGCCAGGATGAACATCACGGGCACTTGCAGCCACAGCATCCAGTACTGGTGCTGCACCTGATAGAGTGTGGCGCCGTTGGACTGCATGAGAACATAGCCGTTGACCATCCATGTGCCCGGCACGCAGTCACCCACAAGCCACCAGAACCTTGACATCAGGTAACGGGGCCATGATACACCCGTGAGGAACACAAACACAACCGACGAGAACACAAACAAGAGGAAAACGCTCTCACGCTCGTTGACAACGGCCGACAACGTCTGTCCCATGAAGGAAACAGCGATGACAAAGGGGACGGCCAGACAGATGATGTGCAGCAGATTGCCGTATTGCGGGAATCCGAACATCAGCGGCACATAATGCAAGACATAGATGACGGGGAGAACGTAGATGATCTGGTGACACATCATCTTGCCGACAATGGTGGCACCGGGACTGGCCTCAACGGCCATCGGGTCACGTCCGCCGTTGCGGCGACGGCGCTCGATGCTGCCGCCATGCAGCATCGCGATACCCAATATCATACTCTGCTGCAGCACAAGCGGCAGGATGAACAGCAGCACAGCGCTCGCGATACCCATGGCAGGATTGCCCACAGGCACCTGACGGTTCTCGACGATGGAACCGCTCATATTCATTACAGGCTCAACGACTGCAGCCATCTTCTCGTTGCCCATCGCCTGGGTGACATTGGACAGGGCAGTAAACATGGCCTTGTAACGCATCATCACGCTCATGTCGCAATAGAGCGACACATGAGCCTGCTCGCCACGGCCGGCACTCTGGCCGAAGTCACGCGGAACGTACAGGATGCCGTAACACTCCTTGCGGTGCATGGCTTCCTGGGCCTCCTGCATGTTGGCGGCATATCCGGCTATGGCGATTTCCTGTGTGGCATCGAGACGGCGCACCATGTCACGGCTCAATGCCGTGCGGTTGTCATCGACGACGACAACGCGTTCGTTGCGCACCACCTCGGGATTGTAGATGAGGGCATACAAGACAGGATAAACGGCATTGAGGAGCAGGAAGAAAATCACTACACCCTCGTCACGGAACACGAGCAACAACTCGCGTCCGCACACCCTCAGCACCTGCACGAACCACAGGAAAAGCCTGCTATGTTTAACTTTCTCGGTCATATCATCAAGGCACATACACGGGATTCAAGCACTCCTTCTTCAAGTGCCATGACAACAGCATGGGCAGGATGGTGAACCCGATGAGTGCAGCATAATAAAATCTTGAATAATACAGGTCGATGCCATTCAACGACTGATCCACCATGATGAGGAAGTAGTACTTGATGGGCATCACATAACCCAGAGCCGCCACCCAAGAATACATTGACTCCTGAGGCAACGAGAATCCTGAGAACGAGAACGACACCATACCCAACAGCGTGCACAGCATTGTACCGTAGCGGAAGTTAGGCACGAAACAGTAAATCAATACCGCAAAACTCTGGTTGGCGACCACGAGCAGGAACATGGCGATGAGCATATTCCACGGGTTGCAGTTCAGCGGGAAATCAAAGCATCGGTACATCATCCACTGGATGAACCAGCCTACAGCGGTAAACAGCACCGTCTGCGGTACCAGCTTGCCCACAAGAGCCAGGAACATGCTGTCACCCGAAGTCCTGAGCCACTGCCGGCTCAAGCCCGACTTGAGCTCCATACCCAGTGAGAACGCCGTCATCAACAGGATGAACAACGACAAGAAACAGGGAACAAAGGTGCTGTTCAAGTAGAAATTGTAGTTGGTGAACGGGTTGCTTATCATGTGCACATGGGTCTGATAGGGCACCAAGGCCGATTCTATTCCATTGTTGGACAAGCCCACAGTGCGCAATGCCGTTTGCACAATGCCGCCATTGACGAGCAGCGAGATGGTCTTGAAACCCTTGTACTGCATCGAGCCTGGAGCATAGAAGGCATAATTCACATAATAGCTCACCACGGGCTGGCGGCCAGCCAGTGCCTGCTCCTCGAGATTATCGGGGATGAAGAAGAAGCCATACACCTCGCCACGCTGCACGGCGTCACGGGCCTCGGCAAAGTTGCTGTAGCGTCGGTTGATGTTCACCTGCTGGAAACCGTTCAGGTTGCGCGAGACGCGACGCGACAGGCTGCTGTTGTCCAGGTCAACGAGACCCACGGGCACACGTTGCACCGAACCGTCCTTGATGAGGTCCATCAAGAACCAGCAGCACAACAGCGGCATGATGACGATCAACAGGAAGTACATGGGACGGCGCACGAGCTGAATGCACCCGCGCTTGAACGAATTCCCGATGTATTTGGGCAAGTTGCTTGTCATTAGTCGCTACAGGATAGGTTTGTTATTTCTCAAGGATGACCGACATGCCGGGTCGCAGATTGGGCACCTTGCTGGTGGGACGCATCTTCACCTCAAAGGTCTTGCTGTCGTACTGGCCTTGCGCCTTGGCAGCCTGCCAAACGGCATAACTGCCCATGTCGTGGATGTAATAGACCGACATCTTGGTCTGCATATTGTTCAGGGCAGGGATACGCACGTTCACTTCCTTGCCCATGGGCAGGTCGTTCAGGATTTCCTCACGCACGCTGAAGCTCACCCACATGTCGTCCATCTTGGCAATCGACATGATGGGCGTGCCCATGGCCACGAGTTCGCCCTCCTGGGGGTAAATCTCGCTAACCTCGCCGTCACACGGTGCCACGAGCACCTGATCCTCGAGCAGGCTCTCCACCTCCATGACGGTGCCACGGGCAGCGTTGGCCATACTCTTGGCAGCATTCTTGTCCTCCTGCTGAGCACCCTTCACAGCCATGTCGTACTGGGCCTTGGCAGCCTTGACTTGAGCCGTGGCGGCATCATAGGCGGCTTTGGCCTCGTCACGCTTCTGCTGGGTGGCGACACCCTGCTTGAACAGGTTCTCGACACGCTGGTAGGTCTTCTCGGCGATGGTCTGTGCGGCGATAGCCTGCTGCCACATGTTGTAGGCGCCTTGCTTCAACTCCTCGCGAGTGCCCTTTGCTGCTTTCTGATCCTGGGAAGCGGCGGCCTGTTGCATCTGCTTGGCCTGGTAATACTTGGCATCGACCGTGCTGGAATAGATGCTCACCAGTTTGTCGCCCTTGTGCACCGTGTCGCCCTCGTGGACGTAGAATCGCACGATGCGTCCCGGCAACTTGCCGCTCACGCGCACAGCGTCACAATCGGCCTGTCCCTGGATAGTGGTTTCGGCAGGATGGATGAGCAGGATGCCCACGACGGCAATGCTTGCCATCACCAGCGCAAACACGGCCAGTGCAGCCAGCAGCGCTTTGTCCTTTTTGCGGACCACAGTTCTCTGTTCGTCTTTTTCCATATTGTATTCTTTTTATCAGTTGTCTGTTTTTTCTAGATTCTCTAGATTTTCTAGATATTCTAGATATTCTAGATTCTCTTTTACTTTTAGTAGTTCATCGAGCCCATGACCTTGGCCAGGTACTCATAGGTGAGCTGGACGTTGATTTCGGCATCGATTTTCTCGCTGTTGGCCTTGAGCCATGCAGTTTGGGCGCCAAGCACCTCATCGACGGTGCCCATGCCTTCCTTGAAGGCGATACCGGCGATGCGCAGATTCTCGTCGGCCTGAGCCAGATTGGCCTTGGTGGCCTCGTAAGTCTTGTAGGCCTCCTGGTAGCTGAAGGCGGCCTGGCTGATCTGCAGGGCGATTTTCTCTTTGGCGTCATCAAGCTCCAGGCGCTTGACGTTGGCATCGACTTGTGCAGCCTTGACCTTGTTGCTCAAGCCGCCCCAGTGCCACAAGGGCACGCGCAGCGTCGCTCCCACGCTGAAAGCAGCGCCGAAGCGGTTCTCGAATCCGTCATAGCTGTTGGGGTTGGTGGCATGCAGGGCAGCGACGGCAGCCAACTTGGGCATCATCTCGCTGCGGGCGACCTTTACCTGCTGGTCGTAAATCTTAGTGGCCAGTTCCAGCGAACGCACGTCGTGACGCTTGGCATAGACCTGATTGAGATCAAAGTTGGTCGGGGCAAGGGTAAGGCCCAGGTCGTCACGGTTCTCGTCGGCCAGTGTCATCATGGTATTGACGGGCAAGCCGCACAACTGAGCCAGTAGCATGCGCGACAAGGTCACGCCGTTGTCCACCTTCGTCATGTCCACGTTAGCCTCGTTGAGTTTCACGTCCACGGCGAGTTGGTTGGCAAGGGTGGCGACACCCTCATTGACCATCACTTTCACGTCGTCGTCGAGTTTCTGGACCAGTCCCACGTAGCTGCGGGCCAGCTTCTGCTTGGCACACAGCGACACGACCTGCCAGTAGGCGGCATCCACGTTGTAGATGACATCCTCGACCTTGCTCTCGCGCATCTCGCGAGCCAACTGCTGGGCCAAGTCGGTGATCTGGTTCATGGCGGTGATTTTACCACCCATGTAGATGGGTTGCGTCACGGTCAGCGCGCCACCCATCAGGTTGTGGATGTTGTAGGTCATGCCACTCTTGGGCAGCAAGGCCACAGTCGAGGGGACATACTGCCCGTTCTCGAGCTGCAGGGGAGCGCCCGTGCGCGGGTCGATGACCAGGTTGAAATCATAGGTCCCCGTCTGCAAGTTGAACGATTTAGTGGGCAGCAGCTGGTCTTCCTTGATGAGCGACACCTTGCGGGAATTGTAGATATAGCCCGCCGTGAGGTCAAATTGCGGCAGATAGGCCGCGGCAGCCTCTTTGCGCTGATAACCCGCCTTGTCGATAGCGAGTGTAGCCTGCTGAATCTCCTTGTTGTTGCGCAGGGCCATATTACGGCAGGAATCCAGTGTCACCACTTGTCCCGATACAGCTAGTGATATGGCGCAAAGCGCTATAAGAACGACGTTTCGCATAATTATAATAGGTCTGTTTTATCGGTGCAAATATACTACTTATTTCTATTAGAAAAAAATACTGTCCCAAATTATCCACTATTCGTGAAATTTGGAACAGTTGTTGTTCTTTTTGGTCCAGTTTGGCTGCCCGAAGTGATAGGGGCCCAATGGATATTATTTACCGGCATAGTAGCACTTCACCTCTCCGACGGGGAGTTTACCCACCAGCAGCAAGGGGATGCGGCTGTCGTCGGTCGACATCCAGGCGCTGAGGTTATCGCTCGACTTCTTGCCGCCCTCCTGGGTGAAGCGGAAGTCGATGCGGTAAGCCTTGCGCTTAGTGCCGTCACGCATCTTGATGGTCTCTATTCCCTTATAATTGATGGTGAGGTACTCCTTCTCCTTGCCCGAGAAGATGACCGTCGTGTAGTTCTTGTTGCGGCTCAACTCACCATAATCCAGGTTGCGCAGCATGTAGAAGACGCTCACCATGTCATAGGCCTGGGCCTTGGCGCTCAGGTCGATTGACGTGGTACCGCTCTTGCGGTAGCGCGTGCAGTGAGCCTTGGTGTGGCTGTAGTTGTAAGAGAACTTGATCACGTCGCGGGCATAGTAGTCCTTCTCGTGGGTCAACTTCTCATAACGCAGGGGCTTGAGGTCATTGTCCATGGTGCACTTGAGGGTATCGCGCACGGGATAAACCTTGTCGGCCCAGGAGCGTGTCTTACCCGTGAGCTGGGCATAGTAGCCATCCTTGGTCTTGCGGGTGGTCAACGAGGCGTCGGCGGCATGTTTCCAGATCATGCCCCAGTGATACACCACCTCATAGTTGAGAGTCTCGTTGTTGAAATCTCTCGCCCCCATCTGCTGCGGCAACATGATCGCCACCATCAGCAACAACGTTGTCATTATCCTTTTCATCGTCCTGAATTGTTAATGTTCCACCTTTAGACGACAAAACCTGCCATGGGTTTAACCGGAGGCCGATTACATGCGGCAAGCCACCTTGCTGGAAGTCGTCTTGCCATCGGGCCAGGTGCTCACTTTGATGGCCATTGAGACCGAGTCGGGAGAACTGATGGGAGAACCCTGCAAGTTGAAAAACTCGTCCTTGACAGGCTCCTGCTCGATAGGGATACCGATGAGCGAACTGGCAGGCACAGTCACCGTGGTGTTGCAGCCCTCAAACTCAATCACATGGTTGTCGATGGTAGAGCCGCGGCATTTCCACACGTTGATGATGCCGCCCTTGAAAGTGGAACTGGCGGTAAATGTCAGCAGAGCGACCGAAGCGGTACCTGCAGGATAACAGATGGGTCCACTGGGATACACCATCACGACATAATGGGTACCATCATCGGTGAGGCGGCAACTCATGGTCATCTCGTAGGTGAGGCTGTAGCTTGAAACGACAAACCCAGTGAGGTCGAGCCCCTGGGGCAACGTGAAATTGAACTGCACGCCACGCGTCGAGTCGGCATTGGCCATCATCACAGGCACCGTGATGCTGGAATCAGGTTCCACCTCAAAATCTTCGATATAAATCTTGTTACCCTGTGCCCAGCACGGCAAAGCCACCAGCAGAGCAACAAGCATCATTAAGTAATGTCTCATCTGCAACAATTCATTGAGTTAATTATGACCGCAAATGTACAGCAACTTTTCCAAAAAAACAAAAAGTGGAACTCGGCGACGGTTCTTTTGCTCCATTTCAAGCAAAAAGCGGGACAAAAGGCCAATATCACGCCCAAAAACTATCGAAAATGGTGATTTTTGGAAAAATGACGGGCCAAAATATTGACAAACCACCAACAATATTGTAATTTTGCAATGTCAAAATTATCGTTTTACCATTTTAAGTACAATTTTACCATGAATGACATGAAATCACAGATTGAGCACAGGGAACTGTGCCAGCAGCGCGACAAGGAATTCCTGGCGCTGTACCACCCGACGCTGGATGCCTTGCTGGAACAGGGCAAGACCGAGCGGCAGGCCAGACGCGCCGCCGTCGAGTTCACCATCACTAACGGCCATCCGCATTACCATGTGGGACACGAGCGTGCCTACCGGTGCGTGTGCCATCTGCTCAACGACAAGGAGAAAAAGGGCAACGGGGCGCGCACTTTCCGCACCGAGGAGGAGATGCGCCTGCCCGAGAGGCGCTTACGCCTGAAGATGTGGTATGAGATCACCGACCATGTGAGGGCGCTCATGGCGCAGGGAATGAGCACCGAGCGCGCCATCGACCATGTGCTGGAGCACTGCCGCGCCTCGCGCTTCTTCATCTCGCCGGCAACCGCCTTGACCAAAATCTGCCCCAAGGCCCGCAACCGAGCCTTGAGATGAGCATAGAATTCACAACAAGCAATACCAACCCATCAACTAAAACACATTTTTACCATGAAATACCGCATTGACGTCGTCATCGACTTGGATGACATCCAGCAAGCCATTTACACCGAAGGGGTATGGCACCCCGCCGAGAACGCCACCGCCTGGGGCGTGAACCCGAGTAATGAACCCATTGTTGACCGCCGAGTGCGCGAGGGTCTCGACGACCTGCTGGCCCGTATGAGCGGCTACATTGTGAGCCAAAACATCAACTTCAATCTCGACAGCCAGAACATTGTGCTGGGTCTGGAACTGAGCAAGCGTCCGCTGCTGTCGCTAGCCAGCGAACTCAAGAGCGCGATTGTCGCCGCCCTGGCCAACTACACGTTGATGTCACTGTACGGCGACGAGGACAGCATCTACGGCACCGCCTGGCGACTGCACCGTGCACGCACGCTGCTGTTGCTGTGCCGCCCGTAGTCACCTTCGCATCAAGCAAAGAGAATGAGCCTGTGCCATAATTCATCCACCGGAATTATGACCGCCCTTCGGGCGGGAAATTAAGCAAATTAATTATTTATTTTTTATTAATATGACAATACTGTCAATGATAATTTAATAATTTGCTTAATTTCCCGTGCGATAGCACGGTTATATTACCGAGTCGCAATTATGACACAGGCTCATTTTTTTTAGCTACAAGAGCCACGATGGGCTTGGGAATCAGGTGGCGCTCATCATCCAGCATGATATCCCATGGACAGGCCACACTATCACTGCTGAACACGAAGTGAATCGAGCCTTCAGGAGGGGGCTGTCAATTCCCTAGGGACATGATGCTACTGTTGTGCCCTGAGTATCATGTTGATCATTGTGACGACATCGGTGACGGTGAGTTGTCCGTCGCCGTTAAAGTCGCCCACGTCCTCGAGGTTGACATGCAGGGTAGCGACGTCGGAACTCTGGTATCCCTCACGCACAGCGCGCACATTGACACGGAAATCCACGTCAAGCGTAATCACACCGTCGAGGCTCGTTCCCGACATCGAAGGGGGCACGATGTTATAGACATAGTACACGTCAGGGGTCTCGCAAGTGCACAGCACCTGTCCCGCACTGTAAGCGAGCACGGGAGTGGCACACTTCAACTCGGGCACGGTGAAGTAACCGCCATAGTTAGTCGAACAAGCCTGGGCATACATGCAGTCAACAAATTGCTCATTGTAGGGGGTTGACAACTCGCCGCATACACCGACAAGGTGATAACAGTTGAGGAACATGTTCGCGTCATCACCCAGATTATAGAGGTGTCCCGGCCATTCAGTTCCCGGCGCGCAGTAAATGCGCTCCAACTTATAACAATCGCCAAACATCGATGTGAGAGTCTCCACTTTCTCCACCTCAAAACTGCTGATGTCCAGCGAGGTGAGATTATGGCAATTATAGAACATCCAGCTCATGTCGGTCACGTTCGAGGTGTCGAAGTTGGTCACATCCAATGTGGTAAGGCCAACGCAATCGTTAAACATGCCGCACATGTTGGTCACGTTAGAGGTGTTCAGTACCGACACGTCCAGTGACGTCAAATCATGGCAACAATCGAACATGCCACTCATGTCATGTACCTTGGATGTATTGAAACTGCTCAAGTCGATTGACTTCAAGCCTACAGAATAGAACATCCTGAACATATTCTCCACATTCTCGGTTCTGAAACCGCTCAAGTCAAGAGTGTCTAACGCAAGGCAAGTATCAAACATCTGGTTCATATACTTCACCCTTGAGGTGTTCCAGCCGGTCAGATTCACTGATTTCAAATTTTGGCACCCTTCAAACATTATACTCATATCCTGTACCTTTGAGGTGTTGAAGGTGCTCAAATCCAGATATGTCAGCTTGAGACCTGAGAACATGCCACACATGTTCACAACGTTATCGGTTTTCAATGGGCTCACATCCAATTCGGTCAAGCTGATGCACCCCGCGAACATAGCACTCATGTTGGTCACGTTAACCGTATTAAGCGGGCTCAAATCAATCGTCGCCAAATTGCGGCACCATGAGAACATGCCGCTCATATCGGTCACGTTCCTGGTATCAATAGAGCCGAAATTCACCGAAGTCAAGTTAGTGCAGTCGTCGAACATGCGGCACATGGTTTTCACGTTTGATGTGTTGAGCGGGCTCAGGTCGATGGATGTCAAGTTCTTGTTCATGAAAAACATCTCGGTCATGTCCTCAACCTTGGCGGTATTGAGGTGGCTCAGGTCGATTGTCGTCAAGCTGTTGTTCGACAGCATCCTGTACATGCTGGTCACGTTGGAGGTATCGAGGTGGCGCAGCACCTCGTTCAGCATCATCAAGCTGGAACAGTGATAGAAGGTGTGGCTCATATTGGTCACCTTAGAGGTGTTGAAGTTGCTGATATCCAAGAACGACAGGTTGGGACAAATCGAGAACATTCCTCCCATATCGGTCAAATTGGAGGTATCGAAATTGCTCAGGTCCAGGGACTCCATGGCATTGTTCTGTGAGAACATCGAGTTCATGGAGGTGACTTTGGACGTATCGAAGTTGCTCACATCGATGGCGGTGAGATGGGTGCAGCAATCGAACATGCGGGCCATGTTCCTCACCTTTGACGTATCGAAATGAGTCACATCCAGTGTAGTCAAACCGCCGCAATGGCCGAACATGTCGCTCATATCGGTGACCTCGGATGTATTCAGATACTGCAGATTGATGATATTGCTCAGCTTATAGCACTCGTAGAACATGCGGCGCGTGGACATGAGTCTCATGTCCTGATAAGAGCTGTCGAAGATGACCGTTTGCACATTACCGTTCTTCTGCAGCGTGGACAGGGTGCTCGTGACCGTGTAGGTCGTGCCATCGACGGTGAAGGTGTCACCGGCCGAATAGGTGACGTCGTCATACACATAGATGGCCGTTGACTGTGACTCATCCCACAGGATCTTGGACAATCTCGCCGCCTGGGCGCTCATTGCGCCTGTCAACAACAGGCACAAGAGAATCAACATTTTTTTAGGATTCATTTTTTTCAGTTATTAAGGGTTATTAAACGATTGTCAGGTAAATGAAAACGACATGGAAGTCACCATGCTTGACGTTGGCAAATTTAGCAAAAAAAAACGATTTCACAAAGATTATGAGAGATGTGACAAAAATATTGCAGAAAAATAACTACATTTGCAGGGAATTAGTATCAAACCCTAACATTAAACCGTTTTCCAAATGAAAAAAAGAACTTTGTTATTTATCGTGATGTGTCTGGCACTGGCCGGCACAGCACTGGCTGGCCCTATCAGTGAGAGCCAGGCAAGAAGAATCGCAGGTGAATTCATGACCACGCACCAGATGCCGGCCTATAACCTGCAGATCGCCAAGAAAGCCCCCCGCATGAGCGCCGGGAGCGACAAGGCGGCCTACTATGTGTTCAACGCCAGCAGCGGCTACGTCATCGTGGCCGGTGACGACCGCGCGCCTGCGGTGCTGGGCTACAGCGACAAGGGTAAGTTCGACGCCCAAGATGTTCCTGAAGCCTTGCAGTACCTACTGGAGGGCTATTCAGCCCAAATCGAGGCCCTGGATTGGGGAGCAAAGGCAGCGCCGGCACTGAAGTCGGGACCTGCTATCGCCCCGCTGGTACCCTGCGCCTGGTCTCAGAACAATCCTTTCAACATCCTGTTCCCGTACGTGAGCAGCGGCAAGCACGCTGCTGTGGGCTGTGTAGCCACCGCCATGGCCCAGGTGATGTACTACTGGAAGTGGCCCGCACGTCCCACCAAGCTCATTCCCGGTTACACCTCTTCGTCACTGAACATCGAGATGCCCGCCCTCACGCCTGTGGATTTCAACTGGGATGCGATGCAGAACACCTATCAGACCACCGACACGTCCAGTGTCGAGGCACTGGCTGCCTCCCAGCTGTCGCTCTATTGCGCCCAAGCGGTTCAGATGGATTTCAAGGCCAGTTCATCGGGTGCCACGACCACGCGAATACCGATGTATCTCGCCGAATACTTCGACTACAAGGGCAGTGCCCATGCCTTGAGCCGCGACAACTACACCTCTCAGGAGTGGGCCGACAGCATCTACCGCGAACTGTCGGAAGGACGTCCCGTGATCTTCAGCGGCAGCAAGAATCCTGGTGGCCATGCCTTCATCTGCGACGGCTATGACGGCAACGGCATGTTCCACTTCAACTGGGGATGGAACGGCGACAGCAACGGTTTCTTCCTGCTCAACATCCTCAACCCCGAGATCCAGGGCACTGGCAGCGCCAATGGCGAATATGGCTATATCTACGACCAGGCGATTCTTGTGGGTATCGAGCCGGGTGAAGCCTACAACATCTTCACCATGACCGTTACCGACGTCACGCTCGACAGTTACGTCAATACCCGCGAGAGCAGCGAAGATAACTTCGAAGCCACTGTCACGGGTATCTTCCACAACTACATGAGCGAGGTAACAGCCATCAGATTCGGTTGGGCCCTGTACGATGAGGACGGCAACTTAGTCAAGAGACTGCAGGGTTCTTACAGTTCATCCTCCACCCCTGGAAAATATTTCACCAGCAACAAGACATTAAGCTTTGGTGCAGGCATCACAAGCGGCACTTACCGCATCGTGCCCATCTGCAGCGAGTATGAGCCCACCAACTGGCGTCCCTGCACTGGTGCCGACAAGAACTACATCGAGGTGATCATTGACGGCAACAACTGCACTTTCAAGGGCTATGGCAGCGCTTCAACACCCCAATACACCGTCAACAGCATCACTACCCAAGGCAGCTTGCACAATGGCCATCCTGTTGATCTGGCTGTCAATCTGACCAACGAGGGCGAATGGAGCATGCGCATCCTGCAGATGTTTGTTAACGGCACATTTGCAAGTGGTGGCACGGTTTGCCTCAACACTGGCGAGACCGCTGACATTCCCTTCAGCTACACGCCCGATGCACCCGGCACCTACAACCTCACCTTCTCGTTCAATAGCGACGGCAGCAATCCCATCGGCAGCTACACGCTGGTCATTGAGGAGATGCCCGAGGCATCGCTCACGGCTTCCATCCAGATCCTCAATATCACCGATGCAACCAACAGGGTTGTGACGAGCGACAAGTTCAGCGCTTTATACACTGTTGTCAACACGGGCGACACCCCCTATGACGAGGACCTCTTGTTGAGGTTGTACAAGAACACTCACGACAACTATGGCAACCTTGTTCAGGCCCAGAGCCATCATGTTAATCTGGCACCTGGCGACACCATCAGGCTGCAGGCCGACTTTGACAACGTCGTTGACGGTTGGCGCTACTTTGCCTCGGTTTATTGCTACAGTGCCGGCGCAGCCGTCAAGGTCAAGAGTTCATCGTTCTACACCATCATCTTCCCCGAGGCGCCTCAGGTCAAGAAGGGTGACGTGAACAATGACGGCACGGTGAACATCACCGACGTGACCACGTTGACCAACTACCTGATGGGCAACACCGACATCCCCATCGTTGAGGCCAATGCCGACTTGAGTGAGGACGGCACCCTGAACATCACTGACTTGACCATGCTCATCAACTTGATCATGTCTCAAACCGAATAAAGCCCGGAACTCATTGATCCAGGCATCAACAACAGTCGCGCGCCCCGTACATGACGGAGCGCGCGACGCTTTATTGAGGAGGGCATGTCAAAATTCAATGTCACAGAAACAAACGTGCTACGCACGGGAAATTAATCATATTTGAATAAATTCCCGCCCGCCAGGGCGGTTAAAACTGCGGTAAACCATTGCAGAAGCTGCACTCGGCTTTGCCTTGTTAGACCCCAGCCTATTACGGGACTTTTTGTGGGGTCTCGATACTTTCATTCAGCTAGATGCCAGAGTGCAGGAAAAACAGTCGCGCGCCCCGTAAATGACGGAGCGCGCGACGCTTTATTGAGGAATACTTAATGGATTACTTGAGAATCTTCCTGGAAATCATACTACCGTCATTGTAGCGGATCACCTCAATGTTGATGCCATCGAACGGTGTCCTGCTCTCCTGACCCATCAGGTTGTAATAACGCACGCTGATAACCATCTTGTCATCAGTTATCATAGATATTTCAGGAATATCTGTCACATTATCGGAGTGGCTCTTCAAGTCCAAAGGATAAATCAGATACTCACTATCATTCGGTTCGCATCCCTTAGCAACAGGAGCCTTCCTCATTTTCTTACTGGGTTGGTCATTTTCACCGGGTGTCATGATAGCGATATGGAACTCATAAGCCGCATTGACATGCAGAGCTTGCAAGCCCTCGGGCTCACCATAATAGGCCGGATTAGGTGTCAAGCGATTGTACTCCCATCCACCAACCCTGAAAGCGCCTTCAAGGTCATACCTATTGTAGATGGTGTCACCAGTCTCGTTAATACTCCTCTCGTACACATCAAACACGTCATCTCCACGCCAAACGGCCCACACGTGAGCAACCTCACATGGTTTGCCCCTGACGACAAAGAAAGCATTGTCAAGGCTATATCTATCAATCAATGAATCGAGGGTGTCCCATTGGTCATCAGTCCAGTTGTCACTATCTGACCAGTCGTAATCCCAAAGTTCGGCAAACTCAATATGACTTCTCACAAAGGCTTCAAGTTCATCCCAGTCATCAAAGGGAGGCATGAGGTCAGATTGTTCACCTTGTTCAATCACAGAACCATACATGAAATTACACGGCGTGTAGTGGTTATAGTGATAGATGACAGGCTCGGTGCGTCCAGTGGGTTTGGCAAGGAGCTCAAGGGGATCCTGCAGGTATCCCGGATAACCAACGGTGTCCTTCAAGACCTCAGGCTCACTATAAAGCGTAATGCGATAAGTGGCATCACGTTCATAGAATCCCCTGACACTCATAGACTTCAATTGCTTGTTGACATACTTATTCAAGATTCCGAGAGCTTCGTCATTGGTGGTATAGCCTAAATCATTCAAGTAATCAGTGAAGTCAAGCATTACCCAGTTGCTCTGGTCCCAACCACGCTCCGGATCTTGCATGTGGGCGACGTCGATACCATAATCCACCAGATTCCAAGTATTGTAGTCCTTGTTTATAGACCTGTTACCCAGGTCCTTAGCCCACAATATCTTACCTGCCGCCCAAACACCGACAAGGGTATCGGCGAGGACTTGAGGTTCCCCAACAGTCACATCAGTCGCAGTCTCAATGTAACGGAGGGGATGATAACAATACTCCTCGACACCATCGGGCATAATCCAACCAATATATGCCGTACCCTTGATTCTGTTTTCGCCTTCTGTTGTGATGGTCACCTGATTGCCGGGAATCGAATCAAAGATTACATTTCTCCAAGCATCCGTCACATGCATAAAGAAGACGGCATTATCCTCGTCAGGATTGATAGCATGAACAGTCTGTTCCAGATTGCTGCTGGCTGTAACCACAGTACCATAGTCAACGTAATTATACCCATCCAAAACGACAACATCCGAAGGAGTCAGAGTAACTGAGACAGGGATTCGATTTATCTTTATCGAACTCTTATCGCCAGGAACGGTCAACGTATAGACGCCAGCAGGAATCCCGAATTTATTGTCTGCATTATAGCCATCCGATGCCCTATACAACAGTTTGGTAGACTCTCCATATATAATGTTTATATCGTCTACTTGGAACCTGGGAACAAGGCGATAAGGAGCGATGTAATCCCAATCCGATTCATGGGCCACTGTCGTCAAATTAAAGTAACCATATCGGTCATCGTTCTGGCCGGCGACATCCCTGATACCCTTGAAATAAACCGTCAGAGTGTACTCATCGTTGACAATATCATAATCAAACTTGGGTCCAGTGGGAGCCCACTCAGTCTCACCATTGGCAGTACCCAGCAGATACAGGTCACTGATCGGAGTGAAGTTTGCCGTGATGACCACTGCTGCGTCAGGCATGACGAAGCGGTTTTGGCCATTCTGACCTTGAGTAAACACAATTTCTTGCCCAGTGACAGTGTTGGTCACGGTAACACTAATCAGATCATATCCCGGGTTTCTGTTAACAGTGAAAGCAACCTGGTCACCGGTGTAGGCCGAGGAAGCCACTTCAATCGAACCACCTTCGTTCGGGATGCAAACAGCACTGATTCCATAGGGTATATGGGCAAAGTTGGCATTGATGGTCACAGGAGCCTCAGGCATCGTAAAGTCGTAAACGCCATTCTCGTCAGGAGTCAGCACGACTGTCTGAGTGACATCATTTTCGTCCACATAAGAAATAGTCACGTCAGTTACGGCATAGCCCACATTGGAAGTCACCGTGAAGGAAATCGGGGTATCCGCATAAGACGAGGCGGTATTCAAATTGATGGTTCCACCCTCGGGCGGCGTACACTGTTTCGTGATTCTATAACTCTTATCAAGATAAGCAGTGAACATCGCATTGGCAGGAGGCATGGTAAATCTGAAATTATACGATGTTGTATAAGAGGTGGGGGTCAAAGCAATCTCCTGCGGTTCATCATTCTCATCCACATAAGATAAAACCGCATGATTTAAACGATAGCCCTGGTAGGCTCTCATCGTGAGATATACGTTTGCTCCTTCAACAAGCCAAACACTAGTTCGTGGAACTGCAATAATTGTCTCAACTTGTCCACCCTCAGAAGGCACAATTTGCGTTTGCAAAAGATACAATGGTGCAAAATAAGCCGTGATCGTCACATCGGCAGCAGGCATGTCAAAGTTGTACTGGCCTTCTGGATCCTCCATCCTTATGGTTTGAGTCTCATTATTCTCATCCACATAAGATATGGTCACGTAAGGGGCTACATATCCAGAGTTCTTGGTCAAAGTGAAGAAAACCTTTTGGCCTGCCATGGCTTGAGTCATACTGATATTGATCGTACCGCCTTCTTCAGGCACACACACCGTGGTGATGTTATAGTGATTATCAAATTCGGCAGAGATCGATACGTTGGCTGTCGGCATGGTAAAGGTGTATCCATTGCTTCCGGATGGCGTAGTTGCAATCACCTCATTAGTCGTCAGGTTCGTTACAACGAGGTTTGTCAGTCGATAACCGGCTTCGGTGGCTGCAGTAACGCCGAATTCCACCTGTTCACCATTGGTCTTCACGACAGTTTGAGGTGTATTGACTCCATTCAGCCAGATGGCACCACCATCGATGGGCGACCAACTTGTTGTCACGGTATACTGAGTAAGCGTGTAGCTGGCATGGATGGTCACATCATCACTAGGCATCGTGAAGCTATAGGTGCCGTCACCATTATTAACGACATCCACCAGTGCGCCATAGCTGTTATAAACCTCTATCTCACTAAGAGTATAGACACTGGGATCGCTGTCGGTCACAGTAAAGGTTACCGTTTCTCCAGCTACAGAGCCAGTGGGAGCAGTAATCACACCTGCGCCAGCGTCTGCGGGGGTGACGAGAGTCGTGATGCTGTAAACGGTAGGTGCGGGAATGTTGTAATTGGCATTGCCGGGCACGTTGATGTAACCGAGCGTGGCCTGGGCATTCACGGTCGTGGTAGCACCAACAGCAGTGATATTTACAGTGCTGCCCGGGGTATCGGGAGTAGGCAGGGAACCGTCGGTGCTGGTGGCGTACATGAACGTCGCATTATCCTCATTGGGATTGATGGCGTGAACCAATTGATCAAGGTTGCTGGAGATGTTTACAGGATCACCAGCTGCCACGGTAGTGCCGCTTGCGGGATTAAACGTAAGCGTCAGTTCATGCTTGGTCACAGTCATCTGAGTCTTGTCCTTGTTGACCGTGATGGTGTAAACACCCGGATCAATCTTGAAGCTGAAATCAGGATTGGTCTGATAGAGCTCCTCGGTAACGGACTCGTTATAGTTCAAACCAGTGATGGGCTCACCATTGTACTCGGCATTATAACGAGCTGAATTGGGAATGTCAGCCCAATTAGGATGCTCGGGATCGGAGATTACCGTCGACAGAGAGAAGTAACCATAACCTTCTTCGGACGCAGTAACATTCAAGCCCGTGAAGTAAACGTCCAGGCTATAGGTCTCTGTGTTGGCATCATAAGTGAACTGAGGGCCATAAGGCTGCCAGCTGTCCAAACCATTGGCGGTACCGAGCAGGTAGAGGTCACCGATGATTTCATAATCGGCCTGGCCTTCAACGTGGATGTAACCCAGGTTGGTGTTGGCCTTAACCGTGGTGATACCCTCTTGGGTAATCACTGCGGTGTTGTCGTTCTCCTGGGTAGCCCAGTTATCAGTGGTGTTATAGAAGGATGAGAAAACCTCATCGGGATTGATGTCGTGCACCAGATCATCGAGGTTGCTGGTGATGGTTACCACTTGACCCGATTCAACAATCGAACCGTCAACAGGATCGAAGGAGAGCGAGAGCGGATATTCCACGATACTCATGTGGGTCATCGTCTTATCCACCTTGATGCGGTAAACACCGGGCTTGATCTTGAAAGCATTATCGTTGCGGTCGCCATACAGGTTAATGCCGGTGTCGCCGTCCTCCACCCAGTAATTATTGTACTCGGCAGCCAAGCGATAACCGTTGATGTTGCCCCAGTTGCCACCCAAGTCAATTTTCTTGGTCAGACTGAAGTAGCCATAGGCCTGATCGATGTTGGGATTATCGTTGCCGCCCTTAAAGTAAACGTCGATGTAGTACTCCTCGTTGGCCGTGTCGAAAATGAACTTGGGACCGTAGGGATACCAGCCCGTCACACCGTTGGCAGTACCGAGCAGATACAGGTCGGTAGCTTCCTCAAAGTTGGCTGTCAAGGTCACCGGATGGTCCGGCATAACGAACGAATAAACGCCGTCGGCATCGGGCGTCATGGTTGTGGTGACGCCATTATCGGTTATGGTGACCGAGTTGAAGATGAAGCCATCGGCGGCAGTGGGCTTGAAGGTTACCGTCTTGCCGTCGTTGGAGTAATATTGTCCGTTAAAGTTGGTATAGCCATTGATGAAGTTAAATTGGCCACCATTAGCAGGATTACATATCGTGTCAATCTCTACAGGCTCCAAGAAATTGGCCGTGATCTTCACGTCATTGGCGGGCATCTCAAAACTGTAGTCGTTACCGAAGTCGCCCGTGTTGGTCGGTTGCAGTGTGGTCACTGCCCTCGTGTTCATATCGGTCACAGTCACGTTACCGACACCCCATCCGTCAGTCGGACCGACAAAGAAAGTGACATTGTCATATTGCTGCGACCAGTTCTTGCCCTGATTATCGGTAAGGATACCATTACCCAAAGTGATGTAACCGCCATTGGCAGGAATGCACTCGGTAGTCACCTCATAGCTCTGAGCAGGCTTGTAGAGGTAAACGCGCTGATAAACAGCATCAGCGTTAGAAGTACCTGAATCCATGACTCTGAACAGGCTTCCACCATTATAATGCCTGATAGCCATATCACTTGAGTTCATGGCATCACCACTAGGATGATAGAACTTGAGCAACGCATTATGATTGGTACCAAAGGATATCGATACCCTATAAGAGTACAACGAGAACTCATCGGTTGGCAAGGTCGATACTGCATACAAATTGTAACCGCGATTCGTTCCAGAGCCACTGAGATTCTCACCATTACGGCGACGGATATAGTTGTCACCCACTTTGAGATGCCATGGGCGAGTTGTTGTTGTGCTGACGGCGCGCTCTAACTTAATCAGTTGCACCTCATCAGTCACCTTCACCTTACGATATACATCAATATTGCCTTCCTGATAACGGTCTAACAAAGTGACAGGGGTGGAACTGAAGGATTCATAATAATCTCCATCATGATTCTCAACCTTGCCCAAAGCTCTTGAGGATTGCTTGCTGACAAGAGCATATGTATTACCAGCTGCAATTTCATTGGTGGAAGTCACAAGGTCATAGATGTCACCGAATTCTTTGTCGTAGGTAATCTCAACAGAGCCGAAGCGCACCGGCTTGCCCTCGGTCGTGAACTTGACATCCTTGGAATCGGTTGAACCACCGACCCATGTGCCGATATAACCACTGGAGGCGTAGTTACCTGTGGGCGTGTAAGATCCCACTGCACCAAGTTCGTGGATGGTCGAGGGGCCCCAATAGAAGCAATCCATGTTGCTATTGGTGGTGTTGTCCAAACAGTTGAACTTGATTTTTTTAATGACATAGTTGTCCGAGCGGATGTAGAATACCACCTGCTGGTGTTCCACCAGATAGTTGACATTGTTCATACCGCTGGAGAAGGTCATGGTAATACCGTCCTTATAGCAGTAATACACACCTTCGGAATCCTTATAGATTCCCTCGTTGCGTGAGATAGTCACGGTCTTCTCGCCCGCTATTGCAGGTGGTAGTGCAAAGGCGAGCATCATCAGAAATAGTAGTAATTTTTTCATCTTGAATTAAGGCGGGTTCAATTCATTGTTATGGGCATCAACCAGGGTGAGCCCTCTATCCTTGTGTCTGCCTAATTAGTTATACTTGTTTATATTGATTTTGGCCTTGAAAAGCACTTGAATTTTGGTGCATCATCCCAAGGCAAACTATTTAAAGCACAAAAATAAGAAAAAGTAATAAAAACAAGCAAAAATACGGTTTATTTTAAATTTTTTTCAATTTTAGGACATCACGTCCTACTAATTTCCATAGAAGGAAGATTCTATAGATGCTGGACTAGGCCCCTACGAGGCTAATGCGAACCTTTAGCTCGGCGTAGCCAATTACACGAATTAAACTAATAAAAGTGACTAAATTATCATAAATATTTTTCGTGAAATTCATATGATTAGCGAAATTCGCATTGAAATCTTTCATGGGACAACAATAATTTCATTCACTTTTTGGGGCGGAGAACTTATTTTATCACTATCGCGAAATCGGGGGCGCTTGATGGCGTATCAATCACCTATAATGTAACAAGTCCCACGGGCTGTTGCCCGCGGGACTTGTCGGTTATCATGATTGATAAGATTGTCAGATCAATAGAAACTGATCAGGTTCTTCTTCACCTTAGTGGCCTTGCTCAAGATCTGATAGATGTTGGACGGGTTGGCGAAGACCTGAGCACCGCGAGTCTGAGCATAACGGTTGTCGAGCTCTTCCTTGCTGGGCTTGCGCTCTTCCTTCTCCTGCTTAACCACCTGGTAAACAATCACAGCATTCTCACCCTTCCAGGGACCCTGGAGCGTGCCGGGCTTAGCGGCAGCCACGCGGCCCACGAGACCGGGCTCGTTACCGATCTTGGGATCACCATTGGCGGCGAAGACGATGCGGGCGGTGTCGACCTGAGCACCCATGAGTGAGGCATAACCGTTCAGGTCGTTGGCCTTACCCTTGTACTGGTTCATCAGGTCCTCACCCTTCTTGTTGTTGCGCACGCGCTGCGTGAGCATCTCCTTGCCCTGAGCAAAGTTGTAGGGCAGATACTCACCGTCGTAGATCTCGTCGACAGCTACAGCGATCAGCACATCGTTGTTATCGCTGAAGATGGGCGAAACCTCACCCTTCTTGTTGTCGAAGGCCCACTTGATGGCCTTGCGGCTATCCTTGATACCACCGAACTGGCCACCGAGTTGCGGGGTGCTGGGGGTAATCATGAGCTCAGCGGCATTGTAACCGGCCTTAACGGCATTAGCCTCAAAGTCCTTAGCGGTCTTGTTCTTATTCAGGAAGTCCTGGAACTTGTCACGCAATGCATCGCTGGTCTTGCTGCTGGCAAAGGCCTCGTAGGTAACAGTTGCGAGGGTGTAGAAAGTCTTGGGAGCCTTCTTCTCACCCACCTTGAGCAGCGTTGCGCCCTGCTCGCCGCTGTTGTAAACGAAGTAAACACCGGGAGTTGCATTAGCCACCTTGAGCTTCAGCGAGTCAACTAAGGTGTACAGGCGCTGCCAGTCATCAAGCTTTCCGTCCACCTTCTGGGGATAAGCCTTCTTGACGTCATCGAGCGTCTTGCCGGCATTGAGTTCGTCGAGAACCTGCTTCTGCATCTTGGCGTCACCCTGAACAGCCACATAACTCAAGTTAACCGAGTCAATGCTGACCGTCTTGTTGATGAGCTTGTACATGGTGTGCTTGTTGTTCACAGCAGTGTCACGCTTGGTGGTACCTACCTCGGCGCTAGCGAAGAAGTCGCGCACCTTGGCGGGCAGGTTGTTCTTCAGGAGCATGGCGGTATCAATCTTCACGGTACCCAACAGGCGAACCGAGTCAACGCCACGACCCTTCTGCAGGGCGATGTAAGCGGCATCGGCAATCTTGTTGGCAGCAATGATATCCTCCTGGTTGGGCTCGATATTAACTGCGATGTAGTGGATAGCACGCACGGGCTCATCGATCTTGAACATGGGTTTCATCTTCTCCCACTCGGCCTTGAGCTCCTCGTCGCTGACGGCATACTTGTCGTCGGGCAGCGTAGAATAGTCCTTCTTGGCGAAGGTCACCACGTTGGTGACAGCAGCCTCCTCGGCCATCTGAGCGCGATCCAGGTCATTGGCCTGCATACAGCCGGCCATGAGGGTCTGAACCTTGGCGAACAAATATTGCTTAGTAATATCATCCTTAAGCTGATTCCATTGCTGCTTGAGCTGCTCGACCTGTGATGCCTGAACACCCTGCTTGGTGGGGTTCATGATGAACTCATAGAGCTCGACAGGCGACTTGGCACCAGCCTGCTGTGCGAATTGAACGACAGCCTGGGCAGGATTCTTACCGATCATCAACTGGCTGATCTCCCAGTCACTGACTGCGATACCCAGCTTCTCGTACTCCTGTTCAAGGAGCTTCTCGTTGATCATCTCATCAAGCACCTGCTGCTGACGTACTGCAGCGTCGGTGGCCTGCTGGTTGTTCTGCTGTTCGTTCGAAGCCACGAGCTGCTCGCGCTTCTGGAAGTCCATAATGTCAATCTTCTCGCTGCCGACCTTAGCGGCGTCGGTGCTGCCGCCAAAACGACCAAGAACTTCAAAAGCCGCCTCAGCGATGAAGGCGAACAGAGCAAGACCGATCACAATGGCAAGCCAAACTTTACGTTTCCTAATTTTCTCTAATGTAGCCATTTACAAATATTTTTATTACTTTATTTCTTTCAATTTTAGGGCTTTGAGCCAAAAAAACACGCAAAGGTAGTCATTTTTTGCATTATACCAAAAAAGTTACTCAAATTTCTGACTTTTTTATCATTTTAGGACTTTTCAGCCCCTTGCTCGCAGTGTGAAGTAAGGGGCACATTTGACCCAAACAACATTTATAGGCGAATTTTAGGAATATTTTAGAAGATGTGTTACCGCTGATTGGCAATTTTTCGCTACATTTGCAGTTATTATTAATGTAAAGTCGTGTTGTGCCCCTGCGGCGGGCACTGTGTAGCAAGAAATCAACAAATAAACAACAAGATATGGCTAAATTAAAGAAAGTCTTATTGTCGGCGCTCGTGGCGATTCCTGCCATGGCTATGGCCCAGCCCGGCGTGATGATCAGTGAAGCCTCCGGCTATCTCGAGCGCGGCAGGCTGATGTATGAATCACACAACTATGTCGGCGCCATCGACCAGCTGGAGCACTGCAGGCAGATGCCCTGCAATGCCACGATACTCGAACAGGCCGACTACTACATCGCTCTGAGCAAGTTTGAACGTGGAGAGGAGTCCAGTATCAACGCGCTGCTCAAGTTCATTGACAATTATCCGGCGTCACCGCTGGCGATGGAGGCCCAATTGAAGGTGGGTAACTACTACTTCTACCGCGGACAGTGGGAAAGCGCCCTGTTGAGCTACTCGCTGGTGCGCAACCGCTCGCTGGACATGGACAAAGACGAGGACCTCGAGTACCGTCGTGCCTACTGTAACCTGCGCCTGGGCAACTACCGCGATGCCGAGCGGCAGTACCACGAGTTGGATCACACCGCACGCTACGGCGGGGCGAGCGAGTTCTACAAGGCTTATCTGGAATATGCCCAGGGCAACTACGAGGACGCCGAAGCCATGTTCTCGCGCATCCCCGAGGGCACTGAACTGGGCTTCCAGTCCCAGTACTATCTCACCCAGATCGAGTACAACAAGAAGCACTATACCGATGTCATCAAGCGAGGCAAGGAGCTGCTCGACCAGCACGGCAACGATTACTTCGACGCCGAGCTGAACCGTCTGGTGGGCGAGAGCTACTACCATCAGGGCAACGACAACGAGGCACGCACCTTCCTGCGCCGCTACCTGGACAACCCCGAGGGCGAACCCTACCGCACGGCGGCCTACACGATGGGTGTGCTGGACTACCGCAACGGCAACTACGATGCGGTGGTCGACAATATGCTTCACGTGACCGATGGCAGCGACGCCCTGTCCCAGAGTGCTTATCTGTACCTCGGTCAGGCCAAGCGCCAGCTGGGTGACATCAATGCTGCCAACATGGCGTTCCAGCAGGCAGCGATGATGGACTGCGACCGCAACGTGAAAGAGACAGCCTACTACAACTACGCCGTGGGCGTGAGCAAGGGTGCCCGCACGCCGTTCGACAAGAGTGTGGACCTGTTTGAGGACTTCCTGAACCAGTACCCGAACTCACGCTATAAAGACAACGTCGAGGGCTACCTGGTTGACGCCTACATGAGCACGACCGACTATCAGCGTGCCTTGACGAGCATCAACCGCATCAAGAAGCCCGGCGCCAAGGTGCTCAAGGCTAAGCAGAACATCCTGTACAACTTGGGTGTCCAGGCCATGGCCAACAACCGCAACCAGGAGGCCAAATCCTACTTCAAGGATGCCATTGCTGTGGGCAATTATGACCAGACCGTCTTGAACGAAAGCCGCCTGTGGCTTGCCGAGGGCGAGTTCCGCGAGGGCAACTACAAGGAGGCCGCCAAGCAGCAGCAAGAGTATGTGAAGTCGATCAAGAAGACCGACGAGAACTACGGCCTGGCCCAATACAACCTGGGCTACAGCCTCTACAACCAGAAGCGCTACAACGAGGCCAAAGCCGCTTTCCAGAACGCCATCGCCAGCAAGCAGCTGAGCAACGACCTGGTGGCCGACGCCTATAACCGCATCGGTGACACGCAATACTATGCCCGCGACTTCGGCGGTGCCCAGTCATCCTATGACCAGGCGTCAAGAATCGACAAGAACGGCAGCGGCGACTACTCGATGTACCAGAAGGGCATCATGATGGGCCTGAACCATCAGTATGTCGACGAGATTGCCCAGATGGACGCCCTTATCAAGGCTTATCCCAAGAGTGACCTCGCCCCGCAGGCCATGCTCGAGAAAGGCAACGCACAAGCACTGCTGGGAAAGAACAACGAAGCGCTGGCCACCTATGCCACCCTGCTGAAGGACTATCCCAAGAGCGTCGAGGCACGCAAGGGCCTGTTGCAGACCGCACTGGTCAACAAGAGCATCAACAAGGAAGATGACGCGCTCGAGGCCTACAAGAAGGTCATCAAGCAATATCCCACCAGCGACGAAGCCCAGGCTGCAGCCGAGGACATGAAACTCATCTATGCCGACCGCGGCCAGCTGTCGGAGTTCAGCAAATTCCTCAACAGCGTTCCCAACGCACCGCAGATCGACGTGAACGAGGTGGAACGCCTCACCTTCGAGGCTGCCGAGAAAGCCGCCATCGACACTCGTCCCAGCATCGACAAGATGCAACAGTACCTCAAGAACTATCCCGGCGGAGCCTATGTCTCCAAAGCCAAGTACTATATCGCCCGCTATCACTACGGCAAGGGCAACTATGCCGAGGCCATGACCGCCATCGACGAGGCCCTGCAGGGCGGCGGTGACGCATCCTACGCCCAGGATGCTCTGGCCATGCGCAGCGACATCCTCACCCGTCAAGGCAAACTCGACGAGGCCCTCCAGAGCTACAAAGACCTGGCAGAGCGCGCCACCAGTGACGACAACCGCACACTGGCCCAGTTGGGCGCGATGCGCGTCGCCAAGCAGATGGGCAACTGGAACGAGGTACGCCAGATTTCGAGCACGCTGCTCGACCGTGGTGGTCTCACCGCCAACGAGGAGAAGGAAGTGTCGCTCGACCGCGGCCTCTCATTCGCCCAAATGGGTAACACCAAGGAAGCCGAGGCTGCCTTCCGCGCCCTGGCCAAGGATCCCTCCAACGAATATGGCGCCCAAGCATCCTACGAGCTGTCTCGCATGCAGTATGAGATGGGCAACTACTCGGGAGCCGAGCAGACCATCAACGCACTGATCGATACCGGCACGCCCCACAACTACTGGCTTGCCAAGAGCTTCTTGACGCTGGCCGATGTCTATTACAAGCAGGGCAACACGGCCCAGGCCCGCGATTATCTGCAGAGCCTCAAGACCAATTACCCGGGCAAGGAGAAAGACATCCTCAACGGCATCGAGAGCCGCCTGAACAAGTGGAAAGGCGGCAATGCCTCGTCCACGTCGGTCTCCAGCAGCGACAACGGCAAGAAAAGCACCAAGAGTAAGAAATAACCCTTCAATGCAAGCGTCACACATTATTATATAGACATTATGAAGATGAGAAAGATATATATCGCCATGTTGCTGGCCGCGTTTGCCCTGAACGGGGCCTACGCCCAAGACAACACCAAGCTCAACAAGGAAATCACCCTTGAGAAGGACATCGCGCCACTGGAGAAGAAGGCGGTCAAGAAGAACACCCTGCCCGCAGTCAAGCGCCCCACCACTACCGGGTCGAAAACTGCGCTGAATTACAGTGACCTGACTTCACCCATCGATGTGCCGACCACAATTCCCACTTTGCTGCCCTACGGTTACCGCACGGCGCACAACTTCAGTGACAAGCGCGGCTACCTTGATGTGGGTGCCGGCACACAGGCCAACTTCAGAGTGGATTTCGGCTACCGTCTCATCAACGAGGAGCGCGAGAAACTGGGCTTGTGGGTCAACCACAACAGCACCTGGAACAGCAAGAACCCGAGCAAGATCATCACCCTCGAGGAAAACCGCAACAAGCAGAAGTACAACGACAACACCATCGCCGTGGACTACAGCAAGGGACTGGGCACCGGCACGCTAAGCCTGGGTGCAAAAGCCCACATCGACAGTTATAACTACTATGGCGGCTGGAATGTGGGTGATTTCACCGTGATAGATCAGTCTGGTTCTGAACAAATAGGAAAACTGAGTTCACTGGTCAACTGGGACACCGAGAAGCAGACTTTCATGGATTTCACCGTGAATGCCGGCTGGGCCAGCAGATTCATGTTGCGCGACAATCCGCTGAAGTACAACGTGGGCCTCATGTACAACTACGCCGCACACGACAAGCCCTTCAACGACCTGTACAAGAAGGGTGTTCACGACCACTGGACAACCTTGACGCTGGGCGGCAGCTACGACCTGACCGAACTGACCACCGCCGGACTCACCATCAAGGGTGAATACCTGACCCGCGGCACCAAGGCCAAATCCAGCAACCTCAATGACTTGTTCGACGAGGCAGGCATGATCACCATCTCGCCCACCTATACCATTCGTGGCGACATGTTCAAGTTGCAACTGGGCCTGAACGGCCACATCAGCTTCAGCGACGGTGCGGCCTTCCGCCTCTCGCCCAACGTACGCGCCAACTTGTCGCTGGTCGATGGCTTCTCAGTCTTTGCCAATGCACTGGGCTTCAAGGGTCTGGGCACCCGCTTGGGCAAGCATTTCATCAACTATCGCTATGACAACCCCCTGTTGCTCTACGGCAGCCTGTACACTCCGCTGGATGCCGAGGGCGGTATTCAGATCGGGCCGTTCAACGGCTTGAGCGCCAAGGTGTCGCTGGGCTATGCCATCGTCAAGGACGAACCGGGCATCATCTACCGCGCACAAGACACGTTCCGCAACATTCTGCCCTCTTTTGTTGACGGTGATTTCAACAGCATGACAATCGATGGCAACACCCTCTTGGGATTATACACCGGTTTCATGAGCGGCTATAAGGTCATCGACAGCCGCGGCTACTACCTCAACGCCGAGGTCAACTACAAGTACCGCTCACTCATCGAGGCATCGGCTGCCGTCAAGTATGCGCCTCACGACAAGGAGATGTTTGCCAGCGACGGCCATTACAACGGTTACAAGTTGGGTGTTGACCGCCCGACAACCGTCGCCAACATCGACCTGAAGGTGACACCGTGGCGTCCTTTGAGCCTGAATTTGGGCCTTGAGTACCGCGGTGGCCGCATGGCACTCTTCGGCGTTGAATTCCAGGAATCCAACGCTACTGCGACGACTCCAAGTTATCACTTTACCGACATGGACGACGTCATCAACCTGCACGCCGGAGCCAACTATCGCCTGAACAGCACCGTCAGCCTGTGGCTGCAAGCCCACAATCTGCTGAACCGCCGCTATGACCTGCTCTACGGCATGGGTGCACAGCGCATCGGTTTCATGGTGGGCGCCGGCTTCACCTTCTGATAAGGCAGCCGCGTCCCTGACGACAACACATCATCCGACAACCCGGACTACATCATCGGTCCGGGTTGTCGCTGTTTCATGGCCGTTCACAAGGCATTTTTGGGGCTTATTGGGGCGAATTATTCATTTTTCGCCGTCAAGTGGCACGCTATCTCAAAAAATAAGTCTAAATTTGTAGGTTAAACCATAACATCAACTTTTTTCATGTCAACAGTTAACGAGCGACAAGAGGAAATCATTGAGGAATTTGAAGGTCTGGACGATTGGATGGACCGCTACAGCGTCATCATCGACATGGGCAATGCCATGCCCGCTCTCGACGAGCAATACAAGACGGCCGACAACCTGATTGACGGTTGCCAGAGTCGCGTGTGGCTGCAGGCCGACTGCATCGACGGCAAGATGCACCTGCAGGCCGACAGCGACGCGATTATCGTCAAGGGCATCATCTCGATGCTCGTGCGCGTGCTCGACGGGGCCACCCCGCAAGAAGTGCTCGACGCCGACCTGTACTTCATCGAGCGCATCGGGCTGCGCGAGCACCTCTCCCCCACCCGCAGTAACGGCCTGCTGGCGATGATCAAGCAGATCAGGGCCTATGCCATCGCCTATCAGGCACGCGAGCACTCGGGCTGTTAAGACGACAACTACATTATTCATATATTAACCTATAAACAAACAAAATTATGTTTAAAAACCATCCTAAGGGTCTAATCCCTGCCGCCTTGAGTAACATGGGCGAGCGCTTCGGCTACTACATCATGAATGCCGTGCTGCTGCTGTTCCTGTGCTCCAAGTTCGGTCTTGACGAGGGCACATCGGGCGCCATCTACAGCGTCTTCTATGCCGGTATTTATGTATTAAGTCTTGTCGGCGGTTTCATTGCCGACCGCACCCAGAATTACAAAGGTACCATCCAGTGGGGTCTCGTGATCATGGCTATTGGCTATGTGTTGCTGGCAATCCCCGTTGTCCACTCAGCCGGCAACCACATGTGGCTGCTCGTGTTCACCTGTGTGGCACTGTTCTTGATTGCCTTCGGTAACGGTCTGTTCAAGGGCAACCTGCAGGCTATCGTGGGCCAGATGTATGACAACATGGAGGCTGACGCCATCGCTGCCGGCAAGTCCGATGAAGAAATCAAGTCCATCAAGGATCGCCGCGACTCTGGCTTCCAGATTTTCTACGTGTTCATCAACATCGGTGGTCTGATTGCCCCGTTCGTTGCCCCGTTGCTGCGCCAGTGGTGGCTCGGCGTCAAGGGTATGGTATATGATGCAGGTCTGCCCGCATTGTGCCACCAGTACCTGAAAGAAGGCGCCAGCATGGCCAGCGATCAGATGACCAACCTCACTGCACTGATGGAGAAGGTAAATCAGGGAGGCCTTGACATGAGCAACATGGAAGCTGCTTGCAACAGCTACCTTGAGGTGTTCAACACTGGCGTACACTACAGCTTCATCGCTTCGGTTATCGCCATGTTCATCTCTTTGTTCATCTTCATTGCTTTTAAGAAAATCTTCCCGACTCCCGCCAAGAAGGAGGCTGCTGCCGTCGAGCAGTACACTGCCGAGGAGAAGAGAGCAATGGCCAAGGAAATCAGGCAGCGCATGGCAGCGTTGTTCGCTGTGCTGGGCGTTTGCGTATTCTTCTGGCTGTCGTTCCACCAGAACGGCCAGTCGCTGTCGGTATTCGCGCGTGACTATGTCATCACCGACAAAATCGCTCCCGAGATCTGGCAGGCTGTGAATCCGTTCTTCGTGATTGTGCTCACGCCGATCATCATGGCCATCTTTGCTGCGCTGGCAAGGAAAGGCAAAGCCATTTCCACCCCTCGCAAGATTGTCATCGGTATGGCAATCACCGGCCTGGCTTATCTGTTCCTGGTTATCCTGAGCATGGGTTACGATTATCCCAATGGTGAGACCTTCCGTGCTCTGGGTATCGACCAGCAGGCAGCTATGAAGTCACAGTGGTGGGTACTCATCGCCACCTACTTCTTCCTGACGGTTGCCGAGCTGTTCATCTCGCCGCTGGGTCTGTCGTTCGTTTCCAAGATCGCTCCCAAGCACCTGCAGGGTATCTGCCAGGGCTTGTGGCTGGGTGCTACCGCACTGGGCAACCTGTTCATCTGGATTGGCCCGGTTATGCTCAACAAGATGCCCAAGCTGTGGATGTGCTGGGCCGTCTTCCTGGTTATCTGCCTCGTCGCCATGGGCGTCATGTGGTTCATGGTAGGCTGGCTGGAGCGCGTTACCGGCGAGAAGGAGTAATTCCCGAGCTACACATTATTTATTAAATAATCACCGCATGAGAATCTGGAAGATCTAGAATACCTAGATTTTCTAGATTCTCTGATAAAAAAGACATTGAATCATGTTTGAAGGACAACCTAAAGGACTCTTCGCGTTGGCATTGGCCAACACGGGCGAGCGTTTCGGCTACTACACGATGATTGCCGTGTTCGCCTTGTTCCTCAGGGCCAACTATGGCCTCTCCCCGGCTGTCGCCGGCTTCATCTACAGCTCGTTTCTGATGGTGGTGTATTTCCTCCCGCTCATCGGCGGCTGGATGGCCGATAAATTCGGCTTCGGCAAGATGGTGACCATCGGTATCATCATCATGTTCCTGGGCTACTTGCTGCTGGCCGTTCCATTGGGCGGCAACACCTTTGCACTGGTTGTGATGATCGGAGCGCTATTGCTCATCGGCCTGGGTACCGGCCTGTTCAAGGGCAACCTGCAGGTCATGGTGGGCAATCTGTATGACGACACCCGCTACGCCGCCAAGCGTGACGCCGGTTTCTCGATTTTCTACATGGCCATCAATATCGGCGCCCTGTTCGCACCGACGGCTGCCGTGAAGATCAAGGAATATGCCGAGACCGTTTGGGGCTTCTCGTCGAACGATGCTTATCACTTCTCGTTTGCAGTGGCCTGCGTTTCGCTGGTATTGTCAATTGCCATCTACTACGCTTTCCGCAACACCTTCCGTCACGCCGAGGGCGGCAAGAAGGCTGCTGTCAAGGCCGAGGACGAGACCGTCAAGGAGCCCGAGTTGAGCAAGGAGGACACCAGGGCCCGCATCATCGCCCTGTGCCTCGTATTCGCCGTGGTGGTATTCTTCTGGATGGCTTTCCACCAGAACGGTCTATCGCTCACCTTCTTTGCCGACGAGTTCACCGCCAACACCTCGAGCGGACTCGAGAGCATGGCCTTTGACGTGTGGAACCTGGTACTGGTGATTTTCATCGTCTATGCCGGATTCTCGCTCTTCCAGAGCAAGACCGCCAAGGCTAAAGGAATCTCGGGCGCCATCATCCTGGCTGCGCTGGGCATCCTGTACTACAAGTACACCCGCACCACCGGCAGCATCAATATCGCCGCACCGATTTTCCAGCAGTTCAACCCGTTCTATGTTGTGGCACTGACGCCCGTATCAATGGCCATCTTCAGCTGGCTGGCCAACAAGGGCAAGGAGCCCTCGGCACCGCGCAAGATTGCCTACGGTATGGTGGTCGCCGCAGTTGCCTATGCTATCATGGCATTTGCATCGGTCGGTCTGCCCATGCCCGAGCAGACGCTTGACGCCAGCGGTAACCTCGTGGGCAAGCATGTCGCTGATGTGACACCCAACCTGCTCATCAGCGTCTATCTGGTGCTGACCTTCGGTGAACTGTTGCTCTCGCCGATGGGCATTTCGTTCGTCAGCAAGGTCGCTCCTCCCAAGTACAAGGGAGCGATGATGGGTGGCTGGTTCGTATCGACCGCGCTGGGCAACCAGCTCGTGCTCGTGGGCGGTGCCCTGTGGGGCAAGGTGCCCTTGTGGGCATGCTGGTGCGTCTTCCTGGGCGTCTGCCTCGTCGCAGCCATCTTCATGTTCGCCATGATGAAGCGCCTCGAGAAAGTCGCCAAGTAACCAACCCATACAGCGAGCCAGAGGCTCGCAATACCTCGACCACCAGCAACCGGCCTGTCAAAAGAGCGGCCACGGCGATAGCGACGGCCGCAGCAGGCCCGTCGGGGTATTGCGAGCCTTCGGCTCGCTTAAAAATTATCAAGCTATGGACGAGAAGCGCAACGAAGGGCGCAAGCAATGGTCCAAGAAACACCCTGATGTGGCAGCCACCCACTCGATGAAACGACGGATGGTTAACCATGACTACCAGGGAAGGGCCATCTACATGATCACCCTGTGCGTGGAAGGGCGCATGCCGCGACTCGGGACACTGTATGGGCCCGACAGCATCCACCCGCTGCCGTGGGTGAACCTTTCGCCGCTGGGTGAAAGTGTGAAGGCCGAATGGTTGGGCATCCCCCGTTACTATCCGCAAATCCGAATGCTGGCATTGACCATCATGCCCGACCACTTGCACGGCATCCTGTTTGTCACCGAGACGCTGCCTGTCCACCTTGGAAAAGTCATCAATGGTTTTAAAAGCGGTTGCAACAGGGCGGCACGTGAACTGGAGTTGCCAGTCCCGTTGTGGGAACAGGGTTATACCGACGGGGTGCTGCAAGGCAAGGGGCAGTTGGACCGTTGGACAGCCTACCTACTTGACAACCCTCGTCGCCTGTGGCTCAAGCGACAGCATCAGGACTTCTTTACAGTCTCTCATCATCTGACCATTGCGGGTTCTACAGTGAGTGCCATGGGCAACCATCAACTCTTGCAACACCCGTCAATCATGCAGGTTTACTGCTCGCGTCGGATGAACGATGAGGAAATAGCCCGCGAGGGAGACCGGCTACTTGCCCAAGGTGCCGTACTTGTGTCTCCTGCCATCAGCCCGGGAGAAAAAGCCATCATGAACAGGGCCCTCGAGGCTGGAGTTCCCGTGATTTTCATTTGCAACAACGGCTTTGATGCCATGGCCAAGCCAGGCGGGAAACTCTTTGACGCCTGCGCTGCCGGCAAAGTGCTGCTGGTGTCGCCATTTGTGCACCACAACGACTATCAAGCACTAACCGCTGAATGCTGCCGCAAGATGAACGCCCTGGCACGGGCCATCGCCACACGGCAGTGAAACCACAGCACAAGCGAGCCATAGGCTCGCAATACTTCGACCACCGCTGCAAGCGGGACGGCCACAACACGTCCCGTCAATAGCGGCACCCGCAAAGGGCCTCCATAGCCAGGACGGGACAGCCCGTCGGGGTATTGCGAGCCTGTGGCTCGCTTTTTTCCTGGCTCCATGAAAAAACCGAGAGGGTGAAAACCGATTACTGAAAACTTTTTTATACCTTTGCGTTTTAATTCTGTAAACAAATGGAAGAAGTAACTTATCAGGGCTTGACGTTTGAGCCTTACATCAGACGTGAAGAAATTGCCAAGCAAGTGCATCGCCTTGCCCAGGAAATCAAGCGTGACTATGCCAATGAGAATCCTCTGTTCCTGTGTGTACTCAACGGTTCCTTCATCTTTGCTGCCGACCTGTTCCGCGCATGCAGCCTGCACGATGCCGAGATTACATTCATCCGTTTCAAGTCCTACGAGGGCATGGAATCGACAGGCAGCGTGAAGCAGCTGATGGGCCTGAGCGAGGACATCACGGGCCGCAACGTGCTCATCGTCGAGGACATCATCGACAGTGGCGTCACCGCCGCCCAGCTGCGCAAGGAACTGGCCAAGCACAATCCCAAAAGCGTGAAAATGGTCTCGCTGCTCTTCAAGCCCGATGCACTCACCGTGGGCAAGGGTCCTGAATATGTAGGCTTTGAGATTCCCTGCAAGTTCATCCTGGGCTACGGCCTGGACCTCGACGGCCTGGCCCGCAATCTTCCTGACATCTATGTCCTGAAAGAGAAGGACAAAGAATAAAGAGAACATACATTTAAACTATAGAACACTTAACAGAAAAATTCAAGATTATGTTGAACATTGTCATTTTTGGTGCGCCCGGATCGGGCAAAGGCACCCAAAGCGATAAACTGATTGAACACTACAACCTGTTCCACATCTCGACCGGCGACGTGCTGCGCGACCACATTCGCCGTGGCACCGAACTCGGCAAGACGGCCAAGGGTTATATCGACCAGGGCCAACTCGTCCCCGATGAGCTCATCATCGACATCCTAGCCCAGGTTCTTGACGACAATAAAGAGCAGGCCACCCAGGGCGTCATCTTCGACGGCTTCCCCCGCACCATCCCCCAGGCCGAGGCTCTGGAGCAGCTGCTGGCCGACCGCGGCACCCAGATCGACGCCGTTGTGGGTCTTGAGGTTCCCGAAGAAGAACTCATTAAGCGAATCCTGCTGCGCGGACAGATGAGCGGTCGCTCGGACGACAACGAGGAGACTGCCCGCAAGCGCCTGGAGACCTACCACAACCAGACCTCGCCCTTGAAGGCCTACTATGAGGAAAAGGGCAAGTATCGCGCCATCAACGGTCTGGGCAGCATCGACGGTATCTTTGACTTGATCAAAGAATCCCTCGACACCCTCTAACAAAACGGGATAAAAACCGTCCCCTTGGCCCAACAATAAGACTATGAGCGAGGAGAAGGCTAGCTTTTGGGAGCGCATGATGCAGAACGTGACGTACTGCATCAATGGCGTGTGGAATGACACACGCGCCATGTGGTCGGTCAAGACGCTGAAGATCATCAACCTGAGCGTTCGATCGTTTCTGCGTCACGACCTCCAGATGCGCGCCGGAGCATTGACCTACAACACAGTGCTGGCCATTGTGCCGGCACTGGCCATGTTGTTTGCCATTGGTCGCGGTTTCGGCTTCCAGAACCTGTTGCAGAGCGAGCTGTTCCGTTACTTCCCCGCCCAACAACAAGCACTCGAGAGTGCGCTTAGGTATGTCGACAACTATTTGTCACAGGCATCGCAGGGCGCATTCATCGGCATCGGTCTGGTGTTCTTGCTATGGACGCTGCACTCGCTGATGAGCAATGTGGAAGACACCTTCAACTACATCTGGGGCGTGACCAAGCGTCGCTCAGTCTTGCGCAAGTTCACCGACTACTCGGCGATTCTCCTGCTGCTGCCCTTGATGATGATTTGCTCGGCCGGCATCTCGATTTTCCTGAGCGATGCAGTACAGCATCTGTTTCAGGGCAACCGGCTGTCGCCGATGGCTCATCGACTGCTTGCGTTCATGCCCACGGTCATCTCATGGATCATCTTCACAGCGGCCTATTACATCATCCCCAACGCCAAGGTGCGTTTCAAGGGAGCGCTGGTTGCCGGCATCCTGTGCGGCACACTGTTCCAGGGGGTGCAATGGCTGTTCGTGACGGGACAGTTGTATGTATCGAAATACAATGCCATCTACGGTAGCTTCGCCTTCCTGCCGTTGATGCTGGTGTGGCTGCAACTGTCATGGCTCATCTCGCTGGCGGGCGTGGTGCTGTGCTACTCGTGGCAGAACTTCAACAACTACATCTACAACGACCTCGCCAAAGGAATCTCACAAACCTACTCCAGCAACCTCGCCATTGCCGTGCTGACGATGGCGGCCAAGCGATTCAAGCGACAGGAAACGCCCCTCACACGCAAGGAGCTGCTCAACGATTATGACATCCCCGGCCTGCTGGCCGACCAGCTGACCAACAGTCTGCAGAAGGCTGGCCTGCTCACCACCGTGACCAACGACAAGGACGATGAAGTCAATGCCGACAGGGAAATCACCTACCAGCCGACCTTCGACCCCGACGACTTCACGGTGAACGATGTCGCCAACCGGTTGGCCAATCTGGGCAACAGCGATTTCATCGCCAAGGCCGATGACCGCTTTGCCAAGATGACCGCTGCCATCAAAGCGCTTCGCGACAGCCAACAGCATGGCGAGACCGACATCCGCCTGCTTGACCTGCCCGATATCGAGCCTGTGCAGCAGCCTTCATAAAGGCATTTATCGGCCGAAACAATAAAAAAAACGACAAATGAAGCGCTCATTCGGCAAAAAGTACTAACTTTGCAGCCGAATCCGTACCGCGATGCCTGAATGGTGGAATCGGTAGACACGAGGGACTTAAAATCCCTTGGCCATTGCGGCCGTGTGGGTTCAAGTCCCACTTCAGGTACTAATGGCGGTTGATAATCAAGTGATTATCAACCGCCATTATTTTGTTTTACAGGCTATTCCAGCGAGTTATTTCATGACCTCGACAATGGCCTTTCCCAGGTTATCGACGATGTCGCCGGCTATCATGCCATAGGTGCCGTGGGCCTGAGCCGCCAGGTCGCCGGCCAAGCCGTGCAGATAGACGCCCAGCACCACCGACCAGTCGGCAGCATAGTTCTGGGCAATGAGGGCCGAGATGACTCCGGTGAGCACATCGCCGCTGCCCGGTGTCGCCATGCCGGGGTTGCCGCTGCTGTTGACATAAATCTTGCTGTCGGGGCGCACGGTCATCGTGTAGTGGCCCTTGAGCACGATGGTGATTTTGTAGAGCTTCGAAACGTCGATGGCCTTCTTGAGGCGCTCCTCGTCGGTATTATGGTCGCCGAAGAGGCGGTCGAACTCGATAGCGTGCGGCGTGATGATGCTGCGCGGCGGAATGCTCCTGAGCAGCTGGGGACGACGGGCGATGCAGTTCAGCGCATCGGCATCGAGCAGGCACGGCCGCTTGAAGTTCATGATGAAGTGATGCACGGCCTCGAGGGTCTCGTCATTGACTCCCAGACCCGGTCCCAGAGCCACAACGCTGTAGGTGTGACGCAGGTCGATGCTGCTGGTGACAATCTCGTTACGGTCAGGCTCAAACAGGGCCTCGGGGACGGCAGTTTGCAGAATCTGATGGCCGCAGCGCGGAGCATGCACCGTCACCAGTCCGGCGCCGGTCCTGAGTGCTCCCTTGGCGGCAAGGACCGCGGCACCCATCATGCCGTAGCTGCCGGCGATGAGCAGCAATGTGCCATGATCGTACTTGTTGCTGAAGGGGTTGCGCGGTTTCATCAAGTCGTGCACATCGTCACGCTCGATGAGATAGAAGTCGGAGGGAGTGCGGGCTATGCTTTCACTGTCCATCTCGATGTCAAGCACCTTGCACTCGCCCACGCACTCGGCATTCTCGGCGAAGTAGAAGGCCAGGCGCTTGCTCTGATAGGTGAGCGTGAGGTTCGCCCTGATGATATTGCGGCGGTCATTGCCCACATTCCACTCGCCGAACATGCCCGAGGGGATGTCAATCGACACGACATAGGCATTGCTGGCGTTGATGTACTGTACCAGCGCCGTGTAACCGCCCCTGAGGGGTGTGCGCAAACCATTGCCGAACAGGCCGTCCACCACCACGTCGTTCTCGTCGAGTTCGGGCGGGTTGAAGTTCTGGATCACCTCAATGAAGTCGATGTCATCGCCAGCCACCTGCAACAGACGGTCACGGTTGGCAAGACAGCAAGGCGACAGTGCCGCCGACTTGATGTTGAACAGGTACACCTCGGGGCGATAACCCTGCTCGTACATCATGCGGGCAACTGCCAGTGTATCGGCCCCGTTGTCGCCGGGGCCAGCAAAAAAGACAAAACGCTTGGAAGTTCTCCAGCGCGATATGAGTTCGTAGGACACAGCCGAGGCCGCCCTCTCGATGAGGTCCAGCATCTCTATGCCATCCTTTTCCAAAGTGCGGTCGCCGATGCGGCGAAGACCTTCGTTGGTAAATATTTTCATTCTGGTCGAGTGATTTTCAAGTTTTGTTTAATTGAGCCAACAAAGTTACTTATTTTTTGGCGGATGAGACTCTAAAAAAAACTTAAAACTGAAGACTTTTTTTCTTGCCCTGCAGCAAACGCCGTTTCATCCTCCCTATTATCGCATCATCAACCTCATGACCGCCTCTCATAATGAACAATTTAGTTGTTAAAATACCCGATTCATGTAAAATATTCTTGAAAATTAGCGACCTAATCCACTGCGTGTTGACATTTTTACTATCTTTGCACGGTTTTTAGAGATCTGGTTGTTTTCAGGTTCCGAAAGACATGAGTTCGAACATCACATTAACGAAATATCAACAAAATTTTTAATCGATTAATTGATCATGAAGAGACAATTACTTCTTGCTATGACTATCGTGTTGACAGCAATGGCCTCGATGGCCCAGGTGCTTCACATCGACGGTCATCGCGCCCCGCTTGACACGGTCAGCCACACTTGGCTGTGCAGCATCCCCCAGTCATTGTTCGGCAATGATTTCGATGCCCAGGTCACCTATGGTGAAGAACTGAGCGAAGTTGTAATCGATGGTGTAGCAGTCGCCAGCGGCGAGGTGTTCACCTTTGACGGCATCGAGGGAGGCAAACAGTACACAGTGACCGCCCACATGGGCGACAGCCTGATCACCGGCAGCATCACCTTCACATGGCTCCCCATCGTGGAACTGTTCGGAAACTTCAATTCTGACCGCTACGTTTACACCGAGATTTTCATCAGTGAGCCCGACTCGGTGTTCCCCGAACTGATGAAAGCCAAGATCAAGCACCGCGGTTACGCGACCGATCAAACGCGTAAGCACAAGCGCAACTACCGCATCAAATTCGTTGCCGACGACAGCACCAAGATGAACAGGCGCTTCTTCGGCCTGCGCAACGACAACACCTGGCTTCTTGACGCCGGTCAGATGGACTTCCTGCGCGTGCGCAACCGCGTGAGCACCGACCTATGGCTCGACATGTCACGCAAGCCGTTATATGCCGACACGGTGGCCAACGTTCGCAACGGTTCGCGCGGCCAAATGGTCGAGGTATTCCTTAATGGTGAGTATCGTGGTATCTACAACATGTGCGAGCCCATCGACCGCAAGCAGCTCAAACTCGTTCGCTACGAACCCGAGACCAAGACCTTCCACGGTCAAATCTGGGATGCGCTCATCAGCAACACTAACGTGATGATGAGTCAGCTCGACTCCACCCGTCCTCCCAGGGGCCTCCCGACATGGGCAGGTTTCAGGGCAAAGTATCCCGACTATAATGAGATCCGCCGCTTAGATTGGACCACGCTGGTGGATGCCATCCAATTCTCGGATTATTCTGACAAGATGACCGACAGACAAATGTTCATCGACAGCGTCGGCTATTACTTTGACGTTCCCGTGATGCAGGACTACTTCATCTTTATTGCTGCCCTGCAGGCTATTGACAACGGAGCCAGGAACATCTATTACTCCTGCTACGATAAAGCCGAGCATCCTCGCTTGACGATGACTCCTTGGGATCTTGATATCTGTCTGGGCCAAAACTATTCCCCCGGAGCCAACAATCCTGAGTTGATCAAGCCCGAGCGCGATGTGGACTGGATCAGTCTCGTGCCCATGGTGAACATGTGGAACCTGGAAATCTTCCGTACCCCGATGATTGAGCGCTACAAGGAACTGCGCAAGACCTGGCTTGACACCGACAACCTCGTGAACCGCTACCGTACCGCCATCGATGAACTCGAGAGCTGCGGAGCCGCAGGCCGTGAGGAAGATCGCTGGAGTGGAGACACTGATTTGGCAAAGAAAGATCTTGACCTGAGTGCCGAGATGGACTATGTCGAGGACTGGATCCGTCGCCACATGGACTATCTTGATGAGCATGTGTTCATTCCCCTGCCCGAATTTGTGACTGGTGACGTGAACGGTGACGGCGAGGTCAACATCGCCGACGTCAACGCGGTCATCGACATCATCCTGGGTGGTAGCGCCGATGAAGGCACCATGCAGCGTGCCGACGTCAACAGTGACGGTGAGATCAACATCGCCGACGTCAACACCATCATGGACATCATCCTGGGTTAAGTCGTCACTACGACATGACAAAAAACAGTGGACTCGGGCCATGTGCCCGGGTCCACTGTTTTTTACCTCCCCGACAATCCGTCGGGATCAACGACAAAAAAAGCCTCTCGAAACGAGAGGCACATTATTGTTTTTATCGTGATTCGCGTGGGGCTCGAACCCACGACCCCATCCTTAAAAGGGATGTGCTCTACCTGCTGAGCTAGCGAATCTCCCAAAAAGCGGTGCAAAGGTATAGCAAATTTCCCTACTGGCCAAATAATTTGGCAGGTTTTTGCTTTTTGGCCAAAGTATTGGCCCTATCAAGCACATAAGTCCTGATAGGGCCAACTGGTTTTATTCGGCAACGAGCTTGCAAATCTCGACGATGGTCATCATGGCTTTCTCCATCGAGGGGATGGGTACATACTCGAAGCGGCCATGCATGTTCATGCCACCGGCAAAGATGTTGGGGCAAGGCAGGTTCTTGAACGAGAGCTGGGCGCCGTCGGTGCCGCCGCGGATGGGCTGTACCTTGGGGGTGACGCCGGCATTCTCCATAGCCTGCTTGGCGATGTCGATGATGTTCATCACCGGCTCGATCTTCTCGCGCATGTTGTAGTACTGGTCCTTGATCTCGCAGGTAGCGCACTCGGGGAACTCGCAGTTGATCTTGCGGCACAGGTGCTCGATCTCACGCTTGCGGCTCTCGAAGCGGTCACGGTCGTGGTCACGGATGATGTAGCTCAGCGTGGTCTGCTCCACACTACCCTGCATGCTGATGAGGTGATAGAAGCCCTCGTAGCCCTCGGTGTGCTCGGGGGTCTCCCAGCGCGGCAGCATGGTGGCGAACTGCAGGGCGACACGCATCGAGTTCAGCATCTTGTGCTTGGCGGCTCCGGGATGGACGTTCAGGCCCTTGAAGGTGATCTTGGCGCTGGCGGCGTTGAAGTTCTCATACTCCAGCTCGCCCACGGCACCACCGTCCATAGTGTAAGCCCAGTCACAGCCGAATTTCTCCACGTCGAAGTGGTGTGCACCCAGGCCGATTTCCTCGTCGGGGTTGAAGCCCACGCGGATGTTGCCGTGCTTCACCTCGGGGTGTTCCTGAAGCCACTCCACAGCGCTCAATATCTCGGCTATACCGGCCTTGTCGTCGGCACCGAGCAGCGTGTCGCCGCTGGTGACGATGAATTCCTGGCCCTTGTAGTCGTTCATCTCGGGGAACTGAACGGGGTCGAGCACGATGCGGGGTTCCTCGCTCAGGACGATGGGCTCACCCTCATACTTGACGATGCGGGGTTTCACGTCGTGGCCGCTCATGTCGGGGGCCGTGTCCATGTGGGCGATGAAGCCAATGGTGGGCACGGGCTTGTCGGTGTTAGCGGGCAGGGTGGCAAACAGGTAGCCGTTGTCGTCGAGCGAGATGTCGCTCAAGCCCATGGCGTGCAATTCCTTTTCCAGTTCCTTGGCAAACACCATCTGTCCGGGCGTGGACGGCGTCAGGTTGGTGAGTTCGTCACTCTGGGTGTCGAACTTCACATACTTCAAAAATCTGTCAACTAATTTTGTCATAGTGATATACAGTTGCGTTAATGGTTATATGCTTTTTCAATCGGCAAAGATAATGAAAAAACAACAACAAACCATCAATCATCAATATTTTCAAGACCTGGTCTCAATCATCGCGCCTTCTCACTCGGTCATGGACATGATGTAGTTGATCATCATCATCACGTCGGTGACGTTGACCGTGCCGTCGCAGTTCATGTCGTAGACGGGATCGGTAATCTCTTCGCCGCCGAGCATAAGATTGAGCATGGCATTGATGTCGCTCACGTTGATGCGGCCGTCAGCGTTGGCGTCAACAGGCAGGTAGATGCCCTCGATTTGGGCGAAGTCCTTCCATCCGTCGGCATTGCGGTAGTCCTCGATGGTGCGCATCGGCACATAGAGCGTGGCGTTGGCCAGCGCATCGGCATGGAACACGCTTTCACCCATCTCAGGAGGCGTCAGAGCCTTGCACGTCACCGAGGTCAACAATTTACTACTTGAAAATGCATTTTTACCAATAAACTTGACTGAGTCTTGCAAGGTTATTGTCTCGAGTCCGCTGCAATGGCTGAAGGCATTATTCATCAAGGTCCTTAGCAATCTACCAAACGTAACATCTTTCAGTTGGCTGCATTGGCCAAACGCATATTCCTCAATGCAATCAAGCGAATCACCGAAGTTCACTGTTTCCAAATCAAAACAAGCATCAAAAGCCATTCGTTCGATGTATTTCACTGAATTGGGAATATCAATGCTGTACATATCCTGGCAGACATAAAACGCTTGCTCTCCGATTGTATCAACCGAGTTGGGAATCACGCTGCAAGAAAGCCCGTTAATCAGTTTGTTTGTGGCTGTCTCTATAATGGCATTACAGTTGTCTCGTGAATCATAAACCGGGTTCCCTTCTTCCACGACTAACTCTGTCATGTAGTTATCCCAAATGAAAACACATCGGCTTATATTGGTCACTGTATTAGGAATAAGCATACTCTTTATACTTCTACACCACTCAAATGCGCCATAACCGATATAAGTGACTGATCTGGGAATGATGACATCTTTTAACTTTGCGCACGAACGGAAGGCATCACCAGGGATAGACGTCAAGTTCTCGGAAAGCACGACGGTTTCCAGACTTGAGCAGTCCTGGAAAGCCTGGTAACCCATGGAGGTGACAGTATTGGGCATGACAACACTTGTCATTTTACAGCCTTGGAAGGCCTGATTCCCGATAGTGAGAAGTGAATCAGGGATGTTCACATCCGCCAAACGATAGCATGAACGGAAAGCCTCATTACGGATATACTTGACCGAGTTAGGGATATGGATGCTCTCCAACTCTCTACGATAGGTGAATGCACCCTCTCCAATCTCGGTAATACCCTCGGGGATAACCGTTAAGGACGATCCGGCAATTAACTTGTTGGTTGCCGTTTCAATAATGGCATTGCAGCTGTCACGTGAATCATAAACCGGGTTCTCGCTGTCTACATCAATATAAGAAAGGTATTCGCAGCCCATCAGTAGAGCTTTGCCAATGTGGGTGACATTTTTGGGTATGCGGATACTTTTCAGCTTGATACACCACCAGAAGACTTCAGCGCCAAGGTAGGTGAGGCTTTCGGGCAAAGTGATACTCGTGAATTCACAGTTACAGAAAGCATTATCACCTATTCTAAGCAGACCTTCGGGCAATGTGACACTAGTCAAATTATCACATCCATTGAAAGCCGAATGCTCAATAATAGTAACTGAGTCAGGAATTACGATTTCAGTAAGACCACTGCAGTTGTCAAATGCACAATAATGGATGATCTTGATTGTGTTGGGCAACTGGATGCTTGTCATTGAAGTGCTCCAATAAAATGCATCATCACCGATGGCGGTCACTGTATAGGTCACATCATTATAGGTCACCGTCGGCGGGACAACCACGTCGCCAGAATAACTGGCTTGCCTGTAAGCCTTGTTGGTCACCTCGACGGTGTTGGGGCCGGTGATGTAATAGTAGATACCGTCTACATAAAAACTGTAGGCGCTGGCGCCGAGGGTGCACAGCACACAGGCCAGGATGGCCAACAACCGGGATTTGAATTGAATTGTTCTCATAATCTATAAGGTATTTGGGTTGAATGTAAGCGTTAACGCATCAACGGCCTATTCGGTCATGGACATGATGTAGTTGATCATCATCATCACGTCGGTGACGTTGACCGTGCCGTCGCAGTTCATGTCATAGACGGGATCGGTAATCTCCTCGCCGCCGAGCAGGCGATTGAGCATGGCATTGATATCGCTCACGTTGATGCGGCCGTCGCTGTTGGCGTCAACAGGCAGGTAGATGCCCTCGATGTGGGCGAAGTCCTTCCAGCCGTCGGCATTGCGGTAGTCCTCCATGGTGCGCATCGGCACATAGAGCGTGGCGTTGGCCAGCGCTTCGGCATGGAACACGTCTTCATCCAAGACAGGAGGCACCAAAGCCTTACAGGTGAAAGACTCCAAGACACTATGGTTATAAGTTGAGAATGCACTATTACCTATACTTACGACCGAATCCTGAAGCACTACCGTCGTTAATTTTCCACATCCATGGAAAGCACTAGCGTCAATTATTTTGACTGATTTTCCTAAAGTGACAGTGGTCAGTTCGGGACAAGCCGAAAAAGCCGCTGCATCAATATAAATAAGACCATCACCGCCTGATACGGTCTTCAAACCATAGCAAGCGTTAAATGCAGCAAAACCTATGTATTTCACTGAGTTGGGCAATCTCAAATCGGTGAAGTTCTTAACGTACAGAAACGCATTGGGACCAATTGAGTCGATTGTATTGGGAATGGTCGATATGCTACAACCGCTGAGGAGTTTATTACCTGCTGTCTCGATAATGGCATTGCAGTTCTCGCGTGAATCATAGAAAGGATTCTCTTCCTCAACAACAAGGTTGGTGAGTGCATCGCATCCGGCTACGACTCGTGAAGCAATCTTGTTAACAGAACTGGGAATAACCAAGCTCTGAAGCTGTGCACATTTATCAAAAAGGCCCGGACCTATGTATTCAAGACTATGAGGCAGCGTGATCTCCTTTAAACGCTTGCATTCGGAAAATGCACGGGCATTGAGAGTCTTCAGATTTTCAGAGAGTGTGATGTCAACAAGATATTGACAACGAGCGAAAGCGTCACTACCAACTGTAATGACCGAATTGGGCATGATCAGCGAAGTAAAAGAGCAGCCCTCAAAGCAACTATTACCGATGCTGACCAAGGAGTCGGACAAAGTCACTTCCCGCAAATTATAGCAAGACGCAAAGGTTTCGTTTCCAATGGTCTTTACCGTATTCGGAATATCAATGCGGGTCAACTCACGGCGATAAGTAAAAGCGTTATTGGCAAGCGCAGTAACTCCATAGGGGATGATGGTTTGTGAAGAACCTGCAATCAATGTATTGGTAGCCGTTTCAATAATGGCGTTACAGTTATCTCGCGAATCATAATAGGCATTCTCACTGTCAACCTCGATATAAGTCATGTATTCACAACCAGTGAATGCAGCCGCACCGATTCTAGAAACTTTTTTGGGAATGCGAACACTTCTCAGGTTGTTGCACCAATGAAACGCGCTACCGCCTATTGTGGTAAGGCTATCCGGGAAAGTGATTTCTACAAGGCCACTGTTACTGAAGGCGTAGGAGCCAATATAGGTGACACCGGTGGGGATATCCACCCTAGTCAACGCCCAGCATCCGTGAAAGACATTGTCCTCAATTCTTGTTACAGAGTCGGGAATATTGACTGATTTCAGCTTTTTGCAATAATGGAATGCATCTTCACCAATAGATTTGACCGATTGCGGTATCTCGACCGTAATCAAGCCATCGCCATGAATAAAAGCCGCCCGGCCAATTGCAGTGACCGTATATGTCACATTATCATAGGTCACTGTTGACGGGATGACCACATTGCCAGAATAATCAGCAGTGCTATAAGACTTGTATGTCACCTCAACGGTGTTGGGACCGGTGATGTTGTAATAGATACTGTCAACATAGAAATCATAGGCATTGGCGCCAAGGACACACAGCACACAGGCCAGGATGGCCATCAATCGGGATTTGAATGTAATTGTACTCATAATCTTCTTATTTTGGTTAGTTATGGTTGGTTAAGACTAGATATTCGGTTCAACAAGCAAAAGTAAAAAAAAACATTGAAACCTCATATAATCACGAATAAAAAATTGGGACTGAAAGACATATTTTTCAGCCCGTATGCCTCCACATTAGGACGGCTGAACAATAATCGATAAAAGGAAAATAGTTAAAATGTGTTAAATATTTGGTGATATCCATTGCCGTTCCAAAAAATGCCTATATCTTTGTGATATCAAAACGATATCATTTTAATAAAACTGAATATTAACTTTTCAACTTCTACGATTATGGAAACGAAAGAATTCAATTTCAAAGGTACAACCCTGAACGGCTTTTTAATGTTGTTTGTTGTCATCCTGCTGCCCATCCTCGCAGTATGGGGCATCTATGAGAGCATCATGATGTATGACCAGCCCCAGCACGGCTGGCAGCCCACAGCACTGCTCATCGTGAGCATCCTGTTCATCATTCTCACCTTATTTATATTAGGCGGTTTCCTGATGCTTGAGCCCAACACGGCCAGGGTGACCACATGGTTCGGCAAGTACAGTGGCACGTTCACCAAGACGGGCTTCTACTGGATCAACCCCTTCTATGGCACCAAGAAAGTGTCGCTGCGTGCCCGCAACCTGGACGCCGAGCCCATCAAGGTCAACGACAAGGTGGGTAACCCCGTGATGATCGGCCTGGTGCTGGTATGGAGACTGAAGGATACCTACAAGGCCCTGTTCGAGGTGGACTCGCAGACCATGGCCTCGACCGATGGCACCCTGAGCGGTAACGCCAAGGGCCTGATGCGTGCCCTGGAAGACTTCGTGAGCGTGCAGAGCTATGCCGCCCTGAGGCAGGTGGCCGGCTTGTATGCCTACGACGACAATGACGAGAACACCAAGGAGCTGACCCTGCGCTCGGGTGGCGAGGAGATCAACGAGCAACTCGAGGAGAGGCTCAACGAGCGCCTGTCGCTGGCCGGTATCGAGGTAGTCGAGGCCCGTATCAACTATCTGGCCTATGCTCCCGAAATCGCAGCCGTGATGCTGCGCCGTCAGCAGGCCAGCGCCATCATCACCGCCCGCGAGAAGATCGTCGAGGGTGCCGTGAGCATGGTGAAGATGGCTCTTGACAAGCTCTCAAGCGAAGAAATCGTGGAGCTTGACGACGACAAGAAGGCCTCGATGGTGAGCAACCTGCTCGTTGTCCTGTGTGCCGACGAACAGGCCCAGCCCGTCGTCAACACCGGCACATTGAATATGTAACCCTGCGGGGCTAATGCGAATTTCGCGAATTAAACGGTTTTAGCGAACTTTATAACAATTCACAGAATTAGCACCATTCGCGAAATTCGCATTAATAACCCGCATAAAGATTTAGCAGACTATGGCAAAGAAAGCCACAAAGAGTTTTATCCTGCGTGTCGACAGCGACACGATGGATGCCATTGAGAAGTGGGCAGCCGACGAGTTCCGCTCGACCAACGGTCAGTTGCAGTGGATCATCACCGAGGCGCTGCGCAAGGCCCGCCGTCTGCCCAAGAAGAAAAAAAGTGAAACCGATAACCAGGAGGACAGTAGTGATGAAACCCAAGTTTAACAATCCGAGGCAGACATTATTGTGGAATGTACTGACCTACGGCACGGCAATCGTTGCCGGCGGCACTTTGGGTTTATTCTCAGAACAGCTCGGCACGGCAGGCACTGCTGCCGTTATCGTGGCGACAGCAGTTATCCTGGCCGCATTATACTGGTGGGCCTATCGCACCCGTCTGGTGGAGGTCGAGGATGAAATCATGCAAGAGCGCAAGAACAGGACCACCACAGGAGCCATGAGCGAATCGGCTCAACGGGTGAATATCTATAATATCAAGGTCCACAACTCCCCCACCAAGGTTATCATGGAAGCGTTGACCGTGCTCCTGCTCCTTGTCACATGGGGCATATTCTGGAGCAAGCACCAGATGGACTGGGAGCACATCGGCGGGGCTGTTATCTTGACAATCGGTTCGGTAGCAGCACTTATCGGGGCACGTTTCCCGTTCATGTTGCACGATGCCGAGAAGCAAAAGGACATGAGCCTAATCAGTCTTTCGGTAAAGAAGCAACAGGTCTATGCATTGATCTGTGCCATCATGGCAGTGCTCTCGCCCGTCGCAGATATCATGGATAACTTTTTCGTAATTATCCTTGCTATTCTTCTTGTCGAGGCTTACTTCAACCGCAAGAAAAAATCGGCGCAAAGCACGAGCGGTTCCACTTCGGGTCAAGTGACCGACAAGGCCTTTGACTCCAGCAACATTCAAGTCACCCATGACAAGGTGGAGATCGCCTTTTACATCGTGACAGGCTTCATCATCCTGACGGCACTGTGTTTTGTGTTGCTATCCTTAGATGTCATCAAGGTTGACGCCATGCGCTTTTCAACAAGATTATTATTCATCCTCCTTACAGCGTTCTCGGCCATTAACCAGCTTGCCAGTGCCGTTAAGTTTGCCAAAGTCGATGAGGAGATTGAGAACATCAGGCAATTCCGTCTGAGCGTCCTGGAGAACCGTGTCTATGGCGTCGAGTTAGCCAGCATCAGCTTGATTTTGGCTATTGGCATTAAGCACCATATCGTTGAGGCCAGCGTTTTGATCATCGCAATACTGGCCATGTTCTTGGGCACTTATTTCATCTTCAAGCATTTCAGCAAAAAAGCCAAATAATTTTGTACCTGTCACAGAAAGGAGGGACGATATGAAACTTAACAGTAATCGCGCATTCAACCTGCTGGGTGTTGCATTCATGATCATCCTTATCGGCGCCCTGATGCTGGCAGCATGGGCCGGGGTTTCAAAAGCGGGAATCATCGCCACAGCAGCGGTAGTTGCAATTATCGGCGACTTCGCAGCCATCATGCTGCTGTTCAAGTACAGCAATGAGAAACGTGAAGTCATCAACGGGTTCAACCTTGATGAAGTGAGGATGCATCGCACCGTACTCGGGACATCTATCGAAGTCATCACCGGTGTCCTTGTGGCCCTGGCATGGGCGCTATCGGTGAAAAACGGCCTGTTCACCGAGGGCGACGGCAGTTTCAGTTTCGAGACGTTGCTCGGCATGATCCTCTTCACCGCCGCCATCATCTTCACGTTTTGGGATACTTACACACCTGGCGACATGAATAATGTGGGCAAGCTGACCAACTTAAAGCAGGTCTCTCTCGCCGTTCACATGAATCGCCTGATCGCCTTGCTGCTCACCGTCGGAATGCTGTTATCCTCCTTTCCCTCACTGCGACCGCGCAACTGGATCTGGATAACGCTGGCCACGATTCTGGCAGTAGTGTTCATCGTCTTCCGCATCCTCATCCGCAGGGCGAAATGAATCGGCCTTCGCATTTTGAAAGGCAACAACAGTCTCACCTAAAAACCTAAAAAAAATACAGCTATGAATAATACAAACAGAATAGTGAATATCGCTCGTGGAGTGGCATCATTGGTCCTCGTACTTATCATCAAGGAGCTTCACTCAACGCACATCATCAGCAGTGGAATCGCACTGGCACTATGCGCCGGAGTTGTTGTAGCCTTCTTCGCCGCAAAGCAAATCATCCGCAAGAAGTATCCGTCACTGGCGCCTCCCAAACAAGATACAGAGGACATTGACCTGAGCAATACCGATGATTTGGTTGAATTGCCGCGAACGGTGGGCAGTACCATCCTCGAGATTGTGATTGCCGCCATGTTTGCCGTTGCTTGCTACAAGGCATGGACAATCGACAAAGTGCTTTATGTCTTCATCATTCCTCTTGCTATCACGGTTTGCGGCATGCTCGGGTTAGCCTACTACCCCGATTCTAAGGAAGGTGAGATTCATCCCAAAGCCACGGAAGCCGATATCGTCAAGAGCCGCCGGTTGCGCGTGCGCTCGGTAGCGTTGGCACTGTTTTCACTAGCCATCGTGTTCCTCCCATGGAAGGGCTCCGGCAACCTCACCTTCATCGGTTGCATCTTGTACGTTGCCTTGCGGCTCATCTTCAGTTTCTTCATCAAGGGCGCACCCAATCAACAGAACGGCGCCAGCAAGTTCAACATCAACGAGGTGAGAGTGCCTCACACATTTTCTGCCTTTGCCTTCGAGGTTGTGACAATCCTCATCCTCGTCGGCTCATGGTATGCGGCCTGGCACACCCGTCAGTTAGCGGGAAAGAGCATCTTGGATTTAACGATCATTCAGATGATCTGCTACACAGTGCTTGCCATTATCGCCCTCATCATCACCTATTGCCCACGCTGGATGAACCGGTCGGAGAGTTTCACCAACAGCCGTCAGCTCATCAAGAACATTGAGCTCTATCACCTTCTGGCGGTCGGATGTGCCGTGGCAGCCATGCTGGTCGTGTATCAGCCTTACAAGGGAACAATCGGGCCGATCGACTTCATCGCACAACATTTCTTCGCCGTTATCCTCTTTATTGATCTCTTCTATCGAAACTTGATCAGGAATGAGTTGAAAGATACCGAAACTGACAAAGAATAACCTCAAGCAATTCATTAACCAAAAAATGAGAAAGTTATGGACAGTAAGAAAACAAATAAACTGATAACCACAGTCCTTGTCATAGCATTGGCCTTGATTCTGGTACTCTATGCAGCTGGCAGGATTGATAACCTTGTCGCATCGTTATTTGGAGCTATCGTAGGCCTTTTGGCTCTGGTTTTCTATGTCATCTACCCCGAACTCAAGACACGAGAAGAAAGAGCTGAAGATAAAATAGAACTGGCATTCGCGCATCAAAAGGTGCCGCGCACTCGCGAGGGGACTATCTTTGAGGTAGCAACAGCCCTGATTCTTGCCGGCTCGCTGCTCATGGGGTTTGTCACCCACATGTTTGAGTCACGTGGCAGCAACGGCTTATTCGAAGAATATGTGATTCTCTTCATCGCGGCTATCGCGGCTCTCATATTTGCCTATCATCCGTTGTTCTTCATCCCCATCCGGTCATCGATGCGCGTCACCAACGAGGAGCAGTTCAAACTGCTGATCAGAAAAAAACGAGTGTTCGCGATCGTCACCGCCTTGATGGCCTTAATCCTCAGCGTCAGTCCTGTAAACAAGCACTTGATGGTGGTTATCTTGATTTGCCTTGGCCTTGCTTGGTTCGGGACCGACCTCCTCTTTGTAATCTTGCATAAAAGGAACAAATGAAAGCGACTGTGCGATGCTTTGATTACGTTAGTCACTAAAGAGAATTGATTATGAAAAACTTGAACAGAAATATCTATCTTTTTATCATCGTTATTGCCGAAGTACTCTTCTTCACCTACACGATGGTGTTGTATAGAGGGGGAATCATAGATACCTCGGACCTTCAGATGGGTTGCATCTACGCGGGAATTACAGGAGTACTGGCCATTGCTCTTGCATTCATCAAAAAATCGCGGTTTAGCATAAAGAAAGAAGCTAGTAATGGAGTGGGCTCAATCGAAGTGCAGCGCACCCTAGAGGGAACAATCTATGAGGTGCTCACGGGGTTGATTATCGTTGGTGCATGGATACTGGCTTTAGCCTCCGATCGGTTTTGGATTATTGAGGGTTTCTTCTCTTTCCTTTCCCCCGTACTCATGTTTGTGCTATCAATCTTGGCTATTATCTTCTCTTGGATTGTGTATTTACCAAGCTTTAAGTCAAAAATCAGAAGACACACTAATGTGGAACAGGTCGCCCTTGAAGTCCGCATGTGCCGTGTGCTTGCCGTTGAATTTGCGTTATTCGTCCTGGTGAGTTCCCTGCCTCTGGAGGATTTCTCAATAGTATGCATCTTCATTGTTGGTGTTGCTTTTATCATCACCATCGCTATCTTCCGCTATCTCATCTACCAAGCCCGACAAAACTCTGATGACGAGTTCGACAACGAGCCGAACGAAATCACCAACGGTTTCAACATCAATGAGGTGAAATTGCCACGCACTACCTTAAGCACTTTAGCCGAAATCCTCATTGGCGTCATTGTTGTCACAGCATGGGTGATGGCAGTGAAAAACAGCTTATTCACCTTTGATGATGGCAGTTTCAATCCCGGAACACTGATCGGTCAGTTCTCTCTAACCATTCCAATCTTCAAACTGATCTGGGATACCCACAGACCCGCCAGCATGAGAGAAATGGGCCCGTTGACCAATCTCAAGCAGGTCAAATTGACTGCTAACATGTGTCGCACGACCGCCATCGTTGTTGCCATCGCAGTTCTGCTATTTTCCTTCCCGTGTATTAACAAGAGTAATATTATAATTTGGGCAATAGCTGGATTGTTCGCCGTACTGGCAATCGTGTATTTCATCTTCCGTGGCTTCATCCGCAGGGCAGAGTGACGAACCAATGAAAAAGCGTGTTGAGCAGTTGTGGCAGCGATGGGGCGACACAGTCAGGTTCTTCTTGTGGGGCTTGACGGTGGCGTTGGTATGCTTTTTGCTGTATCGCGTCATCGTGAACAACCATGCTCAACATCTGGTGCCCTTGAGCGAGGGCGGGCGCGACAGCCTGATGACCGTCGGCATTCCCCGTGGCATGAGCGACACACTGGTTAGACGCGACGCGTTTGACGTGTACTTCAACAGCGCGAGGGGCATCGCCAACTGCGCTGTTTATGAGCTTGTTACAAACGAACTGAACGGAACAGCCGAGCGCATGGGCGAGTTTATGCCTGACCCAGACGTGAAGGGATGCCCGTCGCCGCAAGACTACGCCGGAAGCGGGATGGACCGTGGGCATCTGGTGCCTGCAGGCGACCTGAAGTGGAGCGAGACAGCCATGCGGCAGTCGTTCTTGATGACCAACATCTGCCCGATGCACAAGGCCTTGAACGAGGGCGGTTGGGCCAAGCTCGAGGAGAAAGTGCGTGAGTGGACGGCACGCGACAGTGCATTGCTGGTGTTCACCGGACCTGTCGTCAGCGAGAGCGACACGACATTGGCAAACAGTCAGGTGACGGTGCCGAGAGCCTACTACAAGATCATCATGGCACCGTGCGTCAGACCGATGCGTGCCATCGCCTTCATCTACCCCAACGGCCACAGCGGAGGACGACTGAGTCAATATGCTGTGAGCGTTGACGAGGTGGAACACAAGACTGGGCTGGACTTCTTCCCCACCCTGCCTCGCGAAGAGCAAGAGCGGCTGGAAAGCACCGTGAATCTTGACGCATGGCTGAATTGATGCGCCACGGGCGCTGATTAGTGTTTAGAGGTTAGTGATTAGTGAGATCAATAATATAAAGAAATGAAGCGAATAGCAACGATTTGGGTATTGGTAGCAGTGATGGTTATGGGCGGAGCCCTGCCACCGCAAGTGATGGGCGACAACGAGGTCACCAGCCAGTGGTGCACCCAGGCCAAGAGCAAAACCAAGGGCAAAAAGAAATCCAAAAAACAGAAGAAGAATCAAGCCAAGAAAGACAAGAAAAAGGCGAAATCTTCCAAGAAATCGGGCAAGAAGAATAAACTGGGACAACAAACCGCAGTCGCCTCGCCTCTGGTGAGCGTCCCCACCATCGGCAAGACGGCAACCAAGACTGCGGTGCCGCAGCAGAACGCCAACGCACTGCTGGCAGTGGGCATTCCCAAAGGCGTGTCCAACGAGGTGCTGAACTATCAGGCCATCCGTGTGAACTTCAACCCGTCGTTGAGAATCCCCAACTGTGTGGCCTATGAACTGACGGCGACAATGGTTTCCATGGCCGACGCACCCGACCACGAGGTGCGCAAGAACTACAACTATGCCCGGGACAACAACGTCAAGTCATGCCCCGAGAACTGGGAATACCGCGGCAGCGGCTACAGCCGTGGCCACATGGCGCCCGCTATGGATATGCGCTGGGACAAGACCCCGATGACTCAATGCTTCTACATGACCAACATGTGCCCTCAGGACACCAAACTCAACAACGACCACTGGCGCGTGCTCGAGGAGAAGGTGCACCGCTGGGCCAAGCGCGACAAGCGACTGATGGTCTATACCGGCCCTATCATGGGCAAGAATCCCGCGCGCATCGGTAAGGACAAGCAGAACATCGCCGTGCCCGACGCTTTCTTCAAGGTGGTGTATGCCCCCGAGCAAGGCCGTGCCATCGCCTTCATCTACGACAACAAACCCTGTCCCGGCGGCATCAGCAAGTATGCCGTCACCGTCGCCGAGGTCGAGCGCCGCACAGGCCTCACCTTCTCCAGCGCCATCCCCAAGCAGCAATGCCGCATCCAAGACTGGGAATAACCCAAAACCCAGATTCAAGAGAAATATAGGCGTCTTGATAGAAAAACAACTCCATCAACATGAGTGATGGAGTTGTTTTTTATAGGCATCTGCACTTCTTGAATAATTGGCGTTATTTCTTATCGGCTCACTTAGGGCGCGTCTCCATCATCAACTAGAGACCGAAAGTGGGTGAATAGCCCATGATAAAATGATAAGACTTAATCGCAAATTCACGCAGCTTCCAATAGCAGGATTTGAAACTCAATGGCGGGTCTTCGCATGGGAACATCTGATATTCAATGTCATAATTGGAAAAAATATGTTTTGACCTTGTGCAGTGGAACTTAGATGTGACTATAGCCGCTGAATGCATATTATGTTCATTCATGATTTCAACAGAATAGCGGGCATTCTGATAAGTGTTTTTGGCCTTTGGTTCTGGTAAGATGCAGCTGTCAGGCACACCGAGAGATATTGCATACTCCTTCATGACTTCCGCCTCATAACACTCATTTGCCGCCTGACCGCCAGTGAAGATAATCTTAGGCGCAAGCCCTTGTTTGAAGAGTTCAATTCCCTTTCCGGCCCTTTGCTTCATGATGCTGGTCGGTTTGCAATCCTTTGTTGCGGGAGTTCCCAAAACGATAATCACGTCAAAACCATCTCCGCTTGATATCGGCTCGCTGTCATCCGATTGAAAGGCAAAAGCGCTGATTGCTATGAAAACAATCAAAGCCAAAACGTAGAACAGTTTCTTTTTATTTGATTTTTTAGAACCCATGAGCATAATTTATTCCGCAAAATGAGTAAAAACGTTCTTTCAAATCATCATCCAACAATTCGACCTCGTTATACAATTTCGAAATGCTTTTTTCGAACTGTTTTGCAAAGTCTTTTGTGACGTCACGGTCTCGTGGCACAGTCTTCTCTGCTTCATCAAAGAAAAGTCCCAACAAATGAGTCATCTCCTCCTTTTTTTGGGCAGCATAGGGCTTAGCATCAAAGCACAAATCAAAACTATCGATGAAATTCTGCTTATTGACAGGGTCAGAGAAATAAACCTCTGAAACTGCCTTGAAATAGAGGGCATGAATCAAGAAGGGTCTGCAATACGGCGAAGCACCCAACCCGACATAACCATTCTCTCCAGCAAGCGTCGGTTCAAAGCTGTTCTGGGCGATGATGAATGAATCGGTATCAAAAATTTCCATTGACGGGTCAATGTCAAAAAACTGATCCTCATTACCAAATGCCAAAACAGGAGGCATGTCACGATAGGCATTATTCACCTTAGTGCCACTTGACAGCATAGTAAATAATGCTTTTTTATTCTTGCATTTGATGATGTGTTTTGCCAGGAAGTTATTCAAATCCTTGGGGATGAAATCTTCTTTGCGTTCGGTACCGAGATACAGCAATGAGGCCAAAAACTCTCGATCAAGTTTTGAGTTTGAGACCCTTTTATCGTATTCAGCTTTTAAGAAGTCTTCGAAACCCGTCACATCGAATTGGCCATTCAACTTGTTCTTGATCTGTTTTATAAATCGTTCATTATCAATCTCCAGAGATTGAAATGCTGCCTGAAATGCCTTGAAATTGATTTTGCTGACATGAGTTAAAACATAAATATAGGGGAAAGCCAACATCACTTGTTGGATTCTAGTCATGAGGCTTTTGATTTTTTCTTTGTCAGCAATGTGAGAATTCAAACCATTTTCAATTTCATTGAACACGCTGCACCAATTCTTAACATCTTCGCCATATTGATTGATCTCATCGTCATTGGATGAGTTATAATGATAGGCGGCTTCAACGATAGGATAAGCAAAATTGAAAATCCAACGTCTGATGAAATAAGTGTTGATTAGCGCAGCACTGACTTCCAATTCCTTATCTTTAGTAAGGGGTTTGTTGTGATTGACGCATCTGTGATAGCCCAAATAGCAAGAGCAGATTCTGTAATAAATCGTCAGTGAATTCAGGATAACAAAGAGGGGTGTATCCCTTATCAGGGTATTATGGCTTTGCTCCTCAACAAGTGCAGCAATAACATCCTTATTCTTGCCGTTAGCGCATTGAGCATTGAAATTATTTATGTACTGTTGCTTATTGTTCTGGAAGTGCTCAATAAAGGCCTCGGCGGTTTCTCTTTTCGCCAATTCACCTCCTTTATTCCCCTCACTCAAGTTCTTCAGGTCCTCATCAGTAATCTCATCTCTCTCTTTGTCAAGCATTATTGACGCAAAGTCACGGAACGACAAAAGGATGAATCGTCCTCCTGATCTTGCAGGAACTTTTCCTAAATGAGTGAAAGTAGAGGTTGATGTTCTGCTTTTATAAGAGGCTTCTGCAGGAATGGGGACATCGAATGACCGATTTTTTAAATCGTCGGAAAAGCTCCTGTCCTTGACAAGGAGCAATCGTAATAATCGTAGAAATAGCGCATACATAGTATCAATTTTTTAATGTGGTTATTGTCGTTGATGTAGTATAACTGAAATCCGGGAATATGGATGACAGTAACGCTAAAATGATGGCTATGACAATAATGGCCAGACAGATGTTCATGGCAAGTAACAACCACCCTCTAAAGCGGTTGAATTTGCGATAAGTTTTGGCATCTGTCCTATAACTGTCGATGAGCCATTTCTTAAACAAGGTAGCATCTGAATCATTGATTTTCTCATAAAACTCCTCGTCCTCTGGAACTGCTGCTTTCTTAAAATAATAAGGTATCGTGATAGCCACGAAACAGATGATGATAACAAAAATGAGAGCGATGATAATCAATGACAACAAATGATGATCTAATAAAAAATCTGTTTGCTCAATAAAAAGAGAGATTGCCGTAACAAGGAACGTGATTACAGACATGGGGTACTTCGCTCGCTTGTTATAGAGATCGTATTTCTCAACCTCTTCTTTATATTGATTTTGAGCATATTCAACACCCTTGTCAAGAACTTCATTGTTGACAGTGGTAATAGACTGTTTGTTCTCATCCTCGTACATAACGATAAAAAATTTAAGAGGTTAATATCATTCTTGCACGTGCAAATTTAATGCCAACAATTCATTTATCAAAAGGATAAGCAAATAAAATATTAACGAAATTGTAAACAGGGGAATGGGGTGTTGATAGTTTTTGTTGTGGGAGGTTGGTGAAAACTAAAAAAGTGTTGTACCTTTGCCTACGGCAAACAATTATTGACACTCAACAAGAGTAATTCAATGGAAACCGCTAATCTATCCTCCATTCGAAAGACAGTTGTGGGCGTTCAGTTCCTGTTTGTGGCCTTCGGAGCCACGGTTCTGGTGCCCCTGCTTGTCGGTCTTGATCCCGCCACAGCGCTGTTCACTGCAGGCTTGGGCACATTCATCTTCCACCTCGTCACCAAGGGCAAAGTCCCCATCTTCCTGGGCTCCAGTTTCGCTTTTATCGCGCCCATCATCTCGGCATCTCAGCAATGGGGCATGTCGGGCACGTTGGCCGGTATGGCGGGTGTGGCATTGGTTTATTTCGTGATGTCGGCGCTCATCAAGTGGCAGGGCAAGCGACTGTTGCAACGGCTGTTCCCGCCCGTCGTCATCGGACCTGTCATCATCTGCATCGGTCTGTCGCTGGCTCCCTCGGCCGTCAACATGGCTCAAGAGAACTGGCTGCTGGCTTTCATTTCGCTGTTGACCGCCATCCTCGTGCTTGTCCTGGGCCGTGGGCTCCTCAAACTGGTGCCCGTGGTGTGCGGCATCATCGTGGGCTACATCGTGTCGATCTGCATGGGCTTGGTTGATTTCACGGCCGTGAGCAGTGCACCCTGGTTCGCGTTGCCGTCAAGCATCACCCACTTCCACCTGCCTGAATTTGCCTGGGAGCCGTTCCTGTTCATGATTCCCGTGGCCATAGCGCCCGTGATTGAGCACATCGGCGACGTGTATGTGGTGAGTGCTGTCGCCGACAAGGACTTCGTGAAAGATCCCGGCCTGCACCGCACCATGCTGGGCGACGGTCTGGCGTGCCTGGTGGCCTCATTCTTCGGCGGTCCTCCCGTGACCACCTACAGCGAGGTGACCGGCGCGATGCAAATCACGCGCATCACCAGCCCTGCCGTCATCCGCATAGCTGCCGGCACTGCCATCGTGTTTTCCATCATCGGCAAACTGAGCGCCATCCTGCAGAGCATTCCCGCCGCTGTGCTTGGCGGCATCATGATGTTGCTGTTCGGCACCATCGCCTCGGTAGGCATCCAGAATCTGGTGAACAACAAGGTGGACTTGAACCTGACGCGCAACATCATCATCGTGAGCGTGGTGCTGACCGTGGGCATCGGCGGGGCCATCCTGCAGATGGGCAATTTCTCGCTCAGCGGCATCGGACTGTCGGCCCTATCGGGTGTCATCCTCAACCTCGTGATACCTCAAGAGAAAGCCAATTGATTTCCTGTTAACCTGATATAATAACCATCATTAATAACTGTAGTATTATGAAACAATATACCCATGCCTGGTTGGCCATGATGGCCATCAAACGACTCGAAAAAGTTGAGATACCCGAGATGATGAACATCAAAGGCGAACCCACTCCCCTGGCGAGAGATGCCAAGTTGCTGGTACGCCTGTTCAAGAGTTATCGCGACTTCGTCGTCAAGGGTGCCTGGTATCCTGACCTGGTGCTGTCGGACAATGCCGGAGACTATTCCCACAGTCTGAAACACACGCCATTCCTGGCCGGGGAAAAACCGACTTTCATGAGATTGCCCGACACCATGGAAGTGTACAAGGCGATGAAGGCCAAATCACCCATCTACAAGAACAAAGAGCCTTTCATCATCTGTCTGGGAAACCTCCAGGACCGCTGCGATGCCATGGCTCACACCATCGTGGACAATTTCAAGATCCAGTACACCGAAGATAAGGGCAACCCCATCCTGCCGTCATCGACCCACATGGCGCTGCGCTACTTCATGTTCAGCCACTATATTGCCGACTGCCACATGCCGTTGCACTGCGATGCCCGATCCCTGGGTGGCATCCATGGCGCCATCGAGAGCGAATGGGAGAGACAAATCAAGAATTCCTATGAGATCGACAAAGACAACGAGCGTTTCTTCTATGACCCGGAGGGATACCCCCTGGCAAAGGAAATGACTCCCTTGATCCAGAAAGTGGAAGAAAAAATCGTCTCGCGCCCCTTCGACTACAGCTGGGGAAGCGCATCCGGCACACGCGAATACATGGAGGCTGTGGCCCAATACTCCTACATGCTGGGCCGAGAAATGGTTCCCGAATCATTGGGAGACGTCACCATCGGCGTGTACAAGAAGTCCGAGGCCTACAACAACTTTGAGGAATACAGCGCCATGCTGATGGCCGACGCCATCGATTCCATTGCCCGCAGCTGGCTGCACGTTTGGGTGCGCTACCGCAACTGGGGTCCCGACAAGGCCATGATTGCTGCCGCAGTCAAAGAGAAGAAAGAAAAGAAAGCTAAAGAAAAAGAAAAGAAAGAAGCAGAATCACAAAGCACCGAGCAATGAAAAAGCAATGAAAAATGGGATGCGCCACACAAGGTGCATCCCATTTTTTATCTATAGTTGTTGCTTTTTTTAAGGTGAGTTCGACGAAAATAAAGTACTGATAATCAACTCCTCCCCTAGGGGAGGTGGAATTCCTCCCCCGCCTGGGGGGAGGTGCCCGTTAGGGCGGAGGAGGGGGAGTGCGCCGGAGGAGTATGATTTGTCCTTAATTTATTTTATCAGGTAGTATCAACGCCCCCGCCACTCACGCGGATCCCCCTCTTATCAAAGAGGGGGAGTTGCTAACGCACTGAATTACAGTGACCTTTTTCGTCGAGTTCACGTTACTTAAGCATCTCCTGCACGGCACGCTCGAGCTGGCGGTCGTGGCCGGTGAGGTAATCCTCGGGGGTGTTATAGACCTCGACATCGGGCAGCAGCGGGGTGTTCTCGCAGTAGTTGCCGCGCATGTCACGGCAGCCCACCTGCGGAATGCCGAAGACGAGTGAACTGTCGATCAGCGTCTCCCACCACACGGCGGTCATCGTTCCGGGAACAGGCGTGCCGATGAGTTTGCCGATGCCCAGTTCCTTATAGACAAACGGGAAACCGTGGCCGTTGCTGTAATCGTCCTCGCACATCAGCACACACGACGGTTTGGTCCACTTGTTGAACGGGTCAGCGCCCACGACCTTGCCATGAGGCACAAAGTCCTGATACTGCTTGCCGCTGAGCAGGGTGCACAAGTCGTCGTGCAGCCATCCGCCGCCGTTGTGGCGCTCGTCGACGATGACGGCCTTGCGGTTGCGGTTCTTGTCGCTGAGCAGCTCGCGATAGACGGTGCGGAAACTCTCGCTGTTCATCTCCTTGACATGGACATAGGCCAACTGGCCGCCCGACAGGCTGTCGACCAGCGCACGGTTACGGTCCACCCAGCGCTTGTAGAGCAGTTCCTGCTGCGCACCCTTGCTGATGGCCTTGACAGTGACATCAAAGCGCTTGCCCTTCTTGGGGTCAAACACCTTGACATGTATCGGCTTGCCAGCCTTGCCATCGAGTATCCAGTTATAGTCCTCACCGGCAGCAATGTTGTTGCCATCGATTTCCTCGATGATGCACCCGGCAGTGACTCCGGTATTCTTCACGTCGAAGGGACCGCGCTTGATGACCTCCTCGATGCGCAGGCCGTCGCCCTGATAGGTCTCGTCAAGGAAGAGTCCCAAAGCTGCCGTCTGGAGCGTCGGGCCACCGGGATTGTAGCGGGCACCGGTGTGGGAGCCGTTCAGCTCGCCGAGCATCTCGCTGAGCATGTCACGGAAGTCGTAGTTGTTGTTGATGTAAGGCAAGAAACGCTTGTAGTTCTCGCGGCAGCCTTCCCAATCCACACCGTGAATGTCCTCGACGTAGAATTTATCTTTCACCTGCTGCCAGATGTGGTTGAAGATGTATTCCCGTTCCTGATAAGGCTTGTAGTTGAAGGAAGCCTCGAAGCTGACGGGCTCGGGTTTGCCCTTCGCCAGGTCTACCTTCTTGATGCCACGGCCGGAGAGCACGAACAGGTTCTTCATGTCCTTGTCACCCTTCATGGGGCCCTGTCCTACCCCCTTCATAACGATTTCAGTCTTGTTCTCGCGCAGGTCGTGTTTCCACAGGTCCATGCCGCCCTCAAAGGCTGCCTGATAGTACAATGTGTCGCCACCGCGCGAGAGCACATAGTCGCCCAAGCGGGAAGAATTCACCGTCAGGCGCACGATGCGATCACGGCAGTTCTCCAGGTCAAAGGCCAGTGCCGGAACGGCAGGTTTCTCGTCGACAGCGCCTTTTTTCTTCTTGCTGTCTTTCTTTTTCTTGTTATCCTTGCCCTTGTCGGCTTGCTGACTGTCGGCCTCTTTCTTCTTCTCCTTCTCGGCCTCCTCACGCAGCACCTTTTCCTCCTTGGTCATCCTGAAATTCTCGTAGGCATCCAGGTCAAAGAACATGATGTACACGTCGCCCTCGGCGCCCCAGCTGCCATGACTGCGGTAGCCGGCACGGTCGCTCTCAAAGATCATCGCCTTGCCGCCCAGCACCCACTTGCCGTTGCTCTCGTTGTAGCCGCTCTCGGTCAAGTTATGAATTTCACCGTTGCCCGATGCGTTGACCAGCGCGATGTCCTGGCTGTTCCATCCACCGGTGCCGATGTAGGACGAGAGGAGCCATCGACTGTCGGGACTCCATTCAAACCACACGTCACCGTCGCTGTAAGAATAAATGTACTTCCCGTCCATGAGGGTACGCACGGCTTTACTTTTCACATCGACGGCACGCAGGGTGGCGCGGTCCTCGAGAAAAGCGACGCTCTTGCCGTCGGGGCTGTATTGCGGCTGGATGGACGTGTGGCCCGTGTTGGTGAGCTGCACTTCTTCCAGTTCGGTGCAATAGGTGAACAGTTTCTCGTCCTTGTTCTTGATGGACGTCTGGTAGATTTTCCACATGCCGTCACGCTCGCTGTCATAGACGATGCTGCGACCGTCGGGCGAGAAATCGATGGTGCGTTCCTGCTCGGGGGTGTCGGTGATGCGCTTGGTGGTTTTGTAGTCAATCGAGGTGACATACACGTCGCCGTGCATCACAAAAGCGATTTCCTTGCCGCCGGGCGAGACGCTAATGGCAGTTGCGCCATCCTGCTTGATCTGGCGGATGAGATCCTTCTCGTTGCGGTCGGCATTGATGGTGATGTTGACCCGTTGAGGTTCACGGCCCTCACGCAGGGTATATATCTCGCCGTTATAGCCATAGCACAGGGTGCCGTTGTCGGCTACAGTCAAGAAGCGCACGGGATTGGCCTCGTGGTGGGTGAGCTGCACGGGGTGACCGCCCACCGTGTTCTTGAACACGTTGAACGTGCCGTCCTGTTCGCTCAGGTAGTAATAGGCATTGCCGTCGGCTGCCCAACGCGGCGTGCGGTCCTCGCCGTTGAAATCGGTGAGTTTGGTGAATTTCTCGCCTTGTTTCAACCAGATGTCTCGCGTGATGGAACTGGTGTGGTGCTTGCGGAAGGGATCCTCATAACCCTTGATGTCATGGTAGAGGATGTCGCCACGGCTGTTGATGCTCAGGTCCTGCATCGGCAAGGCCGAGAACAGGCGGGCACGGCCGCCGCTGGTGCTCACCTGATATACCTGCGGGAACGAGCGATTGGCAAACAAGATCGACTTGGCCGTCGGCATGATGGTAGCCTCGAACAAGACGTTCTCGTTGTCGAGGAAACACAACGGAGTCTCGTTGCCGCTGTCGGTAGTGAGACGTTTGGGATCGCCACCGTCCTTGTTCACGACATACACGTCGAGGCTGCCCTCGCGAGCCGAGGCAAAGGCGATGCTCTGGCCGTCGGGGCTCCACACGGGATATGCATCATAGGCCGCGTTAGATGTCAGCTGATGGGCAATCCCGCCCTGTACCGGGACGGTAAACAGGTCGCCCTTATAAGAAAAAGCGATGGTTTGGGCGTCAGGAGAAATGGCGCAGAAACGCATCCACAATGGGTTAACTTGTGCCGCAGCACCGATGGTCAGCATCAAAGCGACCAACAAGGTCATTTTTCGTTTAATGGTCATGTTGTATATCGGGTTTAGTCAGATTTTTGCAAAATTACACATAATCATTGATTTATTACAATCTTTGCTCAATAAGTTTTGAAGTCATCGGTTTTCAGTCGATGGGGCAGTGGGCAACAGCACCACCAGCGCTGCAAAGGTTGTGAAGTAAGCTAACAGGTTCCTATCGATTAAAGGGCGCCCCCTTACCGGGCCGCCCTTTTTGTGTACTTACCAGGGTCTCATAGATGCCTGAACGAAAAATGTTTGTTCTGCAGGACATCAATTATTTAATGTGAGTTCGACGAAAACAAAGTGCTGATACTCAATTCCCCCTCTTGGTTAAGAGGGGGTGCCCGTTAGGGCGGGGGCGTTCGTGATACTGCGACAAATAATCTTAATCGGTAACATCAACGCCCCCGGTCCCCTCTAATCGCTTTCCCTCCTCCGCCCTTCGGGCACCTCCTCCCCAGGCAGGGGAGGAGGTGGGAGTTGCTAACTCATTGATTATCTTGACATCCAGTACTTGCGTTCGTCATCGGTCATCTGCTCGATGGCGTAGCGCAGGGCGGTGCGTGGCATCTTGTGGGCATGATGCTCGAGGAACTGGCGCAGCAAGTCCATGCTGCAACGCTTGCCCACCTCGCGCAGCATCCAGCCCACGGCCTTGTGCATCAGGTCATGCGAGTGGTGCAGGTGCCATTCGGCATAACGCAGACACCACGAGGGGTCGCCCTGCTGGGTGGTCTTCCAGGTGCTCACCATGCTCATGCGCTGTTCCCACAGGCAAGAGCTGGCCGCCAAACGGTCCATGATTTCGTGCTTGTCACCCAGATGGGTGGGCAACAGCAGCCAGTAGCCGAGAATCTTTGGAGCCGACAGGTCCACCAGGTCCCAGTTGTTGGCCTGCTGGGCATGCTGCAGGTACATCGTCACAATTTCGTCGCGCCCCCGGATGGCGGCTTCGTCGTCAACAAGCCGTTTTTTGGCCAATCGCCCGAACTTCTCGACCAGCATGAGCAGGCCGCAGAGCCTCACTTCGTGCCAACGCGACATCAGCAGCCGGGGCACCTCGTCAAGCGGCGTGTCGCCTTCGGTCAGTTTCACGATCTGGCGCGTCTGCGGCACTTTCAGGCCCAGGAACTCGTCGCCCTCGCCATATTCTCCCGGTCCTGTCTTGAAGAACCGTATCAACACCTGCCGCTGCTTCTCGTTACGCAGCGACTCCATATACCCTATAATCTCCTCGGCTGTCATCATGTCGCAAAGATACACGATATTTCCATTAACGCCATCCATCTTGACGGTTTTAAAGCCGTGGCGCCAACAATAATCCAAAAACTATTGTATTTTTGTAGCTGCAAACAATCAATGAACCGCCTGTAACCCTTTACGATGCGATGAAAATGAAGCGCCTCTTGACCATATCCATGCTGATGCTAGTGTTGGCTTTCCACGGCACCCCGTCCCATGCGGGGACCTATGTCGAAGATTCACTCAAGGTGGACGGCCACTTGCGGCAGTTCGTGATGTACCTGCCCGACGGCTTGCAGGACAACGCGCCGCTGGTGTTCATGTTGCACGGCTACGATGCAGGCATCCTGCGCGAGAACATCATGATCGGGCCCGCCGACCGACATGGTTTCGCTGTGTGCATTCCCCAGGGGCTCAAGGATCCGCAGGGGCACACCAGCTGGAATGTGGGCTATAGCTTCCAGCAGGGTTGGAAAGTGGATGATGTGAAGGCCCTGTGCAGCATCGCCCGCCATGTGCAAAAGCGCTACCGTCTGAGCCAACTGAACACCTTCTTGACGGGATTCTCGAATGGCGGCGAGATGTGCTACCTGATGGCCTACAGTGAACAATACACCTTTAGGGCCGTGGCGTCCATCGCAGGTCTGACGATGGCATGGATATATGAGCAAATGGAGGCTCCCCGCCCCATTCCCTTGATGGAAATCCACGGCACCGAGGACCGCCTGTCGGAATGGGCCGGCGACATGGACAACAAGGGCGGTTGGGGCTCCTGTCTGCCCGTGCCGGTCGCCATCGGCTACTGGGTGGCGAAGAACCGCTGCAGCCATGAGGTCACCGAGCGCGTCGAGAGCCTCAAGGGCGACGAGGGCCATCCCGTCATTAAGCATTGCTACTCAAGCCCCACCACCCACTGCGCCGTGTGGCTCTACGAGGTCGTGGGCGGGGTTCACAGCTGGCACACCGGCGACATCGACACCGGTGAGGAAATCTGGCAATTCTTCTCCCGCTATACCCAAAAATAGGTTGAAATACTTGCATAAACCAAAAACTATTACGATATTTGCCGTTGTAATTTGTTATAAATCCACTTAAACTGTGGAGATTTATGACAGATTACGATAGGATATAGGAAAAGCGTTTTTGGCGCTTTGTCCACGACAACTTGGAATCCAGCAAATTGACATCAGTAGTCAAGAGTGGCTACGGCAGATGACTTGTTTAGAATGATGTGAACAGCTCATGTCGTGTGAGCGCTATTGTGAATTACACATTCGATGTGAGTCTCTGCTTATCCAACTGAACTGCTAAGGACGATGCTTGAGACTCAAGTTGCAGGATGGGTGGCAAAACAGACTCCCGCGCTTCTTCCGTGTCCACCCCAGCTAACCTCGTAATAACGACCAGTGGGGGAGTCACTGGAACCTTAAAATTTTTTAACCCACATGAATGATCAAATCAACGATGCCGGCGCAGTCCTCGCTCAACTTGCAAATCGCCCGAGCGACTCAATGACGCCCTTTTTAGTTTTCGGCGATGAAGCCGGCAACCCAATCAATGAAATCACCTTGGCCCCTGGCGAGGAACGCAACATACAGGTCATACTGTACAAGCATCCCGAAGCCATCACCAGAGCTTTCCAAGCGCAATGGCTCATGTATGGTTCCAATCATGAAAAAACCGCCGAAGTCACCTGCAAGAAGGATTCAGATGAGTGGATTTTTCCCTTGGGCTTATCAACCATGAACAAATCGGAAGGCGGAATGTACGGCAACTTCTTGAATTCAAGAGAGTCTGAGCCTAGCCTGTGGCGTTGCATCGCAGCCAATATCAAGAATAACCAGTTCTGGTACCCAAGAGACAAGTTCACGACGCCAACAGCAGTAGCCGAATTCACCATTGTGGCAGCCAGCAACTGGTCAGACTCGTTTGCCACCTTCGAGCTTGACACCCAATATACTGAGTTCGCTCTGGCAACTGACCCCGATGCACGTCAAACTATTGAAAAGTGTGATTACGACATGGTGCTGACGATCAAGAACTCCAGTCCCAACGCAAAACCTGTTACAGACAACAACGACGGCGAAACCACACCGCCACCGCAAGACAACAACGACGGCGACAATGCTCCAGATGGTCCTATCACTGAATTTGAGGGAGAACGACTTTTGTCTAGGGTCGGTTTGGACATAAGAACCATGATATATAGCCAGTTACAACCCATACCAAACCTCTCAAAACATTTTCGAGTGAAATTCATCTTTGACACCTTCCGTCTTCAAAAAGATGCTAACGGCAAATACGTCAAGGTGCCAGGAAGGACTCATGTAGTACAAGAAATCGAGGGCGGCCAGTTTAGCAATGCAAATAAACTTGATAGTTTTCTATTGTCGCTGAAAGAAGGTGAATACCTTGAAAACAATGCAGTCTCTATGATTCCTTATTACAAATTGGAAAGATATTGGAGATTATGTCGTGGCTGCTATGGTCTGGTTAAAGCCTCACCAAGAGGAGCAATAATGGTCAAATTCAGTGGCCTAGTCTACAGTTTGAAAGTAGCATCACAAAATCAAGAAATATTCCTTGAGCCACTTCCTGCCCCCATTCTTGATGAGGTGATGAGAGAGGAAGAAATTGTGACCGCACAATTGAAAAAGGAAGAAGAGGAGTTCAAGAAGAGACAAGAAGAGGAGCGCAAGAGGAAAGAAGAAGAGGAGCGCAAGAGGAAAGAAGAAGAGGAGCGCAAGAGGAAAGAAGAAGAGGAGCGCAAGAGAAAGGAAGAAGAGGAGCGCAAGAGGAGAGAAGAGGAAGAGAAACGAAAGAAAATGATCAACCTCAATAACATGATCAATTCCTACCCAATGATCAATGTTGAAGATGGTTATGCCATTCCTCCTACAATTCACCAAAGCGCCAGTGAAACTGGAGCGTGGGTAAGAGGCTCCAGAGGGACCAAAAGCGGAATCTGGTTTATGCTGGGCGAGGAAATGAACGGCCAACTGATTTATCCAGGAAATGTGATTCTTGTGGATAAGGATCAAAAGTTCACCAAGAATATGGTCGAAATTCCGTTCAACGGCCCCGAAAGAAAACCATTGAGATTCGATGCGAAGTACTCCAATGAAATGCCGAATGATTCTACAGTTCTTAATTCTTTCACGAGAGCCGACGTCAACATCTTTGTCAACAAGTGCCTCACTAATTACAAGAACGGCAGTCATGACCTTCCCAGCAACTCAACTTGGCAAATCGAACGTTCTGAAAGGAAAGAGGGCATTTCACTTGGCGGCACAATCAAGGGTGTCAGCTTCGATCTCAACGCGAGCCGCAACAAAACGGTGACTGTCGCCTACCTGAAGCAGGAAATGTACACCATCTCGTTGAACAATGAATATAGCGATGCCTCTGAAATCTTCACCGATAAGGTAGATATCGATAAATTCAGAAGGAACATCGATAAGAACCCGGGCGGAATTCCTGCGATTATCGATGCAGTAAAGTATGGTCGCATCATTTCCCTCTGGGCTTATCAGGAAGGTAACGAGCCCGCAACATTGAATGTGGATAAATATTTCAAGTTGACAGTCACCAATACCAACAAAACCACGCGTTATTTCTTGCGCGTGTATGGTGGTGTTGCTGGAGACACAAAACTCGAATTCAGCAATTATGATTCGGTAGATGCTGTTCAAAACGTGCTTAACCAACTGAAAGAAGTAAGCCGTAGCGCAATGGAAACGGCATTGCCAATGGAGTACTCGGTGAAGTTCCTGAGAAACTTGACGACCAATGTCCAGTGGAAAGTCTTACCTTACTACAAGACCTATTTGCCTCAAGTCAAATTCCGTGTTATCAAGAACTTTCCAGGCACTATTGGCACGAAATGCGCCGTTTATCTCTTGGATTACGTGCCACGAGGCAACAAACTTGACTACTGCAAATCACAAGTTGACAAGAAGAAAATGGACTATGAGTTTTACTGCAGTCCCAAAGCGTTATGTATCGACATCAAATTTGATTTAGTAGCAATGGATAAGCACGATTACAATGTCATGCTGCCGTGTATCCCCTATGATTCTCTTCAACCTGACGAAAAAGGAGAATTTGTATTTAAGGTATTCATGTGTGGAAGTGTAGTTGGAGACAAAAATGCAAAATCCGAGCCGATCGTCCCAGGTTTGATCCTCAGCACTTCAAATAAATACTTCATGAACAACAAGGACAAATTGAGCGACAGCCCGATGCTCAGATTCGATTGCGCCGGCGCTACCGAAGAAAGGATTCTCAATTACTATATCACATGGGCAGGACAACTTGTAAGGAATCATAAAGAGCTCAAATTCATTTATAGTCTCGATAGATACAGTCAGTTGAGGCCAAACTATGACTAATGCCGCTAGGGATTTAGTGTTTCCCTAGAATTACAGACCGCGCATTGGGCCTCACACTAAGGGGGCTTAGAGTTATTTCCATTAGGCATCCGCATTCCATCGTCTGGAGTGCGGATGTCTGCTAATGACTTCCAATCTTATGATTATTCTTAAATAATTTGTACATTTGCAACTGCTTATAAAACAATCTGGACAATGAAACAACTATTGACATTAATGATGATGCTGGTGCTGGCGGCTGACGCTTGGGCCTGGAAACCGCTGTTTGTGGGGCATCGCGGCTGCAACATCGGTGTTGAGAACACTGCCGAAGCCTACCGTAACGGTGTTGACGTGTACGGCTACGACGGGCTGGAGTGCGACGTGCGTGTGACCAAGGACGGTTTTTACGTCATCAGCCACGACGAGACCACCAATCGTGTGGGCGGCAACCTCACCGTTGCCGATGCCACGCTGGCCGAATTGCAAGCCGAAGTCTATACCCAGACGCGTGGCGGCGTGACCTACACGGGCCACATCTGCACGGTCGATGAGTACCTGGCCATCTGCGTCGAGAAAGGGGTTTTTCCGGTCATCGAACTCAAGTGGACCACGGGCATCAACAACAACAACATGAGCAACTTCGACGGCCTGGCTCATCTGGTGATTGACCGGGGGCTGACCGACAAAGTGATCTTCCTCACCTCGATGAAGAAGTCACAGGAGTATATCGCCGAACACTATCCTCAGTTCACCCGCCAGTGGCTGTGCAACGCCAACTGGGAGGGCAACGAGGAGTGGTGCCTCCAGTACGGTCTGCATCCCAGCATCTCGATCGGCAACTTCGACGCCGCTACCGTGAAGAAATTCCATGACATGGGACTGAACGTGGCCATGTGGACAGTGGACAGTAAGGCCAACTACCTGAAATACGGCAACATGGGCGTCTACATGATGACCTGCAACTCACTCAAGCCCAGCGAGATGCCCGAACTCGAAGACATCGACTGGGGGAGCGACGGCTTGAATGAGCCTGCCACCGACGGCGTTACGGTCGATGCCACCGACTATTACACGATGACGGGCATGAGCGTGAACAGGGATCAAACGGCTGGCGGCATGTACATCAGCGTTCAGCACCTGAGCAACGGCATAGTACAAACCAATAAAATCCTGAAATGGAACCGATAAAGAACAAACAGCAGATTGCACGCATCAGGCAGATGGAGCGGAGGCTCGACCGTGCCCTGGCAGCAGTGAAGCGTCTCACGACAGCCCTCGACAAGTGGGACGAGGCTCAGGAAGCCATCGCCGCACTCGAGGAGTACTACGGCAGCAACCTGTGGAAACAGGACTTTGCCGATGACGAGGCAGGCCTGTTGCCCGCCGACCTGAAGCGTGGCATCCTCAGCGAGGACGGCATCTGGAACCTCCTCGCCGACTGCAAGGAACTGAAAGAACAAGTAGGAGTTAGGAATTAGGAATTAGGAATTAGGAGTTATCTTCTCTAGATCATCTAGATTATCTAGACCATCTAGAAACTAAGGACTAAGGACTAGAAACTAAAAGACCATGAATCCTGTTGCCATACGTCTTCTCAATCAGCAGCTAGCAGCGCCGCAGTTCGGTGATCCGGCCGAGGTGGTCGGCCATTTTGGCGCCATGCAGGCCCAGGAATACCGCATGATGCGGTGGGCGGTAGCCATGCGTACCCGAAAGCCGTCGGCCGCGGCTTTCAAGGCGGCCTATGACAGTGGACGCATCATCCGTCTGCACCTGATGCGCGGCACGTGGCAACTGGTCACAGCCGAGGATTACTGGTCGATGATCACCCTGTGCGCTCCCAGGTCCATCGCTGTTACCCGAGGCTGGATGAACAGCAACAAAATACGTATTTCTGAGAAGGAAATCACGACTGTCCGAGATATCCTCGCCCAAACTGCAGCCGACAAGGGGAGTGTGACAAAAGAAGATTTTGTTCAAGCCTTGGCCGAGAAGGATATCAGCATGGATGCCCATCGCCTCTCCTACCACATCCGCATGGCCGAGATGACGGGGACACTGTGCAGCGGCGACCTATTGCCCATGAAGGCGACCTATGCCCTCACGGCCAATAAAGTGAAACCTGTGGGCAGTATCTACACTGACGAAGTTTTGATGAACTTCACCCGCAAGTATTTTCAGAGTCACCAGCCCGCCACACTTCAGGACTTTGCGTGGTGGTCGGGGCTGAGCATCAACATCTGCCGCAGCGGCATCAGGATGCTGGGAAATGCAATTCACACCGTGAAATGGAAAGGCCGCGAGTTCTACCTCACCGACGATTGCCGCACGCGCGGTTTCCGCACGGGCAAATATCTCTTGATTCCGCCTTACGACGAATACCTCATCGGCTACAAGAGCCGCGACATCGTGCTGCCGACGGAGCACACCCACCGGGCCCACAACAACAGCGGCATCTTCCTGCCCATCATCGCCCGTGACGGCATCATCTGTGGCAACTGGGCTCCCTTCAAGGCCGACTGCCATGCCGACTTCTTCATCGGTGACCACGACGAGACGACCGTGCAAGAAGCCTGGTCAACCTACCAACGATTTCTAGATTCCAGTCTATCCAATAAATCGAAATAACAACGACAATGACACTACAAGAAGCCATCCTGGCCCGTCACAGCGTAAGGGCCTATAAAGGGCAGCCACTGACCGATGCCGATGCCCGTGCGCTGCAAGACAAGATTGAGCAGTTGAACCGCGAGGGACAGCTGCACATCCAGTTGATACGCAATGAGCCCAAAGCTTTCCTCGGCCCGTTTGCCCGCTACGGTAAGTTCCGTGGGGTGACCGACTACCTGGTCATGGCAGGCGTCAAGGCCGACGACCTGGACGATCGCATCGGCTACTACGGCGAGCAACTCGTGCTATTTGCCCAGACCATCGGGCTGAGCACCTGCTGGGTGGGCCTGAGTTACACCAAGATACCGGGGACCTACGTCCTCAACGACGGCGAGGTCATTCAAGCCTATATTGCCATCGGCTATGGCGCGACCCAGGGTGTGACGCACAAGATCAAGCGCATCGACCAGGTGAGCAACGTCAGTGACGATAGTCCCGAGTGGTTCCGCCGCGGTGTAGAAGCCGCCCTACTCGCCCCCACCGCCATCAATCAGCAAAAATTCTCCTTCGAGTTGCTGCCCACTGAGGACGGGCAACTGCCCCGCGTCCTCGCCAAGCGCCACTTCTCGCTCGTCGGCTACACCCAGATGGACCTGGGCATCGCCAAATACCACTTCGAACTCGGCGCCGGCAAAGACAACTTTGTCTGGGCATAAGCCAACAATAAAAAAGAAGACAACACGCATTCTTGATAAAAGGAAGACAATAAGTACAATAAATACAATGGCATCCGCATTCTTGTATTTATTGTACTTATTGTTTTCTTTTTAGTGCATTGTTGTGGTTACAGTGATGCGCGTTGATGTTGGTGTGATTTGCGCAGACTCATAAGCTCTTGGATATTGCCGATGAATGAGGTGATACCAAAGACCATCAGCAACGAGATGGCTGCGACAGTTACCATTCGGGAGTTATCGCATAGCCATTGCAACAGCACAAATTGAGTCTTGAAGGAAAAGAGGGGGACATCAGTCGGTGACGTGAGGAGATAAGCGATGGCAATACCTCCAACGACAAGTCCGGCAAGAAAGGCTACCACCACAGCCATCTTGTAGCGGCGGATGGTCGCCTCTTGATGCTGCTTGATGTACTCGACGGTGTCAAGGCGCTTGGCAAGTGAGGCCATGAAAACGTCCTTGTCGTCGAATTGCGGTTTATTGGCGAGGAAAAGTTCCTCAAGTGCTTTATCTTTGTTCATGACTGTAGTTTTGATAACTTAGGCTGCATCTCGGGTTAAAAAAGAATTAATCCTTTTTGTTCACCTCTCAACTTGCTCTAAGTTTGGCTTTAAGTTTGTCTCGTCCTCGCGAGAGTTGTTGCTTTACGGCATCCTGTGATGCGTCGGTAATGGCGGCAATCTCCTTGATGCTGTAGCCGTTCAGGTAAAACAGCGTGATGGCCGAGCGTTCCTTGGGCGGCAGTGTGCGAAGGGCCAGGTAAAGGTCCTGGTGCTCAAAGGACGTATCGGCTCCCGTGCCGCTGATGAGTGTTCGTGCCTCGTCGATGCTATCCATGGTGCGGCAACTCGCCTTGTGGCTGAGAAAAGTGTTGTGGGCAATCTTGAAGAGCCACGATCGGAACTTGCCCTCGTCACGATAACCCGCCAGCGAGAGATAAGCCTTGACCAGGGCATCCTGTGCCAGGTCGTCGGCATCGTCCTTCTTGCCACAGCACAGGGCAAGCAAGAAACCTCGCAGGGCCTCTTGCTCACGCTCCACATGCGCTATGAATACTTCGCGTGTCACTCGTTAAGCTTGTTCAGTCACTCTTTTCTCCTCGGCCTCCATCTCCTTGGCAAGCATCTTCTTGCCAACGAAATAATTCACAAGAAATGCGATGCCTACTCCCAGAGATGCCAGGCCGAAGCAGACGGCTGTCATGGGGTCATCGGTGCCACCGAGATGGTTTGCACTAAGATAGATGCCAAAGCCTACCAACCCGATGCCAAGCAGCGTAGTGAGGCAACCCCACAACAGTTTAGTGAGCAGTTTCTCTTTCAACAGTTTCCCATTGCGCGACATCTTCTTCATGATTTCTTCGATATCCATTTCAGGATTCTTCTCGATAGCGGCCAGCACGATTTGTGTGCGTTGGTTGGTCTCATTCATCTTCTTGCGGACGCCCGATAAAATGGCGACGATGGGAAGAACGCAACCACAGGCAATCGGTACTAAAATTTCAGTTAAATGATCCATTTTCTATTAAATATTTTGACGTTAAACTTTTGTTTTCTTGAACCAGTTCCCTCGCTTGAGCTCGGGTTCTGCGGGCTGCGCCTCAGCAATCACATGCGCGCCTACATTGCGTTCGGCTTGCACCGCAGTTCATTCATATAACAGGCCAAGAGTCCAAAAGGTGACATCAATCACAAGAAAAAATTTCGTAAGGTTTTAACTTTGTGTCATTGTTGCGATTCCATGAGGGCTATCCTCAAAACAGAAACTGAGGACCGGCAGTCTTTGGACAACCGGTCCTTCATTTACACATGACGCCAATCGACGTTTTTATCTACAAGTCATTTCTTGCGCCACAAGCGGGTCATGTCCTCGAGTGTTTTACCCTTGGTCTCGGGAACAAGTTTCCATACGAAGATGGCCGCCACGACACACAAGATGCCATACAGGCCGTAGGTGAGCAAGTGGCCCATCTGGTCGCCCTCATGGAACTCAAAGTTGAACATGGGCACGAATGACGTGCTGACAATCCAGTTGAAAATCCACTGGAAGGCGACGGCAATGGCGACGGCCTTGCCACGTATGGTATTGGGGAAAATCTCGGCGATAAGCACCCAGCAGATGGGTCCCCAGCTGAACATGAAGCATGCACTGTAGAGCATGAGCGAAATCATGCATAACATGCCCAGGTTGGGATTGTCAAACGCCAAGGCCACACCAAACGCGCCCAAGGCCATACCCAGTGAACCGGTAACGAGCAGCGGCTTGCGGCCCCACTTCTCGACCGTGAATACGGCCAGCAACGTGAACAGGATGTTGATCACACCCATCACCACAGTGTTGACCATGGGATTGTTCATGCCCATCTCGTCAAAGATGCGCGGTGCATAATAGAGCACGGCATTGATGCCCACAATCTGCTGGAAGACGCTGAGCATGATGCCGAGAAAGATACACACGAAGCCATAGGAGAAGAGCTTCTCAGTCTTCTGGGTGATGGTGCTCTTGATGTCGGCAAGGATAATCTCGGCACGGGTCTTGCCATTGATGCGGGACAACACATGAAATGCCTTATCGTCCTGACCGGCCATGACAAGGTATCGCGGCGTCTCGGGGACGAGACAGATGAGCAGGGCGAACAATCCGGCAGGAATGGCCTCGCTACCGAACATGTAACGCCAGCCCTCCTGGGTAGCCCACATGGCGCCCTCGGGGTTCATCACCTTGTTAATGCCTCCCACGATATCGATGTCGGGATTCTCGTGACTGCCCAGAATCATGAAGTTAACGAAATAGACCACCAGCTGGCCAAAGATGATGGCAAACTGGTTCCATGACACGAGCATGCCGCGAATCTTGGTGGGAGCGACCTCGCCGATGTACATGGGGCAGATGGCAGAAGCCAGACCGACGCCCACACCGCCGACAATGCGGTAGAAGTTGAAGGCCATGAGCAGTTCCTTGGACGCACCCTGCCCTTCAAAGAACAGGAACTCGGGATGCATGCTGCCTAACGCAGACAGGAAGAACAAAATACCCGCAAACATCAGCGAGCGCTTACGGCCAAAGTTGGTTGCCAGAAAACCTGAAAGGGCACTGCCGATGATGCATCCGATCAGGGCACTGGAACAGGTCAGGCCGTGCCAAGCATCGGTGTGGTTGTAATCGGTTGCCTGCATGAAGAATGCCTGCAAACCTTTCTCGGCGCCCGAGATGACGGCCGTGTCATATCCGAAGAGCAGACCACCCAGCACTGCCACCAGGACGATGCTCACCAGATAGAGCCTACTTCCGCCTTTTTCAAAGTAGCCCATAAATTCTTGATTGCTAAATGACTAAATTACTTGACGTGCAATGCCACGATGGCTTCATATTTCTCTTGCTTGCCGCTGATGGTAGCGGGCTCGCCATGGGACTTGGCATAGGCGACCAGTTCCTCGAGGGACATCAGGCCGTCCTCAAAGCGCTTGCCTTCGCCCGTGTCAAAGCTGGCATAGCGTTCCTTGAGCATTTCAGGCAACTCGCTCTTCTCGAGGACATCGGCAGCGCTCAACAGGGCACGGGCCAGAGCATCCATACCACTGATGTGGGCGATAAAGATGTCCTCGGGGTCGGTGCTGTTGCGGCGCAGTTTGGCATCAAAGTTGGTACCGCCGTCCTTGAAGCCGCCACCGCGCATAATCTGCAGCATAGCATTGGTGAGTTCATAACTGTTGATGGGGAACTGGTCAGTATCCCAACCGTTCTGGTGGTCACCGCGGTTAGCATCAATACTGCCCAGCATGCCGTTATCCACAGCCACTGCCAGTTCGTGGGCAAAGGTGTGGCCGGCCAGCGTGGCATGGTTGACCTCGATGTTGACCTTAAAGTCCTTGTCAAGGCCATTGGCACGCAAGAAGCCGATAACGGTCTCGGTATCCTGGTCATACTGGTGCTTGGTGGGCTCCATGGGTTTAGGCTCGATCAGGAAGGTGCCCTTGAAGCCCTTGGCACGGGCATAGTCACGGGCTGCCGTGAGCATCTTGGCCAGGTGGTTCTTCTCGCGCTGCATCTGGGTGTTGAGCAGGGTCTGATAGCCCTCACGACCACCCCAGAAGACGTAGGCGGTACCGCCCAACTTGATGGTGGCATCGAGCGCGTTCTTGATCTGCACGGCTGCACGTGCCACGACATTGAAGTCGGGATTGGTGGCGGCGCCGTTCATGTAACGCTTGTGGCCGAACACGTTGGCAGTGCCCCACAGCAGCTTGATACCCGTTGCCTGCATCTTCTCCAGGGCATAGTCGGTAATAGCCTTCATGCGGGCTTCATATTCCTCGATGGTATCGGCCTCCTCAATGAGGTCAACATCATGGAAACAGAAATACTCGATGCCCAGCTTCTGCATGATTTCAAAGCCGGCATCCATCTTGTCCTTGGCACGCTGCAAGGGGTCCTCGGCTTTGTCCCATTCATAGAAACGGGTCTGTCCGCCAAACTGGTCAGCGCTGGCCTGTCCCAGGGTATGCCACCAGGCTATGGCGAACTTGAACCAGTCTTTCATCTTCTTGCCCATGACCACGCGTTCTGAATCATAGTAATGGAACGCCATCACATTCTTGCTCTCGGCTCCCTCATACGGAATCTTGCCAATCTCGGGAAAATACTCTTTACTCATTGTCTTTTAGTGTTATGTTGATTATTGATGTTAAATAATTCTATTTTACGATAAAGCCTTCTTCAGCAAGGCTTTCCAGCGCTCATAAGCGCACTTGCAGGCCTCGCGGTCCTGTTCAATCGGCTCGATGACCGACAGACGTTGCAGCGTGGCAAAGGCCTCCTGGGCATCCTTGTAGATTCCGGCACCGATTCCGGCACCACGCGCGGCACCCACGCTGCCGTCGGTATCATGCAGCTCAATGGTCGCACCGCTCACGGTAGCCAAGGTCTGGCGGAAAACAGGGCTCAGCATCATGTTGGCCTTTCCCGCATGGATGGTGCTGATGTCCATACCCATCTCTCGCATGACTTCCAAGCCATAGGCAAAACTGAACACGATGCCCTCCTGTGACGCGCGCAGCAGGTGTGAGCGGGTGTGACGGTTAAAGTCCAGCCCGTGCACCGAGCATCCCGTCTCACGGTTCTCGAGCACACGCTCAGCACCGTTGCCAAAGGGGATGACCGTCACGCCATCGCTGCCGATGGGCACCGAGGCACAGAGGTCATTGATTTCTTGATAAGAAAGACCTGGAGTCACATTGCGACGCATCCAGGCATTGAGGATGCCAGTGCCGTTAATGCACAACAGCACGCCCAGGCGGTCAAGGTCGGCCGAATAGTTCACATGGGCAAAGGTGTTGACACGGCTCAACGGATCACGATTGACCTCGCCCAGAACACCATACACAACGCCCGAGGTGCCTGCCGTAGCAGCGACCTCGCCAGGATTGAGCACACCCAGCGACAGGGCATTGTTGGGTTGGTCTCCAGCACGGTAGCCTATCGGGGTTCCAGCCTTGAGGCCCAACTCGTCGGCCACTTGAGGCGACACTGTGGCTTGAATGCCGAAGGTGGGCACCGTCTCGCTCAAGAGCGAGTGATCAAAGCCGTAGTAGTCCAGCAGCTCAACTGCAGGCTGCTCAGCCTTGAAGTCCCACATGATGCCTTCGCTCAGGCCGCTGATGGTCGTTGCTGGCTTACCGCTCAGTCGCATGGCGATGTAGTCACCCGGGAGCATCACCTTATAGATGCGCCTGTACACATCAGGCTCATTTTCCTTGACCCATGCCAACTTGGCGGCAGTGAAATTGCCTGGCGAATTGAGCAGATGTTCCAGGCACCAGTCTTTGCCCAACGCCTGCATCGCCCGCTCGCCATAGGGCACCGCTCGGGAGTCACACCAGATGATGCTGTCGCGCACGGGTTGCAGGTCACGGTCCACACACACCAGCCCATGCATCTGGTAACTGATGCCGATGGCCTTGATATCCTCACCTCGGGCACCCGCCTGCTTCAAGCACTGAATAAGCGATTGCTTGGCATAATCCCACCATGAACGAGGGTCTTGCTCGGCCCAACCGGGTTTCACAGCCTTGATGGGAGCCTCCTGCTCGGGAGAAAAAGCCGATGCCACACAACAGCCCGTCTCAACATCGACCAACGACGCTTTTACCGAACTGCTGCCCACATCCAGGCCTAACAAATATGCATGATTCATTTCTCTATCTTCTGGTTCTTTTTCGGGTAATCGGGTTAAATGATTCTTCACACAGGTGTGACTCATCATGTCGCAAAGATACGAAAAAATCATGCAAATTAAACGAAATGACAAATTAATTGATGAGCGTCCCGTAAAAAACGCATTGGTGTGGAAACCGAAGAATGTAGGGCCACGCCTGGGCGTGGCCCTACATTGCGGATTCTATATCATTACTTGTCCAAGTTGTCACAAAATTACAGCAGGCCGCGGATGAAGGCGGCCATCATCTGGTCGTGGCGGCGCACGTCGCGATACAGTGCGAGCTGGTTGCGGGTGCGGTCCAGGTTGTGGGTGGGATACTTGATTTTGTAGTAGGTATCGCCGTTGATGTAATCGGCCAGGAAGCGCACACACTGCATGAAGGGGAACAGCGCCACGGCATAGGGCAACAGTTCCATTTCAATTGGAGTGAGGAACTCGCGTGCCGACTCCAGATAGCCTGTCGTAAAGGCCTTGAAGATTTCCTCGTTGAAGCCCACATGTGACAGGTCGGGATCATCCTCGGCGGTGAAGTTGGCGCCGGTGCGCAGGAAATCGCCGTAGTCCGAGAAAATGAACGAGGGCATCACGGTATCAAGGTCGATGACGCACAGCACCCTACCCTGCTGGTCAAACAGCATGTTGTTGACCTTGGTGTCGCAGTGGCAGATGCGCTTGGGCAATCGGCCCTCGCGGTATAGGCGTTCGCCCTGGCACATCTCGTCGGCATCGCGCTCGAGTTCATCGACGATGTCACGCACCTCGCCGAGGCGCCCTGCAGCATCATTCTGGACGGCCTCGCGCAGTTGTCGCATGCGCAGTTCCATATTGTGGAAATCGGGGATGGTTTCGCCCAACGGTTCGGGCACATCGACCAGCATCTTCTCGAAGCTGCCGAAAGCCTTGCCGCAGTCATAGGCGCTCTCGGGCGTAACCGCCTCGTTGGTCACGGTGTCGGGGATATAAATCATCACGCGCCAGTAGCGGTCGGCCTCGTCGCAGTAATAGGTTTTGCCGCTACGGGCCTTGACGAATTGCAGCACTTTGCGGTCAATGTCGTCGGTGCCGTCGGCCTCCAATTTGCGGCGGATGTGGGCTGTCACCACCTCGATGTTGTGTTGCAGCAGGTCCACGTCCTGGAAGATGGCGTTGTTGATGCGTTGCAGCACATAGTCGGGCGCGTCGCCCTCGGTGATGACGTGATAAGTGTCATTGATGAGTCCGTTGCCCAGGGGCTTGACCTCCTGGACCTTGCCTGATATCTCAAATTGTGCCAGAATGCTGGCCGTGTCGATGTTTCCCATTATTTTTTGGTTTTTAGTTTTTAGTTCTTTGTTTCTAGATGCTCTAGAGAATCTAGATATTCTAGAAAATCTAGAGGGCCTAGATGAAGTTAATTCACTAATCTCTAATCACTAACCTCTAATCAGCGGCGCCAGCCGCTTTCTCCCAATACTTGGCCCCCTTGGCCTTCAGTTGTTTGGTAAATTCTATAGCGGCAGCCCGTGTCGCAGCCTCATCTTCGGGCTTGGCCCAGGCATGGCGGTATCCACGGACCCGGCTCCACTCGCCTCGGGTGAAATCGGGCACCTGTACAGGTTTGTTGCCGTTGTCCATCGAGAGGCTGCCCAGTTCGGCCAGGCAGCACCACTCGGCCAGGTCATACACGTCGATGTCGAGCGGCAGGCCGTTCTGGAGGCAATAGACCAGGCGCGAGTCCATGATGAAGTCCATGCCGCCGTGGCCGCCCACTTCCTTGGCCTCCTCGCCGTAGCGGGTCACGAGCGGCGAGGTGAACTTCTGCAGGAGCGCCTCGGTATCCTCTTTGTTCAAATAGGAATGGCCCGTATAGTCCTTGCTGACGTTGACACCAGCTTTGGTCAACACGTCCTTGGCCAGAGCGAACCCCTCGACGGGATATTTGTTGACAAAGCCCTTGGTGCCTGTGAGTTGGTACATGCGGTTATAGGGCTGTGGCGTCATCACGTTGTGGTGGATCTCAATGACCTTACCCTTCTCGGTTGAGATGAGTGTAGTCGTGTGGTCACCGTTCCTGAAGTCCGGGCAATATTCGCCTGTGCGAGCCTTGAACAGTTCTCGACCATTAAAGGAGCGGGTATCCATCGCCACCAGCGTTCTCATGCGGTCGCCACGGTGAAGGTTAAGCACCTGGGCGATGGGGCCCAGACCATGGGTGGGATAAACGTCACCGCGGAACTTGCTGTTATAGTCCAGGCGCCAGCCCAACTGGTCATCGTCACCGCGTTTCCAATATTCGTCCCAATAGGGCGACAGCTCGTGGCGGTAAGCCCCTTGAACATAGATCACTTCGCCCAGCAAACGCCTCTGAGCCATGTAGAGCGAGTTGAGTTCAAAGAAGTCGTAGCAGCAATTCTCGAGCATCATCACGTGCAGGCGCTTGCTTTCGCTCAGGTTGATCAACGACCATATCTCGGTCATGTTCATGGCCGAGGGCACCTCGATGGCAACGTGATGGCCATGCTCCAGCGCCTCACGCGCCACCAGATAGTGGTGAAGCCAGTCGGTGGCGATATAAACCAGGTCGATGTCGGTGCGGCGGCACAGGTCCTTGTAGCCGTCCTCGCCGTAATAGACGTCAGCAGGGGGCATGGAGGCCTTGCGCAAAATCTCCTGACAATCCTCGGCACGGTCACGCTCATGGTCGCACAGGGCCTTCACCTCGATGCCAGGGATATGGGTCCAACGCTCAACGGCATCAGGCCCGCGCATGCCCAGCCCCACGAAGGCTACCCTCACGACGGGAATCTTCTCGACCGTGAGTCCCAACGCCGACTGCTGCCCACCAGGTCGCTCTGGCACCTCGGTCACAATCGTCCCGTCCTTGATGGTGTAAGGCCAATTGAACTGCGCCCATGCGCTTAATGACATAAGCGCAAGCATTGTAAACACAAGTACTATTTTATCTCTGAAATTCATACTTATTGTGGCATTTGATGAATAATTTACGGGAACAAATATAGCAAAATTCAGCAGTTTATCCCACTGAACTCATTTTTTTAGACGAAAAACTACTGAGATGATAAACACCAACTAAACGCAGCCCAGTTGAATGAACACACTGCTTAATGATTTATCACACTGTTTTGATTCTTGGGGTTCGTTTTAGTAGAATCACGCTCAATGGGAGTAAATTTGTAATTGTATTCGCGTCTAGTAGGCCCCACGCCGATCATGTAATCGTCTCGTAATGGAAATTTTTCGTCTTCTTCCAATTCTACGACAAGAGAAGAGTCATTCAAGACCTCTACTTCCTTGGAAATGTATCCCACATAAGAGAACTTAAGGATAGCACCTTTTTCAACTTCAATGCTGAAATTGCCATCAATATCGGCGGCAGTACGGCGGTCCGTACCCTTAATCTCAACTGTCGTACCAATCAAAGGCTCATAAAATTCATCTACCACCTTACCCGTTATCTTAAACTGTTCGGCACTTATACTACCGACGAACAATATAAATACGTATAGCAATATCTGTCTCATCATGCATTCCTCCTTATTCTTCGTTAAGACCCGTCCCTGTGATGTCGTTTTTTTCTATCAACTGGTTTTCCTGACTCTCGGTTGATGACAAGCGTGATAGCCAATGAGAGAGAAAACCGAAGGGAATCATCAGGACAATAGCCAACAAGAACACTCCTGCAAACCAAAGGATGTGTACCACCACCAAAGGATAAGTCTCAATGTCTTGGTAGAATTTTGAAGAAATCAACATCATCATCAAAAAGAGTACAGTCATCATCCCACAAAAATAGAGCACCATCTTCATCGCCAATAACATCCAGTGGCTACCTTTCCATCGGGCAAAAGCCAAACGGATACTCAACCATGCGATCACCGCTGGGGTCAACGAAAAGATGATCATCCCGATCGCACCTTCATAATCAACCATCTTTATCCCTTTTGAGTAAAAGGCTACAACACCCACCCCCAACAGTAGCGAGAAAAGCAACGTGACTATCTGATATTTCCTTTTCTTATCTTGAGATAATTTCATAGAACAAAAAATCGAGACGGTTGTATTTGTATTATTGATTCTGAATTGATATTACCACAAAGATACAACATAATTTCAATATTCACATTTAAATTGCGAAAAAACATGAAAACCATTCACATCGAAGACAAAAAATAATATCGTGTGCGATATATTGTTAAACTATCTTAAAGTTAATGATAAAATCGCTTGCGATATAAAACATTTGTAGTAATTTAGCGCCGTAAGTGATGAAATAGTAATTAAAAGAGACAAAAATGGCAAAGATTTATGATTTTAAGGCTCTGACGAGCAGAGGTAAAGAGATTGACTTCAAGGAATTTGAAGGCAAGGTGCTGTTAATTGTGAATACAGCCAGCAAGTGCGGTTTCACACCCCAGTTCGCAGGACTGGAGGAGTTGAACCAGAAATATAAAGACCAGGGTTTGGTCATCATCGGTTTCCCCTGCAACCAGTTCAAGGAACAGGATCCCGGCTCAGACGGAGAGATTGAGGAATTCTGCCAGTTGAACTATGGCGTGACCTTCCAGATCATGAAGAAGACCGATGTAAATGGTCCTGATGCCGAACCCATCTTCGAGTACCTGAAAGCCCAGGCTCCCACCGAGGAGTACCACGGCCTTAAGGCCAAGGGTGCCGCTTTGCTTTTCAAATCCATCAGCAACAGCGTGGAGAAGGACAGCGACATCAAGTGGAACTTCACCAAGTTCCTGATTTCGAAGGATGGCGAGACCATCAAACGCTATGCTCCCACCACCGAGCCCAAGGATTTCGAAAAGGATGTAGAAGCCATGCTGGCTTAATTGAGCATCATGCATGCTGAATTACAAATAGATAACCAGATTTGCTTCCGACTCTATTCGGCGGCACGACTGGTCACGCAGTCCTACACGCCGATGCTCAATGCACTGGGCATCACTTACCCGCAGTACCTCGTGCTGATGGTGTTGTGGGAAAAGGATTGCCAGCCCGTGAATGATATTGCCCACCGGCTGCTGCTGGAGACTAACACCGTCACTCCGCTGCTGCAGCGCATGGAGAAACAGGGCACCATCAAGCGCAAGAAGGGCGAACAGGACAAGCGCCAACATATCGTCAGCCTGACTGAGAAGGGCAAAGCCTTGGAACAAAAGGCCTATGAGCTCATTCCTACAGGCATGGGCGAGCAAATGGCCGCGTGTCCACTGAAACTCAAGGACTATCAGAACCTTGCACGTGAACTAGACTCAATTATTAACACTTTAAAAAAATAAAGAATTATGGCACATCTATGTGAAAACTGCAAATTTCGTGCACACTACGACCGCAAGCCCAACTCCCTGATGGGACGTTTCTGGCGCTGGCACATCAATTTCTGCCCGGGTTGGAAAGGCTATTTTACCAGCCTTAACGACGAGCAAAAGGATGAAATCCGCAAGAAATATCAATTCACCAAATACCAGTAACAAATATGAAGAGAATAGTATTAAGTCTCGTAGCCATTATGAGCGTGCTGGGCTTATCGGCACAAAGTATATATGACTTCAAAGTGAAGGATGATTTGGGTGAGGACGTGTCGCTTGCCGACTACAAGGGCAAGGTGATGCTGATCGTGAACACTGCCACTCGCTGCGGCTTCACACCCCAGTACGACGAGTTGGAGGAAATCTATGAGAAGTACCATGCCGATGGCCTGGAAATCCTCGATTTCCCCTGCAACCAGTTCGGAGAGCAGGCCCCCGGCACCATCGAGGAGATTCACCAGTTCTGTACGGCCAACTTCAACATCCAGTTCCCACAGTTCGACAAGATCGACGTGAACGGTGCTAACGAGTCACCATTGTTCACCTATCTCAAGGCTCAGAAGGGTTTCGGCGGCTTTGACCTCAACGACCAGAGGGGCAAATTCATGGACGAGATGCTGCGCAAGCGCGATGCCGACTATGACAAGAAGAGCGACATCAAATGGAATTTCACCAAGTTCCTGGTATCGCGTGACGGTCGTGTCGTGAAGCGCTATGAGCCCACGGACAAGATGTCGGACATCGATGCCGATATCCAGATGGAGTTGAATCCCGTGCTGAGCAACATGATGGCCCGTCGCTCTATCCGCAAGTATCTTGACAAGCCCGTGGAGCACGAGAAGCTGGAGATGATAGTGCGTGTAGGCATCAATGCCCCAAGTGGCATGAACCGCCAGCCGTGGATTATCCGCGTGGTGGAAGACCAGCAGCTGATTGCCGACGTGACTGAGGTCTATAAGCGTAACAACCCCGAGCAGGTGAAGCGCGACAAGGATTTCAAGAACATGTTCCGCAACGCACCTAATCTCATCTGCGTCTGCACACCGGCCGAGGGTGGCGGCGAACTTGACGCCGGCCTGCTGGGCGAGAACATGATGCTGGCAGCGCAGTCGATGGGTCTGGGCACCTGCTGCCTGGGCGGTCCCGTTCGTTTCCTCAATTCGAATGCCGAGGCCAAATTCTTTCTTGACCGCCTCGACATCCCCGAGGGTTACAAGCTGAACTACATCCTCGCCATCGGCTACCCTGATGAGCAACCCGAAGCCAAACCCCGTGATGCATCTAAAGTTAAATATATCAAATAATTAATTTAAAGGAGACATGAGTATGAAAAGTTTTGGTTCAAAACCGTGGGTTCTTCCGCAACCCGTATTGATTATTGGCACCTACGACATGTACGGCAAACCCAATGCCATGAACGCGGCATGGGGTGGACAATGGGATAATGGCGAAATCATGATTTCGCTGGGCTCTCACGCCACGACCGATAATCTCAAAAACAACCGTGATCTGACTGTTGCCTTTGCCACCGCCCAAACCATGGTGGCTGCAGACTACGTGGGCATCACCAGTGGCCGCGACACGCCCGACAAGATGGAAAAGACGGGCTGGACTGTCGAGAAGGCTCCCAACGTGAATGCCCCGATCTTCAAGGAGTTTCCGATGACACTGGAATGCCGCATCAAGGAAAAGCTTGATCAATCAGAATCAGGCTATAACCTCGTGGCCCAAATCGTCAACGTCCTCTGCGACGAGAAGTACCTGGCAATCGACGGCGAACCCAATGTGGAGAAGATGGAAATTATCACCTTCGACCCCATTCATCACTCCTACATCCAGTTGGGAAAGAAGGTTGGTAATGCATTTGCCGACGGTGCTCAAATAAAGTGAGAATTGCAAGCAGGGATGAATCATTGACGGCATGAACAAATTTGTCAGCCTTCTCAAGTCCCTGATGCCGATACTCGCGGCGGCATACGGCACTGCACTCATCTATGTCACTGCATTGCCGATTGACAGTAACTCGCTGGGTTTTGGCGGCGAGTTACTGTCGTGGCTGCTCACGTTGGCGGGCATCGGGTTGACGCTATTTCTCGTTCAACGGGTAGAACCTAAATTGTTCCCGTCTGCCAGACAATTCCAACTCAGGCGGCCAATGGTCCCGGTCATCGTAGGGTTGTTTTTAATAGCTCCGTTGTGGTTTGTAGCGAAAGAATATATCGTATACGGTCTCACGAGCCTCTTCCACACTGTGCACATGGAGCACTTGACCTATATGACTCCAGAACTGCGTGAGGACCTGCTGGCCGGTATTCATGCCGTATTGTTGGCGCCGATACTCGAAGAACTGTGTTTCAGGCAAATGGCGATTTCGCCATTCCGCAGTCGGCGTGCACAGGTAGTTGTCTGTGTGGTGATGGCCCTATTGTTTGGGGTGCTCCACGTGCGTAATTTCCTTGGAGCGTTCATCGATGCCTTGTTCTACGGGGCAATATTCATCTGGTCGCGAAACATCTGGAATAGCGTAGCTGTTCATGCAGGCAGCAATCTGATGGTTACACTCCTTTCGATCTACTGCTGGCTCGGGCTCGGTGACCTGCAGATGGCGAGAACACCGGCCATCATTCTGACCGACGCCAAAGTTCTTGTCAGCAGCATTGTCCTGGCCTTAGTGGGGCTTTTGCTGATAAAACCAAAGAGAAAGATAGAATGAAATCCCATTCTCCAAAAGATGCTGTCTTGCGCCTATGGCGCAGGCTGAAACACTGGCTGCAGTCACTTTCTTTCAGAACCGGTGTCATCGTGTTGCTGTGCTGCATTCCATTCTACATCCTGTCATTTGCCCAGATGCTCCTGCCCATCAGCGTCACAGCAAAGGGCGTATTGTGGACCATCCTCTTCGGCCTGGCCAAGACCTGTCAATACGGGGGCCTGACCATCCTGGGCGTCGAGGGCTACAAACGCCTCAAGGAGAAATTCAAACGCAAGACACCCTAACCCCAAAATCACATCATGCCATTCAAGATGATGAGGACGATTGCCCCGTTCCCGAAGGCTTGACTACTCGATGCGCGTTATCTTGGCACCGATGGCATTGAGACGTTCTTCAATTTTGGTGTAACCGCGATCAATCTGCTCGATGTGGTCGATGCGGCTCACGCCGTCGGCGCTCATGGCGGCTATCAGCATGGCAATGCCGGCACGGATGTCGGGCGAGACCATGTGGTTGGCCCTTAAGCGGATGTGGTGGTCGTGGCCGATGACCACGGCCCGGTGCGGATCGCACAGGATGATTTGTGCGCCCATATCAATGAGCTTGTCCACAAAGAAGAGTCGGCTCTCAAACATCTTTTGATGAATCAGGATGCTGCCTTTGGCCTGTGTGGCGAGAACCAGCAGCACACTCAACAAGTCAGGGGTGAGACCTGGCCAGATCGCATCGGCCAATGTCAGGATGGACCCGTCCATGAAACGTTCCACCTCATAGTGCTCCTGCCGGGGGATAAACATGTCATCGCCCCGCTTTTCCAACTTCAACCCCAGCCGGCGGAAACTGTCGGGAATGATACCCAAATCGTTCCAAGATACATCTTTGATGGTCAATTCGCTTCCTGTCATGGCAGCCATGCCGATGAAACTGCCCACCTCGATCATGTCGGGCAGGATGCGATGGTGCGCACCATGCAACTGCTCCACGCCCTCGATGGTCAGGAGGTTGGAGGCGATGCCCGTGATTTTAGCCCCCATCTGGTTCAGCATACGGCACAGTTGCTGAACATAGGGCTCACAAGCCGCATTATAGATGGTTGTCGTGCCCTGTGCCATCACAGCGGCCATCACGATGTTGGCTGTACCGGTCAATGATGCCTCGTCAAGCAACATGTAGGTCCCTTGCAGTCGGCCTGGCGTCTCGAACTGGAATGCCTTCTTCTCGCTGTCAAACCTGTAGGTAGCGCCCAAATTGCAGATGCCTCGGAAGTGGGTGTCCAGGCGACGCCTGCCTATCTTGTCTCCACCGGGATTGGCGAAGTACATCTTGCCCAAGCGGCTCAACAATGGCCCTATCAGGAGAACGGAACCACGCAACTTGGCGCATTTGCTCATGAAATCTTGGCTTTCGATAAACTCTGTGTTGATATGTTCGGCTTTGAAACTATAGGTGTCTTTGCCTTGTTGCTTGACAGTGACTCCCATGTCCTGGAGCATGTGTATCAGGTTGTTCACGTCCAGGATGTCGGGGACGTTCTCGATGACCACTTCTTCGGTAGTGAGCAGACTGGCACAGATGACCTGTAATGCTTCATTTTTGGCTCCTTGAGGTGTGATTTCGCCGTGTAAGGGATGGTTCCCTTCAACGATAAATGATGCCATAATGTTTGTTTTTTAGTTGTATTAGATGTAATTGACTTCAGGAGAAAGACTGATGTTGAACTTCTCCAAAACACTTTGCTCAATGAGTGTTGACAGTTCCATGATATCGGCAGGCGTCGCGTGGTTCCTGTTGACCAGGATCAAGGGCTGTTTCTCATACACCGCGGCTCCACCATGGGTCTTTCCCTTCCATCCGCATTGATCGATGAGCCACGCGGCAGGAATCTTGATCTCGTTCTCACTGATGACGTAATGGGGTACATCGGCATGGGATGCCGCTATCTGGCGGAAAACCTCGACAGACACGACAGGGTTCTTGAAGAAACTGCCTGCACTGCCCAACTCGGCAGGTTCGGGCAGTTTTGACTGGCGTATGGCTATCACAGCGTCACGAATCTCCTGTGCCTTAGGCTGCCCTCCATGTAAACGCAACTCTTGCAACTGGCCATAGTCCAGATGCACGACGGGAATCACGGACAGACGATAGACAACCGCCGTGACGATATATTCCCCCTGCAAGCGGTTCTTGAAGATGCTGTCCCGATAGCCATACTCACATTCATTGGCCTGGAATACCCGAGGTTGGCCTGTTGCTACCTCAATCGTATCCACCTCATGGATAATGGACTCCACTTCCACGCCATAGGCACCGATATTCTGGATGGCCGAGGCACCAACTTCTCCGGGTATGTAGGACAAGTTCTCAGAGCCGGACTACTTTGGCTTTCTTGATATTTCAGATAATTTCTTACAAACATCAGGTTTTCAATAGTTTAAGAATTTATATTTTTGAAACAGGAAGAACTATTCTGAAAAATAAACGTCAAAATGTTCCAGCAATGTTCCAGCAGAATCGGATTTTTTATATACCTTTGCATTGCACAAATAAAAACATCTGGTAAATATGGCTTCATCGACACACATCTCGTTCGCTTTTCAAATCGATTGCCGTGCTAATAGATTTGGTCAGTACGCTATCCTTCTGCGTATCACTCAGAACCGCAAAAAAAAATACGTTAAGTCTTCTGTATCTGTGAGCAATAAGGCTTGGTTCAATAAAAATGCTAGAAACGAGAACTGGATCCGGCAAAGTGACCCTGAGTATGCTAAAAAGAATGAAACGTTAGTAAAAGAACTTGCTGAGGTCAAAGCAGCCTATAGTGATGTCCTTGAAGAACAAAACATTGCAACACCCTATAGCGTCAAATCTAAGGTCGAGGAGGCTCCTGTTTCCACATCTTTCTTGGAGTTTGCTCGTGAGCATTGCGAAGATTTGCATAGTAATGGACAAATTCGTTATTGGAAGCAATTTCGCGATCTGACTAATAAACTAGAGCTGTTTAGAAAAACGCGGCGTATGCCGGACATTTTATTTGTCGATGTAACAGTTCCCTTTCTTGATAAGTTTGAGAAATTTTTACAGCGATTACCCAACCAGAGGGAAAAGGGCGCTGGTAAGGTACTCAACAAGAACACTGTGTTGAACAATATGAAGCGCTTTAGAACTTTAACGAGGAAAGCAGTGAAGTTAGGGTACATGAGTGCCGATAAGGACCCATTCTTGAATTATGAGTTTCATTGGCTTCCAACTACCAAGGACAAACTTGATATGGTAGAGATTGATAGCATTATCAACCTTGAACTCGAGATAGGCTCGCCACTCTGGCATACAAGGAACTGCTTCCTGTTTAGCTTCTATTGTGCTGGTATACGAGCCGGTGACTTATTGCAATTACGGTGGAGGAATGTCGAGGGAGGTCGATTGACTTATCAAATGGGCAAGAATCACAAAATGAGGGACTTAATCTTGATTCCTCAGGCAAATACTATCCTTGAACGCTATAATAAAGAAGGAAAACAGCGGGATGATTACATCTTTCCACTTCTTGATAATGCTAAACCCTATGCTAAGGCTGTGACACAAGACCAAAAAGACACGATGAACGTGGAATTAAAAACTTCACTATATAACGACATTTCTGCAAAAACTGCTATATTGAATAATAATCTAAAGAAGATAGCTAGTCTAGCCGGTATTAAGAAGCACCTGTCGTTCCACATTGCCCGGCATTCATTCGCCAAACTGGCAAAGGACAAGGGGACTGACTCGGGCGTCGTTCAGGGCCTGCTAGCTCATTCGTCGATTAAGACTACAGAAGGCTATATGGGGCAATTTGATACTAGTGTTGAAGATGCTGCTATGGCTAAAATTTTTGATACGGGTGGTGAATCTAAACTTGAGAGTTTTGTGGACAGCTTAACCCCCGAGCAACGGGAAGCACTAGCTAAGATACTTAACAAGAAGTAACTCTATATTTGTATATTTCGATTTTTATCACCAATTTTGCAAAAAAATGATACACTTATGGACGAGCAGCAAATATTCGATTTTTATAACGACCTCTTATTGAGATATAGTCTCCGTGGATATAGACTCAAGGTTGCTCTTATACCTCTACTCAATGATGCTCTTAGCAACATAAACATCTTTTTCGACGGTGTTCGAAGCAAAGTTAGTGATAAAAGGCAGGAGGAATTTGATGACGAATATGAAGAACTTAAGGGTGAAGTTCTGGTGTGTCGAACCGAAAAGGATGCAGAAACACTATGCAATCAAATTCGAGTTTTTTTTGAAACACAGGTTAACAAAAGATTTAGAAAATTGGACCACCCAACAACAGTTGTGGAGCGGTACTATAAATCTGCGAAAAGATCTATTGAAGAACTAAGAGACGAAGATACATTCCTGTTTATGTTCAACGACCCATTGTGGAAAGGGACAGATCCAAAAGCTGAATTTGAGGAAGTCGGCGTAAATAAAGATGATGCGATTTCGTTTTGTGATAAAGATTCCAAACTGCAAATTCAGTTCAGACTACTATTTTCACTGATGATTCTAGCGGTGAACAAGGAGCGAGTTTTTTTGAGGTCTTATGGTCTCATGGAACTATTATTGGAGTTTTTGGAGGGGAGAGGCGGATTTGAGTTTTTAGATGCTCATGATATATCATCCTCGTTATTTAGTCTTTCGATATGCCAATGTGAGGCTTTTATGAAGCATGTCGGGCTACCACCTGAACTATATGATGGATTAATCTCATTAATAAAACTCAAAGACAAGAAGGCGGTCGTTAATAAGTTGATGGAGGTGCATAAAATTGACTCAAGTAAAAAAATATTTGAGAAACTATCTCTTGCAAGATGGGTATGTAACATCCAGGAAGAGTGCTTAAATAATAGTGCAACAGACTGGATTGATTATTTTGCTATTGAAGAAGATGAGTTGCAAGATTTGGTCGACTCCTTACTTTGGAACCTTCGAGAAAAAGAACTGATAGATGAGAATCAGATTATCCATTATATCAACAATTTCTATCCGAATTTTAATCCAAATAATGCCGAGAGTTTATCGCACCTTCCTAAGAGAAAGAGTAAGCAAGGCTCTAAACTCAGGACTACTAAGGAAAGGTTTATTAGAAATGCGACTAATAATGTTGACAGGGATAAGTTCTTGAAGAGTTTGATAAGAGCTGGATTTGTATTTGGAGATTCTGATGATTCTGACCAGGAATTAAGGCAAAAATTGGAGTATTTTTTCCATGACAATACTCATATAACTTATGATGCGGCTGATACATATAATCTAAAATGGGAAAAATCTCCGATAGCTCTACACTTCTTAATACGTCTTCTCTATAATGAAAAAAAAGACGCCAAAAGAGACAATGTTATACTCGAGGATTCCAGTAATGGAACCAAAGTTATAAATGAAGCGAACGTGTCCCGTCTCAAAACCAGTCAATCCGTATGGAGTAAAGTTTCAGATGTTTTTGGCGTTAATACTGTGAATAAGGGAACCATTAATAAGAATCAAAACCGTGAAGCTATCATAAATGAACTTAAAGCGGTAGCAGATTTGTATTTCGATTGCAAGAAATAGTCGATTAATCCACTCACCCTCTCTCATACAGCTCAACCATATCCGAGTAAAAGTCAATCAGGGTTTGTCTTAGCCTTCTTCCCCCATCATACTCGGATATCGGTATTTTGTACTCTCTAAGCAACGATAGGCATTCATCCAAGTATTCCCCCGGTGAAGATCTAAAACTCGCCATCCAGACCCTCTTAACGCCTTTTTCGGATAATTCTCTCGCCGTTCCATATCCAAGCAGTTCCCACAAATAAAACACCGGCGCTTTTAATGCCTCGATATTATCCACGTGAGGTCTTTGGATATGTTCAGGCATTCCTCTTGCGCCGAGCATTCTATCCTGGACCTCACACATGGATTCGACCAGGGATATTAGCTGTTCTTTGGTGGGAGGGTCGGTCATCTATCTCTTCAAAAACTTTCGTAGCGAGATTGTTGCTATGCCGAATATCTTCGACTTGAGTTGTAAACCATTATCCGAAGTCAACATTATCGGATTTTCAGCTTTATATTTCAAAGCTACAGACAGAATCATATTGTCTGGAGAACGTTTATCAAAATCATCCGGCAGTAATGATGTGTCTGCGAACTCATATATAATCTTATGAGTCTTCTCTGAATTCAACAGCCATAGTGCCTTTTCTGCGTTTCTCTTTCCTCGATCATCAAGTTTCATCTTCATCTTATCCAGTTCATCAGTAACTTTTGCAGACAAGATTACCGGGTACTGTTTGTCGATTTTATTGATAATATCCGGACAATCGATGAAAACATTAGTGTCAATGATGTAATAGTTCTTCTTACTGCTTGATAACTCCTTCTTGGGCCGTTGGAATTTAGATAAGTCCACCTTTCCCACAACCTTGACCTTAGCATTTCCAGACTCAATAGTAATGGCGTCTTGAGGTGAGGTCATTTCTTCATCCATCTCTTCTACTGCAGTGGTGGGATGTTCTGTTACATGACATCCAGCATCAATGGTATCACATCTTTGAATGAAACGGATAACACTCGAGGGGACAGTATGGAACTGTGTAAGGGGCATATCCGAAATAATCAGCGTAGTACTCAAAGAACGGCTAGTTGCAACATTAAATCGTCTCTCTTCCAAGGCAAACTGTGGGTTTCTGCCTGGAATATAGAGAACTGCATAATCAACGGTCATACCTTGAATACGGTCGATGGTTTCTATGGTCAAATCCAGCTCGATACCAGAATGAGAGAACTCCTTCTGTAGCTCTTTTACAGTATCTCTGAACGGCGTAATAATAGCTAAACTTTTCTCAGGGAAGTATCTCTCCATTGATTCAACGACTTTATGAATCATGAAGTCTGCACTATCAGAATATAAGCCATTTTTCAGATCATTGGTCAGATAATAAAGGACTCCGCCATCATTCGGGAACAGGGGGTCATTAGCAGCAGAAAAATCCAGATACTTTTTCTTCACAGACACGAACCTGTTACCATAGAACACCTTTGTAAGAGCTGCACTTTTCTCTGTTAATCGGAAAGTTGTTACAATACGATAAGCTTTAACATTGGAGCCCAGAGCGAAGGTCTTCAATCCATCGACCTGAGTATTAACGTTCCATGTATTATAGAGCGGGTTATTCATTTTGACGATTGGCGGTAGCTGCATGGGGTCACCAACGATAAGACACTTCTTACCCAATTGCTTAAAAGCCGCTATTGCCGTCAAAAAAGCCTGAGAAGCCTCCTCGATAACCACCAAGTCATACTCTGGAGGGGCGCTCATAGACATCTTCTTCTCACTAAATACACTGGAGAGCACATAATTAGTTGCACATAACAGTTCTCCATTTGCAACCCTCAGATCTTGACTAGCATTCCGTACACCATGTATCTGTTTTTGCTCATCTACCGACAAATTGGTCTTATAGATACGTTGCTCTGCAATATAGTCTTTAAGGGGAGCTTGTTTAATTAACTCTACAAGTCCCTTATTAGCCATAGTAGTGGCACAAACAGTCTTACCGTTATCAAGATAATGGGCAATGATTGTAGCTATGGTGTAACTCTTACCTGTACCCGGAGGGCCTTGGACTATACAACAGCCTTCATCATCTAAACACTTGAGTATCGTGTCGGAAATTATTGAAGGGTTATTTTCATCATAGGCGAGCTCTTCGGGATTCCATTCCTCATAATCTATGCGTGGTTCTAAATGTAACTCTTTATTGGAGGGATACAAGTCCATATAACGACCAAGATTCTTTAAGTAGTCCACTGGGGGGAATGGGTTATATACGATGACGCTTAATGAGCGTCCTGCTGCAGTGGTTCTTTCAAGAATCTCATAAAGTTTCCCACTGATACCTGAGCAAGCAACATGTTCAAAGCCGTCATTCTTACCTTGGATATAGCACATTGGCGTGATATCAGAGCCTGCGGAATGATATGAGGGATTATTACAGAACTGTTCCCAGGTGCAACTCCATTCTAAAGGCTTGCTGCCAAATTCCTGAAAAGCCGCTTTAGCTATAATGGTCAAGGATTTCTGTACTTTAAGACGTGGCGCCATTCTACGTGGGAACTTAAGTATCACCATACCTGTCTCTCTTTGGATGGTCTCAACGTAAGCTATGGACAAATCCCCAGCACGAAACAGTTGACGCATCGAAGACTTGTTAATCTTTTGTTGTTCTCTAACCTCTTCCTTTACTTGATCAGCAAAGAATGATTGGTAGTTTTTTATCTTAACATCTTCCATAACAATCAAAATTTATCATAATCATTGCCATCATCTGCTTCTGCCATAGCTCCAACATAGTGAGCAAATACAGCATCCATATTTGTTCTTGAAGCAACTCGGATAAGAGTGTAAGCTGTACCTCTTGTCCCCCTCAGTAGTCCAGAATATAATGCCCGTACTACATCAACTTTTTCCTTTCCGGTTATTTTGATTACTACATCATCTTTTTCAACGAGATCGAGGAACTTTTCCGGACTGTCAATAAATTTGAAATTCTTGCCTCGACCATCTAGGTAAACACAAACAGCACAATTACCTGCCACAACTTTATTCCACACAGATGGAGAAATGTACATGACACCTCTTGCAGCACTGCAGGCGTGGATATACTTACCACCTTTCAACTTATGAGTAGTGACATCTTTAGCGTTCTTAACGAATTCTTCTCTTGATTCTTCAGGCTCATCTCCACGATCAACGAGATTCTGATACAAACGTAATTGAGCAAGATAGTTCGTATCTGCGATTTGTTCAGCAGAGATGCCACACTCTGCAAGAGCATCTATCTCATCGCGAGTTGGTGGTAGTGATTCCAATTCTAAAGGAATACCACGACTACGCAATCTATCCAATTCTTCTGGTGGGGTTTGTCTTGGATTCCAATTACGATGCCGTTGAACTCGAGGAGTACTACCTAAGGGTTCGTAGTCTCTATCGTGATTAACTGACCCCATGAAGTCACCTTGATCAGAATCATAGCCATACTTATCAAGGGCATCCGAATCCACAGTATCGTTACCGGTTACATGCCTTTCATTATTCTGATTAGAAGTGGGACGCTGTAAGGGTTTTGATGGAGTACCACTACCTGCGGTCCGGCTACTTGGACTTGTGGTAGATGTGGTGGGCTCCTTCTCTGGACGGCTATTATTGCTACCTGACCGTTCTACTGGCTGTTGAGGTTTTCTTGGTTCAAGTATCTTAGGTTGCCTTGGTTCGTGAACTTGCCTGTCCGTTGTTCCATTTGAAGAGCTGTGAGTACTTGTCTCATTCTGTCGGTCATCAACGGTCGATTCTGCTTCTTCATCTTCATCTACTTGAGACTCTTCTCCAAAACTATCTTCTCCGTAGTCATCCTCAGTTTCTTCATATCCATCTTCGGTAGGAACTGTTTCCCCATAGTAATCTTCTAGTTCAACCTCTGGTTCTTCTTCCTCCTCTTCTACAGAAACACTGCAATCAAGGTTGTCTAAGTACTCTCGGAAATCTTTATCATATACGAAAGACTGGCAATATTTTGCAATACTTTCTTCTACTGCTTCACTCCCATCGAGGACATCTTCACAAACGTCATCCAGTACCGATATGCCTAACAGTCTCTTTATACAACTACAAAATTTTGTGAAGGTGCGTTTATGTAGCCATGAGTTCACATAGAAAACCTTATCGTCATCGCAATAAATCCGTTCAACATCGTTACGTATAGTTTCGTAACATAAATCTATTTTATCACAGACAAAGAATTTATACTTCGAGATAATTTCGTCATACTTCTCGTAAGTTTCCTTGTATCTACTGTCTTTTTCAATTGCGGCTAAAACTAAGAGACGAGGCTTCAAGACTTGCATCATCTCCCTTGTTTCATCAACAGAATTTATTGGAGTATGACTGAAGTCATTACTCGTTAAACATTTTATTTGAAGAATCCCACAAATGCGTTCGAATTCACTTGCAATGGATGGGAACATATTTGTCTGAATGACATGTTCATCACCTTTGAAAATATTTCTCTCCTGCCTTGAATTGGGATGAATGGCATAGAGTTCACTAATGTGTTTATTCTGTCCCTTTCCGTTTCTCCATTTCGCTTCAGAATTCTTCCGGTAATTGTCAATAAGACCACTATCTATATCTTCTGCTTGGAGAATCCAATCTATAACTTGTTTTCTTCGTTTAACTTCTTCTTCTCCTCGGTTGTCTCGGGCATTTAGCAGATAATTCAGGCAGTCTTCAAATGATAAAACTTTATTGAAAGGAAGTGTGTTGAATAACTTTCGATCATCTTCCCTCTGGATCTTGACAACTACGCCTTTGAACGGAACTTTTTCTCTCCATCCATTAGATTTCATAGCATAGCTGACGATATCAGGATGATAAAGATCTTCTGCTTTTTTTACTCCATGAGTCGTAGGTACACAAACAATATCATTGAATAACCCTTCTTTTATCCAATCCTTGTAAACACTGATGCGTCTAGTGAAACAGTGTGACCAGAAGTAAACTGCAAATTTTCTTTTAGACAGAAACTCCAGATCGTCTTTATCGACATTGCAGTGTAACCCTCTCTGCTTAAAGAAGGACTTTATGATGTCACGGTTTCCTTCAAAGATATAATCTTCCGATAAGTAATCTAAATCAGTAACCCCGTTAATCTCAAAATCACAGGCAGGGCTATATGCATGTCCGAGTGTAAGTTCTGAGCCTAATTTGTAACTATCTTCGTCTCCCTTTACACGATATAGTATATCATCTAATATATCTGAAGGGAATTCATAATCATCATTACATAGTTTTGCTAGTTCTTGAACAAACTTTACATGAATTGCCTCCCTTTTTTCGTCATCTGTTTGAATGTTGTCTATATATTCCGCAATTTTTTCTTCGGCCCATGCCTGCTTATTCTTAATAATTAGATGGTCACTGCATTCTCCTGAGATGCGCTGCAACAACTCTCTATTGTTTTCAAGGATATCTACAGCAACTTCGTCAGATAATTGAATGTATTTGAATGGTTCTTTAACCTTTTCTTCAGGAATATCAACAACTATAGTCTCATTTAAAGTCTTATAATCACCAGACTTTGTTCTCACCCTCAATTGAATAATCTCATCTTTCCGTTCTTCCCAGACTTCTTCCAAGTCCTTGAGGTGTTTAGTCATCATAGCAACTACAGAATCCTCCTCAAAAGTAGAAAGGTTTGGTAATACGGAGTTGAACAACATATCTTTGTTGTCCGACTTAAGGCCAAGGTTTTTGAAGAGTTTCAGCCATTCTTTGCGGCTTTTATCAGGCCCTTCTTCCAAATAATTAGCTGATACGAATAAAGCATCTGGTTCATATTTCTTCACTAATCCCTCGATGCCATTTTCTTTCTGGTAAGTGTCAGAAATATAAAGTGATGAGCATTCCTGACATTCATCCTCGGTATCTAATAGGTTCAACTCTTGAAGAGCGTCAAAGTCGCTTATCTTTTTAGCATTCGCCAGGATCCATCTCCAGAAGTCAATATTATTATCTGGATCTTCCAAATCTTCCTGGAGGCTGTCAGAATCAAGGATGTCTTTTAGTATTTCATTGAAATCATAGGCTCCAATCTTGAACAGCTGAAGCATGTCTCTGGAAAAGCCATTAGAATACTCTTCAGACATAACGGCAAAAACTTCTGGGCACCATTCTTTCCCAAGTAGTGTGACAGCATCATCGTCATACTCGATAAGCTTCACATCATCGTCTCTTTCTGATATCACAGAGCCATCAGAACAAAGTAACGGCATTTCCTTGATATCATTATAGCTCAACGATCCGTCAAAGATTCGAGCTGCGTCACGTTTCAGATAGGTGATAAAGGCCAGCATGTTTTCTTCATCAGTCAAAGAATCATAGATTTCCTTTTTGTTCTTCAATACGACATCCGAAAAGAATGACTTGTCAGTAAAGGTTTTTATTCCAAATTGATTCCGGAAGAAAGATTCTACGGCCTTAAGTTCAGATTCGTCAAATTCATCAAAGTATTTGGGATTTAGGCTGAACATCATCGTGTACTTAATCCACGGATGCGTTTTATTATCTTCAAAGGTGCTATTACCATTGACTGATGCTTGATTAAAATACCGAACGTCATCATCGCAAAGGTATGATTCATCACCATCAATGTCAATGCAGCTGACAACATATTCCTTAAATGTCGTATTCTTCTCTTTTAATGAATCATAATTAGAGAAGAGATATTTAATAAATGCTACACTATTGTCAAAGTCATCTTCAATAGACTTATTTACAGCATCTCTAAAATCTGAATCGCCAGCGATTACATCGGCAATGAACTGTCCTTTATCAAAAGTTGAACATCCTAGACCTTCAAAAAATGTTTTAAGGGAATCATCTTCGTCATTCTCAAGATAAATATGGGAAAGGACATTTACCACATTGTCACCAAGCCATATTTCACTTGATAGGTTATAAGCCTCTTCACTGTAGAAGTACAATCGATTCTCATAATCTGTGATAACATCTCCTATTTCTGTAATGTATGGGATTTTTTCTTTAATGTCAGATATATCAACCTTATTATCAGCAATAAATCTAAAGAAATTGACAGAATTATTGTCGTCTTTCAATAATTCTATGGCATCTTTATCATCAAGTATATAATCATTGATAATAGTTTTTGCTTCAAAGTCAATAAAATGGCTCTTTACAAATGCCTCCCAATGTTCATTCCCAGCAAACTGACTTCGAGTATGATCACACAGGTGGGGAACGAACCTCTTAAAGAAATCTATTGTTGAGCAATACGTGTCAAAGTCATAATATAAACTGCCCTCGGGATATAGTTCTCCTTCATATTCTATGAAGATAGGCTCTGATGAGAAGTTATCTAATTCGTTGTTATCGATTAGATGCTTAATGAATCGTGTATTATTATCAAGATCTGTGAGCCATAATTCAAATTCGTCACTTGAACACTTTTTCTTGACGTCTTCGAAGTTAATATCCATCTTGACTGGGCAATAGCCATGTAAGAACTCCATGAAGTTTTCGGATTCACGTAGCTCTTGAATAGGCAGACTGTAATCGCTCATTCCCATTAATGAGATAAAATCAGAATCAGACATTACATTCTTACTAGTAATGCCAGTCATGTCATCAATAATGGTATCAATACAGGCGTAGGATTCATTACCTTCAGCATCTACTACTGGTATAAACGGTACCTTATCGAGAAGATTCTCGAACTCATCTTGGAATTCCTGTATGAATGACTTATATAATTTCTTATTCTCCTTACATTCTGTAAAAAAAGGTATAAGGGCAAAAATAGAATCTAGATCATATTCCCTGCTAGCAATGAGTCCTTTAATCCAATAGAAAAATTGTCTTCCAGCGATTTTAGATATCTCATGGTTGAGTTCAACATCATCAGCAATATCATCACGAGCTCCATTTGGAATCATGTCGGTATTCATCAGGAACTTAAAGCCCCAGTCTGCTTTTTTAGCTGGGAGGTAACAATACAGGATGGCATCTTCTACCGGCAACAACGTTCTGCCCTCTCTTTTGCAGGCAAACTTAACAGCAGTTTTGGAGAAATTCAGATACTTTTCTGGGATCTTATCATAACCACCGGACTTATCGGCATCTGGATTGGTCAAGACTTCATTAATTCTATTGCTAATATCTTCAGGTATTACGTCTGTCAGCGCTTCAGACACACACCAGTGGCTAGTGCTTTTTTCCCGTTCAATTACAGGTTCTGTATTGTCGCCCCAAAACACACTAACTTTACGAATGTTCGGGATAAATAAAATAACCCTCTCGGACTCAAAAACAGAAGAGAACAAGTCAATATAATTATCACTTCTTTCACGGTCATTAAGAATCCGTTTATCTCTTGGTTTTAAGGCAAACTTAACACGATACTCCTCATCTGGATGACGGCTAAATACACTATTAATAGCTGGATTCACTTTGTTGGTTTCCGTCCATACAGGTAATATCTGCCAAGGAGTATTGATAATGTCTGTCGCAGATTTATCGAAGCGGAAAGAATAATCGCCAGTTCTGAGATAAACGTAATCATTATCAAGGAACACAGTTTTAAAGCCTATTCCCTTGTAACCAATAGCTTCAACATTATCTGATTTTTCTCCATCATTTATATCACAGATAGCTGCAATATTCTTGGCATTGAAGTAATCACCGGTATGCTGAAATGTGAGATAATCTTCTGTTATATGGAACTCCACATCAACAGGATCAGAAACCATCTTATCTCCCACTTTGCGTTTTCGAGGGTAGTCATTTGCATTCTGAAGTAACTCATAGATAAACACTTCTTTGCCACTTTGTGTTAGCTGCTTATTCAGAGTATCAAGAGTCCTGGTGATTTTTTTGGCTGAGCTTGCATCATAATTAACGATGGCGTCGTGGAGGCATTCGACGATGTCCTGAGGATACATCGGTGTAGCCGATCCTTCCAAGTCAATGCCAAATTTCAAGGTCGATGATTCTAATAAGACCCAGGAAAATTTATAATATGCGAAACGATTAAACTTTGCATTCGGGCTGCGGAACACTATTGATAAATCTTTAACACCTCGTTCTTTGTCCTCAATCTTCGTGAAGCCTGTATCTCGAATGTCAGTAATCTTAAACCAGCCCGGCGTTCGTTCGGGTGAGAACTGACCAATAAAGAAATTGTTTTTCAATCTGAGTCGAGTTTTGACCTTCTCAATTTCATCTAAATCTTCAATTCGCTTACTCTTCGAAATGACGGGAATTGTTCTTTTCGTTTTTCTTTTCTCTCGTATATATCTAACTGGAACTTTCTTTGTTCGATCATCCCATATGTCAAACAGGTCAGAAGAAGCCACAAAAGCTCCCAGTTTTGCAAAACCAAGTTGATGATAGTCTATGCCCGCTTTTTTAATGGCGGGCCCATATTTTGCAAGGTTCACCCATCCGTCTCCTCTTTCTGGAATGGTTTCCTTATCCATGGAGTTATAGACGGATAGAAGTTGCTTTTTTATTTTATTATCAATATTGGCCATATCGTTGATCTCAGATTAATATTAATTTACAGAGTTATAGCAGTTTTATAACCCGAGTATTGATTGGATAGAATTCCTTTGTTTATTTCGGTATCTCCGTGAGGTGGAAATGATAAGCGACACCATTGACTGGGATTGTAAGGTCAATGATGTTAGGCTTGTCCTTGTTCAGTAGGATGTAACCGGCAGTCTCAGTCTGTGGATCGAGGGTGGTTACTTGAAGGTAATTCTCGTTTATAGCCTGAGTGTCCGCTTCAAGACTAGCCGAGTATGTAGCGATATTATAAGCTGCTCTCTCGTTGGCTATGGCGGCAGCTGTAGCATCATAGGTTCTTGTGGTTGTATGGGTTGTAGCAGAGCCATAAGCATAGCCACTAGAGCCATAGGCCGATCCGTATGTCGTACTTGTAGAATATGAAGTGGAATAACCTGCACTACCAGCCGCTAATCCTTCGCCAAAAGCTACAAGTGCTGCATCCCACTGCTGACGACGATGTACTTTCTTAGCGTAATCATCATAAGTCCAGACTCTAATGTCTTTTGTTTTAACTATAGATGGATTATAAGTGTAATTCGCTTCGTCATTATCAGCGTATATCTCATCATACCCGACATCATTTTTCTTCTTTGATTTTTTGAAGAAGCGACCATTAGCTGTTATCTGGGCTGGGTCGAAAATGATGGTCTCGTTAGTATTATTGTAAATGGATATACCTATGCGATAATACTTACCGTAGTTTTTTACTGCATCAACCAAAATACTTAGATAGATGCCATTCTTGTCATCGTAATAATAAATCTTCTCACCCTTCACAATCTTCGTCTTCATACTTGATACAGGAACAGGTTCAGGAACAAAAGCGCCTGTATTAACATCATAGCGCCCCATAGACCCCATATAGTTGTAGGCCGTCAAGTAAGTATTTGGAATACCATCATGAGCCATAAGAATCGCCGTTAGATTCCCATCCTCGTCAAAGAATGAAGACTCTCCGTCGGGCTGTCCTTTATCATTCAGTGAGGTATGGAGTTGGACTTTACCATTTTCATAGTACGAAAAGGCATCTCCAACCTGGTGCCCATTTGACCAAGTCGATTTCTTTTCAATTTTCCCGGATTTGTAATATGAGACCACTTCCCCGTCGAAAATGGATTTGCTGTCATCATCTTGATTAATTGAGATGTAGTTCGCTTCTCCCTGTATCTCCCCAGTAATGAAGTAATCTCGGAATTGCTTACGGGGATTATCATCAGTGGGGATGGTCATAACTCGGTAATAGGTAGCAAAGGTTGGGCTGCACCCCTTCCAGTTGCTATCATAATAAACCGTATCGAGCCGCTCTTTAGGTTGGGCGAAAGAAACCAGAGCAGCTAGAGCGAATAATATGAATAGTGGGTGTTTCATCTCGGTTTTATGTTAATCATATCGCAAAGATACAGATAATAATGTGAATTTCAAAAAATGCCACCTTTAGACGGTTGTGGGAGGAGTGAAATAGCACTAATTTTGCAGCGGAAACCCAACTTAGATGGAATAAAGGGGTTCTGCTCGAAAATTCGTCTGCCGAACGTGTGCACAAATTCCCGGTAGTCCTTACGAATAACTAATCCCTCCATCTATTTAATTGACAAGGGCTGTATGCTGCACGAATCTGGCTATAATGTCCATTGTAAATCCTTCCTGGTCTATGGTGAGTGTCCCTGTACGATCTCTCATGCAGTCTTGTCAACGGTTTCTTATAAAGGCTTAAGATTATGGATATTGCAATTTCAATCACAAAACTCAGAACTAGCAGACTCTATACGAGAAAGGCGCTGGCTGAGAAAGCCGGGATTAACCTTCGGCACCTTATCGCTGTAGAGGATGGTAGAGAACCGGCTACACAACAGGATATAGAAGCAATTAGTCGAGTATTCCATGTGAAACCCGAAGACTGGCTAAGGTGAGATGGAAGGCTATGTAATTACGACTCACTTAATAGACAACCCCAAAATCACTTTCTACTACAAGGGGACAGCTGATGAGGAAGGTGTCACTTTCGCCATGAATACTGTAGTGGGGTTTGATATCTCAGATGCAATGGTCTTTCACGATGAAGAAGATGCTATTCAACTTTGTGAGAAGCTGAACCAGGATGAAGGTTGTCTACTCAAGTATGGTTTTGAGGTGTTTGAACTTCAGAGATTGTAATTGATGTTTTTTGGGAGATTTTGTCCTCAAATTAACCAAAACTGTAACAGCATAGTCCGTTTTTCTGGTGCCGATACCAAATATCAACAACCGAGTGAACGGGTATTGAACGGAATTGCTGAACGGGTATCGCCGGAATATGCACAAGAGCATCCTCTAACATTCTTTGAGAATCTTCCAAGAAATTCAGACTTATTCTCAAAAATTCATAGAATCCTCCTATTTCTTTGAAAATTACCTCCAATTATTTCGAAGGCTTTCAAATAATCTCACAATACGGGGTTTACTGATGGCTTACTTTCTATGCAGGCTATCGCAAAATCTTACTAATGGGTTTGCAAACGAATAGAATAACTAACACAGTTATTCTATTGGCTGATTTGACTAATATCACTTCCGTTCATATATGCTGAGCCAATACTCGGCAAGCATTCTAGCAGAATTAGCAGCCAACAAAGCCTCCCTTTCATTTATATTTAATCTGCCAGCGCCTACACCATGTGCATCGCTATTCATATTTCTCATACTTGATATAGCATTTACGATTTTGTGCAAACCTCCTAATAGTTCATTTATTCTTTTATCCCATTCTCTTTTTTGACGCATATTAAGTAGTCCTGTAGCCTCTTGATATATCTTTATAAGATCACCATTACTCTTATAACGTTCTTTAGTAAGTTGTTCAATAATATAAATAAGAACCTCCTCTAGTAAAGTCCGAGATTTTGTGATGACACTATCATAATCTTTGTTTAGCAAATCGTCTTTAATCCTTTCTGGTAATTCTCTAATATATTGATATGTTACGACCTTAATTTTAGGTGTATCAATAACTGTTTTTGTACCGATGTCTAGTAACACAAAAGAGTTATTTACAACCCTTAGTTCTTTTCTAGCAGCAAGTAGATGTGCATTAATACTGTTTATCGCAGCACTCACAATTTGCCGATAAGTCTCATTAATTTTATCAATATCTCCAAGGGAGTTCAAATCAGTAAATCTTACATGGTTAAACAGGTAACAAAGCAGTTCAGATATTCTTCCTTGAGTATTCATGAATACCATTAAAGATTGCATATATGTCCATCTACTGGAATTCACTCCACCCCATGTATATGTCTTACTTAATCCAAACTGTGAGCACAACTGGCACAGATCAGGGCCAGACATATAAGGCAACTTGTAGCTTCCCAATACCGTGGTATCGCCAATTAATATGTCTATTACTTTTCTATTAATCAATAAAGAGAAATCCATGATCTAAAAGACAAAAAATTTAACCTAATAAATCCGTTTAATTAACGGCTTGAAGTTCCTTTCCAGCAAAAGTACCGTATGGTTTCCCCGTTATTTCACCTATTTTGTAATAATCACCGAAAGCTCGAAGGATGGTATCTAAATCCCCTTCATTCTCGATTGAAAGTTTATCATTGCTAACAGGAAGCTCTTCTCCATATTTCTTGCAGACTTTATTCATTGATTTGAGTATTTTGGGAGTCAAGTTTTTATAACCTCCTATTTTCTCTACTTTTATTAATTTCTTGTGAGTCGATGGCTTTTTATCTATTAATTCCTTCAAAGTATCTCCGCCGACAAAATGTCCACTTTCAATCATCTTGTCAGCAATCTCATGAGCCTTTTCTCTAAACTCTTCCTGTAAACCAACAATTTGTTCAAAGTAGGCTTTTTTAATGACATAGAATGTATCCTGATGATAAATACAATCTATTTGTTCATCAAGGTTAACCGTTTCTTCTTTTAATAAACGTAGCTGTTGACTCTCTGTATTAAAAAATGCTCGGAAAGAATTCTTCGCTTTTTCATCTACACCAACTTTACTTGGAAGGATTTTTCGAAAAGTAAAGATTCTATCTTCCGATTCAGGATTGTAAAACTCCACGCAATATGCCCACATTTCTTCTTTTTCAGTGAGACTTGCTATACTTGTTACCTTTGGAACTGATTTTTGAAGCTGATTTGTTACGACATCATTAAAAGAGAACACCTTGTTCTGAATGCTATAAGTAAAAAGATGCTCTGTCTCATCAGACAGAATGTCATAATCAACCATCTCATAATTCTTCTTTATTATTTTGTCAAGTTGGTTGATTGTCGCCTCATACAAATACAATCGAACCTCTTCGTTGCAATCTATTTGATATACATTAAAAAGGTACTTATCTTTTGCTAAAGTCCGTTTTGTGGCCCCTGCTTTAATAGCCCTAGTCACAAAAAACAATTTGACATCTTGCTCTTGTGAGCTCTTAATGCTTTCTAATAAATCGATTATTCTCATATTAAAACCCTTTTATATCCGTAATAAAGTTGATAACCGATATTGTAGACCTTAATGCAGTCGCTTTCCAAAATATCATTATCTTTAGAAATTAGGACACCTTGTCGCTCTATATCTCCATCCATATATCGGAAACTATAAATTGAATATTTCAAACTTAATATGGGATTTACAAGAAGTAGTTTGGAACGTACATATAGTCGATAAACAATATAGAAAATGCCTATTATTGTTAAGCAGTTCGGCAAGTTACTATAATCTTCAAACATTAATGGAATAACATATGTGGCAATATATGCAAGTGGTTCGTCATTCATGCTTGATACATCTATCGTCTTTATTGTGTAACCATTTTCAACTTTTAATTGCAGATTTTCAAAAACAACATAGGTCCCGATTAACCCAAAGATTGTCAGCACAAGGCACAATAGAGAAATACCAAAATGCTTTATCAAGCATAAAAGGGCATCGAAGTTTAAACCTCCCCAGACTAAATAATCAGAGTTTGCTATAGTTTGTCTCACTATGATGAGTATAAACAAAGGCATATAAGAAGTCAGGAATAACACCAATGGCGCTAATCGTGTTAGATTATTTGTTCTGGTATATGCTTTAGTTGACATATTTTACACTCAACTATAGAACTTTGGAAGTCCTTCTTGTTTTTCCTTAACCATTCTAATAAAGCCTGATAAATCGCTAATTTCGCTTTGGTAATCTTGTGGGAAACTTGATATGTATTGATGTGGTACGACCAATGTCAAGTGAGAGTCATGCATCTCTCTGAGCTGATTCTTAGATATTCCTTGTTGTAGTGTAAACAAATACTTCGCGTCCACACGGTCGGCTTCTGTAAGAACTTGACGCCAGCGGTCTTTGCATGTCGTCTTTGCCCCGAGCACAACGAGATCATCTGCAGGAAAAAGCAGATTGTGGTAACACTCAGCATTGGGAAAAAGAAAGTCAGGCTTCTTGTTATCTTCAGTTATAGCTTGTTCTTCAAAAACCAGTTCGTTATTAGAGAAGATACAGGCTAGATGGTGCTCTAATGACTTACCAGCTCGCGATTTACGGCGGTTGAGCACTTCATTTGCCATCTTAACAAAATCATCTAAACTCTGAAAAGGTTTAGAGATAACATCAGCATAGACTTTTTCCTCCATACACTTAAAGAGGTCATATTCGGTATCCACCCAATGCAAAAGTATATCATCAGGATGAGATTTTAGAGCATCGACGTCCACTCTGAAAGCCTCGTTAAAACAATCCCTTGCACCAAGCGCCATCTGACGCGTATCCGGGAAGGAGTTAAAACGACTAGCGAATTCCTGTAAAAGTTTTGCAATTATTTCATTAGGTTTCGCAATACCGTCAATGTCTATAAGTTGATTTGTCTCACCGGGGGCAAGATTAAATGTGGCGAAGAATTCATCGATGTCCCCATCGCTACTAAGTACATAGCCCGCATAGTCCTCCTCAGTGAACTTTGCAAGTATAAGCAAATCGCCTACGTTATCGTCTTGCAAAAACGGGAAATTGCGACCGAAGCGAGTGACACGATACTCGTTACGAGTAGCTTTTCCGTAGTATATCATGCGGCTATCAGTGGTAAAATCATCCTGCCACTTAATTTGTACAAATTTTTCTTTGTTCTCTCCCTTTACACCGGGCTTGTCGAAGAGCAATTCCGAGGCACATTTCGGTATATAAAATCCAGCTTGATGTGAACCAGTCGTTCCTGTGTCATTACCAGTAATGAAACGGCACCAAGCTGCCTTTGATTTTTGAACGCTTTGAATAGCGGAGTTCAGTATTTCACTCATAATCGTTAATTGTGTTTACAATTTGTTCTGATACAGCAGTAATTAACGGCACTATAACTGAGTTTCCACATTGGCGATAGGCCTGCACGTCTGATACTTGGTCAAGACGATAATTATCTGGATAACCCATAAGACGAGCACATTCTCTTGGGGATAGCTTCCGAGGATTCTTACCATCGCCCTGCGGAATGAGTATTTCGGATCCATCTTTATAATAACGAGCACTTAGAGTTCGAGCGATTCCGTTCAAGTCCACAAGTCCGTAACCAAATCCATTTCCTTTAGCTCGATGCTTCTCTGCATAGGATTGGAGATATGCCCACAATTTATCACTTAACGTATATTTTGGATCAGGATTCTTGTCAAGTATTTCTTGAATCGTTCTTTTTGCCTCGTGTTGAACTGGGAAATGAAAAAACTCCTCTCCATAGTAACGCTCTCTATCGAAACCAACAATCATAATACGCTCACGATGTTGCGGAACGTATGCCTGGCCATCCATGACTTGATAGTGGATGGAGTAGTTCAACTCTTCCAGTGTCTCGCAAATAATACGAAATGTATTACCTTTATCATGAGAGGTTAAGTTCTTGACATTTTCCAAATAAAACGCTTTTGGACGATGGCGACTAATTATGTCAGCAACATCAAAAAATAGAGTTCCCTGTGTCTTATCTTTGAAGCCTGTTTCTCTGCCAAGACTTTTCTTTTTTGAGACGCCAGCAATAGAGAATGGCTGACATGGGAAACCAGCGCAGAGAATGTCAAACTGTTGAGGAATATATTGTTTAGTCGATTCCTTAGTGATGTCTCCGAAGGGCACTTCTCCGAAATTCACAAAATAAGTTTTTTGAGCATATTTGTTCCATTCCGACGAGAAAACACATTTACCTCCCTGAGCCTGCATAGCCAAGCGAAAACCACCCATTCCTGCAAATAAATCTATAAATGTGAATGTAGGATTCTCTACTGCCTTGAAAATCGGGCTATAAACATCCTTAAAAATATAGGTTTCTAGGGCTGAATGATCCGCGACAATGCTTTGTTCGATAGTGGATTGCTGGCGGTTGTCCCTGATCCAGTTCAACCACAGTTGAATGAATTGCTGAGCTTTTTCTTGGAACGTTTGGTCGAATTCCGTTCCCTCATTTTGGAGATAGTGGGAAACAATCGCAGCTTGTGTCTCAAAGGGGATAATGTTACCCTCTGAGTCCAACGAGGCCTCATCAAAAAGCTGAATTTTTCCAGCCTTTTTTAACCCAAAATCGAATAGATTAAACGCTTTATCTTGGCTCATTAAATCATTAAATCTTCAAAAAACAAACTCCAATGCAGTCCCTGCAGGCCGACCAAAGCCTATATAACCGCAAAGGAGTTTGTTATATCGTTCAACTCTCGGTCTTTCGCAGGTCAAGAATATAAAATATTCTTGTTCCGGACGCAAAGATAAGCATTTTTCTTGAAAAACGGGCATCTCACATATCTAATGATTTCACACAATCCCATTTCTCACAAAAACGCAAATCTGTAATCCGCTGCAAAATTACCCCATCCCAGTGCCATATTCAGGCACTATGAGCAGCAAAAACCTTAAAAAATCGCCCAAATCGAAAAAACGCACTCCTCGGCCCATAGAACCCCTATCTCTGAAATAAAGAAAAAGCGGTTTTCGTGACCCTGAAGCCTTACCTATGTGCTGAAACGCGAAAAACGCTCTTCTGGTCACTTGGGAACCTTATCTCTGAAATTGAAAAAAGGTGGGTTTGGATGGCATGGGAACCTTATCCTTGAGGGAGATAGCCGCCTTACCAATCTGAAATGAAAAAATGGGGATGAAACAAGCCCCTTCTTCTTATAACTGTGGAATATCGAAAAACGGGATTCAAATGTCTGATTCCCTTAACATTATATGATCTTATGTTATATCAATTACTTTTAAACATGTTCTCGTCTTGGGTGCCGGGAACAAAGGATGATGAGCGAGGGGAGGATAAACGCACGATCCTATCCGAAGCTAATGATGAAAGAAGTGCGCCGGTGGTTGAGGTAGAACAAAACCCTCTCACTGAAGATATCAAGAGACTGGATGCTGAATATGGACCTTTGACCGAGGGGATGAGCTTGACCGTAGAACTTAAACATCTACTGGTTATATGTCCTCGTTCTCGTCGTAGAAAAGACTCATACAAGAAGCTCCAGAAAGTATTGCTCCGTGATAAAGGAGTGATCTTAACTATTAAATCTCAGAAAGGATAATGAAAAAGAAAGTCAAAAAGATCTGGCTGATGGGGAAACTCAGATATTTGGAGTATGAAGTCCCCGGTGATTTTGAATGGAGCGTAAACTATGAGCTGAAAACGATTGCTAACGGGCAAGACCTCAGTGGATTTAAGGTTACTCTCGATGAAGCAAATAACAGCGTAAAGTTTTGGTGGCCCATCATCCTTAAAGACTTCAAGGACAAAAAAGAAAGCCTACCAGAACCTTTGATGTGGCTAATCTTGGGAAAGGGTCGATCACCTTTGGGCATGACGGTCGCTCATTTCCCTGGTTTCTTGTATTATTTCTATATCCCGGACATTATCGAGGATTACAAGAAACTAGCCAGACAGAATCATGCGTCGAGGATAAAGAGCATGACATTATCCCATTCCAACACAAGAGGTATGGAAATGGAATTACAATTTTAATTTTTTACCAATGAATACCAAAAGAAAGTATTTACACAATTTTTTAATTGAAGAGCGCTACTTTTCAAAAGATATTGAATCGCTAATGCAGTATGATAGCGATTTTAGAGAAGCATATGAGACTGGAAATGGTTACGAGTTTACAATCCAGCTCAAAGACATTGCTTCTATCTGCCCTCGTCATAAACAGGAACGGGAGGCGTACAGAAGATTTACTAGGTTCTTAAAATCAAAAAATATCACAATGAACCTGGTAAGCAGAAAGAAGGGTCATAAGGACCTTTCTGAAAACAAATTAAAGGATGAAAGTTATGGCAAAAAAGAATTTAAAGAAACACACCATCAAGCAGGATGTGTTGGATAAGATAAGCAATTACACCCCTTCAATGACTGGAGCGTGTATTGGTTATATTTACGTCAGAATCCTCATCAAGAACGGAATGATGTATATCGGAGAGACAATGGACATGGTCGTTCGTCAATATCACTGGCTCTGTTTGAATGTGGAATATGGCGGGAAAGAAATAGAAGATATCAGACATACCACTGTCCCTTCAGATTGGATTTGGGGTATTCTAACGCCAGTAGTAGCTGATACTCCTGAAGAATTGAAGAAGAAACTTAAAGAGGAAGAGGCTAAGTGGATTCTCTATTATGAAACCTACAAGGATGATAAAGGATTCAACAGTACTTATGGCCTATCTAAATATCTTAATGAGAAGGCTGCATAAGAAATGAAAAACAGATGGGAGGGGTCTGAAGCGAAAGTTTTGGGCCCTCCTATTCTAAACTAACAAATTGATAAAGGAAATGAAAAAGATAGATATTCAAGTCCCTCTCCAATACCGACACCTATCGACCTGGAAGGAGTTTGGTGACATTTTGCCTGAGGGACATATCATACTGAGTAAAGGTATTACCGGTTGTGGATGTACCGTATTCTTCCTTACCAACAACAAGCCGGTCATTCTTGCAAGTCCGAGAATAAGCCTCATTAAAAGTAAACTCAAAGACAAAAACATTAAGAGGGAACTGTTCTATTTCGACAGGAGTGACGGGAACAAGGATTTGAGCGAAACAATAGCAGAAATGGACAAGTATCTTCAGAGTTGTGGCCCTAACCCTTTCAATTATGAGTCTAGAGTACCGAAGATATTATCCACATTCGATTCCCTCTTCAACGTCCTGAATGCTTTGAGGGCCAGGAACATGTTAGACCGGTTTACTATTGTCGTGGATGAGTGGACATGTATTTTCACTGACGTAAGGATGAAGGGGTCCACTGTGATCAACTTCCTTCATACCCTTAACAGCCTTCCCAACCAGATTGTAAACATATCCGCTACTCCCTTGAACATGGTCTATCTTGATCTTATGGACGAGTTCAGTGGTATGGAATATGTTACACTGGAATGGGACCCGTCGATGAAGGAAGATATTGATGTAGTTCCCAGGAAGATGAGAAGTACTGTATCCGCCATTGATCAGATTATTCAGGATTACCGGCAGAGAGGCTTTTTCAACACTTTGGACGGTGAATCTATCTACTCGACTGAAGCGGTTTTCTTCTTGAATAGCGTAAGGGATATCTGCACCGTCATAGACCATAATAAACTCAAACCTTCCGAGACCCTGGTAATATGTGCCGAAGATAAGAAGAACAGGACATCCTTGAGAAGTGTAGGTCATTCCATCGGTGCTGCTCCAGGAGAGGATGAGTATAAGACGATGAACAAGCCTTTCACATTCGTAACCAAGTGCAGCTTTGAAGGGACAGACTTCTATTCTGACTGTTCAACGACCTATGTATTCGGAGACAGCAACAAAGAGCACCTGCAATTGGACATATCGATAGACCTTCCTCAGATCGCCGGAAGATGTAGAACCAAGACCAACCCATTCCGTAAAGAGATATTCTACTATTACAAGAACACAAGTCTCGAGAAGGGAATGGATGAGAAGCAGATGATCCAGGAAATCAATGACAAGAGAAATGATACCCTCAAACAAGTGGAGCAATTATCGGATATCACGGACCTCAGCATCCTTGACAATTTCGTGGTTGCTCAGGACAGATTAAGATACACTAAAAGCTATCTTGACGTTGAGAGAATTGGTCAGGGTTCAGGCAAAGCTATCTGTAATGACCTAGCCTATATCGCTGACCTAAGAGCCGTAGAGATAAAGATGGAACAGTATAAGAGTAAATTACATGTTCTCAATTCTCTAGACAATAATGGCTTCAATCCTATCGATATGGCTAAGCAGGAATATCAGAGGTTCAGGGAGGATTTCTTTAAGGACGACAACTTTGAGCACCAGATGAAAGCTATTGTCGATGCTGTTGAGAGATGTTCCGAAGTCCTGCCTATGATAGAAACCTCACCTTCTGTCCCCACTGAGTTTAAGAAGTATTACCGTGAACTTGGGCCGGAGAAGATAAAAAAGGCAGCATATATCGAGGCTAATCTTAAACGGCTGCTCTCCAATGCATCCAAGGTCAGTGGTATGAGCCTTAATCTTAAAACCGGCGATATATATACCAATGCCGAACTAAAAACGATGATCCAGGCTGAATATGACCGTCTTTCAATTATTAAGACAGCCAAAGCAACGGACATCACCCAGTACGCCCATGTCCAGAAAGTAAAACTCACGAGAGATGGGAAGAGAATAAACTGTTATAAAATAATTGAACTAAAATGAGTGATATTGAAGTTACGTATTTCAACAATATCTGGGATGTCAATAATTTCGATTACCAGAAGTGCTGCCGTATTTCAACGATAATCTCCAGAATGAAAGATCCAAACAGTAAAATAGCCCAAAAAATTAGTGTTGTCCGGCCAATAACGGATGATAAACTGAGAAAAGAAGCTAAGAAATCATTACCGGTCATCATGTGGCAGGGTATATTCCATCACAGGGGCAATAATGGCTGTGCTTTTCTTACCGGTCTCATGTGTATCGATGTTGACCATAAGACTGATGAGGAACTGAAGATGATAAAACAGACGGTAATGGGATGGGGCTGTACCTATTGTTGTTTCAAGAGTCCAAGCGGTGATGGATTGAAGGTAGTCATTAATACGGATAGCAGCAGTCTCATCCATTACGGCAACTTTTATCGTCAGGTGGAGCAGATATTCATTAATCAGTTCGGGATAGAGCCGGATGATGACTGTGAAGATGTCGGGAGAGCATGTTATTGTAGTTTTGACCCAGATCTCTATTATAATCCCAATGCTATTCCCCTCCATCTCGATTATGACCCAAAATACGATAAACAAGAGTCTGAACATAGCAAAACATCGGCTTCTTACTCACTGCCTACGATAACTCCCACCGCTAGATTCATTGCCCGTCTTAATAGTTTACGTTCACCAATGACAGACGAACAGATCATTAAGATTCTCGACATCAGATTTCAGAAGTTCCAGGACAACTACATCGATGGAAACAGAACCCATAGCATCTTCATTCAAGCCAAGTCTCTATGTGAAGCCGGGATCGATATTGAGAAAGCTATAAACTATCTCGAGTCACGTTTCCTTCCAACGGGTTATGACAAAGAGAAATTGAGATACGAAGTGAATCGATCTTACAGTAAAAACGCTGAAATGTTTGGGATGAAGAGAGGGGAATACAAACCTTACAGCGAATATAAAAAGTCAAAATCCAATTCCAACTAAACGAAAAAGGCCAACTCTATCAAATAAATGATGGGGTTGGCTGTTTTTCTTTTTCGCTATTATGACTGGATAGTCCAAGTCAAGCAATTCAAAGCGCCTCCTGAGTTCTTCTCATCATTCATATCTTCAACGATAGAGGTCATATCTTGAGAAATCAGCTCTATCTCATAACTAAGTTCATTTGCTGAAAAAGCCTCTCTTATCTGCTTCAGAGCTTCATTGTCCAAAAGATCATAACCAAGTCTTGGAACAAGTATTCGTGTGCCTACTTGCAGATAATTGATATAGCACCAGGAGCGGTCCAATAAAACACTGAATAGTTTGTTGTTCTTAAATTGTTCTAAATCCGAAAAATGTAAAGAAATAACATTGAATCCAGCCCTCTTGGGCCTTTCTGGCTCCAATGCCTTCATCATCTCGTTATAATGCTTCTCATTAAAGTCTTTATAGTTGGTAATTAATACTTTGTTCTTATCGATATATCGAATCATCCCGTCGGCATGGCCTATGGGGTCAACTTTAGAACCTTCCCATGGTAAGAGCACGAGTTTCATTTCGGTACCATCAAAATTCTCTTCCCACCATTCCTTCCACCATTTATGGAAGTTCTCTAATTCTGTCTTATTATTCTTGTTAATGTTGTTCTCTAGCAGAACCTTGTCACACATGATCATACACGGTTTATCATCCAGAATAGCTTTGACTACATTACCACCATCAAGAATGAGAGGTATCTGGACAACCTTAAAACCATTGAAATCATACTTATCTGCATGGACATTATGAAGTTTCCAGTTTGTAACACACTTTGCATACTCAGGAGACTTTGTGAGATAGTCAGGCTTATAGGTATATCCCAGATATGTGTTTTTGGTCAGTTGAATAGGCATATAATCACGAGCCCAAACATCTTTAGTGTTGTACAATAGTTCACAGTCCTTTTCAAACTGCATGATGCAAGATTTCACATTAGCCCGTGCCTCTTTATCAAGGTCACCTGTCTTTGTGTCTATTAAACTGGAGATAAAGACCTTATTAGTCTTATCGTCCGTTATGAAATCCTTTGTCAGAATCTTTCCCATAATACATATCGATTTATAGTTCTCTGAATATCTGCATTTAGCAACATAAGTATAACGCGAAAAAAAAAATCGGAATAACTCATCACGTCTGTAGATACTGCAAAGATACAAATAAATCCTTAAAAAGCCTAATCATTAAAAAACTTGACTTTCAACAAACGGGAGGAATGGTAATGTTGTTCCTTTTTATTTAGGTGTCCTTTTTTTTGCTGTTTTTATATACCTATGCAAATTTTCTAATAAAAAATGGACAGGTAGAGGATAGATAAGGAGATATAGAAGGAAAAGAACGGTGCGTCCACAAGACGCACTCCATCCGAAACAAGAGAGAGGCGGACGGGGCTAGAGGCGAGGCGGCAGCAGGTGGGTCTCTCTTTGCTTGCGGATTGGGTGAGCGAAGCGAGCCGTTCCTATCTTCTTTTTAACAAGTGCGTAAGCCTTTTAGCCGACATTCACAGACCCTCGAAGCCCAAAGCGAGAGAGGGGCGTCAAGTGAATGAGGGTAAAAGTATAGTGAAAAGGTTCTGAGGAGATTCCGAATGCGAATGAGGAATCGATCAGGTTCTTGAACGGATTGTATAGTGGTGAAGAGAAAGCCATAACACACATCCCAAACATTAGTCCACAGTTTCTACTTTTTGGATATTCTTGATCATCTTAGAAGTTGGATAAAGGTCATCATTCCAATATTCCAAGAGCAGTTCCTTATTCATTTTAACCCAACCCATTACTTCACTCATCGGAACATCAACCTGGGGATTGTCTATTATCTCAGGTTTATCAGATATTGACACGAATAACTCAATATCATTAAACCTGACCATTACAACTGGATTTTGTTCAAGATACCCGTGATTAACCAGGATAATAGCATCAACACCAGTATCTTCCTTAACAAGAGTAGCAGCATCCGCCCTCCATCTATCAAGTACTGGAGGCTCATTATCGACAGGTTTCTCCATCATCTTTAGTCAATCTTAAATGTTTGAGGCGTAAATGCTATATCTCGCTCTATAAACCAGCATGTGATATCTTTGCCCTCAGTATCATCATCTCTCTTGACTCTAAAAACTTGACTGTTCTGCCCCTCATCACATACAACATTCACAAACTTTTTGAATGCTTCTTTGTTATCAGGATTTGCTTCATGTTCTTTTTCATGGAACGTCAAGACTAGAAACACACATTTGTCATTGCCTTTATCGTAAGCCTCTAAAAGCGTTCCAGCCGTAGCGGTAAATAATTGGTATTGCAAATTTTTGATTTCTAAATCTTCAATGCTTTTTCCTGGAACAATCATTTCCAGCAGCTTTTCTATTCGTTTTTGTTTGTTTTCACTCGTTTTTGGATTGTTATATTCTTCATGAATACTCTTATCTCCAAAAGGTTCGTTTACTTTAGCCTCGATGCCAATAACAACATCTTTATTATACAGAAGCAAGTCATGATTTCTGCCTTCTCCTCTTTGGGGAAGTTTGGTTTCGACCTCTGGCTCACCAATAAAATCTGCTCGTGTTTTTATAGAAATCTCATTTAAAACTGATTGAACAAGTTCTTTGAAATCGCCATATGATACGAACTTCGCAAATTCTTTAGCACTATAGCCATCTTTCCATTGTTTCTCCTTCCCTTTTGGTGGAGCAACTCTAAACCAATCATTTTCATCTTTGATTGTTATCGTTTTCTTGATAATGATTCCCATATTTCAATTACTATTACGTTAATAATTATCTGCAAAAATACGGTTTCTATCTATGATTTGCAAATATCCTTCTCGCTCTTTCACATTTGCCTTTAACACGATGTGAATGTCACTCTAAAAGATGACTTATATCTTCACCTTTCTTATTGTTACTCCTGCGGTTACCCTCTAAGGCATAGCATCTTATTAGTGTTTTGCCTTCTTTATTGTTGAGCTTGATCTTTCTCTTTAATGAGCCGATGGTTTTTGTTTCTTCATCTCCAGCTGTATATGATTTAAGTACCTCAATGAAATATGTGAGAATGCCATCACCTTCTTTATCCAACTTTAAAAGATCCTTCTCGTGGTCTGTTGCATCTGCATTGTTTGCTTTGAACTCAATCAGGCAAACTCTCTCTTGTTTTTCGTTAAAGATGACCATATCTAACTCTCCGCTACGACCATTATCATCTTGGTGGGGGTCTGATGAGAAGTCTTTATACTTTAGTCTTGTCGGTGTTTCAACCGAATAAAACAAATTATTGTCCTTAACGGCTTGCGAAGCATTAAAAGCCTCAACAAAAGCAAACCGAAGCTCTTGCTCACTTATTCGTGTTTCACCATTGCTAAAGTGGGGAAAAACTATTCTCGTTTTAGTCTCTCCCGCTTTAGGTGCTGAATCCTCATTTATTACTCCCTCGCGATGATACTGGTAGGCATAGTTAATACGACTGAATGCATCAACTACAATGTCATCTATAATCCCTTTCAGGATCTCTTTTAAATCGTTTTTTTCTTTTTCGTTCATAGTTACACGTTATTTTATTGATTGTTTCTCTGTGAATTGGATCTATATTCTACTATCCTTAGTTACCCAATCACGTATGTTTTCTTGTTTCTCATCATCGACAAAGACTACCCGAAGTGTGATGACTTCCTTGTAACTGCTAGTGCTAAAGAAATGGTCAAATACCATATCTAAGGACTTGCAGTCGTCGATAAACCTTAGAATCTCCCTGCTGAATGCCTCGTTGTCACTATTACCATCTGACATGATGATGTGGATGAAACACAGAAGCCCGTAGTTGGGGTGTATTCCCTGGATAGGCATCAACATGTTTCTCAATTCTCCGAAGAGATCATTGGCGTTGTCGTATGTGTATCTGCACTCGACCAGATTCACTACGTTAAAATCGAACATCCATTCCATATCGCTCAACCGGCATGAGGATTGTTCAAGACGGGCACCCGCCCCGGGAGCGAATATCAGCTCCAGCAGGGTCAGGCGTTCAGTCGTTGTCAGGTTTTCGAGTATCCGCTGTTTCATTGCTCGTTCATCTTTAGCCACAGGCGTTCCACTTCTTGTTGGTGGAGGGCGAACTCCAGTTTTGATCCGCTGAATCCGTTGAGGGGGACTCGCTCGAAGAATTGGGAGTAGAACTCGCGGGCGTCGTAGTCTTCCCATGAGCGCCACGCCATTGCGCTCCAGTCCCATTTGGCGATGTACTTGCGGACAAGTTCGTTGGTCATTCTCACGTTAGGGTTCGCGGTGAGGGCTTTCCAGTCCCACAGGGGGGCGAGTGCTTCGATTCCTTCGGCCGTTACCGCCTGGCCGTGGGCGCATTTTGAGAACAGGTTCCAGTTCAGTTTTTCTTTCCATCGCAGGGCCATCTCGGTGGTCCATTCGATTTCGTTGTTTCGGGATACCTCGTCCCAGAGGAGCTGTTGCTCGTACTTTTCCAGGTGGGTCGCCTTCAGGGGGCGTTTTCGTGAGACGGTCATCCATGCTTGCCGTTCGATTTGTTTTTCCAGACCTGCTGCCATTTCCACCCGTCGCATCTCCGCTCGATTGTTGATGATTACTTCGTTCATTTTTTGAGAATTTTTGATTATTAAAGTTGACTGCATTAAGCGTTTTTGAGTCGCGCTTATATATACATAGTACGATAAACGAATGTTAAGAAAAAAACGAAAACGGCAAAAATGAACCTAAAATGCCATTTTTCGGCCCTAGAACCAACCCTGTTATCTATTGAAAATTAACTGATTATATTCGATTTAACAATATTTAACTGCGGTATCTCCATCATCAGTTTTTTAATCAATCTCAAAACTTCACCATTTCTATCCCAAAAGCCCATTTTTCTCCTTGTTTTTATCCGTTTCCACCCCATCCAATTCTCCTGGAAAACCCTTATATATGAGAGATTTAACTAACATTTATTTACTAACATTTAACAACAACAAACAGACAAAACAGAGAGAAGACAATGAACAATTTACCAAAAATCGTCATGGCCCTTTTTGGAATTTCTGCATTACTGGACATCGCAGAGAAGATCAAGAGCTGGGTTGATGACAAAGACAAGAAAGAAGACGAGAAGAAAGAAGATGAACCGTCACGGGTGTAGCTGTAAAGAAATCGAAAACCAGCGATGCCATTGACGGTATTGTGATCGTATGCGAGACAATCGCTACGCTACTTAAGAATTCAAAGAAACTGGTGAAGATCCTGGAGAAACTTCGGGGTCCACCATGATGTTATTAACCATTTAACTAACAACAGAACAAATGGAACAAACAACAATCATTCCGCCATCCTACCTTCCAATGGTAGTCGAAGCGGATCAAACAACCAACACCGGGGAGACCATTATCGACGCTGAAATCATTACCGAAGATACCCGCTCCCCTTTCATTGAGGCTAACTCCCAACCGACAACAAGGAGTGAGCTTATGAACGACTGCATCATCCCCGTTTACGCTAAAGATAACGAGGTTTTGATCAGCCACAACCAATTTATCGAGGCCACTTACCAGGCAGCACGAGACTTCTATCAAGGAGAAACAATCGCCGAGCCTGAAATACGAGTGAGCCACATTATTCGCGGCAGGGTACCAGAAGCGATTAATAAACCCGCTTCACAGCTCCTGCCGGAAGACAAAACCATGTACTGGGAACGGATGTGTTTCTGCATTGAGATACCTTCTTTATGGCAGGACATTAACGGAAACAGACTTAACCTTTCCATCTGTGGGGTGAAATCCTACGGTATGGAGAACTTGAACGGACGACTGACGGCACAGAAATTCACTTTCGCCGTCGGATTCCAAAACACGGCATGCTGTAACCTTTGCCTTTGGACTGACGGTTACAAGCAAGACCAACGAGCTATGAGCACCGCCGAAATCTATCGCGGTGTTCTTGAGCTGTTACAACAATACGATTGGGCCAGACATATTCACCTGATGAAATCCTTGGGTGAAGTGAGCCTGAGCGAACATCAATTTGCATTACTGCTGGGACGGATGAGACTCTACAACTACCTTCCGACCTACAAGCAACGGACAATACCCGAGCTGCTGATTACCGATTCAATGGTAAACAACATCGCTAAACAATATATCCGCGATGCCAACTTCAAGGCAAACGGAGAAGGCGAACTGAGCATGTGGAACTTTTTCAACCTCATGACTGGGGCTGTGAAGGGAAGTTACATCGATTCCTTCATCCAGCGCCAAGTAAATGCAACGGATATCGCTTTAGGCCTTACTGCCACTCTTAAAGGAGCGGATTCAACCTATTCCTGGTTCCTATCGTAAACCATTTTTTGAAGCATAGAGGAACGACACCTCATGCTCCCGAAGAAGGGGCTTTCACCAAGATAACGGTGGAGGCCCCTTTTTTCATTTAACAACTTATCAAACAACAATTTAAAGAACAAGAAAAATGAACAAGATTCAATCATTTAAGAACGCTCAGGAATTCCAAGAACTATTCGGGATTCAAGAGCATGGTGAAGTAAAAAGCCGTAGAAACAAAATTTTGCTGGCCCTACTCAAATCACCGAGTGTATGGGCTTATTGCAGAGAACGTGGAGATTGGTCATTGCTCGCTATTAAGAGTATGGCCGAGTTAAAAACCAAGCTGACGAAGATGATTTCAGACGCCGGGGTTCATCAGGGCCTGGAGAACGCTCTGGACCTTAATGGCGTTATCTATCATTCGGACATCTACGAAACGGACTCCTATCGGGGTATTCCTGAAGATGGGAGCATAGGATTTGTGAGATATATCAATCACTCGAATAATTCTGGTGTTTTCAAGATGAGAGCTGGACGTTTTTACAGCAAACTCATCGACGAAACTAACATTGGACAAGCACTTCCACAGCAGGTAAAGACTTGGTTATGTGAGGAGTTTAGTCAAGACTGGCAGGTTTACATTGCTGGTACCTTACCCAATTTCACTTTGATTGTGGATCATGACTTTGCTGAGATTTACAGTGGTGAAGCATGTTCGAGCGGTTTTAATAGCTGCATGATTGACCGAGGTTTTCATACATTCTATCGAGACAGTGTGAAGGCTAAAGCTGCTAGACTCGTAGATGAAGACGGTATCATTTTGGCCCGTTGCATTATCTTCACTGAAGTTTTCGATGAAGAGGAAAAATTATGGAGATTAGCAGAACGTCAGTATGCAAAGGACCAGAGCGACATCCTTAAACGTGCTTTGGTCGATTCGTTGATTAAAGCTGGAGAAATTGATGGTTACAAGCAAGTTGGGGCCGATTGTGGTTCCAGCCGAGCATTTGTCGATGTCGATGGAAACTCACTTTCACATAAGAAGTTTCGTATCGAATGTAATCTGGACTGGGAAGATAAGCTCAGTTACCAGGATAGTTTCAAGTACTATAATCTGGACTGTAATGTGGCCTATAACTATACGGATTCAGATTATTCATACAATCTCGATACCACTAACGGACAACTTGAGGACGATGACGAGGAGATGTTTTACGACGAGTTTCACGATCGGGACGCATATGAGGTGACGGATGTGATCTATCATAATAGCTCTATTACCTGTGACAGCGACGACTTAAGTGAATTTACGTATTGGTCGGATAATTACTACCACGAGGATGATCTTGATGAATGTCCCGAGTGTGGAGGTACTATGCTTTCGCCGGAGTATTATGCTGACGAACTGTTTAAATCAGAGTTGACCGGCGAATATTATTGCTGCCAGAAGTGTAAAGATGCTGCCGAACTCCAATATAAGAAGGACAACTGGTTCTATTCAGCATTGGATTCAAAATATTATGAAAACGCTGAGGATCTCACTACCTATAATGCTTGGAACCCAGAACTCAATATCTACGAGCCTCAAAATGTATGCATCGACATGATTGACGTCTATGTGAACTGTCAAATTCTGTTCCGTATAGGCGACCAACTTTACGACGAGATTAATGAACAAACTGAGCTGCCCCTTGTAGAAGTCGAGGAGGAGGCTCTTATTGGAGCTTAGACATTATGAAACTGCTTAAGAAACTCTATTCCATTCACAGCAAGAGTGGAAAGGAACAAAAGATGATCAAGTTTCTGCTCTGGTGGCTTAGAAACAATGTACCGGGAGCGAAAGTTGATATTGACAAAGAAATTGGAAACATCTATGTGACGAAGGGTGTTTCTGATACCTACCCGTGCTTGGTCGCTCACATAGATCAAGTACAAAGCATTCATTCACGAGATTTTCAGGCTATCGAGACCAAGGACATCATTTTCGGCTATAGTCCCAAGAATAAACGGCTTGAAGGACTTGGAGCCGATGACAAAAATGGAGTCTGGATTTGTCTGAAGTGTCTGATGAAATACGAGAACATTAAAGTTTCACTTTTCGTTAGTGAAGAAGTCGGTTGTATTGGAAGTTCTAAGGCTGACATGGATTTCTTCAATAACGTAAGGTTTGTGATTCAGTGTGATCGTAGAGGAAGTAATGACCTTATCACTTCCATCTGCTCAACTGAAATAAGCTCTAAAGAATTTATCGAGGCTACCGGATATGAAGCTTTCGGTTATCATCTAGAGGAAGGAATGATGACCGATGTGCTGACCTTGAAGGAGAATGGTCTTCAAGTTAGTGCCGTGAATATGAGTTGTGGGTATTACGACCCCCACACAGATCATGAATTTGTGGAAAAACGAGACCTTCTTAATTGCTTATCATTCGTTGAGAATATCATCGAGAACTGTACCGAAACCTATCCGCATGAGTATGATTACAAGATGGGTGGATTCTATGGGTTCGACGATTACTTTTACGAATACTACGATGAACTGTATGAGTTGCTTCAGACGTATCCAGATTTAAGTTTTGGTGAAATCGAAGCAGCTTACCAACAACACAATCCCAGACTTGACAGGACAGAGCTTAAATCCACTTATGATATGGTGAAAGCAGATCTAGATTTTTGGGGTAAAGAAGAAACTGAGTATTACAAACATTATTAACCGAATGAAGGCTCTCACAAAACTCAACATGTGGGGGCCTTCTTCATTAAACACCAACAACAATGGCAAAGACAAAGAAAATGACATTGAAGTATTGGAATTCCCTTAGCGACGGAAGTAAGAAAAGGGCACTCCAGTACTGTTTCCCCATTCATCCTGCAATCGTTGAGATGCTGATGAACGAGAAACCCAACCTAAGAAGCGAATGGTGGCAAATGGTTTTTACGAAAGTACGAATCCCTGCCCCCGGAAGTTTTTACAAGACAGTAGTAAACAACACTTACTTAAACTAAACGACTATGATTTTTACAGAAGAAGATCGAATGAGAGAATTACGACTGGCTCAAAAGGATATCTACAATGCCGGTAATGATCTCGTGAGTGCCGGACTGAGACTCCAAGGTACTAAGTATGAAAAGAGCTATGAACGGTTGTATAAGGCACTCAATGCTCTCAACCGAAGGCTCATCAGTGAAATCAACAAAAACAAGAGGAGGAAATGATTATGGACGAAGAATATAGCAGAGAGATAGCTGGTTATATCCTCAGCATCTTCAGAACCAATCCCTTTGTAGTAATGAGCTGGGGAATCAATCCGGCAAGCATTACAATCGTTGAAGTTGGTGTGAAATTCCATGTACAAGGATTCATTCACACCGGCTATGTCCAAGTGGTGTTGAACGAAGGAGAAGATCTTTTTGAAGTAACGCTCATTTCTGAAGAGGGCAAAACTTTGAAAACGATAGAACACATCTTCGTTGACAACCTGATTTCTATTCTGGATAGTGAAATAGAGAAATGTGAGAATTATCAAGAACGCATTTCTCAAGAATACGGCATTATCACAGAGAACGAGTTATGTGAGAGCGACACCGGCCAACCAACCCAATGAGACCGGCTGAGTGTATTCAAATAATGGGTGTATTCAAAAAAGTCTGCAAGGGCCAATGAATACACCCTTTTTGTGTAACCATTTTTATCAAAGATTTATATGACGACACAACCAACCAAGAGGGCCGTGATCTATGCCCGTGTTAGTTCTGAAAATGACAGACAGGACACATCGCGACAAATCACAGACCTTCAAAAATTCAGCGAAGCCCAGGATATGGAAATCGTGAGAATCTACGAAGAGCACATATCTGGGGCGAAGAAGAATGAAGAAAGACAAGTGTTGACCGAGTGTTTGGACTATTGCACCGTGAACCATGTCGATTTCCTGCTATTGTCTGAACTGAGCCGCCTGGGAAGATCGACGCTGCAAGTATTGAAATCCCTGGAACGGCTGCATGAGGCTAAGGTATCAGTCTATATACAGAACCTTGGCATCTACTCGCTTCAACCCAATGGAGACGTCAATCCCATCGCGTCCATTCTCATCACCGTATTAGCTGAGATGGGCAATATCGAGCGAGCCAACATCCAATACCGGCTCAACTCAGGACGTGCCCAATATGTGAGGAACGGTGGTAAACTCGGACGCAAAACCGGGACCATCAAGAGCGAGGACAAGAAACGTGAGGAGTACAAGGAGGTCATATCGCTGCTGAAACGAGGCTACTCCATCAGAAACACAGCGAAACTCACCGGCTCCTCCATATCAACAGTACAACGCATTAAAAACCAATTTGTAAGATGATCAAGACAATTAAAGAATTATTGATTGAATGGTGGGCTGGAAACACTACCACCAAAATGCCCATACCCACAATCTACACTTATGAGGTCAACGTGGATGGCAAGACAATCACAATCGAGAGCATGAGCAGAAGCAGGATATACATTCACTACAAGGCGAGGAAGAAATATCCAAACGCCCATCACATCCGAGTTATTAACCAAACTAAAACCTATTGAGCTATGCCTAACTGGTGTTATTCAGGGGTCAGAGTGGAAGGCCCAAAGGATAAAGTGAGAAAACTTTACCACATGATGAAAAACCTGGAGGAGATGAAGAAGCCGTTACTTGAGAATGGCTTCGGCTCGACATGGTACGGCAACCTGGTCCATATACTCGGTGAAGATTGGCATAAGATCTATTGCCGGGGCTCATGGACATTCCTGTATGTTGAAGACACTGTACTCGCTTGGGACGATGAGACGGCCTGGGGACCACTGACCGAGATTTTCCAACTAATCGAAAAAAAGATCCCCGGCCTGAAAGTGTACTACAGCTGCGAGGAGGACGGCATGGGAATCTACCAGACCAACGATTGGACCGGCAACTATTTCCCCGCCAGATACATCCTTCAAACTGATTGCGACAGAGACTACTACAAGACAATCGAAGAAGTCATGCAAGCAGCTTCCACCCAATTGAACCATTCCATCACCACGAGAGAACAACTGGAAACCGCAATCGAAGACCACGACGATTGGGCCCTCCACGAGATCCAAGTGGTGTGAGGACTAAAAATAGAAAGACGGCAAAGCCGTTTTTCTTTTAGCCATTTTGGAAATCAGCAAGTAAGAAACAAGATGAATGAATATTGGCTTGTTTGAAACATTAACAAAATCGTGTTTTTCTCCATTTTTGAGTAAAAAATTGCTATTAAATGTAACGAGATAGTGAAATAATGATTATATTTGCGGTTGTTCTTTGGCAGAAGTCCACTCCAGGGGGTGGGTGTATGGCAGGGAACACATGACATAAAGAAAGGCGTTTACTTAGCGCTTTGTTCTTGACGTTCTGGAATCTAGCAAATTCAATATTGAGGTCAGGGATGAAGCAACGGTAGATGTCCTATGTGGGATATGTATATTTGCCATCGTCGTGTGCACGGCGAGGCATTGAAGCATATTCGGCGTAGGCTTCTGCGTTGCACGTTCAACCTCAATGGGCAATGCTAGAGCCTCAGAACGTGGGACGAGTATCAAGTACAGACTCCCGCGCTTCTTTTTTATGCCCACAAAAGAACTAATGTGCAAACCCGCCACCCTGGGGAGCCAGTGGCAACATAAAACCTTAAAACAAACAATGAGTAAGACAATGCGGTGTCCCAATTGCGGGAATTATGTTGAAGGGAAAAAAATAAAGAGTTACAGTAATAAAGTGGCTCGACAAGGTGCGAAATCATTAGTTCATGGCGCAACCAGTGTAGGAGGTACAACGACAGGTGCTGCTATCGGGACGGCAATTCTTCCTGGCATAGGCACTGTATTAGGAGCAGCTGCTGGTTTCATTGGTTCTGCAATGTTTAATCAAAAAGTCAACGAAAGTATTGATAAGGCTGGTGACTATATTGAGGATGAATTTGCTAATTTAGAATATGAATATGTATGCCCTAAATGCGGCAAAAAATGGACTAGTGATCAAAATGTAGCACATAGGTCATCTAAATCTTCCCCAAAACGATCTCGACCTTCATCCAGTCCAGCCTCAACTGCTCCCAAAAGAATTACATCAACAAATCTTAATGATGTCCAATCAATGGTTATCAATGTTGTCACTGATGAGTTGAACACTTCGATTAATTTAGACCTTAAAACATTGTGGAATATTTGCAGGCCGAATGATAAAAAAGCGATTATTCAACAAATCGAGAACAAGTACCATATAGAATTCTCGCCCGAAATGGTTGATCAGTTCAAAACACTTGGTGATCTTGCTGATTATGTGGAGAAGAATATGCCGTTTTCTGCAAGCGCAGAATTTATTGTGTTGAATACTGCAAGGGAGGTGCTTGGCCCCAAAGATCGGAACATTAATAGCAACTTTGCTCAAATGGGACAAGGGAAGAAAAAAATGTACCGTAATGCATTGGAGAAGAAATGTAAAATCAATATAAGCGATAGCGATCTCCTCTCATTCAATACATATCAAGATATTGCAATATTTATTATAACTGCTGGTTGGCGTCCTCCAGGTAAGGATAATTCCAGAATTGAAGTAACACCCCATAGTCAAACGCCAAGCCAATCTGCTGCAATTAGTAGCAATTCCTCTCAACAAAGCATCAGCAATTCGGCCTCAGAATTGAAGGGCAAAGATGAGCAAGAGTATCTTGAGGCATTAAAGGATTTTCTGGAGGATGGCGAAATCAGTGACCGAGAGCGCCGATTGCTTGATAGAGTACGTAAATCACTCGGTATCAGCGAACAGCGTGCTGCTGAATTGGAATCCTCGCTTAAAACGCCTCAACTCACTGAAGACGAGCAAGAGTATCTCGACATGTATCGTGAATATGCAGATGAGGGTGAAATAACCGAGAAGGCACGAAGACGACTTGACCGCTTTGCATCAGCTTTAGGCATATCTCCAGGCCGAATGAGAGAATTAGAACGTGTTGAGCCATGAGGCGATACAGTGTGTTAATTCTCCGCAGTTCAGCTAATTAGGCATCACACTGAAATAGTTAAATAATTTAATTAGATAATGCTATGTTTTTACTAATAACCTCAATTGTGCTCATTACGGTGTCAATAGGCACTGGGGCGTATGTCTTTTCGTCCAAGAAAAAGTATGATAAGACCATTTCTAGCATGGAGATGGCTAGTAATGATTCTAGCAGCGTTGACGTGGTGCCATTAGAAGAAGAGATAAACCGCGTGGAAAGACTTAAGGATACGCTACGACAGACTAGAAGAAACGTAGAAAAATTAGACATTCCAATTCCAGAATCGCTTTCCAGTCAAGATACAACCCAATCATCACTCAACAAGATAAGTAAGTTTTCAGAGAAGTATTCTGAAAGCATATCTGGCACAGAGCAACTTGTTTTAGGTTTGCTTCCAGTATCTGATACAGGCAATATTCTATTCTCTTTTGCTGAAATGTTTCCTCAACAATTGGGAGATGCGGCTCATAGCGCGATTGCCGCAATAAAAGATGGAGCATACATCCCTGCTGATATGGGAGAAGTGATGGGGATGATAGGAAAGTCATTACAACATATTAATCCGCATTCTTTAGCTACCGCTCTTTCTCATCATAATTATATGAGCCTGATAACTCAACCAGGAAAGGCAATGATAGGTGAAATGTCGGGCATTCATGATGGAATGTCTGATCTCTCTTCTTCTCTTACTAGCATGAAGGACAGCCTTGCTAATTCTATAGACATAGATAGCCTTACTGACATCACCGACTTTGACTTCTCTGGGCATATTCCTGTTGTGACGGTTGCATTATCTTCTTTTAGAGAATTCCAATTGCTCGCTAAGGATAAGACAGATGCACTCTCTTCATTAAAGAATATAGGACTTGATGCAGCTGGATCTGGAGTCGGTGGCATGGCTGGCGCAAAGGCAGGGGCTCTTGCTGGCAGTCTATTTGGCCCGATAGGAACACTTGTTGGTGGCATCATTGGTGGTATTGGCGGTGCTGTTGGTGGACGAATGTTGACCAACGAAGTGAAGCAAAAGCCATTGAAAAATGCCATCAGTAACTACCAGAACAATTATGCTATTATGAATAGGGAGACCGAAGCCAAGTCAAAAGAGACATTGTCTAACATTCATAACTATACCGTGAGCAGGCGCAATGAATTTAAGGACGAAAAAATTCTTCATG
>JAFQZK010000025.1 GCA_017405965.1 Muribaculaceae bacterium | reverse complement strand
CGCTCCTCAAACTCGCCCTTGTACTTCGCTCCGGCTATGAGGGCACCCATGTCGAGCGAGAAGAGCTGCTTGTCCTTCAGGTTCTCCGGCACGTCGCCGCGCATGATGCGCTGTGCCAGCCCCTCTACGATGGCTGTCTTGCCCGTGCCCGGCTCGCCTATGAGTATAGGGTTGTTCTTGGTGCGGCGGCTCAGGATTTGCAGCACACGGCGTATCTCGTCGTCACGCCCGATGACGGGGTCGAGTTTGCCCTGGCGGGCACGCTCGTTGAGGTTGACGGCATACTTGCTCAAGGCGTTGTACTGTTCCTCGGCGCTTTGTGAAGTGGCACTCTTGCCCTTGCGCAACTCGTCGATGGCGGCCTGAAGGTCGCCACGGGTCATGCCTGCGTCCTTGAGTATGGTCGACACCTTGGTCTTGACGTCGAACAGCGCCATCAGCAACGCCTCGACAGTCACGTACTGGTCACCGCCCTTGCTGGCGATGTCGTTGGCCTTCTCGAGCACCTGACTGGCGTCGTTGCTCAGATAAGGCTCACCGCCGCTCACGTGCGGCAACTTCTGCAGCGCCTCGTCCAATTGGCGCTCCACATTCATGGGGTTGATGTCCAGCTTCTGGAAAATGAAGCGAACCACGGCATCGCCTTCGGTCATGACGGCCTTGAGCAGGTGTTCGGGTTCAACCGCCTGGTTGCCGCTTGCACGGGTCAACTGGACGGCTTTCTGGATAACCTCTTGGGCTTTGATAGTAAAATTGTTGAAATTCATATGGTTGTTTCTCCTTTCTTGATTGCTGGTTAATCGTGCTGCAACTGATTCTACTCAACACTTGTGCCAAGGTCAAAAACTGACAAAATGGCATAAATGCATAATAAAAACGGCTCATCCCTGACAGGGACAAGCCGTATGTGTAAAATGCACTATGTGTTCAGTTACTTAGTCAGTAGCAAGATAAAGTTGAGAACACTCATACTGGTTCCGAAGATGCTGACAGCTGCACCGTATAAAGGTGGTAGACTCCATACGGTTCTCTTCTTGTATTTGTTGGGTTCGACATAGAGAATGTCGTTCTGTTGCAGCTGGAATTCAGGCTGCAGCATGATATTGGCATCAGCGAGGTCAAAGCGTTTGACGATGCGTTGTCCAGTGGCATCGGTGCGAATCAGCATCACGTTGTCGCGACGGCCCTGCATAGTCAAGTCGTGGCACATGGCGATGGCCTCAATCAGGTTGAGGCGGCCATTCTCGGCTTGAATGATGCCGGGAGCAGCAAACTCGCCGAGGCAGTATACCTTAAAGTTCTGGATACGGATTTCCACGGCAGGCTTCTCGGTCAGGTAGCGCGGATAGATCAGTGAGGTGATGTATTCCTCGAGTTTGAGCTTGGTCATGCCCATGACATGTAATCTGCCCAATACGGGGAAGTCGATATTGCCGCCGTCATCAACAAGGTAGAAGATGGTGGTACGGTCGCCCACACTGAAGGAGGAATTACCAATGGTGCTGATGTACTGGATCTTGTTGAAAGGCTTGACAGCATCCTCGTTGGAACCGGCAACGTTGATGTGCAACATGTCACCGGGTTTGATGGTGAAGTCACCGGCTTGATTGAAAGCTGTAGCCAATGCAGCTGACGGAATCTGGTCAATATTCTGCATGTAAACTACCTCTTGACCGTTAGTTCCGCATGAGACAAGCATCAGTGCTGCCGCAGCGATTAAAAGTAGGTGTTTGATTTTCATATGTTTGATGTTTTATTGTTTGTTATTCTAAATTGCAAAGTTAATAAAAATTGCAATAATCAACTTTTTTTTCAGTAAAAAGATGGTCAAAAAGTGTTTTTTCATTTTCTTTGTTGTCATGAAAACTGCCGAACCTGCTATCGAGCGCCATCCGTGGGCGCCTTATGTCCCTGACGGGGCCCGTATCTTGTTCTTGGGTACTTTCCCACCCAAACCCGTGCGCTGGTCAATGCCGTTCTACTACCCGAACAAGATGAACGACTTCTGGCGCGTGATGGGTGTCATCTTTTTTGATGGCAATCGTGATGCCTTGTGGAACAATGAGTTGAAGCGTTTTGACTTGGATGCCATCAAGGCGTTCCTCAACCGCGAGGGAATCGCCTTGTGGGATACGGGGATGGCCGTTCGTCGGCTTAAGGACAACGCGAGCGACAAGTTCCTCGACATCGTTGAACCGATTGACCTTGCTGCCTTGCTTGATGCGCATCCCACGATCAAGACTGTAGTCACAACGGGCGAGAAAGCGACAGGTGTTATCGCTGCTCAGGCCGGAGTGGAGATTCCCTCAATCGGCCAACCTGTTGACACCGAGGTCGGTGGACATGATTTCACCTTGTGGCGCATGCCTTCCACCTCAAGAGCCTATCCATTGGCTCTTGAAAAGAAGGCGGCTGCCTACCGTGCTGTGTTCAATCGCTGAGTCGCTGCTGCGAGCCGTGTTAATAACTTTTTTCACGACTTTTTGGCTCTAAAATTTTGTGGGCCCCGCTAAAGTCCCTACCTTTGTGTGATGTTTTCTATAATCGAACATATTGAATACTTGATGGCGCGCCACGATTGCGTGGTCGTTCCAGGATGGGGCGCGTTCATCGCTAACTATGACAGTGCAGCCTACGACGAGGAGCGCTCATTGCTGACTCGTCCCTGCCGCACGATAGGCTTCAATGCCGGTGTGACCCACAACGATGGTCTGCTGGCTCAGTCGCTTGTACGTCGTGAAGGACTCAGCTATGACGAGGCCATGCGTTTCATCAATGACAGCGTGGCTGCTTTCGGCAAGCAGTTGTTGAAAGGTAGCGAGGTGTCGATGGGACGGTTGGGTTACTTCTGCCGTCGTGAGGACCGATACAATGAGTTCGTGCCGTTCAATGATTTGGATGCCAACGACAAATTCTACGGGTTGACCGATGTTGAGATTCAGACTATTACGGCCCTGGAGCGTGCACGTCAGGAGGCCGAACTCGATCAGCGTCCTGCTGCTATTGTTGCCGAGCGTGGACTGTTCGTCCGCAAGGCGATACGCGTAGCTGCCTCGGTTGCCGTCGTGTTGGGCTTGGGTTTGATGCTTTCGACTCCGATTATCGTGGACCGCGCGAACCTGAATACCGCCGGCATGACGCCCACTGTTACGGCTCCGCAGCATCAGTCATTGGGTGTTACGGTCGAGCAGGGTGAGGTGCCTGCAACTTTCGAGGTTGTTGAGTCTCATCCCAGTATCGCATCGGTAGGCAATGCCGCCGGTAAGTATTATATGGTGATTGCCACCTTGCGCAATCAGCAGGAACTTGATGCTTTCAAGCAGAAGTATGCAGCACTTGTGCCTCACATGAAGATGCTGGATTACAAGGGTATGATGTGTGTGTATGTCGCCCGCAGCGACGACTATAGTCAGTTAATGTCTTTGCGTGACGAGTTGCCTGAGGCGCTGCGCGACGTCTGGATCTACAACTGATGTCGGTAACATCAGGCAAGTGTAGCGATGCCCTTTGAGCATCAGCATGATCACATCATCCTTTTCAATGATATAGCGCACGTCATCCCACCGGATGGCGTGTTTTTTCATACGTTCGTCGGTAAATGACAGGTTGAGGCCCTTGGAGTCAACTGAAACCGTCTTTTCCAATATGGACCAGCGGGCCTCGGGGGAGAAGCCATAGTAGAAATAGAGCAGGGCAAGTATCATGGGCAGCACGACCAGCAACACCATCAGAGCGACGATGACAAAGCGCACATCAATCCACACCGCCAACAGGGCGCATACCGCTACGGGGAGCACCATCCACAACCAATTGTCGGCAAGGAATAACGTACACAGGTGCCGCATATAGGTACCCGATGTGACACTGTTAAGCTCGATAGGGATATCTTCCACAGCTATCCTTTAATCTTGTATTTTAGCCCTGATTCTTTATTTTTTCTTCTTTGTTTTGTTGAAGACAGCCCTGCGGCGTGCGATTTCCTCATAGCCGCGCTTGTAGGCTTGGCGATTTTTTAAGGCCAGCGTCTGGCAGTAACCAGTGCCCTCGTTATTGTAGAGTTTGGACAGATTCAGGTACTGTTTGCCGTTGCCGCGCACTACAGGGAAGACTTCCTCCTTACGTTTGTTGACCTTGTCGCACTGCACCGAGTGGTTCTCGGCAGTGGTTCCCGTCAGTTCAGGGGCCACTCCGTCTTCGCCAACCCACACGGCATACACTTCGGCACAGGGGGGATATCCCAAGGCTATCCACATCGTTGTCAACAGCGGATTCTCGCCGGGCAGCACGCCCTCGATAACAATGCTGGCGGTGGAGATGCGGCGCGGGATGAAATCCTGATCCACGATCCAATTGTCACCGCTGCGGGTATAGTCTCTGCCGATGAGTGAATTATAAAAGGTGCGGGACAGTTCCTCGGTGAATACAGCCGGGGTGATGTCCTGGGCGGCAATATGGGGTGCGAGCAACGTTTTCTCGTTTTTCTCGCGCACATAGCCCATTCCCTTGTCCTTCACGCCGCTATAGGAGTAGTTGGTGCGTGTCAGGATGCCGTCGGGAGCATCAGCCAGATCAAACTTCACATATTTGAAATTGCCGGTCTCGAAGTAGGCTCCGTTGCCTTGAGCATCGATGACGCCGAAGTTGGCTTCTACACCCAGTGGCTTGGGCCTCGTTTTCAGCAGGTTCTCAAAGTCGTCAACCGTCTTGCAGCGTTCCAAGGCATAGCGCATGAGTTCTCCCTCGCGGTCCATATTCTTCACGCCGTCGTTGCCGTTCAGGTTGTAAGATGCCGTGTTCATGATGGCGAAGCCGGCCTCGTTGAAGCCCATCCACGCGGCCGTGTCTTGCAGGTCGCGCGCGTCGAACAGGGCGACAAACTCCATCAGTCCGTCATGGGCCTTGATGCGCTCCACGCGGTTGTTCAGGTCGTTGGTGTCGCGGTTCTTCCATATCAAGGGACGGCCGTTTGCGGTCAGTTTGCCGCTGACGATGGCCGACGTGCAAGCGTCTGCAGCCAGGGCGATACCTACTATTGCCAGCAAGGCAATCAACAGTTTCTTTTTCATGTCAATCTGGTTTTTGTTGTTTGTGGAGGCAAATATACACAGAAAATCTTGATTATTGACCTTCAATGCCCCGTCTCGTGTCAGGATTTATGGAAAAAAGTATGATATGGCGACATCTTTTTCGTTTTTCATGGTTTCATCAGGTATGTAAAAAGGTTAGATTTTTTTGATATCAAAAACTATCTAAAATAATGATATTGATGATGTTAGATAGATTTATTAGTTAGATTTTTTGTTTGAAGCGAGGTCGGCCCCCATTATTTCATTAACTTTGCAAAAAATACAACAAAAAATACATTAATGTTATGACAACCAAGATTCTCAGATTATTGACGTTATTCGTCATCTTGATTTCATCTCAATTTGTTCAGGCTGCAATATATGAGCCGACGATTGCTGGTGACAGTGAGGTATGTGTGTTCTTTGAGGCCGATGGCACAGTAACTGACTCGCCCAAGATTTGGGTATGGGCCGGCAATACCGACGGCCGCACCTATGTGGGTGCCGACTGGCCTGGTCCGGCAATGACCTACATGGGCGACAGCCAGAGCGGTAAAAAGATTTATAAGTGGACCTACACGGGCACGCTTACGATGCCCACAGGCCTCATTTTCACCTGGAACAACCAGAACGGTCGCGTTGACGGTTCGTTCACTAACCACGGCTACTATGTGATGGGCCAGTTGTCCAAAATCATCGGTGCTGGGCCATCCACCTTTGTGCCCAACCAGAACGTAATCTATGAGCTTGATCTGTACAACTTTACAAGCCAGGGAACGCTAGCTGCTGCTCAGCAAAGGCTTGACTACCTCAAGGATTTGGGTATCGATATCGTTTGGCTTATGCCTATCCATCCTCGCGGTGTGCAAGGTCGCATCGGTTCATTGGGAAGCCCCTATGCTCCGCGCGACTATCATGCCGTGAACAGCGACTTCGGCACCATCGCCGATCTCAAGGCTTTTGTCGCTGCAGCCCATCAACGCGGCATGCAGGTGTGGCTTGACTGGGTAGCCAACCATACCGCCAAGGACAACGTGTGGATCACCCAGCATCGCGAATACTATAACTCGACGCTCACCAGCCCCAATGGCTATGGCGACGTTTATCAGTTGGACTACAGTAAAGAGGCCACGCAATTGGCGATGATCGAGGCGATGGAGTACTGGATTGATCAGGCCGACATCGACGGTTTCCGTTGCGACTATATCAGCAGCAACACGATTCCCACTTCGTTCTGGACCCGTGCCATCAAGGCGTTGAAGGAATACAAACCCGGCAAGACCATTTACATGCTGGGCGAGGGTGATATGGCCAACAGCGTGCAGCGTTTGCTCGTGTGCGGTTGGGACTATGACTACGCTTGGGGTTTCCAGTCGGCTTTGGTCAACAACAAGAGCAATCCCGCCGGGGTGCTGAGCCAGTGCCGCAACTTGGTGGGTGACTTGCGTTTCATCGATATCAGTCGCATGGTTTACCTCACCAACCACGACCAGAACTACAACAGTTCGATGACTACCCAGTATGGCAACAACGCTTATGCCTTTACTGTGCTGACCTTCACTCTCTACGGCATGCCGATGCTGTATAATGGCCAGGAAACGGGCTACCTGATGTCGCGCAAGCTTGATTACTTCAACCGCACGCCCATCAACTGGAATTCTGTTGACAACAAGATGCTCAATACCGTCAAGGCCCTCACGGCTCTCAAGCACAGCTGTGATGCCCTTATCGACAATGGCGACCGTGCCAGCGAGGTGACTTTCCTCACCACTGGCAATAATAACCTGATTGCCTACACGCGTCACCACAACGCTCAGACTGCTCTGGTACTGCTCAACCTGGGCACAAGTGCGGTCAACACCGTCGTATCGGGCCTTGAGGCAGGCGAATGGAAACTGGCCATCGACGTTGAGAACATCTCGGCAGAATTAACGGCCACGCCTGTGAATTTCAATGCATCGCAGAGTTTTAGTGTTCCCGCAGGCGGTTATAAGGTGTATTACAAGGGCGAGCCTGCTAGCCACACTCTTATTGGTGATGTGAACGGCGATGGCGAGGTCAACATCGGTGACGTGACAGCTTTGATCTCTATCATCCTGAGTGCAACTCCTGAGAGCGCCTATGAGCCTGATGCCGATGTAAACGGTGACGGCGAGATCAACATCGGTGATGTAACCGCGTTGATTGACTTTATTTTGAGGAGTTAATCAATCATATTTATTTAAGGAGTGATCAAGATGCTCAAGCGATGGTTAATACTTGTGGTGACGGTGGTCGTGGCGGCCATCGGTGCCTCGGCATCTGAACCCGATGCCTTCAGTCGCTTGGACAGCCTGATTGCAGCCCAACCACAGATCATTGCAGCCAAAGAAGTGCGTTTGGCGCAGTTGAAGGCTGAATTGGCCAGGGCGGGCTCACCTGTTGCGCGTTATGGCGTGCTGGAACGCTTGTATGACGAGTATGCGGCCTATCAGTATGATTCGGCTTACACTTACGTGAGCGAGTGTATCCGCCTGGCCCAAACCCTCGGCGATGAAGCTCTGCTCAATGAGAGTCGCTTGAATTTGGCGCATATCCTGTCCACGGCTTGCCTGATGAACGAGGCGCACCAGATGTTGAACCGCATTGATACGACCCGCCTGTCGCCTGTTCAGCTCATCCGCTATTACCGTACCCGTACCGACCTGCTCATCTATCAGGCCGAGTACATGCAGGGTACCCAGTATGCCGACGAGAGCGTGCAGCGCCTCATCGACATGCGACGACGCATGACGGCCATCAGCGGACCTCATGACGATGTGGACTTCCAGCTCACGATCGCCGAGAACCGTGCCGACAGCGGCCAACCCAAGGAGGCCATTGCCTTGCTGGAGAAATTGATGCGGCAATACCGCAGCGGTGACCGCTTGTATTCCATTATCACCAGCACGATGTCGTTCTACTATGGTCAGCTAGGTGACAAGGAGAAGCAGATGGAGTACCTGATCAAGAGCGCCGAGAGCGACCTGGAGGGCAGCATCCGTGAGAACACGTCGTTAAGGACGATTGCCGACCGCCTGTTTGACGAGGGCGACATCGACCGGGCCTACCGCTACATGCGCGTGGCGGTGGACGACGCCAACTTCTACGGAACGCGCCTGCGCAATATCCAGGCTTCGCGCATCGTGCCCAAGATTCTGGATGCCTATCAGACCAAGCAACAACGCAACCATCGCAACATGATGAGGCTGTTGGCCATCATTTCGGTCATCGCACTGCTTCTGGTGGCAGGTGTCATCGCCATCTATCAATTGTTGAAGCGTTACCGCCGATTGAATGAGCAGAAGAAGGCCATCAATGAGCAGTTGACCAAGGTCAACTCACAATTGGGCGACACGGTTGAGCAGTTGCACCAGAGTAACGGACTGCTGCAGGAGCGAGAGAAGCTCAAGGAAGAGTATATCGCCCGATTCCTGGCCTTGTCGAGCAAGTTCATCGACCGTGGCGAGGAGCAACGCAAGGCCCTTTACCGCCTCTTCCGTGACCGCAAGACCGAGGACCTGGCCCGTGAACTCAAGAGCACCCACTCGGGCAACGAAAATGCCCAGTTGTTTTACGAGAACTTCGACAACGCCTTCCTGAACATTTTCCCGAACTTCGTTGATGAGGTCAACAAGTTGTTGCAGGAGGACGGCAAAATCGAGGTCAAGCAGGGCAAACGCCTCACGACCGAGTCGCGCGTGCTGGCGCTCATCCGCATCGGCATCACCGACAACCAGAGCATTGCCAACATCCTGCGCGCCAGCCTCACCACCATCTACACCTACCGCTCCAAACTCAAGGCTCGCGCCTTGAACAAGGACGACTTCGAGGCTCGCGTCAAATCCATCGATACTTGATATGAATGATTTGCGTTTGTAAACAAGGAATTAACAAATGAAACCAAATAAGATGAAGAAGATTTTTAGTATTGTGTTTATGTGCTTGGCACTGAGCGTTATAGCAAGTGCTAAGGACGTGAAGGTGAGTTCGCCCGACGGGTTGCTCACGGTGACCGTGGGTGTTGACGGCGGCAAGGCCTGGTATCAGGTCGTGCGCGGCAGTGAGGCCGTTATCAATCGTTCAGCATTGGGCTTTGTGCTCAAGGACGGCGACTTCAAGGACAACTTCAGGATGGGCAAGGTGACGCATGCGTCGCTTGACGAGACTTGGAGTCAGCCCTGGGGCGAGGATGCCCAGGTGCGTAACAATTACAACGAGATGCGGGTGACCTTGCAGGAAAAGGGTGGACAGAAGCGCCAGCTGGGCGTGGTGTTCCGTGCCTTTGACGATGGCATTGCCTTCCGCTACGAGTTCCCGCGTCAGCGCGGCCTGCAGGACTTTGTGATTATGGACGAGGCGACAGAGTTTGCCCTGCCCAGTGATGCCCTGGCATGGTCAATTCCTGCCTTGACGCCTTACTATGAGGGCATCTATACCTGCGAGCCCGTGAGCAAGAAGAACAGCATGTCGGGTCCAGTCGCCCTTGAGGTGAACGATGGGCTCTACATGGCCATCATGGATGCCAATCTCACCGACTACTCGACAATGAATTTCTCGCATCAGGGAACTACGCTCAAGGCTGATCTCGTGCCCTGGAAAAACGGCGATAAGGTAAGGGTGGGGGATACCCGTGTGTCGCCCTGGCGTGCCGTGATCATCGGCCGCACCGCTGCTGACATCCTGCTCTCGCGCATGCCGTTGAACCTCAACGACGCGTGCAAGATCGAGGACACGTCATGGATCAAGCCCACCAAGTATGTGGGCATCTGGTGGGCGTTGCAGAAACAGCGTTGGACCTGGTCACAGGGTGACCGTCACGGTGCCACGACCGAGAACACCAAGCGCTACATCGACTTTGCTGCAAAGCATGGTTTGGGTGGCGTACTCGTCGAGGGTTGGAACTACGGCTGGGATACCGATTGGACAAAGCATGGAGACGGATTCTCGTTCACCAAGGCTTATCCCGACTATGACCTCAAGGGCCTGTGCAGCTATGGTGCCGAGCGCGGTGTGCGCATCATTGCCCACAACGAGACCGGCGGAGCCGCTCAGAACTACGAGGATCAGCTCGAGGATGCTTACCGCCTCTATGAGTCGCTGGGCATCAACACCGTCAAGACAGGTTATGTCAATTCGCACTTCTATAACGGCGAACTGCAGCACTCGCAATGGGGCGTGCAGCACTTCCGCAAGGTCATCGAGACGGCGGCCCGCTATCACCTGATGATTGTCAACCACGAGGGCGCCATCCCCAGCGGTATCCAGCGCACGTGGCCCAACCTCATCGCCACCGAGAGTATGCGCGGTCAGGAGTACAACGCCTTTGACCGTCGTGGCGGCAATCCGCCTTACCATGAGTGCATCCTGCCGTTCACGCGCGGTTTGGGCGGTCCGATGGACTTCACGCCCGGCATCTTTGAGTACCGTAACGACTCGGTGCCTGGCACGCGTCCGCAGAACACCCTGGCCCATCAGCTGGCCGAGTACATCGTCATCTACAGCCCGGGCCACATGGCAGCCGACCAGATCGAGAATTACGAGCATCAGCCTGCCTTCAAGTTCATCGAGGAGGTGCCCACCAATTGGGAACTTACCCTTGTTCCCCATGCTGCGATGGGCAAGTATGTGACCTATGCGCGTCAGGAACGTGGTACCGACAACTGGTATGTGGGCAGTGTGACCGATGCTCAGGCCCGCGACCTGGATCTGCCGCTCGACTTCCTCGCCGATGGCCGCTACATGGCTGTCATCTATGAGGACGGTCCCGATGCCGACTACCGTACCAATCCCTATCCCATGACCATCCGTCGCCTTGATGTGGACAAGACCAGTGTTCTCCATCTGCATCTTGCCTCCGGTGGTGGTGTCGCCATCCAAATACTCAAGTATTGAAAAGCGGGTAAAGTTTGGTGGTCATTGCCGAATGGGCCTGCGGGTATAGTCAGTAAAGCCACATAGTCTTTGCAGGCTCCCGTCTGGCGAAAAGTTAAAAGACCATAAAATCGCGAAGGGCAATCCGGTGTTGCCCTTCGTGATTTTTAATGAATGGGCCGTAAATTAGCATGAACTGGCCTGTTTGAATGAAATTGACGGTAACTTCTTTACTGGAAATTGTCAAGAAATTGTCGGGATTCGTTGAGAACTTGGCGATTTTTTTCATTTTTTTTAAATATAAAGTATTGCTTGAGTGAAAAAATGTTTATCTTTGCGGGTCTATCTGTTTTTGAACAGGAGATAAGTGAATGAAATTTTGTGGTACAAAGACCTTAAATTCGATGTTTGGAAAGACTCATTTGGTTTCTACCTACATGAGAATGGCTGGTGCTTTCCGGCTATTATTGCCTTGTGTGGCTGCCTTACCGTTTTTCCGGACAGACTGTTTTGTAAAGACAAAAATCAGTAAGAAGAGCGCACTTGCTGTTCACAACTTTTTAGAGATAATCAACATCAATCCACAGGCAGTTCCCGGTTCTGCGCTCGCTTGGAGTTGCCCGTGGGTTAACTAATTGTTTACTGTATGAAGAGACTTTTATCAACTCTCATGGTGATATGCCTCATTGCGATGAGCGCATATGCCAACAAGACCGTGAACGGTAAAGTCGTCAGTGCCAGTGACAATGAGCCGCTGATTGGTGCCACTGTGCAAGCCATCGGCTCGTCTCAAGGCACCGCCACCGACATCGACGGTCAATTCACAGTAACCGTCAATGACAACGTGACGCAACTCCGAATCAGTTGCTTGGGTTACAAGACCCAGGTCGTTGCGGTTTCGAGTTATGTGACCGTTGCCCTTGAGGAGGACAACACGGCGCTTGATGAAATCGTGGTTACCGCGATGGGTATCAAGCGTGAAGCCAAGGCGCTGGGTGTGTCGGCCACTCCCATCAAGGGTGACGTCATCGCCCAGGCACGCACCAACGACATTATGTCGAGCCTTGCAGGTAAGGTGGCTGGTGTCCAGATCGCTGAGACATCATCCGACCCCGGTACCTCCAAGTCGGTTATCATTCGTGGTGTGAGCTCGCTCTCGGGCAGCAACCAGCCGCTGTATGTAGTGGATGGTGTGCCCCTGAACAACTCGGCAACCTACAGCAGTGATGGTCTGAACAGCGGTTACGACTTCGGTAACGGTGCCAGCGCCGTTAACCCCAACGACGTTGAGAGCATGACCATTCTGAAGGGTGCTGCCGCTACCGCCCTGTACGGTAGCCGTGCCGGCGCCGGTGTCATCCTGATCACTACCAAGAAAGGTTCCAAGCAGAACCGTGGCGTGGGCATCGAGTATAACGGTGGCCTGCAGTGGGAGTCTGTAATGCGTCTGCCGCAGATGCAGAACCAGTTCGGTATGGGTTGGTATGGCGACCACACCGAGATTGAGAACGGTTCGTGGGGTCCTGCTTTTGACGGATCTCAGCAGCTTTACGGTTGGGTTTACAACAGTAGCCAGAACATGAAGTCCTACCTTCCCATCAAGAGCAATGTAAAGGACTTCTTCGCAACCGGTTTCCGTTACAACAACAGCATCTCGTTCAACGGTGCAACCGACAGGAGCACCTACTTCGTGTCGCTGTCGCAGATCAACGATAACGGTATCATCCCCGAGGATGCCGACACCTATACCAAGTACACGGTATCGGCCCGTGGTAGCCACCGCGAGGGTAACTTCACCTTCAGCACCTCGCTGAACTATGCCTTCCAGCGCAACCACTTCGTGACCACCGGTCAGAAGACGGGTTCGATGTACAACAGTATCATGCAGACCCCGCGTGACATCTCCATCGTCGAGATGAAGGATCTGGACAATCCGTTCAACACTCCGGGTTACTACTACACCCCCTACGGTGTGACCAACCCGTATTACATTATTAATAATTATCAGAACGAGTACGAACAGGAGCGCTTCTACGGCAACCTGCAGCTCGACTATGCATTCCTGAAATATTTCACGGCTACCTACCGCTTCGGTTTGGATACCAACACGGGCCACCACAACTATGGCTCGCCCAACATGTCGGCATTGTTCAAGGATACCCCCAACTATGAGGACGCCTTGAAGGACCTCACCGGTGAAGTATCGCAGAGCATCACCCGTCGTCGTGAGATCGACCAGAACTTCATGTTGACCTACGACCAGCAGATTCTGGAAGACTGGCACGTGAATGCTCAGCTCGGTTTCAACGGCAATGAGCGCAGCTACAAGTATCTGGGTTCGTCGGTGACCAACCTGACCATCCCCATGTGGTACAACCTGGGTAACAGCGCCGAGATTCCCTCGACCTCGCAGTCTGAGTGGAAGCGTCGTTATCTGGCCGTATTCGGCAGTGCCGAGTTCGCTTGGAAGAACATGGTTTACTTGACCCTGCAAGGTCGTAACGACTGGTCGTCAACCCTTCCCAAGGACAACCGCTCCTACTTCTATCCCGGTGTGAGCTTGTCGTTCCTGTTCAGCGAGCTGCTCAAGCCCGAACAGCGTGACATCCTCTCCTTCGGTAAGTTCCGCGTGGCTTGGGGTCGCACTGGTAATGACGCCGGTGTTTACATGACTAACTCTGTATATGCCCAGGCTGCAGCCGCAACCAGCGGTTTCGGTAACGGTAGCTCGTTCCCCTTCACCAAGGTGGGCGTGAATGCTTACTCGATGGGCAATGTGCTGGGTAGCCAGAACCTGAGTCCTGAGATGACCACTGAGTTCGAGCTTGGTCTGAACATGGCCTTCTTCCAGAACCGCTTCAGCTTCGATGCTGCTTACTACGATCGCAATACCGACAAGCAGATCTTCTCGCTGAACATGGATCCCGCCACCGGTTACACTGCCCAGAACATGAACCTGGGTAAGATCCGCAACCGTGGTGTCGAGCTGTTGGTTAACGTGACTCCCGTCAAGATTGGCGACTTCCAGTGGGATATCAACTGGAACTACACCAAGAACTGGAGTAAGGTTATCAAGCTGCCCGAGGAGCTGGGCGGCATCGCTACCATCTACGGTCTGAGCGGCGGTACGAGCCTCTACGCTATCGAGGGTGAGCCCCTTGGCGTATTCAAGGCTTACGTTCCCCAGATGACCGAGGACGGCAAGATCATCTGCGACGGCGAGGGTCAGCCGCTGGTTAACCCCGAGCAGCAGATTGTCGGCAGCATGAACTACAAGTATTTGATGGGCTTCGGTACCACGCTGAGCTGGAAGGGCGTCAGCCTGACCGCCAACCTCGATGTTCGTCACGGTGGTATGCTGTACTCGCGCACCAAGGACATCACCTACTTCACCGGTAATGCTATCCAGACTGCCTTCAACAACCGTAACCCGTTCATCGTTCCCAACTCTGTTCAGCAGATTGGTGAAGATGCCAATGGCAACCCCATTTACGGTGAGAACACCACCCCGCTCGACGAGACTGGTATCTTTACCTACTGGGATGCCGGTGGTCCCGACCTGGACCGTGCATTCCTCGTTGACAAGAGCTACGTGAAACTGCGTAGTGTGATCCTCTCCTGGCAGATGCCCACCAAGTGGTTCGCTAACTGCTTCATCACGGGCGTGAACCTGTCGTTCTTCGGTAACAACCTGTTCTTGTGGACGCCCAAGAGCAACACCTTTATCGATCCCGAGACTTCTACCTTCGGTAATGACCTGGAAGGTAACTACGGTGAGTTCTCAGCTAACCCGAGCTCACGCAAGTTTGGTTTCAATGTACAGGTTAAATTCTAATCAAAAACTGAAACAGACATGAAAAAGATATATTTATTACTGACTTTTGCAGCAGTGTTGAGTCTGTCGTCATGTAATCTTGACATCAACGACGACCCCAACTACCCGTCGAGCAGTGACGTCACGCCCGACTTGGTATTCCCCGCTGCTGAGAATGCTGTCGCTGCTGCTGTGGGTGATGCTATGTTCAACTATAGCGGTTTCTTCGCCCAGTACTTTGAGCAGCGTCCCGAGGCCAACCAGTACAATAATGAGGCCGAGCTGAATATTGATGAGTCGACCAACCTGTTCGACCGTTGCTATCGCACCCTGTATGCCGGCGCTCTGGCCGATATCAAGGATGTGATGGACCGCACCGAGAACAAGAGCGACCTGTTCGCTTGCACCGTCTTGCGTGCCTATGCCTTCCAGATTCTGGTGGACAACCTGGATCAGGTGCCCTATACCGAGGCCCTGCAGGGAAGTGCCAATTCCAATCCCGTTTGGGACATGGGTGAGGATGTATATAAGGGCGTTCTTGCCGAGATCGATGCCGCCGAGGCTGCTCTCGAGGGTGACCCGATGACCCTTACCGACCCGCTGCTCAACAAGAGCCTTAACCAGTGGCGTGGTTTCGCCAACGCTCTGCGTCTGCGCATGTACCTGCGTCTGATCGACGGTGGTATCAATGCCTCCGAGTATCAGAGCAAGGCTGTTGCCCTGGTTAATGCCGACAGCTTCTTCAGCGGCAATGTGGCATGGGACGTTTACAGCAATGCCGAGGGTCAGTACAATCCCTGGTATGATGTTGCCCGCGCCCTGGGTACCAAGAACCACGTGGCTTCTTATCCCATCGTGAGCTACTACATGGCTACCAACGACCCGCGCATGGAATATGCCATCATGAAGAATGACGCTGGTGAGTATGTAGGTCAGATTCCCGGTGCCAAGACCGTTTATAAGTCTTGGGGTGTTGATTGGAAGAACAAGGACGTGAGCGCCATCGACTATACTCCCGCCACCTTCGCTCCCATCTACTTCTTCACCCAGAGTGAACTCCAGTTCCTCATCGCCGAGACCCAGTTGCGCTGGGGCAACAAGGCTGCCGCTAAGGCTGCCTATGAGGCTGGTGTTGCTGCCGACTTCGCTTCGCGTGGCATGAGCGTTGGCTCGTTCCTGGCTGGCAACCGTGTCAACTGGGATGCCCAGGCTAGCGATGGCGACCGCCTGAACCTGATTTACATGCAGAAGTGGGCTGCTCTCTTCTATCGTGACCACATGGAGGCCTGGAGTGAGGTTCGCCGCACCGACGTTCCTACTACCTGCGCCGCTTCGGCAAGACAGGTCTATGAGGATCCCACCGTTTACAGCGCTGGCCAGATGATTGTTCCTGCTTTGAACTACATCCAGGCTGGTGGCCTGTGCAAGCGCGTGCCTTATCCCAGCAATGCTCGTCAGTTGAACAAGAATACCCCTCCTGCCAAGTTGCTCAGCGACCGTGTATTCTGGGATGCCAAGTAATTGTGAACTACCATATAAATAGTAGAATAACATAAAATCGATTAAATATGAAAAAGATATATTTATTTGGCTTATTGCTGGCGGGTGTGCTGCTTGGCTTGACATCGTGTAACGATGACAAAGACGAGCTGACCGATTCTCGCTTGACTTACTATGCCGACCTCCAAATACAAGGTGACGAGTTCATGCTCGTGCCCGTGGGTTCGGCCTTTGTTGACCCCGGTTGCAAAGGCACCCTCGCTGGCGAGGATATCAGCGACAAAATCATTGTTGAAGGTGCCGATGAGGTTGATCCTAACGCCGTGGGATTCTATTACATTACTTATTCGGCCGTGGGCAGTGATGGATATCCTGCTTCGGTTGAGCGCACGGTGTGCGTGTATGACCCGAGTGTTACTACCGACATGACGGGCGAGTATCTCGTTCAGGACGGTTCTTATCGCTATTGGTTCTCCAGCGGTGCAACCGTTCCGTTCTCAGGTTACCCTGTCACCATCGAAAGAGTCGTTCCCGGTATCTTCTCTATCAGTGATATGATGGGTGGTTACTATGACGTGCGTGCTGGTTACGGCCCCAGATATGCTATGTCTGGCTATCTCCAGCTCACGAGCGACAATGAGATCTTTGCCCTTTCGGGTATTGTTCCCGGTTGGAGTGATTCTTACGACGAATTCTATAATGGTTCGTATGACCCCGAATCCAGTACTGTGACCTATGACATGGATTATGCAGGATCGATGCAGTTCCACATCATTCTCAATTAACTCTAATTTTAAAATTGTAGATTATGAAGAAATATATTTCAATTTTTGCTTTGACCCTCGGGTTGTGCCTCGGTTTTGCATCTTGCAACACCGAGACCGACGAGCCTGCTGGTGGAACGGCTGTTGAGAAGATGGCAGGTCATTGGGTAGTTACGGTGGACGCCTATGATGACGCAGGCAATCTCCTTTATGAGGATCCCTACGGCATGGGCGAATGGGACATGTACACCTACAACACCGCCAATGACGATGCTGACCAGATGTGGCTGAGCGATGGCAATAACTTCTGGGGTTATACCCTAAAGGTGCCCATCGACTTGAACGGCAAGACCTTCGGTGTCAACAACGGCTTCATGTACAACGATGGTGAGGAAGACCAGTTCTGCACCATCAGCAACGGTAAGATCATCGAGAATGGTGGCTTGAACGTGAACGGCAAGCCGACCGATGCCATCGAGTATGACATCACCTTCACCGATGACTCCTATGGATTTGTTTATCATATTCATGGTGTACGCTATACTGGATTCTAATCCGAATAGCTAAACACGATAAACTCTAATATTTCAGGGCGTGCCAAGTTTTTTGGCTCGCCCTGATTGTTTTCTGTGGGGGTTTACTATCTTAAATGATAATTTGCAGGGGCGAAATGTATTATTTTCTTATAAATGTTAGTTTTTTTTTGAATTTTATATTACCTTTGCTGAAGATTTATCACCTGAATGACTGAAAATCGGGTGATGGCTCATGGATGAAAAATACACAATGATAAGAGAGAGAGAAAGATATCTAGAATTCAGGTATAGGATATCACCTATTATAAATTGTAATGTGAAATGTTGACTGATGGCAACTGGCTTTTTTAAGGCCCTTTGTTTTGTCAACCATGTAAACACGATGCCCGTGCCTGGTTTTCCGGACACGGACATGATGATACCAGTTATACTATCTTAATTGATACAATAGTGATAAGACATCCTACAGCAGTGATGCAGGAGGAGTCTTCTTTTTTTTATTCGCTCTCAGCTTGTTTTTTCTTACTGGTCATGATATCAAGGACCATCTGGTCGGTGGCACACATGGCGTCGGCACCGATGATGGTGAGGTTGCGGATACTGCGGTCCACATCGTCGTCGATAATGCCCTCGGCACTGGTGACGTGGCGGCCTTCCATCGCGAGGACGGCGCTCAGCAGGGCGGTGGATACGCCTGAGGCGATCTTCAACGCACAACTGGGCTTGGCACCGTCACAGATCATGCCCGTGAGGTTGGCGATCATGTTTTTCACCGCATAGCAGATGCGCTCAAAGCTGCCGCCCATCAGGTAGGTGATGCCGCAAGAGCTGCCTATCGAGGCCACGACACAGCCGCACAGGGCACTCAGCTTGCCCAGGCTCTGCTTGATATAGATGGCCGTGAGGTGGCTCAGGGTGAGGGCGCGGATGAGCTCCTCCTCGGTGTTCTCGTTCTCCATGGCATAGACGGCCACGGGATTGGTAGCACAGATGCCCTGGTTGCCCGAGCCGCTGTTGCTCATCACGGGAATCAAGGCGCCACCCATGCGGGCGTCGGTTGCCAGGGCGGTCTTGGAGAGGATGCGGGAGAAGATGGTGTTGCCGAAGATGCCGTGGCTCAGCGGCCTGTCCATGGTCTTGCCCAGGCAGTGCCCGTAATTGTACTTGAGCGATTCCTGGGCGGCCTTGAGGTTGTAGTCACGGGTCTCGAGGATGAAGTTGATCTCGTCGAGCGGGGCTGTCATGGCGAAGTCATAGACCAGGCGCAGGTTCAGCGCGATATCGTCGTCGCTGCCGTCGCGGGAAAAGCCGTCGGGCATCTCGTCAATGAGCATGATGGCGTTGTCATAGGAGGTGCTCACAAAGCCGGTGTGTGAACCCTGAATGATGGCGCTGGCGGTGTGTCCGCCGCCCTCGCAGATGGCTTCGACATAGAGCTTGTCGCAGCAGTCCTCTTTCAGCTGGATGTCGATGCGCCCCTCGTTGATGTACTGCTTGCCTTGCTCCAGGGCCTCGGGGGTGATGTCCTTGAGCACCTCGAGCTTGTACTCGCTCTTGCCGACGATTGCGCCCAGGGCGATGGCAATGGGCAGGCCGATCATGCCGGTGCCGGGAATGCCTACACCCATGGCGTTTTTCAGGATATTGGCGCTCAGCAGGACGGTGATTTTCTCGGGACAGCAGCCCAGCACCTCGGTGGCGCGGCTCACACACAGGGCCACTGCCATGGGCTCGGTACACCCCACGGCAGGAACCACCTCGCGTTTCATCAACGCGATAATCTGTTCTCTAATCTTCTCGTCAATCATTTCTCTATTTGTAGTAAGTCCTTATCTTATTTATAACCGTGCTGTGCACGGGAAATTAAACAAATTTTGTTTTTAAAATTTTTATTTAAGAATGATTGGAATTTAAGGCTTCTTCCATTTAGGTATCAATCAGTTCTTGTATTGGATCCCGCCATGTGATTTTCTCAATGGTGCCATCTTCGTGTCTATGGTACCATTCACTGTAAAAACTCTTAGCCCCAAAGTTCATGAGCATACCATAAGGCATATGAGTCAGATTCAGATAATTCCATAACTGCTTGCGATGTGGAAGACCTACGTTGCTTGCTGCTTTAAGTTCAACTATAATATTGTTGTTGATGACTAAATCCATGCAATAATGCTGGTTGAGTTTCACATCTTTCCAGAACATAGGTAAATAAACTTGCCTTTCGACAGTATAGCCTTTGAGTTTAAGTAAGTATTCCAGGGCAGCCTCATATGCCGATTCAAGCAACCCCTCATGATATTCACTGTGAACCAGCATGGCTTCTCCAGTGATATCATGAAAGAAACTATAAAACTTGTTATGCTCTTCGGCTGTCATTACCTATAATAATTTTAAAATATAATTTGTTTAATTTCCCGCCCGTTAGGGCGGTTAATGTTTTTTGTGTCTCCTTACTTGCGGTAATTGTCAAGGCCGCCGGAGAGGAAGTCGAGGAAGGCTGGGACGTCCTCCTTGTAGCTGAACGAGCCGCTCAGGGCGTTGCCCTGCGGGTCAACGCACACGTAGAACGGCTGGGTGTTGCTGCCGAACTTGTAGCGCTGCAGGTAACTCCACTTGTCACCGATGGTGCGCAGGGTGCGCTTCTCGCCGGTGGCCTCGGTCACCTCGACGGGCTCGGGCAGCGGGCGCTTGTCATCGACAAACAGCGAGATCAGCACATAGTCCTTGTTCAGCTTGTCGGCCACGCTGGGGTCGGTCCACACGGCGGCCTCCATCTTGCGGCAGTTCACACAGCCGAAGCCGGTGAAGTCCAGGAACACGGGTTTGCCCGCGGCGGCGGCAGCGGCCATGCCCTGCTCGTAGTCGGTGTAGGCGGCGCGCACCTCCTTGGTGTTGAGGTTGAAGTCCTGGGTGTTCATCGGCGGGGCAAAGGCGCTCACGGCCTTGCACGGTGCGCCCCACAGGCCAGGAATCATATAGATGGCGAAGGCCAGCGAAATCAGTCCGCCCATGATGCAGATCACTGGCATGGGCCTGGTCTCGTCGCCTGGCATGACGATGTCGCTCTGGAACTTGAGTTTGCCGATGAGGTAAAGGCCCAGCAGGCCGAAGATGGCGATCCACAGGCACAGGAACACCTCACGGTCCATCAGGTGCCAGCCGTAGGCCAGGTCGGCCACCGAGAAGAATTTGCAGGCAAACGCCAGCTCGATGAAGCCGAGGGTCACCTTCAGGATGTTCATCCAGCCGCCCGACTTGGGAGCCGACTTCAACCATGAGGGGAAGAGGGCAAACAGCGTGAACGGCAGCGCCAGGGCCAGTGCAAAGCCCAGCATGCCGATGGCGGGACCCCAGAAGTTGCCGCTCGTGGCGAAGTCCACCAGCAGGAAGCCGATGATAGGACCCGTGCACGAGAACGATACCAGCGCCAGGGTGAAAGCCATCAGGAAGATGGACAGTAGGCCGCTGGTGTTGCTGGCCTTGTTGTCGACGGCGTTAGACCACTTGCTGGGCAGCTTGATCTCGAACATGCCGAAGAACGACAGCGCGAATACCACCAGCAGGGCACACAGGAAGATGTTGAACACCGCGTTGGTCGACAGGGCATTCAGCGCGCTCGGGCCGAAGATGGCCGTCACGATCAAGCCCAGTGCCAGGTAGATGACGACAATCGAGATGCCGTAGGTGATGGCATCCTTGATGCCTTTCTTCTTGTCATCCTTTGCGCGCTTGAGGAAGAAGCTCACCGTCATCGGGATGATGGGCCACACGCACGGCGTGAACAATGCCACCAGGCCGCCCAGCAGTCCCAGCAGGAAGATGTACCACAGCGAGCGACCGCCGCTGGCACCGTCGGTGCCGTCAAACTGCTGGATGTCGCCCACCACGGGTTTCCACAGCGCGTCGTGATCCAGGGCCGCCAGGGCTGCGCTGTCAACGGGAGCGCCCATGGCCACACTGTCGGTCGCGGCAGCTGCCAGGGCGGCGAGCGAGTCGGCTTTGGCCTTGGCGAGTGCTTCGGCCTTGGCCTTATCCTCTTCCTCCTTGTTCTTATCGGCCTCGCCGTCAACGGCGGGCGACTTGCCGGCCTTCTTCAGGCTCACGCTCGACGGCGGCAGGCACGACTGGTCGTTGCACGCGCCGTATTCCAGGTCGCAGTCGATATCATAGTTGGGCTTGGTGAATTTCACCTTCTGCACAAACTGCACGTTGTTCTCGAAGTAGCGCAGCTTGGCGCCGAACAGTTCGTCAAACTCCGATATTTCTTTGCCCACGGGCTTGAGCTTGCCCACGGGTTCCACGCCATCTTTCTTGTGGAAGGTGATGCTGGCCTCGGTGGGGCCCGCATCGCCCAGGTTGGTCGAATACACATGCCAGCCCTTGTCGATTTTGCCGGTGAAGACAATCTCGCCCTCGCTGGAGCCGTTGGTCGTCTTGAGTTGTGAAGTGAACGTGACAGGATTAGCCATCTGGGCAACGGCCATCATCACCACCGTCACCATCGTCAACAAAGTTGCAATTCTTTTCATCATAATAGTTTTGGTTATTTGGTCGCAAAATTAATGATTTTTTTCAATCGTTTGTCATTTATGCACCAGAAAACACCCTCGTTCTTATTTATCAAACAACATGAACAACTATAAACAACCTTAACAACCTATTATTTAGGCATCCGCGCACGGGGCCGCACGCCAAGTCGCGAAGTTCATTGTCGGGCATTGGCGCTCTTGAGATTAAAGACAACTTAAATGAGCCAAACAACTTTTTATGACGATCATATAATATCAGTTGTGCCAGTTGTTTAAGTTGTTATTTAATTATTGTAGCGTATGGATTGTTTTCTGTCGTATTAATGACTAGGGATTGAAAAAAAGCATTAATTTTGCAACCATAAACAACCCAAACTGTTATGATGAAGAGATTCTTGTTGACTGTGATGGCGGCTGTGCTGGCGCTGGGCGTGCTGGCCCAGGAGGGGAAGTTTTCCTTGACCGGCGAGGTGAAAGGCCTGGGGCCGATGGGCTACTGCATATTGACCGACGTGTGGGGCGATGTGATCGACCAAGACCTGCTGCGCGCCGCTGGCGGGAAGGTGGACATGGTGTTCGACCTGGAGACGATGGGCTACCTGATGGTGGTTTCAAACAACCGGACGATTACGCTGCCGGCCATCCCCGGCGAGGCGGTGACGATCGCGGGCGATATCGACAATTACACGGTCGACGGTTCGGCACTGTACAAGGAATATAACGAGGTGCTCACGGCTACCATGCTGATGCGGCAGGCCTGCCGCAAATATGACTTCAAGCAGGCGTGTGCCGACGAAATCATGGGGCTGTCGTCCGAGGCGATGTTTGACCTGTTCCAGCGCAAGGTGCGTGAGAACTCACAACCGGTGACCGATGCGGTGCTGGCTCATGTGGCGGGGCATCCCGACCACGAGTCGTCGATGCTGCTGATGACCTTCCTGGACTATGCCGAGGACATCGAGCGTGCCGGTGACATGATGAGCGAGCAGGTGCTTGACGGGCGCATGAGGCCGTACTACGAGTCAAACCTGGAACGGGTGCGGCATTACGGGGCTTCCAATCCGCTTCTTGGCAAGCCGGCTCCCGAGCTGAAGTTGGCCGACGTTGACGGCAAGGCGCTGGCGCTGAGTTCGCTGCACGGCAAGTGGCTGGTTATCGACCTGTGGCTGCCCAGCTGCAGCAATGCCGTGTCGCAGTTCCCGACGCTCAAGGGGGCCTATGCCCAGTACAAGGACCGTGTGGAACTGCTGGGGGTGAATATCGAGAATGACGAGGCGGCGTGGAAAAAGGCGCTCTTGAAGCATCGCCTGCCGTGGCTCAACGTGATGGCCGACAGCGACGTGGATGATGCCAACAACCCCCTCAACCTGTATAAAGAAAACGGTACACCGTCCTATTTTCTGATTGCCCCGTCGGGGAAAGTGGCCGCGAGGTGCGGCTCGGCCGATGAGGTGATGTACTATATCAAGTTGTTGTTTGAATAACCAAAATTAATAATGATAGACATGATGAAAAAATTGATGCTTACCATGCTTGCGGGCATGATGATGCTGGGCGCAATGGCCCAGGAGGGTAAATTAACGGTCAGTGGCTCCTATAAGGGACTGGGCGACTCGGTGCGCGTTTTTCTCGTTGCTGGCAGCGGTGAAATGCTGCTTCAGGAGACTCGTGCCATCGATGGGGACAAGATCGACATGGCATTTGACCTGAATGATGTAGCGATGCTCTATGTGTTCGGCCTGAAAGATGGCCAATTGAGTGCTGAGAATGGGTTTGCCATTCCTGCTTTACCTGGTGAGCATGCGGTCATCAATGGCGCAGGCGAAGATTACACCATGGGCGGCTCACAGTTCTATCGCGACTATGATGAGGCCTCCAATCTGATCAAGGCCCCTCAAGAAGCGGCTCGAGCCTTCATGAAGGAGTGCCAGAACAAGTTCATGGCAGGTGTCCCCGAGGAGGAGATAAACAAAGAATTTGAGGAGAAATATCCCGCTCTGGAACAGGCTCTGGCCGATGCGGTGCTGGGCTATGTCAAGGCTCATCCCGATGCTGATGCATCGGCGATGCTGCTCTCCGACTTGGGCGAAGACGCCGAGCACATCAAGGAAGGTGCAGCGTTGCTGACCGAGCGTGCCCGTAACAGCGTTGCCGCCAACATGTACAAGAGCCTTCTTGCCGCTATCGAGAAGGAAGAAGCCAATCAGGCACTCCAAGAGGGACTTGAGGGTAATTTGGCCCCCGACTTCACGCTCAATGACATCAACGGCAAGCCGCTGGCACTGAGTTCGCTGCGTGGCAAGTGGGTGATTCTCGACTTCTGGGGCTCATGGTGCAGCTGGTGCATCAAGGGCATGCCTAGAATGAAGGAATACTATGCCAAGTATCAGGACAAACTGGAAATCCTCGGTGTGGACTGCAACGACACGGTCGAGAAGTGGAAAGCCGCTGTTGCCAAGCATGAAATACCCTGGCTGCATGTCTATTGGGACAAAGAAAAGGGTGACAATCCTTTGGAGATGTACGCTGTTCGCGGATTTCCCACTAAGGTCGTCATTGACCCCGAGGGCAAGGTGGCTAAGGTCATCGTGGGCGAGGATCCTGCCTTCTACGATTACCTCGACGAGGTGTTGAAATAGTTAACAGTGAACAGTTAACAGTTAACAGAGAACAGTTACAAATCCTGACTTCTGACTCCTAACTCCTAACTTCTGACTCTTAACTTCTAATTAATATGAACCATACAAAGTGTTTGATTATCGGTTCCGGCCCTGCCGGTTACACCGCTGCGATTTACCTGGTGCGTTCAGCCATCGACTGCCTGCTCATCGAGGGCCTGCAAGTGGGCGGCCAGCTCACCCAAACGACCACTATCGAGAATTACCCGGGCTTCCCCGAGGGTGTTGACGGCTTCCAGCTGATGGACAACATGCGCCAGCAGGCCGTGAACCTGGGCGCCAAGATGAAATCGGGCCTCGTGGCTGGTATCGACATGAGCCAGCGCCCGTTCCTGGTCACCCTGGACGGCGGCGAGCAGATGACGGCCGACACCGTGATCGTGGCTACCGGGGCCACCGCCAAATACCTGGGCTTGCCCGACGAGACGAAATATGCGGGCCAGGGCGTTTCGGCCTGTGCGACCTGCGACGGTTTCTTCTACCGCAAGAAGGTCGTGGCCGTGGTGGGTGGTGGTGACACCGCCTGTGAGGAGGCCGATTACCTGAGCCACCTGGCCAGCAAGGTCTATCTGATCGTGCGCAAGGACTACCTGCGTGCCAGCGAGGCCATGCAGCAGCGCGTCAAGGAGAACGAGAAAATCGAAATCCTGTTCAACACCAACACCGTAGGCCTGTTCGGTGACAACGGCGTGGAAGGTGCCCACCTGGTACGCTTCAAGGGAACCGACAAGGAGGAACTGTTCGATATCGCCATCGACGGCTTCTTCCTGGCCATCGGCCACCGTCCCAACACCGACTTCCTGGGTGGACAGATTGACCTTGACGAGCAGGGCTATATCAAATTGACAGGCCACAACACGGCCACCAATGTTGAGGGTGTGTTTGCCGCCGGTGATGTCGCCGACCCGCACTACCGCCAGGCCATCGTAGCTGCCGCTGGAGGTTGCCGCGCCGCCATCGACGTGAAGGAATACCTCAACCGGTAGCCCTGCACACACTGGCATAACGGACAAGGCTGTGCCATAATTATGACTCGGTAATATAACCGTGCTATCGCACGGGAAATTAATCAAATTTAATTTTTTAAAATTAAATTTGATTAATTTCCCGCCCAACGGGCGGTTATATTGCTTGTAGTTGAATTATGGCACAGCCTTTTTGTGTCTAAGCAGGGTGGGGGATGGAGAGGTTATTTCTCGTGGAGCCACAGCGAGGCCACCTTGCGGCGGATGGCGATGATGTTGCCCGCCGTGATGGCACCCATGATAAGCAGGCCCACAAGCACCGCGACGAATATCGACGAGCCGCTGACCCCGAAGGCGTGAATCATGTCCATATAGGCCAGACGGCCAAGCAGCATAAGCACGATGGCGAGCACCAGGACAATCGCGTTAAGTCCCACCACAAGCAGGATATAGGGCTTGGAGACCTGGTTGGGCGAGAAGCCGAGCAACAGCAGGTCTTGCAGCTTGCGGGTGTTCTTTTGTAACAGCAGGTAGATGCTCAGCATCAGGACAAAGAAGGCCAGCAGGCTGATGATGATGCCCACGGCGATGACGATGCTGCTGATGACGGTGAGGAAATAATTGGCCTTGCTCGACGACATCTTGTCGCCTGCCACCTCATAGTGGTGGTCATCCATGTAATTCTCGATTTTGACATCACCGGGGCTGCTCACCTCGACAATGAGCCGCTGCGGGTGCTGGGTATCGCCCGAGCCGAAGCGCTGGTTGGCCCATTCCATGAATTCCTGCGGCACGATCACGGTGTTCAGACGGTTAGAGAACCCCACGATGCGACCGGGCAAATCCAGGCGCTGGCCGTTGCCGCTCAGGGTGAACTCCAGCGGCAGCATCTCGGCCTGCCCCTCACTGATCTTGGGCATCCCCTTGGTGGCGGCGAAACCGAAGTTGTACAGCGACAGGTAGTCACGCGAGATGACCACGGGCACCACGGGATTATTGAGGTTGAAGCCCCAGGCATTGGGGTCGATGTCGATGAACTCGTCGGGGATGGCCTCAAAGAAGAACTGGGTGTGCATCGCCTGTCCACTGCCCACGCCCAGCCGTGCGTCGATGGCAAAATCGCTGTTCAGGAAACGGCCCACCTGCCGGCACCAGGGCTGGCTCTCGAGGTCGCTGATATCGTCATCGCTGAACTCGCCGTTGCTGCCCATCATCGCACCGGCACCGGTAACGGCACGGGTGATGATCAGGTAATCTTTGCTGATGAAGCTCTCCTCGTCGTTGAAAACGGGCCTCACGTCGCGATAGAACTGCACCGCGAGCAAGACGATGGTCAGGCCGATGAGATTGGCGATGGCAAAGCCGATGAGCTGGCCCTTGCTGATGTGCTGCCGCAGCAGCTTCCAGATGATATTGTTCATGAGTTATATGATGAGGGGCCTTAAGGTCTTTATAAATTAAATGTGAAATCCACTTGCATCTTGAGGTGGTTGCCCACCGAGGTAGCGATTACCCCGGCACCCTGACGGGTGGCCTCCTGGGTAATCAGGTCGGCGGCAATGCGGTTGTTCTCATCGTCGAGGTGGCTCACGGGCTCGTCAAGCATGATGAAATCACACGGCTGGCACAACGCGCGGATGATGGCAACGCGCTGCTGCTGCCCGATCGAGAGTTTTGCTACCAGGCTGTCCTGCTTGTCCTCGATGCCCAGAGCCTGGAACAGGCGGACGATCTCGTCGCGGCTCTTGAACCCCGTGAGGTCGTTCTTGAGCTCGACATTCTCCATTGCGGTGAGTTCGGCGAACAGGCGCATTTCCTGGGGCAGATAGGCAATGTGGCGTTGCCTGATCTCACACCACTGGGCAACGGTGAGCGAGCGGATGTCCTGCCCGTCAAAGGCGATGACACCGCTATAGTCTTGACGGTAGCCGTAGATATAGCTGCACATCGACGATTTGCCCGTGCCGCTCTCGGCGCTGATGAGGTAACGCTTGCCGCGCTCCAGCGTGACGTCCTGTTGCCAAATCTCGCTGTGGATGCCGTCATGGCAGGCAAACACGCGGGGCAGGGTATTTTGTAAAGTGATCTGTTTCAAATCTTGGTTTTGTTTGAATCGGGATATAATGGATATTCCGGAATTGTTCAATTGTTTTTCTCGCACTGGTTGTGGCCGTGGTAAGGCTCGACGTGGATGTTGGTCATCACCTCTCCCAGCTCCTCGTTCAGCCGCTGCTCGATTTCGCGGGTGATATCGTGGGACGTGGCAACGCTCATCTCACCATCGACCTTGACATGGATGTCCACCACGCGCAGATTGCCGTTGCGGCGGGTGCGCAGGTTGTGAAACGCCTTGACCCCGGGAGTGCCGGTCACCACGGCGGCAATGCGGTCCTGCTCCTCGGGAGGCAGGGAAACCTCGAGCAATTCTTCGACAGCGGGGCGTCCCATGCGGTAGGCCAGCACGAGGATGAGCACACTCACGGCGATGGCGGCAATCGGGTCAAGCACGCGCCAACGCTCGCCCAGGAACATCGCTCCTGCCACGCCGAGCAGTGTCGCGGCCGTTGACATTGCGTCGGCACGGTGATGCCAGGCGTAGGCCTTGAGGGCCGAACTGCCGGTCTTGTTGCCCTTGTGGCGCGTGTACCGGTACAGCCCTTCCTTGATGATGACCGCGATGATGCCCACCGCCAGGGCTATATTGCGGGGGCGCTCCAGGGTCTTGCCGTTGAGTGCCGTCCACACGTCCTGCAAGCCGTCGCTCATGAGCCCGATGGCGACCACCACCAGGATGATGCTGATCAGGAAAGCCGCCAGCGTCTCGTACTTGCCGCGACCGTAGCGGTAACGCTCGTCAACCCCCTTGCCCGACAGCCTTACCATCGCATAGACCAGGGCATCGGTCACCGTGTCGCTGATGGAATGGATGCCGTCGGCCAGGATGGCGCTGGAACGCCCCAGGATGCCTGAGGCGATTTTCAGTGCCGACAAGCCGATGTCACAAGTCATGCCCACGAGGGTGCAACGCTTCTCCTCGCGGTTCTGCCTCGTGGTATGCATATTAATATTTCGGTCGTCATTCATTGTCAGGGCACAAAATTACTCAAAACCTTCCATATCGCACACCAATTAGCTTATAAATTCTAAGTTTCGATTTGTAAGTGAAATTTTGGTCATGTAGTTAATTGTGCGATAGAAGTAGCTGATAGGTAATTGTTTACATTAATTTATTCTCTAAATATGGGGTCTACCGGGTGTTTTGTCCTGTCATCATTTGTTGAAAAATATTGATAAATAAAAAGAAATAATTTGCCATTTACGGTGAAGTGTTGTAAATTTGCCAGTCCAAACATAGGCCAAAATACCAACTATTTTATATTGTAATTAATTACCATTTTTTGCTTATGAAAAAATTCTTGCTTTTGATGACTGTCGCTTTTGCGACATTGTCTCTGTCGGCCGCCGATGTGACCACGTCACAGGCTCAGGCCGCTGCCAACGCGTTTCTCAGGAAACAAGTGACCTCAGGTCGTCTTAAAGCCTCCGCTGCTTCCAACCTTCAGCTTGTCAAGGCTGAAAAGTCGGTAGCCAGGCCCAGTGCTGTGGACTACTACATCTTCAACACCGAGAAATCCTATGTAGTGATTGCCGGTGATGACCTGGCACCCCAGGTTCTGATGTACGGTGAGGAAGGTGCTCTCGACATGAACAACGTTCCTCCCGGCATGCAGTGGTTGCTCAACAAGTACAAATATCAGATTGACGGTCTCAAGGCCGGAACCATGGTGCCTGTGAAGCTGCCCAAGTTTGCGACAACGGCCGTTCCTCCCCTGGTAAACGCCAACTGGGACCAGAGCGCTCCTTATAATAACCAGTGCCCGTCCAGCGGCGGCAGTCATGCTGTTACCGGTTGCCCGGCCACATCGCTGTCCATGTGCTACTACAAGTGGAGATGGCCTGAGACCTATCCCGCTGTAGCAGCGCTTTCGGGTACCGGCGGCCTCAGTGCTGCTGCTCTGCCCGAGCGCCAAGCCGATTGGGATAACATCATCGACGAATATACCGGACCGACCAATTACAACTACACATCGGCCCAGGCCGATGCTGTGGCATGGCTGATGCGCTATGCCGGCCAGGCAATTCCCGATTACCAGTACAGCACCAGTGCCAGTGGTGCCAACGACCCTGAGATCTACCAGGGCTGCCTCAACATGGGTTACACCGATGCCCAGTACCTCCTGCTCACCGAGCTTCAGTCTTCGGGTTGGACCTACACCAATGGCCCGCAGCAGTATACCGACGCCCAGTGGAACGAATATATGTTGAACGAGCTGTACAACGGCCGTCCCATCGAGTACCTGGCCTATGACGTCAGCGGCTATAGCGTTTCGGGCCACGCCTTCAACGTGTTTGGCTGCAACACCAGCGGTCAGTACTATGTGAACTGGGGCTGGAGCGGCGACAGCAACGGCTATTGCACGCTGCACAACTTCACCACCGCTACCGGTGCAACCGGCCAGTCTGGTTCTTATGTCTTCAACTATGGCGAGGCCATGATTATCGGTATTGAGCCCCCCGCAGGTGCTCTCACCGATCCCAGGATCACGGTTAACCCCACCTCGCTCATGATGAACACCATTGTGGGCAATGCTGTCACTGCAACCTTCACCGTTAAGGGTGCCAACCTCACCGACAATGTGAACTTGAGCCTCAGCGGCAGCAATGCCTTCTCACTGAGCACCACCAGTGTCAGTGCAACTCAGGCCGAGAACCAAGCTACTGTAACTGTTACCTATAATCCTGCAACATTCGGTTCCCACGAGGCCACTGTCACCTTGACCAGCACTGGTGCCGAGACCGTGACGCTCAAGATCAATGGTACCGCCGACCTCGAGACCTACGAGCCCGTATTGCTCGACGCCAGCAACATCACCTCCACCTCGTTCACCGCTAGCTGGACCGACGAGACTCCTGCCGCAAACGTGGAGAGCTACACCCTCTATGTGAGCGACAAGCCGTTCTTGCCCCCCTATGCGCTGATCGACTCTGTTGACTGGACTTCTTCGGCCGCTATTCCTTCCGGATGGTCGCAGAACGGTCTGACCTATTATAGCTCCAATAGTGCCGCCTACTTGTCATCAAGCAGCTCGTCCTATGTGCAGACTGCAACCTACGATCTCACCGGTTATGACAAGGTGACCGTGATGGTTTACTCTGAGCCCTACCAGTCCAACAACACCATGACTGTGGCTACCAACGCCCAGACCAAGACCGTTAACCTGTCTGGTAACTCGTTCAGCTGGTACACCTTCGTTCTGAATTGCAACAGCAGCGACCGTGTAAAGATTACCACCTCGGGTATGCCCGACATGAGGTATGTGAAGATTTATGCCGGTGATCCCACCGCTACAAATCAGCTCAAGGCCAGCGAAACCGGTGACGCCACTTATCGTGTGATTACCGGTATCACCAGCAAGAGCTACACCGTTACTGGTCTCACCGAGGCCGGCACGTTCAACTTCTATGTTGTCGCCAACTATATCAATGGCGGTGTCGCTGACAGCGAAGTTAAGCAAGTGACCCTCCTGGAGAACAGCGATCCCACCATCGTAGTGAATCCGTCAGCTTTGGATATGGTTGCCGGAGTGGGCGAGAGCGTAACTGCCACCTTCAATGTCAGTGGTTCCAACCTTACCGGCGATGTGAATCTGGCATTGAACGACGAGAATGGCGTTTACAGCATCGAGCCGACGACCATCACCGCCGCCGAAGCCATGAACGGCGTGGATGTTACTGTTACCTATACCCCGACGGCTCTTGGCACTGACAATGCCACTATCACGCTGACCAGCGCTGGTGCCGAGGATGTGACAGTCGCCCTGAACGGTACTGGTAATCTGTTGAAGTTTGCTCCCGTGATGCTGCCTGCCAACGAGCAGTTCATCAACCTGACCAAGTTCCGTGCCGACTGGACCGATGCTACCCCCGAGGCTAACGTGGAAAGCTACACCCTCGAGGTGACGCTCAAGCCCGAAACTCCCGTAATTCTCGATCCCGTCCTGCTTGAGGACGCCGACTTCACTAGCCTGGCTGCTGCCGAGAACTCGAGTGGTCAGCTGACCAATGTTGCCAGCTCGGCCAGCAACTATCTGCCCACCGGTTGGACGGCACAGACCGGTCTCTGGGTGAACGACGGATTCATTATCTCGGGCTACCTGAGCAACAATGCCTGCGGTATCACCACCAAGACCTATGACTTCACCGGCTATGACAAGGTGACCGTTGTGATGAGTGCTTATTCCTACTATTCAAGCTACTATGGCACAGCAACTATCCGCGTGAAGACCAGTGCCGGCTCTCAGGAAGTAGCTCTTGCTACCGATGACTTCAACACCTATACCGTGGTGCTCGATGTTGCCGAGAGCGATCAGGTGGTATTTGAGGGTGTTGAGAACTTGTTCGCCATCGAGGACATCAAGATCTATGCTGGCGACATCAATGCAACCTACTCCATGCTCCTTGCCCAGGAGACCGGCGATGAGAACAGCCGTCTGATCACTGGCATCACCGACAAGTTCTACACCGTTGAGAATCTGACTGCCGAGGGTACCTACCTCTACAGGGTTAAGACTCTGTACCAGGATGGCACCGAGAGCGACTGGAGTAATGTCGAGGAGGTAACCCTGTTCGATAACGGCCATGGCTATCAGCTTGGTGACGTTAACCACGACGGTGCTGTCAACATCTCTGATGTGACTGCCGTGATCAATGCCGTGGTTTCCAATGGTGAGGTTTGCCCGATCTGCGCCGACATCAATGGCGATGGAAATGTCAACATCTCGGATGTTACCGCGATGATCAACATGGTGGCCACCAGCACTAATGCATCTAAGCCCAATAAAGCCGTTAACTTCAGCCGACTCGTGGCGTTTTAATGACTGTTCCTGACAGATCGTTTTGGCGGTCTGCCGCATGAATACTGAAATAGAGGGGCGTCCCGGTCTGGGGCGCCTCTCTTGTGTTTTTACCGACCTTTGCAGTTGCCGGTAAATTGGGGTGTCACACCCGCAATGACCTTTTTGGATAATAATGGTTGGGCAACATTCAGAAAAACATGAATCTGCGAGGTGTGATTACAAATTATTGCTATATTTGTTCCTGCAATAAGGATGGTTTTTCATCAATGTTGGTTGAAAAGACAGAGTAAAGGATTTAAATCATTTCAAAAATGGATTTCAAGGATAAAGTTGTCGTCGTGACAGGAGGGGCACAGGGAATAGGGCGTTGCATCGCCGATGAGTTTCAGAAGGCTGGCGCACACGTCTGCGTGATTGACAAGCAGCAGGGGAATCACTTTGTGGGTGATATCGCCGACAAGCAGGTTTTGGAGCGATTTGCCGACACGGTCATCAAGGAGTATGGCCGGGTTGACTACCTTGTCAATAACGCCCTGCCACTGATGAAAGGCATCGACGAGTGCAGTTACGAGGAGTTCCAGTATGCGTTGAGCGTTGGCGTTACGGCCCCGTTCTATCTGTGCAAACTCTTCACTCCCTTTTTTGCCCAGGGGGCTGCCATCGTGAACATTTCCTCCTCGCGTGACCGCATGAGTCAGCCTCAGACCGAGAGCTACGCTGCTGCCAAGGGCGGTATTGCCGCACTGACCCATGCGCTGGCCGTCAGCCTAGCCGGCAAGGTACGGGTGAACAGCATTTCCCCGGGCTGGATAGACACGGCCTATACTGTCTATGAGGGCCCCGATGCCATTCAGCAGCCAGCAGGTCGTGTGGGAAATCCCATGGATATCGCCAACATGGTGTTGTACCTGTGTTCCGACAAAGCAGGCTTCATCACGGGTGAGAATATCTGCATCGACGGCGGCATGACGCGCCAGATGATTTACCATGGCGATCATGGTTGGAAGTTAGAGCAATAAGATTAAAGAAAACGATATGAAACTGAAGAGTGTATTGATCATGCTTTTGTCAAGTATCTGTGTGATGCAGGCTCAAGAGGTGGAAATGATGTTTGTAGGGACCTACACCGACGGCGGCAGCAGGGGCGTCTATTCCTATCGGTTCGATCAGGAGACCGGTGAAGCCGAGCTTTTGGATTCTCTGGAAATGAGGAATCCGTCCTATTTGACCATATCTCGCGACCAGCGGCTGATATATGTAGTCAGTGAGACGCATGACGACCAGGCTTCGCTGAACATCATCAGAATAACAAAGAACGGTGGCATGCGTCTTATTGATACGGCACCGACCGAGGGCGAAGACCCGTGCTACGTGGCCGTCAATGACGATCTCGCCCTCACCGCCAATTACTCGGGGGGCTCGATGAGCGTGTTCCGGCTGAAACAATGCGGAACGCTTGCCGAACTTGCCACGAAAATCCTCGGAGCAACGGGAGGTCCCGACCCTTCACGGCAACAAAGTCCCCACGTTCACTGCGCGTGTTTCACGCCCGACGGGAGATATGTGCTGGCCACGGACTTCAGTGCCGACCGCATCCTGTCGTTCCGCATCGAGGGACAAGATGTGATAGCCAACGGCGTGGCCGCCCATGTCAGCGCCGATTCCGGACCACGTCACCTGACGTTCAGCACCGATGGCCGGTTTGCCTATCTGATGAGCGAACTATCGGGCCAGGTGACGGTATTCGCCTATCACGAGGGGAGGTTAGAGAAGCTGCAGGAAATCGTCTCGGACAGCGTGGGCGCTCGAGGCGGTGCAGATATACACCTGAGCCCCGACGGCCGATACCTTTATTCCAGCAATCGGCTGAAAACCGAGGGCATCGCCATCTTTGCCGTCGACAGCCAGACAGGGCTGCTCACGCGCATCGGCTACCAACCCACAGCAGCCCATCCCCGCCAGTTCAACATCACGCCCAACGGCCGTTTCCTGCTATGCTGCTGCCGCGACAGCAACAAGATCCAAGTGTTCCGGCGCGACAATAATACGGGACTCCTCACCGACACTCATCAGGACATACCGCTCAGCAAACCCGTCTGCGTCCAATTCTTTTGAACTCAGCTGTTCCTGAGAGCCCGAATAGAGATGTCAGGGCTTGAAAAGATGCGATAACAGCCTTAATTCTCACCATAATTGGTATTAGCACGCAAAGTGATGTAATAATAAAATAAGTCGCTGAAAAAAGCGACTTATTTTATCGTTTTGCAGGAATGGCTGAGTTTGTTGGCCATGTGCGGTTGAAGAAGAGTTTGCCTGGGCGGCATCAGTCGATGAAGCCGCCCTCTTACCGATTTTTGGGGTGCTTGTTACGGTATGTCGTCTTTTATTGTAAATTATTGATAAATAAGAAGAAATAATTTGTTATTTCCGATTGGGTATTGTATTTTTGTCGGTCGGAACATAAACCAGATTCTATACTGTAATTAATTACCATTATTTGATTATGAAAAGATTTTTGCTATTGTTGACTGTCGCTTTTGCGGCATTGTCGCTGTCGGCCGCACCTGTAGATATGGCAACGGCCCAGCGAACAGCTCAAAGTTACCTGAATCAAATGTATGCAGGTAAAATGATGGCTCCCTCAGCTTTAAAGCCCGTCTTGCTTAAGACCGAGATCGGCGATACCAAGCTGAATAAGCCTGTGTATTATATCTTCAACACCTCGTCCACCTTCCTGGTTGTGGCAGGTGACGACCGTGCCGAGGAAATCCTCATGATTGGTGATGAGCCGTTGAAGGACATCAACCATCTGGCACCGTCGATGCAGGCCGTGCTCGACCAGTACAAGGGAGAAATCGAGTACCTTCATAATCACCCCAACATTCAGGTCGAGAAACCTTCACAGTCATTGACCCCCAAGTTGCGTGCTGTGACCTATGGCCCGCTGCTCACGGCGAAATGGGACCAGGAAGCACCGTACTGGAGTCAGTGCATTTTCACCTATAACAATAAGGCATACCAGTGCTTGACTGGTTGCCCTGCAACTTCGGCATCGATGGTGCTGTACTACTGGAAGTACCCGACCACTCAGGTTCCTGCAGTAGCCTCTTACACTGCTGCCCTTGAATTATCATATTATCAGAGTGTAAACTTCACTTATCCTTCGGTGGCTGCCACTACCTTTGACTGGGCAAACATGAAGGATACTTACACCAGTTACAACTCAACTCAGTCCAATGCCGTGGCCACGCTGATGCGGTATGTGGGTCAGCTCGAGAAAATGATGTATGGTACAGAAGCTGCCGGTGGCAGTGGTATCTACACCACCAACTCACAGATCATTGCTACCATGTTCAAGACTTTGGGTTATGATTCCAACACCCGATTGGCCAACAAGTCGTCTTATAGCGAGGCAAACTGGGGCGCTTTGATTCAGAATGAGATGGCTGCAGGCCGTCCCGTTGTTTATCTGGGTGTTGACACCCAGGGTGGCGGTCACGCCTTCAACGTGGATGGTTATCGTGACAGCGATGGCAAGTACCACGTGAACTTCGGTTGGAGTGGTGATGGTAACAGCTGGTATGCGATGAACTCATTCACCTACGGCGGTTACACCTTCAGCTCTCAACAGCAGGCTATCGTGGGCATCCAGCCCCCCGGTGGTGCTCCTACCGTTCCTGAATTGAGTGTATCTCCCACCTCGTTGTCATTTACCGGCAACACTGGTGAGACTTATACCAAGACCTTCACTGTAACTGGTTCCAATCTGCAGGGTAATGTCACCATTACCAAGAGCGGCAGCGCGGTTTACAGTGTATCTCCCACTACTCTGACGGCTGCCCAGGCTCAGGCTGGTGCCCAGATCACAGTGACCTATGCTCCCACGGCTGCCGGCACTCAGAGCGGTTCGATTACCGTGAGCAGCAGTAATGCCGAGAGCAAGACCGTCAGCCTCACAGGTACTTCCACCACGGTGCCCAAGTTGACGGTTAATCCCACGTCGTTGAATCTCTCAACCACTGTTGGCACTCCTGTAACCCAGACCTTCGACGTGACCGGTTCCAACCTGACTTCAGGAAGCATGGTTTACCTGTCGTGCAACGGCAACGGTTTCACTATCGACAAGACCAACCTCACCCGAAACGCTGTCAATGGTAAAACTGTAACGGTTACCGTTACTTTCAATCCCACAGCCAGTGGCACCTACAACGGCAATGTTGTGCTGAAGTGCAACGGTGCACAAGATGTTACCGTGGCACTCAGTGGTACAGCCGTTGGCGTTCCCACATTGGCTGCTAATCCCAGGTCACTGTCGTTCAACGCTAATGTCGGCGATGAGGTGACCAAGACATTTACCGTGACAGGAACCGACTTGACCGCTAATGTTTCGCTGGCCGTTACGGGCAATGGCTTCTCAATCAACAAGACTAACATTACCAGGGCCGCTGCTGCCGAAGGTGCAGAGGTTACCGTGACTTATCGTCCCACCACTGGCGGCTCTTCTACGGGCACTGTCACTCTGACCAGCAATGGTGCACAGCCCGTTACTGTTACGCTCAGCGGTATCGCAACCACGACTCCCACCATTACCGCTAATCCCACGACTCTCGACTTTGTCACCACCGTTGGTACACCTGTCACCAAGTCGTTTGTTGTGAACAGCGCCTTCCTCGAGGGTAACGTGTCGTTGGCAGTTGAGGGCGAGGGCTTCACCATCGACAAGACCGAGATCGTATCGGGTGAGGCTGAAAATGCTACTGTCAACGTGACCTACACGCCGACGGCATTCGGCATCCACACGGGAACTGTGACCCTCACCAGCCCCAATGCTCAGCCCGTTACCGTAACACTCAACGGCCAGGCCGACCTCGTGAAGTATGCTCCCGTGATGCTGCCCGCCAATGAGAGCTACATCAACTTGACCAGATTCTGTGCTGAATGGACCGACGAGACACCCGACAACAACGTGACCAGCTACACCCTCGAGGTATCGGCTAAGCCCGCCGAGCCCGTGACTCCTGATCCCGTCAGTGTTTGCGACCTCACCGGAATCGAGGCTGTAACCAACGATAATAATCAGTTGCCCAACTGCGCCAGCACGGCTTCGCAATACCTGCCCGAGGGCTGGACGGCCGAGAACTATCTCTACATCAACGACGGCTTTGTTATCACCGGCGCAACGACAGGCTCCGGTTGGTGGTCACAGACGACCTATGGTTCTATTATAAGCCCGACGCTTGACCTTACCGGTTATGACAAGGTGACTGTAGTGGTTAACGTGAAGTCTTACTATCCTTCCAATTATGGTGTGGGCCAGGTTCGCATTGCCACCAATTCGGCTTACCAGAACTACACCCTCGGTTCGAGCGATGACGATGAATTCCAGACCATCACTGTCGTCTTGAACTGCTCGTCCAGCGATCAGGTAAGAGTACAAGCTCGTGCCAACTACATCGCTATCGAGAGCATTACGGTTTATCCCGGTGACATTACTGCAACTGCCAAGCTCAACGCTACCGAGACCGGCGATGCCAACTATCGCTTGATCGAGGGTATCTCCAACAAGAACTACATCGTGAACGACCTTACGGCCGAGGGCACCTTCCTCTACAGGGTTAAGGCTCTGTACCAGGATGGCACCGAGAGCGACTGGAGCAATGTCGAGGAGGTAACTCTGTTCGAGAACGGTCATGGCTACGAGCGTGGCGACGTGAACCACGACGGTGCCATCAACATCTCGGATGTGACTGCCATTATCAATGCTGTGGTTTCCAATGGTGAGGTTTGCCCGATCTGTGGCGACGTTAATGGTGATGGCGAAATCAACATCTCGGACATTACCGCAATGATCAACCTGGTATCCAGCAGCATCAATGCACCCAAGCCTAATGCTGTCAATACCAACCGACTTCTGGTGCTTGATTGATAGTAACATTCCTGACAGACGGTCTTTACGGTCTGCCGCAGGAAAACCGAAAATAGAGAGGCGTCCCGATCAGGGGCGCCTCTCTTGTATCTCATTGGCGTTTGTGCCGCCGGTTAAGTGGTGCGGTAAGATGATTACTGGCAATGTGCGGTGGACGAGAGAACGAAGCCGCGCAGGAATGCGTCGGTTTCCATCCGTTTCTTGCCTGACTGCTGCAGGGACAGTAATTGCAACCAGCCGTCGGCACAGGCCACGCGCATCGTTTTGCGGTCGGCCTTGATGGTGCCGGGGGCAGGCGCTTCACTGGCGGTAAACGGCTCGGGTTCGCCGGTGGCATAGACCTTGAGTGTAACGGCCTCCTTGCCATCCTCGTTCTCGAGTGTCGTCCATGCAGCGGGGTAGGGCGACAGGCCGCGGATGTGGTTGTAGAGGGCCTCGGCGGGACGGCTCCAATCGATGCGGCAGGTGTCCTTGAAGATTTTGGGTGCAGGGGTGGCCTGCTGGCCTGCCGTGAGCATCTGGTCTTGCGGAATGGGTTTGACGGTTCCGGCAATGATGGCGTCAACGGTCTCGAGCACCATGTCGGCTCCCATGACCATCAGGCGGTCGTGGATGTCCTCCACATTCTCCTGGCGGCCGATGGGGCAGGACCGCTGCTGAATGACGTCGCCCGTGTCGATCTCATGCTTGAGGAAGAAGGTGGTCACGCCCGTCTCGGTGTCACCATTCATCACGGCCCAGTTGATGGGGGCGGCGCCGCGGTAACGCGGCAGCAACGACGCGTGCAGGTTGAAGGTGCCCAGCGGGGGCATCTGCCACACGGCCTCGGGCAGCATCCTGAAGGCGATGACGATAAACAGCTGGGCATTGAACGCGCGCAGTTCCTCAATAAAAGCCTCGTCCTTGAGGCTTACGGGCTGCAGCACGGGCAGGTCGTGCTCCACGGCATAGCGCTTGACGTCGCTCTGTTGCAGCTGGCGGCCGCGACCGGCAGGCTTGTCGGGCATGGTGACCACAGCAGCGACGTTATAGCCGCCGTCAACGAGACGGCTCAGGCTCTTGACGGCAAAGTCGGGGGTCCCGAAAAAAACGATCTTCAATTCCTCTTTAGTCATATTGTCGTTGGTTGAATTGGTCAAATTAGTCAAATTAGTCCAATTGGTCAAATAAGTCGAATTTGTCCAATTGGTTAGAATGAGACGCACAGCGATCCGCCCAGTACCCACTGGTGCAGGTGCTTGCTCGCGCTGGATTTGAAATACTGCACGGGGTCCCAGTGGTATTCAGTAATGTAAAAATTACGCAAATCTGGACTATAGTTTTCCAGGTATATGAACGGGGCGTAGGTGGCTGTATAGGTTTTGTGGGAATAATCATAATCACAGAATACGCGCCACGAGAAAGCGTTCTTATAAGCCCAGGTAAGAGACAGGCCTGTACCGAATTTCATCGAGTTGGTGGCCTCGACAGTAATGTAGTCCCAGTCACTGTAGGCCATGTATTCTTCGTCTACTGAGAAATGGCCTTCTCTATCAAAGTGAAGCACTTTTCCAACGAATTTGGAATTCACGTCGATGTCGTCCATAATGCTGCGGCCAATGAGTAACTTGGAGCCGATGGCAAAACGGCTGGATAGCGGCAGGCTGAAGTATAAGCCGGCATCGGCCGCGAATTCGGTAATGTGGTCACTTTCAATCTCGAGGTCAAAATATTGGATGGAGCCCAAGTAATAGGGATCATTTGAGATCTCTTGCAAACTTTCTCTCTCGATCTTGGCAAATTGTGACCAGCCATTGATAGGCGTGCTCTTGACGCGAAGACGTCCGCCGATACCGATGTATGGGTTGAAGAAATAGGCTCCCTCCACGCCTACAGCTGTCGCAGAGCGGAATTGGAGCTCGAGCGGTTCTGTATCGGGACCGTAATCAATTTCGAAACCGGGAATCTGGAGACCGTAGTAGAAGGCGGGCAGTGTCAAGTTCTTGTTTCCCAGTCCGATACCCATCGAGACGGAGAAAAACGATGGATTCTTCCTCAGGTCGGGATAGACGCTCAGGTCATTCATCAGCAAGCCTTTGTCCTTGAACAGCAGGTCGCAGATGCCATAGGCCAACTCGGTCGAGAGAATACCGATGCCGGCTCCCGAGAGTACGTCACTGATCCAGTGGCGGTTGTTCAGCACGCGCATCACACCTGTTGCGGTAGCTACCGTGTAGCCGCCGATGGAGTACCACGGCGAGCGTGTCAGGCCGTATTCCTTGTGCAGGATGGTCGCACCGACGAAGGCCGTTGCCGTGTGCCCCGAGGGCCACGAGTTGCGGGTCGAGCCATCGGGACGCATCTCGCTGGCGGTGTATTTGATGCCGTTGACAAAGGCCGCCATCACGCCGTAGGAAGCGAGTGACGAGGCGAACAGTCGTGGCCACGATGAACGGCCCTCAACTCCCGCCATCTTCAGGCCTGCGGTCAGTGCAATGCCCGAGAACTGGGTGTAATTGTCGATTTCGCTATGGAAGTTGTATTTGACGAGGCGGATTTTGGTGTTCGTATTGTTGTAGTTTTGGCGGAAAGCCTCTTTCTCGCCCTTGGCTATCATACCGGCTACAAACACCGGGATGCCAACCCACGTCTGGTCCTGCAAGAAGGTGTAGGGCTGGACGGCAGGGTTGGTGGTGTTCTTCAGGAAATGGAAATCGGGGCCGTGATACTCCCGAAACTTATTCATTTCCTTCAACATGTAGAAATCACCCGCACCACCCTTAACAGAGCTTTCAATGGTTTCCCTCGAAACACTATCGACAACTATAACGGGTACAGTGTCGGCATCGTTGATGGGCTGGTCTGTTTCCTCGACAATCGATGCGAGCGAGTCAACGGGAATCGGGTCGCTGGGGTCGGTCTGTTCAGTGGCCCTGGTGGTGAATGGCAGTAATGCAGTTACCAATAGGATTAAGATATGTACTTTCTTCATAATGGTAGTTTTTAATCGTATGTGTAGTGTTTGAGCACCTGACGGTAGCTGTTGAAGATTTTGCTCTTGGAAACAAAGCCCACATAGTTGTTCTCCTCGTCGATGACAGGCAGGTTCCATGCGCCAGTGTCGTCGAAGGTTTTCATGACTTTCTCCATCGGAGTGCCGAGGACGACCTTAGCCGGTGGAATGGCCATGAACCGGTGAACCTGCATGCGGCGGTACAAATCGGGCCTGAACATGATGTTGCGGATATCATCGAGTTGCACCACGCCCAGCAGTTTGCCGTCGTCGTCGGTGACGGGGAAGAGGTTGCGGTGACTCTTGGCGATGACGTCAACCATGTCTTTGAGGCTCATGTCGGGGTGTACAACCGAGAAATCTTTCTCGATGACACTGTCCATCTTGAGAAGGGTGAGGACTGAACGGTCCTTCTGGTGAGTGAGCAGCTCGCCGCGCTTGGCAAGGCGTCGTGAGTAGATGCCATAAGGCGTGAAAATGCGGCTGATACCGTAGCTGCTGGCCGACACGATGAGCAACGGCAGGAACAGGTCGTAGCCGCCGGTCATCTCGGCCGTGAGGAAGATGGCCATCAAGGGGGCATGCATCACGCCCGCCATCACGCCCGCCATGCCCATGAGGGCAAAATTCTTGATGCTCAGCGGCATGTCGGGGTCGATGATGCCCAGATGGTTGATCAGGTAGGCGAAGAACACGCCTGCCATCACGCCGACAAACAACGAGGGGGCGAAGGTTCCACCCACACCGCCGCCACCATTGGTCGCCGCCGTGGCAAACACCTTGAAGGCACCCAAGGCGAACAGGAACAGCAACACTGCCACCGTGTTGTCACGGTAGCCGTAGAAGAGGCTGTTGTTGAAGATGCCGGTCACATCGCCGTTGATGAGGTGGGTGATGCCCTCGTAGCCTTCACCGTAGAGCGGAGGCATCAGGAAGATGAGGATGCTCAGGGTGATCCCGCCCACGGCGAATCTTATCCAACGGTTGCGCAGCCGCTTGAAGCGGGCCTCGATGCGGTCGATGAAGGTGATGAAATAGAGCGAGACAAAGCCGCAGAACACGCCCAACAGCAGCACGAAGGGTATGCGTGAGGCGTAGAACGGTTCGCTCTGCGAGAAGAAGAACTCCACGTTGTAGCCCGTGAAGACGTAGGCCACCGTCGCACCGGCAACCGATGCTGTGATCAGCGGAACGACAGCACCGGCCGTGAGGTCGAGCATGAGCACCTCGATGGTGAACAGCAGACCTGCGATAGGGGCCTTGAAGATTCCTGCGATACCGGCAGCGGCACCACAAGCCACCAGCATGGCCATCGTCTGCGGCGTGAGCCTGAAAGCCTGTCCCAGGTTGCTGCCGATGGCGGCACCGGTGAACACGATAGGACCCTCGGCTCCGACCGATCCACCGAATCCGATGGTCACCGACGAGGCAATGAGCGACGAATACATGTTGTGAATCTTCAGGCGGCTTTTCTTCAGCGCCAACGCGTACAGCACACGCGTCACACCATGCGAGATGGGCTCTCGGGCGATGTAATAGACATATAAGCTTGCCAGCAGGATGCCGATGGCAGGGAATACCAGGTACAACAGGTTGCCCTGCTCGGTGATGAAACGGCTGGTAAGGAAATTAGCGATGAGGGCGATGAGTGTCTTGAGCAATACGGCGGCAAGTCCGGCGGCAATGCCCACCACGAGCGACAGCATGGCGACGAAAGTCTTTTCGGGGATGTGTTTTTCCCGCCAGGTGAGCATTCTCATCCACCATGAGGCCACCTTGTTCATTTTGCCGCTGGTGTCGTGGTCGATTGTTGCTGTGGTACCCTGTGCCATCACACTCCGCGTCCGGTGAAGACGATTTTGATTGTATAGATAAGAATCTTAATGTCGTTGAGCAACGACATGTTCTTCAGGTACATCAGGTCATACTTGACACGCTCCACCATCTCATCGACGTTCTTGGCATATCCGAACTTGACCATGCCCATCGATGTGATGCCGGGTCTGACTTGATGCAGCAATGCGTAGGCGGGAACACGCTGCAGGATTTGCTCCACATAGTACTTGCGCTCGGGGCGGGGGCCCACAATCGACATCTCGCCCTTGAGTACGTTCCAGAACTGGGGCAGCTCATCGATGCGGTATTTGCGCATGAACCGGCCGAAAGGTGTGATGCGGGGGTCGTTGTCCGACGACAACTGCGGTTGCCCGTTTCTCTCGGCATCCTGTACCATCGAGCGGAACTTGATGATTTTGAAGGGCTTGTTGTGGAGTCCGACGCGCTCCTGCTTGTACAGCACGGGGCCGGGACTGGTGCTCTTGATGATAATCGAGACGATGGCATAGAGCGGGGTGAGCACGATCAGCGCCGCCAGCGAGACGATGATATCGATGGCTCGCTTGAGGTTCTTGCCGCTGTCGCTCATGCTGCTGCGCGAGATGTTCACCAGGGGCTCGCCGTAGATGTCCGAGATAAGGACAGGAGTCTGCATCTTGTTGAAATACTCGGGCGAAATCATGATGGGCAGGCCCAGGCTGAAGAGTTTGTTGAGGGCGTTCATTGTCTGCTGGGTGTCGTCGCGAGTGGGCATGACGATGAGTTCCCAGATGTTTTCACGCTCGCACACTTCCTTGAGTTCGTCGAGTTCGTAGCAGGGCAGAGGATTGCCCTTGACGGGGTTCTCGCCGGGGATGTTGACAAATCCCATGAATTCATAGCCTGCCGATTCGCGGCGACTGTTCTCCTTGTTGGCGAAGTTCACGGCTGCCGACCCGCTGCCGATGATGAGCGTGGGGAAGGTCCAACGCCGCGACTTGATGGCGCTGGAGGCCCGATTGGTGATAATGGCTCTCCCCAAATAGACGAAGCCGAAGAGCAGGCCCCACAGGATGAAAATCATCTCGTAGTCGTTGACCCTGACGCCGATAACGTCGTTGATAAGGGCGATGAAGAAGATGATCAGTGTATTGATGCCCGAACTGGCCACCGTCGTGAGCAACTCCTGAACCCGTGACTTGCGGCAAACATTGTTGTAATAGCCGCTGAAGATGTAGGTAACCATCATGATCAGCGGGAACAACAGCTGACCGAGCAGCACCATGTCGCTCTTGAGGTAACTCACAAGATAGGGCCAACCCACCACGGTGCCCATCTTGTAGCGCACGATATAGTAGACAAACCAAGCCAGGTTGGACATCACAAAGTCGCTCACCACATACTTGATGCGCTGTCGATGGGCTTTGTTTTTGAGGTCTAGCTTGATTTTCATAGGTTATGGCAGGTTTAGCGGATGATCTTAAAAGTGTTGTCGCGGCTCAACAGAATGATGTTCGACGGCTCGTGGGCTGTGCTGTCACTGCGGCGGTATTGCACAGCATAGTCAACACCCTGCACGATGGCGGGGTCGATGTCGGCAAAGGTCTTGGCCGTGGGCGCTCCGCTCAGGTTGGCTGAGGTGGACACGATGGGTTTGCCGTAGCGCTCGCACAGGCGGTGGCAGAATTCATCATTGGGAATGCGTATGCCCACGCTGTCCTTGTCACCCAATAGGTTGGATGCCAGGTTGTAGGCCCCTTCAAAAATGATGGTCAGGGGCTTGACGGCCACGTCGATGAGTTCACGGGCGATGATGGGCACATCCACCACATAGTGGTCCAGATGCTCGGCGCTATCGATGAGCACGAGCAACGCCTTGCTGTCGTCGCGTTGCTTGAGTTGATAAACGCTGTTGACGGCTTCGGGATTGGTCGCATCACAACCGATGCCCCACACCGTGTCGGTAGGGTAGAGAATCAACCCTCCGGCACTCAACACCTTGAGACACTGAACGATATCGGCTTCTTGTTGGGCCCTGTTTTTCTGTGTTTCTTCCTTTTTTGAACTCATTTCTGTTGTTTTGCAATATGCAAAGATAATGCAAAGTTAGAATACCCGCAACACTGCACCATGACTTTTTGCCGAATCGTGACTACATCTGGATGTGAGTTAGCGGAATTATATGAACAAGTAGAGTCTGCGTGAAAATGTAGAGGTGACTAATTGATGGCAAAAACGCCCCAAGGGCGTGTCCAAGACTAACAAGTTAACTGGAATATAACCAGCAATTAAAGACACATTAATCACGAAAAAACTTGGGCAACCCAGTTGCAACCCTAAAAGAGTTGTTCTGAGTTGTCCAAGATGTCTTTAAATACACAAGCGCAGAAGCCCTTTGTATTTATTGTACTTATTGTCTTCTTTTTAAAAGAAAGTGTTGTCGTTAGTAGTTACTTGCCCTGTTGCTTGGCCCAGCTGTCTTTCAGGCCGATGGTGCGGTTGAAGACCAGGTGACCTTCGGTGGTGTCGGGATCGACGGTAAAGTAGCCGATGCGCTGGAACTGGAAAGTGTCGCCCTCCTTGGCGGTCTCGGCCAGGAACGGTTCGATCTTGGCATCGGGCAGCACGCGCAGCGAGTCGGGATTCAGCAGTTCGCGGAAGTCGTGCTCGGTGTCGGCGCTGGGATTCTCCACGGCGAACAGGCGGTCATACAGCCTTACCTCGGCATCCACGCAGTGACGCGCGCTCACCCAGTGCAGTGTGCCCTTGACCTTGCGCTGACTGCCGGCGCTGCCGCTCAGCGTGTCGGGGTCATAGGTGCACTGGATCTCGGTCACGTTGCCGTCGGCATCCTTAGTGCAGCCGGTGCACATGATGATGTAGGCACCCTTGAGGCGCACTTCCTTGCCCGGCGTGAGGCGGAAGAACTTCTTGGGAGGCTCCTCCATGAAGTCGTCACGCTCGATGTAGAGTTCGCGCGAGAAGGGCATCTGGTGCTTGCCGGCATTCTCCTGCTCGGGATTGTTGTCCATCTCCATCATCTCCACCTTGTCCTCGGGGTAGTTGGTGATGACAACCTTGACGGGGTTCAACACGGCGCTCACGCGGTTGGCGTGGTGGTTGAGTTCCTCGCGGATGTTGTGCTCCAGCAGGCCGATGTCGTTCAGCGCTTCATATTTGGTGTAACCGATGTCCTCGATGAAGTTCTTGATGGCTTGGGGCGTGTAGCCGCGGCGACGCAAGCCACACAGGGTCGGCATGCGGGGATCGTCCCAACCGGCCACGAGGCCCTCCTTGACGAGCTGCAGCAACTTGCGCTTGCTCATCACGGTATAGGTAAGGTTCAGGCGGTTGAACTCAATCTGGCGGGGGCAGTACTCGCTGGCGCTCTCGCCGGCCAACTCGTGCACGAAGTAGTCGTACAGGTCGCGGTGGGGGACAAACTCCAGGGTGCAGATCGAGTGGGTCACACCCTCGAAGTAGTCGCTCTGCCCGTGGGCGAAGTCATACATCGGATAAACGTTCCACTTGTTGCCCGTGCGCCAGTGCGGCGTCTTGATGATACGGTAGATGATCGGATCGCGGAAGTGCATGTTGCTCGACGCCATGTCAATCTTGGCGCGCAACACGTGGCTGCCCTCCTCAAACTCGCCCGCATTCATCCTCTGGAACAGGTCCAGGTTCTCCTCGACGGTGCGGTCGCGGTAAGGGCTGTTAGTACCGGGCGTGGTGGGCGTGCCCTTCTGCTGGGCGATCTGCTCACTGGTCTGGTCGTCAACATAGGCCTTACCCTCCTTGATCAGGCGGATGGCGAAATCATACAATTTGGGGAAGTAGTCGCTGGCATAGTACAGACGGTCGCCCCAGTCGTAACCCAGCCAGTGGATGTCGCGCATGATGGCCTCGACATACTCGGTGTCCTCCTTCTGGGGGTTGGTGTCGTCAAAGCGCAGGTTGCACGTGCCACCGAACATCTCGGCTACACCGAAGTCCATGCAGATGGCCTTGGCATGGCCGATGTGCAGATAACCGTTGGGTTCAGGCGGGAAACGCGTGTTCAAGCGTCCACCGTTCTTACCAGCCGCCAAATCATCGGCGACAATCTGCTGTACAAAATTCAAGGGCTTCTTCTCCTCGCCCGCTGCGTTGATATTGTCAATATTCTCCGCCATAATATTAAATGTATCTCTTTTTAGTTTCTTCTCATTAATTAACCTGCAAAGATAGAAAAAATCACTTAATCATCCATAATTCTCGCTAAAAACTCTCGTTCTGGGGCAGAAGAACTGCCCTCGTGTCCCTTATTCTTGGGGAACGTCGATGTTGTGTGAGGTGACGAGGTCGTGGGTGCGGGTCATGAAGCGGGTGAACTCTGTTTTGCTGTCGGGGCGCAGGAGTTCGGGCCGCGCTTCGGGGATGAGGACATAGTTCTCGCCGCGGGCAACAGGCTTCTGGACGAAAAAGAGTTTATAACGGGGCTCAACGACAACGGCTCGTCCGTTTTCCATTCTCAGTGATACCTTGACCATGGCGCCGCCACGGGTGTCGATGTCGCTCTGGTTGCTGATGAAGTTGCCCATGCTATAGACGAGCAGCACGTTCTTGTCGTGCTCCTTGCTGTAACGCACCTCCATGGGCTCGACCACATGGGGGTGGCCACCGATGATGAGGTCCACACCCTGGGTGACAAGCCAGTCGGCGAGGGTGCGTTGCGAGGCGACGGGTTTGAGCTGATACTCGATGCCCCAATGCAGGTTTACGCAGATGGCGTGCGCCCCGCGTTCGCGTGCCAGCGCGATGTCGCTCTCGATGAGTTGCTGATCGATGAAATCAACAATGACGTTACCCTGAATGGGGATGCCGTTGGTGCCGTAGGTATAGTCCAGAAAGGCGATTTTGATGCCCTTGACGTTCACGATATAGGGAATGCGCTGGTCGCGCTCTTGCTGATTGCGGTAGGTGCCGATGTGTGGGATACCCAGGGAATCCAGCATCTGGCATGTGCGCACCAATCCCTTGTCGCGGCGGTCCAGACAGTGGTTGTTGGCCGTCAAGAACAGGTCAAAGCCCACGTCGCGCAGCTGCTTGGCGTAGCTGTCGGGAGCACTGAAGCATGGATAGCCCGTGTAGGGCTTGCCGCCCAATGGGCATTCCAGGTTGACGACGGCGAGGTCGGCCCACGCGATGTCGTCAATGAGATTTTGGAAACAAGGGCTGTAGTCGTAGGTGCCGTCAGGTTGCTCGGCAGCCGTGATTTGCGGCGCATGCTGCATCGCATCGCCCACAAAAGTCAAATTCACCGTGTGGTTGCTTTGCAGCAACGACACGACCGACAGCATCAATATGGAGAGCAGTTTCATAGGCTGAATTACTATTATATCCTGACTAGGCAGGTATTGTTTTCTTAGATTGTTCCTGGAGGGTGTTGCGTTCCCAGAAGACTTGGTCTTTATAGCCTTGGATGGACGTATCGTGATCGGCCGTCTGCAGGCGTTTGGTTGCAAACAGGCAGTACTCTTCGTTGAGCTCCACGCCGCAGTAGATGCGTCCCAACTTCTTGGCCACGACACTGGTGGTGCCGCTGCCCAGGAAGGGGTCGAAGACCAGATCGCCCGGTTCGGATGAGGCTAAGATGAGCTTGGCAATCAGTTTTTCGGGCTTCTGCGTGGGATGGTCGGTGTTCTCGGGCATGGACCAGAAGGGGATACTGATGTCGTCCCAGAAGTTAGAAGGGTAGGTGATCCTGAAGTTGCCTTCTTCGGTCTCCATCCAGTCCTTGGCCACGCCGTCCACACGATAGGGTGCGATGACTTTACGCTTCATCATCACGGCCTCGACATTGAAGTAATAGTTCTTGGGATTCTTGACCGCGAACCAGATGTCCTCCATGCCGTTTTTCCAGTTGGTCTTGGCACCGCGTCCTTTCTCGCGTTGCCAGGTGATGCGATTGAGGATGGTGAGTCCCGATTCTTCGATGACACGTTGCATGGCGGCAGTCGATTTCCAGTCACCGCACAGGTACAAGGAACCGTCGGGTTTCAGTTTGTCGCACACTCTGCCGAACCATGAGCGCAGGTAATTCTCGTAGTCATCGTTGCTCATGGATTTGAATTTGGTGCCGTTGAAGTCCTTGGCCAGGTTGTAGGGCGGGTCGATGATGATCAAGTCGGCAAACGCATCGGGCATGAGAGGCAGGACGTCAAACAGGTCGGCCTGAATCGTCGTGTTGTCAAAGGAGAACCCCGACGATATCTGATCGAGCGTCGTGATGTCCTGTTTCAGGGCAATGCGCTCATCATCAGCTATCGTCAGGGTTCTGTTTCTCTCGGCCTTCATGTCGCGAGGGTGACGAGGTTTAGCGTCCGCGCTTGGCGGCCTTGGCTTGAGCCTTGGCGTTGCGCATCATCTGCATGGGATTGGTCGAAACCTGGTGCATCACCTTGCGCATCGACAGGAACTGCTTCAACAGGCGGTTCACATCCTCGACGCTGGTGCCGCTACCGGCTGCGATGCGCTTGCGACGGCTGGCGTCGATGATGTCGGGATTGGAACGCTCCTCGGGTGTCATCGAGCCGATGATGGCTTCCACACCCTTGAAGGCGTCGTCGGGGATATCAATGTCCTTGATGGCCTTACCCACGCCAGGAATCATCGATGCCAGGCTCTTGAGGTTACCCATCTTCTTGATTTGCTTGATCTGCTTGATGAAGTCATCGAAGTCAAACTTGTTCTGCTTGATTTTCTTCTCCAGCTTTTCGGCCTCTTCCTCGTCATATTGCTGCTGCATGCGGTCCACGAACGACACGATGTCGCCCATGCCCAGGATGCGGTCGGCCATACCGGCGGGACGGAAGGGGTCAAGGTCGGTCATCTTCTCGCCGATACCCACGAACTTGATGGGCTTGTCGACGACGGCACGGATCGACAGTGCGGCACCGCCACGGGTGTCACCGTCGAGCTTGGTGAGGACAACGCCGTCAAAGTCAAGGCGCTCGTTGAAGGCCTTGGCGGTGTTGACGGCATCCTGACCGGTCATCGAATCGACGACAAACAGGGTCTCGTTGGGATGGATGGCATCCTTGATGGCCTTGATCTCGACCATCATGGCCTCGTCAACAGCGAGGCGGCCGGCGGTATCGACAATCACCAGGTCGTAGCCGTTGCTCTTGGCATGCTCGATGGCATGCTGGGCGATGGCGACGGGATCCTTGCTCTCGGGCTCACTATAGACAGGCACCTCGATTTGCTCGGCAATGGTCTTGAGCTGGTCGATGGCGGCGGGGCGATAAACGTCACAGGCCACGAGCAGCGGTTTGCGTTTTTCCTTACCGGTCTTGAGGCGGTTGGCAAGCTTGCCGGTGAAAGTGGTCTTACCGGAACCTTGCAGACCCGACATCAGGATGACGGCAGGATTGCCTTCGATGCTGAAGGTAGCTTCCTCGCCACCCATGAGCGTTGCCAGTTCGTCGTGAACGATTTTGACCATCAACTGGCTGGGGTTCACGGCGTTGATTACGTTCTGGCCGATGGCTTTGGCCTTGACGTCATCGACAAACTTCTTGGCGACGGGGTAGCTGACATCGGCGTCAACCAGTGCTCGGCGCACTTCCTTCAGGGTAGCAGCTACATTGATTTCGGTGATGCGGCCTTGTCCTTTCAGGACCTTGAATGACCGTTCGAGTTTCTCTGATAAATTTTCAAACATTATTTTGGTGGTTTTTAGAATTTCTCAGTTTGTTTTGTCCGGAAACCTCACGCTAAGCCGCAAAGTTTATAATAGCTTAGCGCCTTAGCGTGGATATTGGACGGTTATTGTTATTTCTTCTTCTTGATCAAGCGGTTGGTGGCCGTGTCGGGGAAGACGACCTGCGGCTTGAACTCGCGGCCTTCCTCGGGGGTGACAATGGCATACGCCATGATGATGACGATATCGCCCACCTCGACCTTGCGTGCTGCGGCGCCGTTCAGGCAGATGGTGCCGCTGCCGCGCTCACCGGCGATGGTGTAGGTGTCCAGTCGCTCACCATTGTTCACGTCAACGATATACACGCGCTCGCCCTCGATGATGCCGGCGGCGTCCATCAGATCCTGGTCAATGGTGATGCTGCCGATGTAGTTGAGGTTGGCATCGGTGACAGTCACACGGTGGATCTTGGATTTCATGACCTGGATGTACATATCTCTTTCAGCTTTTAGTTGTCAGTTTCTCTAATCTCTAATCACTAATCAGCGCCGCAGGCACTCACTTCTTGTAAGTGATGTTGTCGATCTCGCGCACGTCGCCGCAATAGACGGTGATGCAACCCACGATGTAGTCGCTGTCGTCCCAGTTGGTGACAGGCTGGAGTGTGATGCCGTCGCAGATCGAGAAATATTCGGTCTCCATTTCAGGCCAAGCGTCGATGGTGGCTACCACCCAGTCGTGGGTCTGTTCCACGGTGTGGTCCTTAGCGAACTCCAGGCTGCGCTTGAGGGTGGCATAGATTTGCGGAGCGACCTTGCGAACCTCAGGGGTGAGGCGCACGTTGCGGCTGCTCTTTGCCAGGCCATCATCCTCGCGCACGCAGGGGCATTGCACGATATCAATATTGAATCCCAGTTGCTTGATCATCGCGCGGATGACGGCAATCTGCTGGAAGTCCTTCTCGCCGAAGTAAGCGCGGTCGGGCATCACCCACGAGAAGAGCTTGCTCACTATCTGGCACACGCCGTTGAAGTGGCCGGGGCGCATGGCGCCTTCCATCACCTGCTGGACGGGTCCGAGGTCAAACACGCGGGTGTCGGGCTCGGGATAAATCTCCTCGACAGTGGGCATGAAAGCCACATCCACACCACAGGCCTCGAGCATCGCGGCATCGCGCTCGGCGGTGCGGGGATAGGTACGCAAGTCCTCCTTGTTGTTGAACTGCGTGGGATTGAGGAAGCAACTCACCACAACGGCGTCGTTCTCGCGTCGAGCACGCTCAACGAGCGACTTGTGACCCTCGTGCAAGGCACCCATCGTGGGCACCAGACCTACCGACTTACCTGCCTGGCGAAAAGCCTCGACGGCCTCGCGCAACTCATTGACCTTGCTGATAATTTTCATTCTTTTCAATATATAAGATGTGAATTCAAACTGCAAAATTAGTGTTCTTAGCGCACATAGGCAAATTGCGTGCCAATTATTTGCCTAAATCCGCCTTCAGCGTGTTTTTTGAGGTAAAAAATGCCGCGGGTTGCATCGGTTATGGGATTTTTCCTTACATTTGCAGCAAAGAGAGCAAATCATTTCTGGTTTTATGAAAAAAATACACTTTTGGGCGATTGCTGTGCTGGCCATGGCGTTATGGGCTTGTTCGGGAGGGAACAAGGTCGAGGATGAACAATTCACTTTCCTTGACAAACTGGGTATCACGGTCACCGATAAATTGCTGTTGGGTGACAGCCTCGTTATGCCCGACGTCTATTGCGGCGATCCGAACCAGAAGGTTGACGATCTCAAGGGCGTGAAACTCAATCGTGAGCAGTATGATGCGCTCGTCGTTCCGGCGGGCAAAGGCTTCGTCGACGATATGGGCAACTGGTTGCTCCTGGGCGTGCGCGACATGGGCAGTGGTATCACCCTGGCCGCCATCTACTCGGGTAGCGGTGCCGGCTATAGTGTGGATTTGATGACCTATGATCGTCAGGGCCGTTTGCTTGATGCCCTCAACGGGCGTGAGCAGCACGTGGTGTGGCGCATCGACTTCTCGAATGCCGACAACGACTCGGCACTCACCCTCGACGGACATTTCACCTTCGACGGTGACCGTGTGACGCTGCACCGCATGATGGGCCGCTGTGTGATGGACTTTGACGGCGACCTCAAGGGCGCCCCGATTTGGCAGCAGGAGTGGCAACAGGAGTATGTCATCAATGCCAAGGGGCACTTTGTCATGCAAGGGCAACGCATTACCAAGGAAAAAGGTGACATCGACTACTATGCCGCGCTCGACTTCAAGTCCTGGGACATGCTCGTGTGCTCACTCCACGACCCCAGCATCATGGACACCTGGAACGGCTACACCGAGCTGGTCAACTCCACCTATGACCCCGATTACCAGTACAATCCCTTCCCGTGGGATGTGGCGCAACTGTACAAGATGAACCCGCAGCGTTTCCTGCGATGGATGGGTGCCCACCGTGATCAAGGCAACCGCTTGTTGCCGGTGTTCAAGCTGCCACCCTATGACCGTCCCGCCCTGCTGAAGGAAATCGCCCGCCTCGACGACCCCGCCACACGCCAATGGCTCACCGCCATCGTCAACAACTGGGACGACAAGCCCCTGACCAAGCACCTGTAGCCGGGAACCCCATTCTTAGTTCTCAGAGCACTCGGAGAGCTCCGAGAACTCCGAGAGCTCCGAGAGCTCCGAGTGCTCCAAGCGGCTCTAATTTCTAAAAAAATCATAGGAAATGTTGCTGGTTTTGGGGCTTTAATGTACATTTGCGAGAAATAAATCAATCAATGATTGACTATGGGCGACAATAAGGATTTCCTGCCTCAGCGTGGAAATTATGAGAACTTGGCGGTTTATAAGTTGGCGACATGCATCTATGCCGTCACCTATTACTTCGCTAATACCTTCTTTTCCAAGGGAGACCGAACCATTGACCAAATGGTGCAGGCTGCCCGCAGCGGGAAACAGAACATCGCCGAGGGTAGCGTTGATGGCAATACATCGACCGAAATGGAAATCAAACTCATGAACGTTGCTCGCGGTAGCATGCATGAATTGAAAGCTGATTATGAGGACTACCTGTTGCACCATGGCTTAAAGCAATGGTCCATCGATGACCCTCGAACTCTGGCTACCAGAAACTACTGTCGAAGCAACTGCGATCCCATCGTTTTTGTAGAGAAGATGAAGGAACGTTCACCCGAGACCATCGCCAATATTGCTTTGACAATGATCCACCAGTTTGATTATCTGATGATGAGACTCATCGAAAGCATCAAACGACGTTTTCTAGAAAACGGTGGCATAAAGGAACAGATGTTCAATGCTCGTAAAAAATACCGCAACTTTTAAAACTCGGAGATCTCCGAGATCTCTGAGAACTCCGATAGAAAAATATACAACTCAAAAGAAAAGAATTATCGATTTTTTATGGCAACAGTTGACGACAAGAAAATCATTTTCTCGATGGTGGGTGTGAGCAAAACCATCCAGCAGAATCAGAAACAAATTCTCAAGAATATCTACCTCTCGTTCTACTATGGCGCCAAGATCGGCATCATCGGTCTTAACGGTGCCGGTAAATCGACGCTGATGAAGATCATCGCCGGTCTGGAGACGCAGTACCAGGGACAGGTGGTGTTCGCGCCGGGTTACTCGGTGGGTTATCTGCCCCAGGACCCGCAGCTTGACCCGACCAAGACGGTCAAGGAGGTAGTGCAAGAGGGCGTGCAGCATGTGGTTGACACGTTGAAGGAGTTTGAGGAGATCAATCTCAAGTTCGGTATGCCCGAGTACTATGAGGACCCCGAGAAGATGGACAAACTGTTTGCCCGCCAAGCCGAGTTGCAGGACATCATCGATGCCACCGACGCATGGAATCTTGACAGCCGTCTGGAGCGAGCAATGGACGCCCTGCGCTGTCCCGAGGGTGACCAGCTGACCGAGCACCTGAGTGGTGGCGAACGTCGCCGTGTGGCCTTGTGCCGCCTGCTGTTGCAGAAACCCGACGTCCTGTTGCTCGATGAGCCCACCAACCACCTCGATGCCGAGTCCATCGATTGGCTGGAGCAGCACCTGCAGCAATACGAGGGCACAGTCATTGCCGTGACCCACGACCGTTATTTCCTCGACCATGTGGCAGGCTGGATTCTGGAGCTGGATCGCGGCGAGGGTATTCCCTGGAAGGGCAATTACAGCTCCTGGTTGGAGCAGAAGACCCAGCGTCTGGCCCAGGAAGAGAAAACCGAGAGCAAGCGCCAGAAGACCCTGCAACGCGAGTTGGAATGGGTGCGCATGGCGCCTAAAGCCCGCCAAGCCAAGGGCAAGGCCCGTCTTAACAGCTACGATAAACTGCTGAACGAGACCGTCAAGGAGAAAGAGGAGAAACTTGAAATCTTCATTCCCAACGGTCCCCGCTTGGGCAACAAGGTCATTGAGGCACAACATGTGGCCAAGGCTTTCGGCGACAAGCTGCTGTTCGATGACCTCAATTTCATGTTGCCCCCCAACGGCATCGTGGGTGTCATCGGTCCCAACGGTGCCGGCAAAACGACGCTGTTCCGCCTGATTATGGGCCTCGAGAAGCCCGATGGCGGTATCTTTGAGGTCGGCGAGACCGTCAAGGCGGTTTATGTCGATCAGCAGCACACGAGCATCGACCCCGATAAGACCGTCTATGAGGTCATCTCTGGCGGTGTGGAGCTGCTGCGTATGGGCGGACGCGACGTCAACGCCCGTGCCTACCTGTCGCGCTTCAACTTCAGCGGCGTGGACCAGCAGAAGAAGTGCGGCGTTCTCTCGGGCGGTGAGCGCAACCGCTTGCAACTGGCGCTGGCGCTCAAGGAGGAAGGCAACGTCCTGTTGCTCGATGAGCCCACCAACGATATCGACGTGAACACCCTGCGAGCCCTCGAGGAAGGTCTTGAGGACTTCGCCGGCTGTGCCGTGGTCATCAGCCACGACCGCTGGTTCCTGGACCGCATCTGCACCCACATCCTGGCCTTCGAGGGCAACTCTAACGTGTTCTTCTTCGAGGGCAGCTACAGCGAGTATGAGGAAAATAAATTGAAGCGCCTGGGCAAGGAAGAACCCACCCGCGTGCGCTATCGCAAGTTAGAAGTGTGATATTAATAGCTAAAGAATAAGAATATGAGGCATTTAGTTTTAATCATCCTGACGCTGGCCATTGTTTCATGTACCAGCAAGTGGCAACATGGTGACACCATCAACAACGGCCACGACTTCCTGTGCAGCGTGGGCGTCTATGACGACTCGCTGAACCTCAGCAGCAACGACCTCCGCTACGATAACGATGGCGAGAAATATCCCCACCGGTTCCTTGACCTGGCCGACTGCCAGGCTTTGGGCCTTGACAAGGTAATGTATGTGGACACCATGAACACAATTGTAAGTGTGTGGGGTGTCAAGGATTATCCCGACAAGGGTATCACCCTGCTGTTGGGACACACGTCCTACAGCGACATGCGCACCGGTTGGCTGGCAACCTATGGCAAGGACGGCATGATTGACTTCATGCGCCTGGGCGAGTGCGGCGGCGCCGTGAACCTATCCTACTGGGACGACGTTGACGAGCACACCCGTCACTTGGGCATCGACTCGATGCGCATGGTCATGCCCGACAAGTGGGGCAAACCCATCCACGTGAGCCGCTGGATTTCCTATAACGAGCAGCGCGATGGCGTGGACACAGACTCCACCTTGTGGTTCATCCACAACGAGTTGCCTGTCACCATTGGTGACGACGGACTATTCACCGTAGGAAAAATCGGTACCGTATTCAGTGCTGACACCACCTTGCTGACCAACTATTGGCGCGATAAACGTGCGCTCGAAGTCTTGTCGTGGACTCCGCTGAGCGACACGACCTTCTACGATAGGGTAGAGGCCTTCCTCAACGAGGCCCAGGCCCATATCACCGAGCCTGCACAGTTGCTGGGCGATTTCAGCGTTCTGGTGGGTAACCGCCTCTATTGCGACACCCAACGCATGATGCAATGGTGCTGTGACCATCCCGACAGCCAACTTACCCGTGGCTTGGTGAGAAGCTTCAAGGACATCAACCCCGAGTGGGTCCTCGATGAACTCAAGAACATCAAGGATCCTGAGCTCTTCGCCCGCAGTAGGAAGCTGATGGGGGTGTAATTCCCGACTGAAAAAACTGAAATAACAGATAAAACGGAGATGACGGGTCCATAACAGCCCGTCATCTCCGTTATTTCCGTTTTATCCGTTATCTCCGATGGTCGGTTACACGTCGGCCGCATGAAGCGCCGAGGTAATAGTCTGCCACAGGACGATGAGTGTCACGATGCCCATCAGTATGTTGTAGAGGATATCGCGCACGGTGACAATGCCCCATTCCTGGCCGCGCCACATCATCAGCCAGCAGATGACGCATGCCGCCAGAGCGATGGCATAAACCACCGTCGTGGCCCACGAGCCACGAGGCTGTTTCTCGGGCAGCTTGTTGAGCACACGTCGGGTAAACCAGGGATTCTCGCCTGGGTCATGTGCCCCCTGCTTGAGCATCTGTGCCAGTTTCTTGTCTTCTTCGTTGGTATTCATATCTTAGTAACGTTTTAATTGTCGATAAATTGTCTCATTTTGCCTTTTGCCCGGTGGATGAATGATTTTACCGAGCCTTCGGGTATCTGCATGATCTTGGCCACCTGCTTGATGGGTTGGTCCTCGATATAGAACAGGGTAATGGCGACACGCTCGTTGTCATTCAGGTGCGTCAGTGCCTCCTGCACTGTCATCGAGGCGTCGATAGCGTCGGTCGTGGCCGTGCTGACCTCGCCCAGACGGCCGATGTCCTCGACATGCTCCTCGTGGTGACGGCGGGTGTGACTGTAGAATTCGTTGTAGGCAATGCGGTACAGCCAGGTGCCGAAAGACGAAAGCCCCTTGAAACTGCGTATGCCCACATAAGCCTTGATGAAGGTCTCCTGTGCCAGGTCGTCGGTGAGCATCTCATCGCCCATGGTCAGGTTCAGCAAGAACCGTCGCACGCGCGGCTGATAGGCTTCGACAAGCTGGCCGAATGCGTCCCGGTTGTCGGCCAGGGCGCATTGCGACAGCAGTCTTATTTCATCAAGCTTGGAAAGCATTCTTTTTTAGCGCATGAAGCGTTGTGTATAAGTGTATAAGTGTATGGGTGTATGGGTGGAGAAGATCAATAGGGTTGGTAGGGAGTTTGATCTTCCTCCTTGTAATCCTCGTCTATGGGCGGCGGCACAGGGATGCCCTCACGCATCGGCTCACGGGACTGCATCTGCTGGCTGCGTTGCCAGGCTTCCTGCAATGACTGTTGCTCCTTGTAGAGGATGAAGCCTTTGCATATTCCCACTACCATCAGGGCTAAACCGATGGGCCAGAACGGATTCTCTGCATCACCTATCGCTACGCTGAAGAGTATCAACACCGTTCCCCAGCCAATCCACTTGACAGCAGGCATCAGGGCGCGCCAGTTGACCATGTTGGTCATCACAACGGGTTTGTCGGGAGCTTGGACACTGATGGGTGTGCCGACCGGTACCTGGCCAGGCTGCTGGGCGGGAGTGCTATTGAATGCGGGAGGAGCGGCGGTCACAACCGGCTGCTGAACATAGATGGCACTGTGCTTGGTGTCGTTGAGTGACAACTCATCGAGCGGATAGTTGTTCTCGATGGCTTTCTCGATGACGCGGTACTTGCTTCGACGGTTCATGAAACGGAAGAGCAGCACCAGTGCAACCAAGGCTAACAAGCCCAAAATCGAGGCGATGGCAATAGCCTGGGCCGTTACAGCCCACTGACTGCTGATGACCCTGATATCATCGGACGTGAGTTCGCCCTTGTGGCCATCGATTTCCACGGTAGTGCCGCTGGCAGTGAGGGTGTCGTCCAGGGCCTTGTTGATTTTCTCATTCACCTTTTGCAGGTCCACGCTCGGAATAGTGATCGACTTGTCACCGTTTGTCACGGTCACCGAGTCGCCCTTCACTTCCACGCCCGATTTGCTGGCAGGGGTCGCCGTAATTGTGGGTGCTGCCGTGGCGGTGAATGCCATGATCAGCATCATTGCTAATGTTAAAATCGTCTTTCTCATTGTTTTATTCTTTAGTCGTTTGTAATTGTTTCTTGAAAAGCTGATCGCTAAAAAGCGTTTTCATGCATTAGATGCACCATGCCATCAAAAAAGTTGCACAAAGATGAAAATTTTTTTTGAAAAACACGGCTCGATGACTTGAAATAGCCTGATCTGCAGAAGTAATTTATCACTAAGGTGGTTGTTAGCAACGTATTTATTACGAATGGCTGGCCTTGAAGAGGCCTGGCGGGTCGTAGACCCGACTTTGTTGGAAAACACCATGCAAGTGGGTCGAAGACCCACGCAGCTTGGTGACGGCCATGTCGGCAAGCAAGTGCCTCGAAGAGGAACTTCAACTGCTAACTCTTATTATGTCAGGCGCTTATCGTTCCATTCGATTCCCGATAACTCAAGCATTTGTCTAAACTCCTCCTCAAATGAACTCACCTTGTGGTGCTCTCGTTGATTGATGATGTAATTGACAATCCTGTCCTTATCACGACAGCTGCAAGAGAAAGCCCCATACTCCTTTCCCCAACCGCTGAATTGCGGGAAATAGACTTGTTGCTTTGCCCATTTGCTGCTGCCTTGTTTGATGTCACGCACAAGGTCGCTCAACGCAACGGTTGGAGCCAGTTCAATGAGCATGTGAATATGATTCCCGATACCGTTGATGCGATACAGACGGCAGCCACGGCTCTTGACAATTGACCAGATGTAACGATAAAGATGTTCGCTCGTCTCATCGGGAATGGTCATTTGACGGCGATAAGTATTGATGACGACATGATACATAGCACTGACAGCACTCATATCTTAAAACAGTTTTAGGTTTGAATTGCAAAGGTAACGCAAAACTCTCGATGCAGCAATCCTGGAGTGTGAAGAAGTTCGTCTTCGACGCACTTTCCTTTGCGTCGCCATGGCACCAAGCGGCGACCCTCTGCGAGGGTCTTGCATGGTGTTTTCCCATTGAATCCGGGTCTTCGACCCGTCTGCCTCTTCAAGGCAATCTCGCCAGGCATTTTCAATATCCATTTTTGATAATATGCCATCAAAAAAGTTGCACAAAGATGAAAATTTTTTTTGAAAAACACGTAACTTTGTGGCTAATAACTGATACAAATTACCAATATCTAAAAAATGCAGTCTATGAAAATAACGAAACGAGTCATCATGCTGTTCCTGGCTGTTGCCGTTACAGCAGGCACTTTTGCGCAGGCCGCTGAATCGCTGAAGCGTGAGATGCGTGCCGCGTGGATTGCCACCGTCTGGGCTATCGACTGGCCGTCATCAACGAGCAGTGCTTCGGCTCAAAAGGCCCAAATCAACGATTATCTGGACAATCTCCAGACTCAGAATTTCAACGCAGTCTTCTTCCAGGTGCGCTCGATGTGCGATGCGATGTATCAGTCCAGTTACGAGCCCTGGTCGAGCTACCTGACGGGTACGCGAGGCAGGAACCCTGGCTACGACCCCTTGCAGTACGTTGTCGAGCAATGCCATGCCCGTGGCATCCAGTGCCACGCTTGGGTCAATCCCTACCGTTTCAGCACCGGCTCCAATTGGAATACCGCTCAAGACCAGCAATTGAAGAATTCTGGCATGTTGCTCTCTTACACCAACAGCAGCGGCACGACAACCATTCTCAATCCTGGACTGCCCGCCACGCGTGAGCGCATTGTCAATGTCATCCGCGAAATCATCACCAACTACGACGTGGACGGCATCGTGTTCGACGATTATTTCTATCCCAATGGCATCCCCACCAACAGCAGTGCTGAGGATTATAACCTGTGGAACGATTCTAACGTGGATATGACCTTTGCCGACTGGCGCCGCAACAATGTCAACATGATGGTGGCCGATGTGTATAACATGATTCAGCAGACCAAGCCCGAGGTGCGCTTCGGCATCAGTCCTGCCGGAGTGGCCGGTACTCGCAGCACCTCAGCTTCGCAGCATGGCGTGACCCCCTGTCCCAAGGGCAGTGACTGGCAATACAACGGTATCTTCAGTGATCCGCTGGCATGGCTGGAGCAGGGCACCATCGACTATATCTCACCGCAGGTTTACTGGAAGACCAACCACAATACCAATCCTTTTGGTCCGATTACCCAATGGTGGAGCTATATTGCCAAGCACTTCGGCCGTCACCACTATGCGAGCCACAGTATCTCGTTCCTGGCTTCGTCAAGCAATACTACCAGCGACTGGGCCGAGATTGTCCAGCAGATCGACTATTCCCGCCAGTACACCGAGGACAATGCACCCGGAGTTGTGCTCTACAGCGCCAAGAACATCAACGGCAGCAACGGCGGTGTGAGCGGCTTGGGCAACTACCTGCTCGCCAATGCCTTCCAGCACCCTGCCATGATACCTGCTGTGACGTGGAAGGATGCACCCGGCTACAATGCACCGTCAGGATTGTCTCAGAGCGGTGCTGCATTGACCTGGAATGCCCAATCGGGAACGCTGGTGAAGTATTCGGTCTATGCCGTTCCAGCCGAAGTGACTCTTGATGAGGCGACAAGCACTGTCTATGGCGGCATCAAGAGTGACTACCTGCTGGGCGTTACCTACAGTGCGACCTTCGCGCTGCCTGGCGCCTACCAGAATGGCTACTGGTATGCCGTGTGTGTCATCGACGGCTACGGCAATGAGAGTGAGCCTGCTTGCCTGGGCTTGAGCGAGCCCGACCCGTTCCAGCCCACGCCCTTGAGCTACAATCTTGAGAAAGTGTGGGAAATCAACAGTCTGGTTTTCCTCACTACCTCCGATGCGCGTCAAGGCTTCGGCATGGACGGCAAGTTCTACATCAACGACAAGGTTGCCGCCACGATTCTCGTGGTGGACCAGAACGGCTTGACAGGGGAGACCTATGAGGGTGGTTGCAATGTGGGCTTGACGCGTGATGAGGCCGGTAATCTGGTAGTCAGCGACGCGCTCTTCCCCGAACCCTGGAACAACAGCAGTCCCCGAATCAAGGTCATCAATCCCTCGACGGGTCAAGTGGTGACCCATGTCCTGCCGTCGGACCTTACCGACTTCGGCCGCTGTGACAATTTTGGCTTTGCCCGCGGCAATCTGATGGCCGACGGCGAACTCTATCTTGTGGGCGCGGCCAGCGGCACCAACATCAGCCGCATCAAGTTTACCGACGGAGAAATCAACACCGACGATTCCTATCTCGCCAACTGCGACGGTGTGGGCGCCAACAGCGGCACGGTGCTCAACTACTACACCGACCTGGGCGGAAATGACGCCCTCCTGTATGTCAACCGTTCCAGTGGGCTCAAGAAACTGGCCTTCACCGGAGACGACTTCACGGCAACCGAGATTTCGTTGCCCAACAAGGGCAACTGCAACGGCACCTTCCCGTTTGTATGGGATGGCAAGGAACTGATGGTCTATCCCACGCTGAGCAACTACCGCGACGGCTTTGCCGTGGCCGAAATCAATGCCGCTGAGCCCCTGGCCTATGTTGAGCAGACGGTCACTACCGACCAGAATACCTATCAGGCCGACTGGCTCAATGCCGAGGTCGTTGACTCCCGCAATGTGATGATTTACCAGTATTATCCCGGAGGACACCTCACCCTGTGGAAACTGACAAAGCGCGGCGGACTGTTGCGTGGCGATGTCGATGACAACGGCGTAGTCAATGTCACCGATGTCACGACACTCATCAACTTCATGTTGAGCGGTAATGTGCCCATCAATTATGCCAATGCCGACTGTGACAGCAGCAAGAGCATCAACATCACCGATGTGACCATGCTCATCAACTACGTCATGAGCGGTTCTTGGGGTAATTAATCCTCGTGACTGGCTTCACGGCCAGCACTGTGTTTTGGACAAACGAGACATGGTGCTGGCCGTTTTTGCCCGGTATAGGGCTCGATAAGACGAAAAAACAGGGGGATTGTAGGGCGATTGGTGAGTTTTTAGTAATTTTGCCGAATAATGGAAGGAAAAGAGAGGTTTGACATACAGCACCCCGAAGCATGGGAACTGCTCGTCTCGATCGAGGACAAGCGGGTGGACTATATCTTGTTCTCGCCCTCGGTGCCCGGCTCATTGGCCATCGGACAGGTGGAACGTGCCGACGAGTCCTTGCAGGGGCTTGAGGATGCCGTGTATGAGACACCTGACCTGCTGAACGATTACAAGCGGGTGCGGGTGGTGGTTCATTCCAGCCACTTTGTGCTGTTCCCCGACGAAATGTCTGATGCCGACTGTCAGGAACTCGTGCGTCACGCTTACCCCGATGATGACGGTGATGCTGCCGTGTGTCCCGTGCCTGGAAACGGCGTGAAAATGGCGTGGCTCATGCCGCGTGGCATGCAGGCCTTCCTGGGCCGCACCTTCAATTACCCGCAGGTCGTGCATCATCTGGCTCCGCTTTGCGGCTATTTCGTGGAGCAGAACCGGGATGACGACAAGTCACGCTTGTTCCTCAATTTGGAGGATGAGCGCATGGACTTGGCCATTTATCGTGACGGAGCCTTGCAATGCGCCAACTCCTATCCTGTCACCGACGACCAGTCGGATGCCTATTTTGTGTTGAACGCGTGGCGCACCCACGACCTGGATCAGTTGACCGACGAGTTGCTGATGATGGGTGACGGTGACCGCTGTGCTGCGATGAACCCCTTGTTGAGGGAATATGTGAAACATGTGATGCCTGCTGTCTATCCGACTGCCGCGATGCAGTTGGGACGCAATGCGATGCAGGCACCGCTTGAACTGATACTGCTTGCCCTATGCGAATAATCAGCGGAAAATATGGCCGTCGCCGCTTTGACGTGCCGACAAACATCACCGCGCGTCCCACGACCGACATGGCACGCGAGAACCTGTTCAACGTGTTAGGTAACATTATTGACCTGGATGGCGTGACGGTGCTCGACTTGTTTGCCGGAACGGGAGCGATGAGTTTTGAGTTCCTCTCTCGCGGATGTGCCCATGTCACCGCCGTCGAGAAGGCACGCGTACAGGCCGATTTCATCAAGCGGGTGCAGCAGCAGCTTGGTGATCCTAACCTGACGCTGGTGCGCGGCGATGTGTTCAAGTTTGTGGCCACCTGCCGCCAGTCGTTTGACGTCATCTTTGCCGATCCGCCTTACGACCTGCCGCGTTTCGGCGACATTCCCAAACTGGTGCTGGAGTCGCCGCTGGTGCATGACGGAACCCTGTTCATTATGGAGCACCCGAGTGAGCACGATTTCTCGGCACTGCCTCATTTCTTGCAGCAGCGCGTCTATGGCAAGGTCAATTTCTCCCTGTTTGAGATCAATAATACCAATTCCGAAAAATGAAAATCAGTCCATACTTAAGGTTGGTCGCCGTTGCAGGCATGATGGCTGTCGTGATGCCGATGGCCTCTCAAAACCTGATTCCCGCCGACAGTATCGACCGCTTGATGTCGCCCACAGTAGTCACCGCCAAGGATATGAGTCAGCAGCAGGTGACCAATCCCCTGGAGGCCATCAACGGCCGTGTGGCTGGTGTGACCATACAGAAGAGTAATAATGGCGCCGCGGCGATGAACGCTGTGCGCGTGCGTGGCACCACGTCGGTAACGGGTGGCAACGACCCGTTGATTATCATTGACGGTGTGTTCGGCGACCTGAGCACCTTGTCATCGATTTATCCGTCGGATATCGAGAGTTTCACGGTGCTCAAGGATGCCAGCGAGACCGCCCAATACGGCTCGCGAGGTGCATCGGGTGTCATCGAGGTGGTGACCAAGAAAGGCGCTGCTCACCGTGCCACCGTCACCTATAACGGGAGTATGGGCATCACTCATGTGAGCAAAAACCTCAAGATGCTCGATGCCGCGGCCTACCGCGATGCGGTGAGGAGTCAGGGCGGGATGCTCATCGACAAGGGCTTTACCACTGATTGGCAAAAAGCCATCCAGCAAACCGCTTTCATTCAAGACCATCATGTCGCCTTTATGGGTGGCGGTGAGCGATCTGGCTACCGCGTCTCATTGGGATATATGGACCATGACGGAGTCATCCTGCATGGCAAACTTAACAACCTGACGAGTAACATGAATATGTATCAGCGCATGTTCAACGACCTGTTGATGATCGAGGTGGGCATGTTCGGCAACGTGCAAAAGGACCTGAGTGCTGTCTATGACGTGCAGAAGACCTTCTACTCGGCTCAGGCATGGAATCCCACTTTCGGCACCGAGCGCAACAGCGACGGCGGTTGGGACGGTTTCACCTATGCCAACCAGATCAACCATCCGCTGGCGTTGATGGATAGTCGCACCCAAGACAAGACGACCCACCTGAGTACCCATGCCAAACTCACGTTCAACCTGAATCCCAACTGGAAACTCTCGGTTTTCGGCGCCTATAGCCACAACGAGGTGGAGACGGCGCAGTTCCTGCCGACGAGCATCTGGAGCGGCGGTAAGGGTTACCGCAGCAGCGCCAAGACCGATTCATGGCTCGGCAATGCCACCGTGACCTGGGACAAGACGTTGGGCCTCAGCCACTTCAATGTGATGGGACTTGCCGAGGTTGAACGCAACATTCACACGGGATTTTATACCACTACAACAGGCTTTTCAAACAACGCTATCGGAATTGATGCCATCCAGGCGGGAGCCGTGACGCTGTGGGACGGTACCGGCAGTTATCGCAACGCCCCGTCGCTGGCTTCTTTCATGGCGCGTGTCAACTATGACTACGACAACCGCTACTCATTGACTGTTGCCGCCCGTGCCGATGGTTCGTCGAAGTTCTCTTCGGGCAACAAATGGGGTTTCTTCCCCTCGCTCTCGGTATCATGGAACATCGGCAACGAGGCGTTCCTGAACGATGTGACTTGGCTCGATGACCTGAAGTGGAGCGTGGGCTATGGTCTTGCCGGTAATCAGGGTGCCGTGGACAGTTACATGGCCCAAAACGTGCTCACCCCAGCGGGTATTCCCCCTGTGGGACAGAATCTGGCTGTGACGCTCGATGCGTTGCGCAATGCCAATCCCGATCTCAAATGGGAGGTGAAGCGCAGTTTCAACACTGGCTTGAGTGCCGCTTTCTTAGGCAACCACATCATCGCCTCGCTGGATTTCTATACTTCCAAGACGACCGACATGCTTTATCTGTATAATGTGGGTGTGCCGCCGTTCAGTTATAACAAGTTGCTCGACAATCTGGGCTCGATGCGCAACAGTGGTGTGGAACTGGCGTTGGGTCTCTCGCCGCTCACTACCCGCGACATGGAATTGAATATCAATGCCAATGTCGCCTATCAGTACAACAAACTGCTTTCTTTGAGCGGTTATTATAAGGATTATTGGCTCGAGGCACCTGGCGAGGTGGACTTGGTGAACTTGAACGGTGCGGGCTTCCACGGCGGCAACAACCACATCGTCTATCAGATGGTGGGACAACCGCTGGGTGTGTTCTATCTGCCGCACTGCACTGGTTTGAAGAGTGACGGGGCTGGAGGCTATGTGTATGAAATCGCCGACCTCGACAATTCGGGCGATGTCGACATTGCCAACGGCAAAGACCGTCGCGTGTGCGGACAGGCGATGCCCAAGGTGCTGCTGGGCAGTAACATCAACTTCCGTTTCAAGCAATGGGATGTGACCTTGCAGATCAACGGTGCTTTTGGTCACAAGATTTACAACGGAACCGCTTTGACTTATATGAACATGAACAGTCTGCCAGGCTATAATGTCTTGGCCGACGCTCCGGCTCGTGCGATTTATGACCAAACGGCGACCGACTACTGGTTGGAACGCGGCGACTATTTGGACTTTGACTACCTCACTCTGGGTTGGAACGTGCCCTTGAGCGAGAAGGTGATGCACACGATCAGCCGCCTGCGCCTGTCTCTCACGATTGATGAATTGGGAACGATCACGGGCTATTCAGGCCTGACGCCCATCATCAACAGTTCTTCGGTCAACGGCACGCTGGGCGTTGACGACAAGAACATCTATCCAGTCACCCGTTCCTATTATCTGGGCGTTACCGTAACCTTCTGAATCCGAGTAATCATGAAACGATATATCATCTATAGCCTGTTGATGGTCGCCACACTCTTGTCGATGACCTCTTGCGACAAGTTCCTGGAAGATAACCCTACCGACCGCCTGCCTGAAGACGAGGCCTATAATTCGGTGAAAGACCTGTGGAATAATGCGTTGGGAAGCATTTATCTCAACATTGGCGGCAGTGCGCCGTCTCAGGGGCTGCAGGGTACTGCCCGCGGTGTGTGGGACCTGAACACGTTCTCGACCGATGAGGCGATGATTCCCACGAGGGGTGCCGACTGGTATGACGGAGGCATCTGGCAGAACCTGTTCCTGCATCGCTTCGGCAATGTCGATTTCACGGGCGACACATGGAATTATCTGTTCAAGGAAGTGCTCGCCTGTAACCGCGCCCTGGAGCGCATCGACGCGTTTGCCAAGTCTCATCCCAGCGAGGATGTGGACGAGATTCGTGCCGAGGCGCGTGCCTTGCGTGCGATGTTCCTGTTCTATGCGATGGATCTCTATGGCCGTGTCCCCCTGTTCATGAATTCAAGCCCCGCGGTGCAGGAAATGAAACTGCAGGACCGCTCGGTGGCATTCAGGCACATCGTTGATGAGTTGCAGGCCGCTGAGGGTTACCTACCTGTCTTACGCAGCCCGCAACTGGGCGAGTACTATGGCCGCATGACCCGCGATGTGGTGGACTTCTTGCTGGCTAAGGTGCTGTTGAATGCCGAGGTCTATGCCGATGATGACTGGACTGACAGCAGCCACCCCGATGCCTCGGTAATGATGTGGCTTGTCGATGGCGAGATGCTGAACACCTGGCAGGCCGTGGAGCACTATTGCGGCATAATCGAGACAAGCGGTTACACCTTGGCTGATGCATTCAAGGATAATTTTGACATCAGCAACGAGGAGTCGCCCGAGTTGATTTTCACCATCCCGATGGATATCTACAACTACTCCAACCGCTTCACCCAGCAGTTCCGCTCGCTGCATTACAACCATGCGTCGGCATTGGGACTGAACGGTGAGAACGGCCCCTGTGCCACTATCGAGGCGATGAAGACCTTCGGGTATGAAAAGGGTGTGGATGCCGACACGCGTCTGTTTTGGACTTACTACTATGACAATGTCTTTCACAACAAGACGGGCAAAGTGATTACGCTTGATGACGGCTCGCCGCTGGTTTACTACCCGCTGGCCGTGAAACTGGACCTGTCAAATGACCCTTATGAGAAGACGGCAGGCGCGAGGATGTACAAGTATGAGATTGACCTGGCGGCGATGAGTGACGGACAGTTGCGTCGCAACGACATCGTGCTGTTCCGTTATGCCGACGTGCTGTTGATGCGGTGTGAGGCGATGCTGCGTGACGGCAGGGCAGGGGCCGAAGCCGATGCCTTGCTCAACCAGGTGCGTACCCGTTCCCACATGGGAAAGCGCACCGCGACCCTCGACAATGTGCTCGAGGAACGCATGCTGGAATTGGCCTGGGAGGGCTGGCGCCGTAACGACCTCATCCGCTACGGCTTGTTTACACGACCCTATACCGACCGTCCCCAGACCGATGGCGACCGCATGGGCTACACGCTCGTGTTCCCCATTCCGGGCGAGACATTGACGGCTTGTGGCAGTTCACAAAACCCGGGTTATTAATCTGAAAAGAGGAATGAAAGACGAGAGTAAATATGTCAACCTCCTGGAGCAGCACGATGTCAAGCCCACGGCATTGCGTCTGCTGCTGTTGCGCACGATGATGGCTCACGACGACGCTTTCTCGCTGCAAAGCCTTGAGGATGAGTTGGACACGGTGGACAAATCGACCATCTACCGTACCATCACCCTGTTCTTGACGCATCACCTCATCCATGCCATCGACGACGGCACGGGCATGTTCAAGTATGCCGTGTGCAGCCCCGACTGCCATTGCGGTGAGGATGACGGCACCATCGACCACATGCACGCCCATTTCAACTGCGAGAAGTGTGGTCGCACCTTTTGCCTGCAGACGACCCAGGTGCCGCTGGTCTCGCTGCCCGGCAATTTTCAGGTTCACAGTATCAACTACGTTCTCAAGGGCCTGTGCCCCGATTGTGTATTAAGTTCAGGAGTCAGAAATGAGTAAGGTTACACGCTGGTTGCGCAACATATTGATATTCTTTTTCACCTCGACGATATTGTCGGTGGTGATTTTGAAGTATATCCCGGTTTATATCACGCCGCTGATGCTCATCCGTGCAGTGGAGCAGATGATTGACGGAAAATCGCCGCGAATCAGCCATCACTGGGTGCCGCTGGAGGACATCAGCCATAATCTGCCGCAGGCCGTGATGGCGAGCGAGGACAACCTGTTCTTGAAGCACAGCGGATTTGACCTGGAGCAGATTCAGAAGGCCCAGATCGAGGCCCAGGAGGGCAAGCGCCAACGCGGTGCGAGCACCATCAGCCAGCAGACGGCCCGCAACGTGTTCCTGTGGCAGAAGCGTTCGTGGCTGCGCAAAGGTCTAGAGGCCTATTTCACTTTCCTGATCGAGGCCATTTGGGGCAAGGAGCGCATCATGGAGGTCTATCTCAATTCAATCGAGATGGGCAAGGGTATCTATGGCGCTGATGCTGTGGCCCATTACAACTTCAACACCACGCCCGACCGCTTGACCAAGGACCAATGTGCCTATATCGCCGTGTCGCTGCCCAACCCGCTGGAGCGTGACAGCGCCCATCCCACCGCCAAAATGAGAAGAATGCACAACACCGTCCTCAAGCGCATGAAACAAATCGACCAGTTCCCTAAAGAGGCCTGTGCGAAATAGTTTTTAGTCCTTAGTCCTTAGTTTTTAGTCCTTAGTTCTAAATTTTTAGTTTTTGGCTGGCAAGTCCGTCTTGTCCGTTGTATCCGTTACTAGGAGCAGAAGAAGGTGACGAGGAACGGCACCGAGAAATCCACCAGGAAGCCGTGGAAGAGCGAGAGCAAGACAAAGTCTTGACCGCTGGTGCGGGTGATGATGGGCAGTGTGGTGTCCATGGTGGTGGCGCCGCCGCAAGAGATGGGGGAGAGGGGACCGAAGAAACGCACGAGCAGCGGGGCGCCCAGCAAGGTGAAGACCTCGCGGATGATATTGGCTAGCAAGGCAACCGTGCCCAGTTCGGGCCCGCGATACTGTGTGATGAGAATACTCGACAAGGAGTAGTATCCGAAGCCCGAGCCCACGGCCAGGCAGTCGGTGAGGCTGCGGTGCGGCAAGCCGATTGTTGCAATGGCGGTGGCGGTCAGTGTGCCGATAATGGTCATCAGCGGCAACAGCATCAGTCGCGGGTCCAAGTGCCGAAATTTTTTCAACAGTTCGGTGTTGTTGCCCACAGTGATGCCCACGCAGAAGAGCAGACCGCACAACGTCAAGAAACTCACGTTCTCGCCCAATGCCGGCACCCATCCCAAGAGGCCGCACACGATGCCCAAGATGAAGAATCCCACGATGATCAGGCTCCCCTTCATCGGTCACCTCCTTTCTTGCGCGACACCCATTGCCAGAGTCCCCATGAGAACAGCACAGTTCCTGCCAGTCCTGCCAGTGACAGCCACAACGCCTCGAGCCCCAGCGATGTGATGCCCGCGATGACTCGTGGGTTGGTGCCCACCTCCACGCCCAGCAGGAACAGCAATGCCCAGATGAACACGGTCACCGCGTGTGGCACTACCCTCAGCCGCCGTTTCCTCATCAGGAACCCGACGGCCACTCCACTGAGCATTATGGCCACAACCTTGAGCATATCGCAGGCAAAATTAAATAAAAAATACTACCTTTGCCGCATCATTTACAAACAAAAGCATAGTTATGAAGAAATTACTGTTATTGTTCTTAGTGATTGTTGCGATGAGCGCTTGCTCGTCCAAGTCAAATGTGGAGAAGAATGATGCGTCGGCAACCCTTGACACCGCCGCACTGGTTCAACGTGTAACCGACATCTATGATGTGGCCTTTGGGCAGTATAACGATATGGAAACTCACAGTTCGGCCGAAATCGGGAACTCTTTGGACAGCATGTTCTGTACCGCTGACTGGAACTCGTGGGTAAAGCGCGTTAATGCCTTTGATAAGAAAGAGGATTCCGGTATGGGCTTCTTTGAGGCCGATTACTGGATCATGGGACAGGATTGGAATGACCTGAAGGCGACCGATATCCGTGTCACAGCCATGACCGACTCGACCGCTACGGTTGAATTCAATCTCCATAACTGCGGCAATGCGACAGCGGTGCGTCTGGAGATGTTGCTCGAAAATGGAGCCTGGAATATTGACAACTTCATTGATGTCACCAACGACTTTGACTGGAAGGCTGGCATGAAAGAGCACATGAATGAAAAATAATAATTACTGGAGATGAAAAGATTCTTATTGATATTTCTGACGGCTGTGGTATGCTCGAGCATGGCCTGGGCAGTACCCGCCAAATCTATTCCCTTTACCCATGTGCAGAGCGACGGCACGACGGTGACGCTGGAGATGCGGGGTGGGGAGTTCAACCACTCGCTGATGACGCTTGACGGACTGACGGTCGCCCGGGCCCTGAACGGTGACTACTGCTACACGGTCGGTGGCTCGTTGAGCGATGTGCGTGCCCATGACAAGGGTAACCGTGGCATTGAAGAGCAAGCCTTTGTCACAGCCTATCGTCAACAGATGACGCTGGGCGCAGGCGCCAGCCGCATGCCGCGCCGCACCGACGAGAACGACTCGCCGCAGGTGCCTACACTGGGTTCCCCGCGCATCCCTATCATCCTTGTGAATTACACCGATGTCCAGTTCATTGACGAGAACCCGCTGTCAACCTTCCAGAACCAGTTCAATGAGAAGGAGTACAGCTGTCTGCACTACTTCGAGTCGCAGTCACGCGGAAAATTCTCGCCGCGCTTCGACATCCTGGGCCCGGTGCAGTTGCCGCAGACCCGCGCTTTCTATGGTGCCAACGTCTATCGCTACGGTCAGGAACTTGATACCCAGTTGGGTACCATGATTTACGACGCTTGCATGGGCATTTCAGGGAATGTGGATTTCTCCAACTATGACAACGACGGCGACGGCCTTGTCGATGTTGTGGTCGTGCTCTATGCCGGTGTGGGTGAATCTCAGGCTTGGCGCACGGTGCCCGAGAGCGTGTGGCCCTGCCAGTGGGATATGAAAGAAGCCCACGATTGGGGTTGCAGCACCATTGGACCGTTCCAACTCAACGGGGTGACCATCGACCGGTTTGCCGTGTTCAACGAGTTGGAAGGCAGCAACAACACCAGCACGAATATCGACGGTGTGGGTACCTTCTGCCACGAGTTTGGTCATTGTCTGGGTCTGCCCGATTTCTATCCGACCAACAACAGCTACGCCTATGGCATGAGCAGTTGGGACATCATGGACAACGGCTGTTACCTGAACAACGGCCATCGTCCGGCAGGCTACACTTCCTATGAGCGTCACTTCATGGGTTGGATGGACCTCATCGATGCCGAGGAGAACAGCTATTACAGCATGGCTCCGCTCAACACCGATGGCGGCACCGCCGTCAAGGTGACCAACGATGCCAACCCTGATGAGTACTACCTGCTGGAATATCGTGTCAAGACCGGATGGGACGCATTCCTGTCGGCCGAGGGCATCATGATCCTGCATGTGGATTATGACAAGAAGGCTTGGGATGACAATACCCCCAACAACAGCAGCAACCACCAGCGCATGACGCTCATCCCTGCCGACAACCAGTTGTCGGACGGTTCAAACAAGTATGACTTGTGGCCCCAGGGCAGTCTTGACTCGCTCACCAACAACTCGACACCCCCTGCCATGGTCTATACCGGTGGCTACATGAACAAGCCCATAACCGAGATGACCGTCGACGCCCAGGCTCAGGTGGCCGGTTTCTGGTTCATGAAAGCGCAAACCCCCATCTATCAGAAGGGTGACGTGAACCGTGACGGCGAGGTGAACATCAGCGACGTGAACGCCTTGATCGATGCCATCTTGAAATCGGGCGCCATGAGCGACGAAGTGTTCGATGTGGATGACGACGGCGAGGTGAACATCAGCGATGTCAATGCCCTAATCAATATCATTTTGTCAGGGAAATGACGAAATAACAAAAAATAGGCAGATTGTCTATTTTTTAGACAATTTTACGGGGATTTGCAGCAAATAATCACTTTTTGCTGCAAATTCTTGCTTTTGTATGAAATATTGTTTATATTTGCGGCGTTCCTTTGGATGGGGAACACAAATATACCTAATTATTTAAAATCTACTGTAATGGGACGCATTGTATTAAAACCGATTATGGCGGTCGTGCTCGTTATTGCGGGTGCAGCCGTTGTTGTTTTGTCTGGCGCTTCGCCGCCTGAGTCTTGTTTCCCGCAATCACTGCCGTCTGTTGTCGCTCGTGGCACGGCCGCGAGCCCCCTGCAGGTGCGCCACATGGCATCACTTGTCGATGTGGCCCACGGCAATGGTGATTGCCTTCCTGATATGAGTGCTAAATGATTTTTTCATAATTGTGGTTAGGTTGGGGGCACGTCTCTGCCGAGCGGCCCGGATGTGTCCCCTTTTCCTTTCCAGCATTCATGTGTGTTAAAGCAATGTTTAACAACTAACCTGCAAACGAAATGGAAAAGCAATCATATTTCAAGCTATTGAGGCTCGCGTTGGTCTCTGTCGCGATCGTTATCCTGTCATCGTTGTTAGGCTCGTGTGAGGACGATACTCCTGACCCTAAGATCGATTATTACTTCACCATCGCCAGCAAGCCGCCCGATTATTATCCGGTGTCCAAGGACGATATGGCATACGTCATCACCCGAATCATGAAGGACTCGATCAAGGCGGTTTATTCCAAGCGCACCCTTGACGGCAATGACAAGGAGGTGGTGCAAGTGTGTGACAGGATTTATTACCGTTATCGCGATGAGCACCCTGAGGCCTACAAGTATTTCTTCTGTATCGCGACGTTGCACCGTGCCTGTATGACAGGAACTGTGATTCGTAAGGATGTCAAGATCAGGTATTATGATTTTTAGTCATTATTTATTGACTTTAAAAAGATTATTTTGTATTTTTGTAGCACTTAAAAATGTGAGGATATGATGAAACGATTACCCATTCTTATAATGATAGTTGTGGCCATGGCACAGTTGTCGGCATGGGCAGCCCCTGTTGATGAGGCCACGGCAGCCCAGTGTGCCTCGCAGTTCTTGAACCGTCAAGTCGCACAGGGTCATCTCAAGGCAGCACCGGCAGCCTCGGTGTTGCAGTTGGTCCAAGTGGAAAAGGGAATTCAAGACATGCCCGCATACTACATCTTTAATGCCGATGACAGTTATGTGATTTTGGCAGGCGATGACCGTGCCGAAAGCGTTTTGGGCTTTGGCGACGGGCAGTTTGATCCCGAGACCGTACCCTGCAATATGCGAGGCCTCCTGTCCCACTACAAGGAGCAGATGGAGTGGCTGCAAACCCATCCTGATGCCCGCGTGAAACCTCGTGACGCTAACGAGGTCGTTGTCGTTTCACCGCTGTTGACCTGTACCTGGTCACAGAGTGCACCCTACTATAACCTGTGCCCGTTCGACAAGGGCGTGCGTTGCGTGACGGGCTGTGTCGCTACCGCGATGGCCCAGGTGATGTATTACTGGCGTTATCCTGATGTGTTGCCCGATCTTCCTGCCTATACAACCGGTTTTTATCATATTTTTCTCCCTGCTTTGCCCGCAACCCCCGTCGACTGGGCCGAGATGTGTGACGGCTATACCATGCCTTACACGCCTGCTCAGGGCATGGCGGTCGCCACGCTGATGCGCTATTGCGGCCAGGCGTCCTCGATGGAGTATGGCACCGACGGCAGCGGATCCGGCACTTGGAATCAGTATTCGGCCATGATGCTGCTCGGTTATAACCAGGCGATGCGGTTCCTTCACCGCGACGACTATGAAACCCTGGAATGGTTGGCCATGATGCACGAGGATTTGACTCAGGGCCGTCCCATCCTGTATTGCGGTTCTGGTGAAGGGGGCGGTCATGCCTATGTCGTGGATGGTTGTATCGGCATGCTCTTCCATATCAATTGGGGCTGGGAAGGCAACTATAATGACTATTTTTTACTGGACGCCTTTGATGTTGCCGGCATGTCATTCTCCTATGGTCAGTCGATGCTGTACAGGCTGTACCCAGCCGAGGATGTTCCCCTTTGGGACATCGATGTAGATGGCGTGTGCTACAAGTTGAATGGCCATGAAGCCACGGTTACCACGCGTGAAAGGCGATACGGTTCCTACAGTGGCAATCTCGTCATCCCCAGTGAGGTGACCAGCCAAGGTGTGACCTATCCTGTCACTGCCATCGCCGACGGAGCCTTCAAGAACTGCACCTCATTGAGGACTGTCACCTTGCCGCCGACAATCAAGCGCATCGGCAAATACGCCTTCAAGGATTGTACCGCGCTGAGGGCTATCAACATCCCTGACGGGGTGACCGAGATTGCTGACTTCGCCTTCTTGAATTGCAGACTGATGAGTACGGTGACCATGGGACGCCGCGTGGAGAAAATCGGCTACTATGCCTTCTACGGTTGCAGCCTGTTGAGTCAACTGGCATTACCGTCGAGCATGAAGCGTATCGATGAAGGTGCCTTCATGAATTGCAGCGCTATGACGCGATTGACTACCGGGAACGGTGTGGAAGAGATAGCCGACAGGGCATTTGCCAACTGCCGCAAGTTGAGTGAGGTGGTCATCGGTAACAACCTGAGGGTAATCGGCAGGGAATTGTTCTCGAATTGCATATCACTGCAAGACGTGACGGTGGGCCTGCGTGTGGACTCGATAGGACCGAATGCCTTTGTCGGTTGCCGGTCGCTGAGCCGCTTGAAGATGTATCCCGAACTTCCCCCGGTGGTGGACAGCGAGGAGACCTTCCCCAGCAATTGTTATTCATCAACGACTTTGATTGTGCCCGAGATATCGTTCGACGATTACTATTGTGCCGATATATGGACACTGTTTGATAATATCATCATTTTGGATGACGTGGCCGTGAACGGTGACGTGAACGGTGACGGCGAGGTGAACATTGCCGACGTGAATGCAGTGATCGACATTATCCTGAGCGGCATGGGAGGTGACGAATCATTTGACGTGAACGGTGACGGTGAGGTGAACATCGCCGATGTGAATGCTGTGGTCGATATTATTCTTGGTTCTTAATTATTAGTTATTAAAAGTTCGGTCTGGAAACTCCAGATTATTTGGTTCATCTGGAAACAAGAAACCATAGCGACCACCTGAGAGTAAGGAGTGTCTAATTATTTTTTACGGAATCTAAAGAATTTGCAGCAAAAAAAGACTTTTGCTGCAAATTCTTTTTGGGAATCGACGGTTGGCGCAATGGTATCAGGAGGATTGCTCGCAAGCAATCAAAGAAAATCATTTTTGATCATCAGCGTCCGGTAAATGCCGAGAATGCAGGCCGAAGGTCTGCTGTGTCTGTGTCGTAGTTTTGCATGAAAAAAAACCGCCCTGACGGGCGGGAAGCAAATTTGTATAATTTCCCGTGCGTAGCACGGTTTATTTCTGCGACACTGAATTATGTCACAGCCTGTTCTTGATGCGGGTGATGTTACGGCCGCTGGGGCTGCGTCATCAATTGTCGGCAATCTCCTCTAGCTTGGTCAGGAAGGCATGACGGCCACCCATGAGCAGGGCGATGGCACGGGGCACGATGTCGCTGAGTTCGGGCGTGGTGTCGGCCAGGATTTCAAAGGCCACCCACACCGAAGTCTCCTTCTTGCCTTCGGGGTCTTCCATGTCCATGGTGTAGAGTTTCACCACCTTGATGGTGCTGTTCACTTCGTTCATCACGCGCATGATGGTGTCCTCGTTGTCCTCGGTGACATCAAAGATGGCAGGCATCATGAGCCTGAAGTACTGCTCGTCGTCTTCGTCCTTGAAATAGAGGAAATTGAAACCCTCGTTCTTGAACGCGATGCCAAAGGGGGTCTCGTGGGGACGGAACCCTTCTTCGGCCAAAAAATCCATCATCAGTTTGTTTAAGTCCATATCTATGTGAAGTTTAATGATTAATCTAAAGTCTAATGTCTAAAGTCTCATCTGTACCCGATGTGGGGGAGGCTGTTGCTGCGGCTGATGCCTTCCATCTTGTCGCGCATTTCCTCATATTCCTTGAGCAGTTCCTTGTTAATCGACGGCTTGATGCCCTCGATGGTCTTGATCAGCAACTCCTGGGTGATGTTCTCGTGGTTGAAGGCGGCGATGGTGGCGGCCTCGTTCACGACGTAGGAAATGTCGCTGGCGACGTAGCCATCGGCCTTCTTGGCCAGCGCTTCGCTGTCAATCTCCTCACAGGGGCGGTCCTTGAGGTAGAGCTCGAACATGAGTTTGCGGGCGGTCTCGTCGGGCATGGGCACATACACCTGCTTGTCGATGCGGCCCGTGCGCAGCACTGCGGGATCCACCTTGTCGGGGCGGTTGCTGGTGGCGATGACAAAGATGCCTCGCTTGGAGCAGTTGTTGAGTTGGGTGAGGAACTCGTTGACCTCACCGGCCTGGTTGCTGCCCAGGTCGCCCGAACGGCTGGGAACGAAGGCGTCGAACTCGTCGAAGCACAGTACCGACGGTGCATTCTCCTCGGCTTTCTTGAACAGGTCGGCGATTTTGCCTTGTGAGCCGTGGATGTAGATGGAGCCCAGGTCGCTGGCCTTGACAAGAATGAAGTTGAAGCCCGTTTCCTCGGCAAACTTCTCGGCAAAGAAACTCTTGCCGCAGCCGGGAGGGCCGTAGAGCAGCATGCCGTTGGGCGGCGTGAGTTTGTACTTCTCGGCCAGTTCCTTGTCCTGGAGGATGAGGATGACACGCTTGCGCAGCATGTCCTTCAACTCGTCCATGCCGGCAATGTCGGCAAATCCGTTACCACCGCCGCGCTTGACCTCGACATCGGCGCTGGTCTCACTGGCAGCCTGAGAACGGAAACTGCCGGGTGCAGAGTCGTCGGGAAGGTTGAACGGACTGTCGCCGAACGGATCGTCTTCCTCGTCCTGCATGGCCTTCAACTTGCTGCGGATTTCATTCGCCAGGTCGCTCTCGTCTCCCTCGATGAGGTCGCTCAGCAGTTTCTCGACACTGCTGTAGCGGTCGTTGTACCCTAGGGACAATCCCTTCAAGATGATGTTCTTGAGTTTCTCGTCCTCGATGTCATCGACATTGATTTCGCTCTTCTCGCTACGGGCCTTTTGGACGATTTTGATTTTCTCTTTACGCGTCATTTCGGGCGTGAATTCCACGTCCCAGGGCACACGTCCCGTGAGCATGGTGTAGAACACGCCGGTAGCGGCGAAGATGTCGTTGCGCTCATCATATTTGCCGATGAACGACTGCCCGCTGGCATAGCGCGGATCCAGGTCGGCGGTGTCGAACGGCGGTGTGCCCATGAAGCACTGCGAGACGTGTCCCAGGTCGATGAGTTCGGCCGTGCCTCCGGTCTTGCTGCTGAGCATGACATTGGTCGGGGTGATGTCGTTGTGCAGGCATCCACCCGGCATGTTGTGCATGTACTGCAATCCCTCGAGCATCTCGATGAATATCTTGGTAGCGGCTTTCGGGTCGATTTTGCCTTCACGCTGCAGCATCTCGCTCAGGAGCTCGCCGCTGAAGTAGTTGGCGACCATATAGCGGCATTCACCCTCCTCGTTGTTGTAACCGCCGTTATCTACCAGGCTGATGATGTTCTTGTGCTTGATGGCCAGCGACCAGATGATTTCCTTGACATCGCCTTGCTCGATCAGTTTCTCGGGGGTGTTCTTGAGGCGGTAAATCTTCATGAAGTAGGGGTTGCCGCTCTCGTCCTCGACGCGGTAACTCTCGGCATAGGGGTTTTCCTTGATCGGGTAAACCACATTCCACTTGTTGTCGATAATTTGTCCTTGCTTGAGTATCATATCGTAGTTTGGTCTTTAGTCGTTGGTTTTTTTCTTGTGAAAAGATGCCTCAGCACCAGGTGCGAGCGGTTGAGAATCAGGATGGCCAACAGGGCGAGCAGGAAAGCGGCCATCAGGCGTGTCATGATGCCGTCGGCGTCATAATCGTCGCTCAACCGGTTCAGTTCCACGGGCTGCTCGACATCCTCGAGCGAGGTGAGGGTCCGTTTCCACTTGATGGTGCCGTCCTCGAGATAGACCACGGCGGGATTGCCGCGGGCAATCATCTTGAGTTCGCTGTCATCCATGTTGTAGATCGGGTAGGAGGCCATCGAGATATCCTTCCATTGCTCGATTTCCTGGGCCGTCGCGGGTGTGAGGGCGACTACGTCGGCATCGGCGACCAGGGCGGCGTCATTCAGTTCATTGAGGGCGAATGAATGGAGTGCGCCCACTTCCGGCAGGTCAGGGAACAGCAGCAACACCATGTGGCGGTTACGCGTCAACACGTCGAGGGTGACATCGTTGCCCTCTTCGTCCAGGATGGCGATGCTGTTGGGCGAAGCACCGTTCTGGATGATGACTTTGCCGTGCGGCCGTCGTGCGTGATAGCGCGTGACGTATTCCCAACCGTCTTCCTCGTCGGGCAGACTGTCGATGGTGAACTCCTGCTCCACACCGTCGCGGCTGTAGATGAAGATGAAGTCATCCTCGCCGTTCTCGTCCTCGGTGTCGGCAACATTCATGTCTGCCAGCCGGGTGCCCACGGGATAGGGCCTGTAATCGATGAGGGGCTGGACAAAGTAGCCGTAGTAGGCTACCGCCATCACCATGGCAAATGATACCGCCATCACTATCCAGTGCACCGCCGGCCCATAGACGCCCTTGAGGCTCTTGTTGAACATGAGCAGGTAGATGAGACCCAGGATGAGCAAAATGTTCTTGAAGAACGTCGCCCAGTTGCTCAGGTGCAGCGCATCGCCGAAGCAGCCGCAGTCAGGTACGGCGTCGGTAATGGCAAGCCACAGGGTGACCGGTGTCATCACTGCCATCATCAGTAAGGCGATAATCAGCGAGCTCGTCCTGTAGGCGCCCACCACAATGGCCATGCCGACCATGAACTCGAGGGCCGCAAGAGCCACAGCGAGGAACAAGGCCGTGTCGCCCCATTGCTCCATACCCATGGCGTTGAGGTAGTCGGTGATTTTGTAGCAGGTGCCCCAGGGGTCCACCGCCTTGGTGAATCCCGAGAAGACAAACAAGCCACCCACGACGAGCCTCATGAGGGTGGTCAACAGGCGACACCACGTCTCGCCCTTGACGGCATTGATGATAGCCTTGATGGTCATTTCAGTTTTTAATCCTTAGTTTTAGTGGGCATCGGCAAATTGGCGGTTATTCGCCGATTCCCTCGTTGTGCTTGATCAGAGCGAACACGCTGTAGTTGATCATGTCCTGGTAGTTGGCGTCGATACCCTCGCTCACGAGAGTGGCACCGTTGTGATTCTCAATCTCCTTGGTGCGCTGAATCTTGGTCAGAATCAGGTCGGTATAACTCGAGATGCGCATGTCGCGCCATGCCTCACCATAGTCGGTGTTCTTGGCAATCATGAGGTCCTTGGTGGCCTTGATGTGTTTGTCGTAGAGTTCCAGGGCTTCCTCGCGGGTGATGTCCACCGTGTCGGTGTAACCCAACTGCAGCTGAATCATCCCGATGATGCCGTAGTTGATGATCCCGATGAATTCGGGCCAGATGCCTTCACCCACCTTGGTCTCGCCGTTGAGTTCCAGGGTGCGGATGCGCTTGGCCTTGATGAAGATCTGGTCGGTAACCGAACGCGGCCGCAGGATGCGCCACGAGGGACCGTAATCCTTCATCTTGTTGATGAACAGCTCACGGCACACGGCAATCACCTCGTCATATTGTTTGCTGGTGTTGTGCATAGTCTAAATGAGAAAAACATGTTTGAAACTACAAAGTTACTGTTTTTTTCATTGCAATACGTTAATTGGATGCGTTTTTTTGTTTGACGGCAAGATGAATCAACCCCGTGCCATGCAGTGGACATGCGCGGGGTTGTGTTGTGTCGTGTAAACGATGGGTTGAATCGTGGGTTATTTCACGAGTTCGCCAATGCTGGTGGTGAGGTTGAACATGAAAGTGGATGCGCCGGTATGGGGGCGGGCATAAGCGGCCCCGATGCCGAATGCCTTCACTTTCAGGCCGCCTGCCACCGAGAGGCCCGACATGAAGTCGCGCTTGTAGGTGGCCATGTCGGAACGGGTGCGGTAGTTGTAACCGAGGCCCAGATAAATGTTGTTGCTGGGCAGGATATCGACACCGAACACGAGGTGGCGCAACAGGTTGCTGCCGAACGATTCTTTCTTGATCAGGTCGCTGTTGGGGTTGTTGACATCCTGGATCTTGTAGTAGGGTGAACTCCAACGGGCCAGTTCATAGGCCGTGACATGCAGGCGGATGGGGGCCATGCCCAGCATCTTGCTGAAACCTACCTGGATGTCCCATGGCAGGTTGTCCTTGTAGTCGTTGAACTTCTTCACCTGACCTCCCAGGTTCTTGGCCACCAGCGAGGCCGAAAACTCATGGTCGGGGTCATAGAAGTTGATACCCAGGTCGGCCGCTACGGCACCGGCGGAGTAGTCCTCATACTTGGAGTAGAGGTACTTGACGGTGATACCGCCGCGGAATTTCTCGCTGATGTCGTGGCTGTAGGTGAGGCTGAACGCCATGTCGCTGGCGCTGAACTTGCCCGTGAGGGTGCCGTCCATGTCGGCGCCTTGAATATTCCCGTAACCGAAGTACTGGATGCCCACGGCCACTGCACCATGCTCGCTGACGCCCTGACCGTAGCGCAGACCGGCGAAGTTGGTCTCACCGATGTAGCGCATGTAGTTCAGTCCCACCTGGTGGTCATACTCGGGACCCAGCAGGGCCGGGTTCTGTTCAACCAGGTTGATGTCGTCGTCGATGATGGTGAGGTTGTGACCGCCCAAACCATAGACGTGGCTCGACGAGGGGACGTTCAGGAAATTATAGGCCGTGGTGCCAGAGCCGTTATCGGCCACGGCAAACAGTGCCACAGCCCAAACAGCCAGTAATATCAAGTGACGCAGATAGGTTGTCATATCGTTATCTATAGATGTTGCTGATAATAGTATAACGAAGAAATCCCCTTTTTAGTATATTCACTCGTCGGTTGTGTCCTCGATAGCGTCGATGCTGTCCTCGCCATTCTCGCTGATGACCTGCTTTGCCAGTTCCAGGTCGCGCTCAAAGACAACGACCCTGGCAGGAGCCATCCAGATGGCGTTGGCGGTACTGTCAACGATCACTCCTGCGGGGATGCCGCTGGCCTCGAGGGCTCCCTTGACGATGTTGGCGTCGATGGCACTGGCATATTTCTCCAGCACGACGATTTTTTCTTCTTTTTCCATATTGTTGTATTGTTTTAGGCCGTGAAAAGTATCACAGCATGATATTGTCAGTTAACAATTACTTGATGCCACGCGAGTTGAGGGCGTCCTGGTAGCGGTGGGCGTTATCCAGGTGGGACTTGTAGTCGCGCGTGAAGTCGTGATAACCGCTGAAATCGGGCCTTGCACACATGTACAGGTAGTCGTGCTGCGGAGCATCGAGCACGGCATCGATGGTCGATTTCTCGGGCAGACGGATAGGACCGGGAGGCAAGCCGTCGACACGATAAGTGTTGTAAGGCGAGTTGATTTGTGTCATGGGCACGGTGATGCGCTTGATGGAGAAGTCGCCGATGGCGAATTTCACCGTCGGGTCGGCCTGGAGGCGCATGCCCTGTTGGTAACGGTTCAGGTACAGACGAGCCACCTTGCCGCGTTCGTCGGCCTTGACAGTCTCTTCCTCGACAATCGAGGCGACGGTAGCCACTTGGTCGGGTGTGAGGCCCAAGCGCTCGGCCTTGGCCTTGCGCTCGGCGGTCCAGAACTCGTTGTAATAGTCGAACATGCGGTCGAGCATTTTCTCGGGACTGATGTTCCAGTAGAACTCGTAGGTGTCGGGCATCAGCAAGCAGGCGATGGTCTCGGGTGTCTTGCCGTATTTGGCGCAGGTGGCGCTGTCTTTCAATGCCTTGCGCATGTTGTCGGGGCCTTCCATGAAGGTGTCGCCCCAGCGCTGTGTCCACTCGTCGAGGGTGCGCACGTTGTTGAAAGTGAAGCGGATGCCGTCCTGCACGCCGTTCTTGATGCGGCGGGCGGCGGTGAAAGGCGACATGCCCGGCTTGATGCGGAAGGCACCCTCACGGTTCTCGACCTTGGCGCCCATCAGGTTCATCATCGTGGCCACTCGTTTGCCGAAGGTGGCGTCAACGTTAGCCTGGATGCTGTCGCTGATCATGTCGATGGTGCTGCCTTTACGCACCTTGACAACGCCCTCGGCAGGGGCGCCGATGAAGAAATAAGGTGCGGCACATGCCGCAAGAATGATTACCAGGGCGGCGATACCGCCAATGATCCATTTAGTTTTAGTCATGATGTTGGTTATAGTCTTTAGTTATGATCTTCAGATGGTGGCAGTGAGCAGTTGGGCCGAGCCTGTCATCTCGACCTTGTTGACCACGGCAGGAACGAGAACTGTCTCGCCCTGGCGCAACGATACGGGCTCCATATCAGCGACATGGAGAGTCGTGGCGCCCTCGAGGCACATCATTGCCACGAACGAGTGCGGTTGGGGCAGCGAGAGCGTGAAGCCGTCGTTGAAGTCGATGCGCTGCACTTCAAATTTGGGACATCTCACCAGCGAGGTGATGCCGGGAATGGGTGCGGGCTCATAGTCCACACGGCTGTTAACGACATTGTAGTTGAGTGCCTCGCGGGCCTGTTCGGTGTGCAACTCGCGTGGCTTGCCATTGGCATCCAGGCGGTTGTAGTCATAGACGCGATAGGTGATATCACTGGACTGCTGGATTTCGGCCAGCAGGTTGCCCGCACCGATGGCATGAACCTGTCCAGCAGGGATGAAGAACACGTCGCCGGGTTTGGACTCGGTGACATTGATGACGTCGAGAATGGTGCCGTCGGCAATGCGGCGCTCATATTCCTCAGGTGACATCGGACGCTTAAAGCCCGTAAGGATCTTGGAACCCTCGTCAGCCTGAATGATATACCACATCTCAGTCTTGCCCAGACTGCCATGACGTCTCTGCGCCAGTGCATCGTCAGGATGCACCTGGATGGACAGGTCGCGCTTGGCATCGATGAACTTGATGAGCAGCGGGAAATGGTCACCATAGTGCTGATAGACTTCCTCGCCCACAAGTGCTGCACCGTGTCGTTGCAGCAACTCGGTGAGTGTCAGGCCGTCATCTTCTCCCCCCTTGACAACGCTCTCGAGTCCGGGCACTGCCGACAGTTCCCAGCTCTCGCCGATGGGTTCATCGGTTGACGGGAGGTGCTCGAACTCCGTCAACTTGTCACCGCCCCACAGGACGGTCTTGAGTACGTGATTGAACTTATAAATCTGCATGTTGAGATAGTTTCAACCGACAAAGGTAGTACAAGCCGAGGACAGAAACAAACAAAAATGGTTTTTTGTTTGGCGCTCCATTCGACTTGCATTACCTTTGCAAACAGTTTTTTATCAATTCAGTGATATGAGAAAGATTTATGTTCTGATGTTGTTTGTGGTCATGGCCGCTGCAACCTATGCCCAAAGGCTTCAAGTCGTTGATATCGATGGTCTGCCCATCGCTGCCGTGTGTGTGACCAACGAGAAGGGTGCCTTGGTGGGAACTACCGATAACGATGGCTGGCTGAACGACGCCAAGGGTGTGAAGCACCTCTACTTCTCTCATGTGGCTTTCAAGGCCATGGACGTGAATATCGACACGATTCCGAGCTTGACGGTGGTGATGCAGGATGCCAATTTCCAACTCAGTGAACTGGAAGTCAGGCCCAAGGACATGCTCTATGTGCAGACCTATTTCCGATGCGTGTACGTCTGTGACGATGGCCCTATCTATTTCCGTGCTGGCACTGTGGACAATACCTACGAGTTCGCCAAACAGAAAGTCTCTTCCAAGACCCGCAGCGTGTCCAGGGGGCTCAATGGTTTTTATCGTTTCGTGCTCAGTACACTTGTGGGCCGTTACATCGATGAGTGGGCTCAAATCGACACGTTGCCCGATTACAAGAAAATCTTGAAATATGCCGATCAAGGCAAAGTGTTTATTACCGAGGACCCCTCGGGCCGACGGATAGTGAGCGACACGATTTCGGCGATAGGCTACATCGAGGACGATTTCCAGGAAGGCAAGCGCACGACCAACTTCGACCGATGGACTTACAGGGACCACATCAAAGCGACCGAGGCGGCCGCCAAGGAAGCCAAGACAGGCAAAAAACAAAAAGTGAAAAAGAAGGAACACAAGTCCAATCACGGCTATTATGAGGTCTATAACATCAACGAGAATGGGCAATCCCGTATCGATGACCTGGTGATGAAACAGGCACTGATATCGGGACACTTTGACCGTATTGACCAGGATTACATCATCTTGTTCGAGACCTTCACCATCGAGCGCGACTACATCGACAAGAAAGAGTTCAAGCAGACGCGCAAGGACAACAAGGTAGAGATGGACATCAACGAGCTGCGGCGTCTGGAACAGAATTACCATATCCCGCCGCTGGCACCCAACCTCAAGGCTGCAGTCGATGAGCTCTTCAAACTGGAGCAGGAAGACTGACGCATTTCGCAGTTCGATATGATAATCGTGCCGGCGCAAGGAGAATCATTTTCCCTGCGCCGGCACGGTTCTTTTTTCCTGGATGAGGGCGTTATTGGGCTACCTTGTTGTTGTCGTCCTTGATCCAGCGTATGTACTGGCTGTAGTCGTGTGCAACGAGCACACCGTTCTCGCGGTCGTCGCGCCAGGTGTCGGTCCAGTCCATGTCATAACCATGGCCTGTAGCATCGTGGAAAATGTGGCCTTCTCCCTCGTTCATCTTCCAGTAGGCGACCAGGCCCTCGCTTTGGGCGTTCACGCCGGCAAAACCCATGGCGATCTCGCTCGCCGTGAGGGCACGGTTCCACACGCGCACCTCGCACAGGCGGCCTTGGAAGAACTGACTCGTGCGGTAGTTGCCCCACGACATTCCCAACTCGAAGCGCTGGAAGGGCGTAGCCTTGCCGCTACCGCTGGTCTGGGCATCCTCCACGCCGTCGACATACATCTTGAACGTCGAGCCGTCGTAGGTGCAAGACACCAGATACCAGCGATTGGTCTTGAAGTGGGTTGAGGAGAAGCATCTGCCGCCAGGCAGCACCCATTGCAGGATGTCGCCGCCTGCCGAACCGTTCTCGCCGAAGCGGAACATGTTGGCTTCTTCCTCGTTCTTGCCCTCGATGGCGAGCACGCGCTTGATGTTGCCCACGTTACCGAAGTTGTAGGAATAGACCTTGAACTCGATGGTGTAGTTGGTGAGGTTCACCATCTTGTCATCGGGGAAGATGTAGTTCGACGAGGCGTTCTGGTTGTTCTCGAGCGAGTAGAACGAGATAATGCGGGAAATCTGCAGGAAAATCGTGCGGCTGCTCTCAATCACTTCGCCGCCATCACCCTCGACTTGACGTATGGTCACAGGGATGACATAGGTGGCACCCTCGATGAAGTCGTCGGTGTTGAGCACCTTGACCTGGGCGGCCGTTGACAGCGCCTCTCCCTGGCGCAGGGTGACCTTGCTCTCCTCGATTGCCACGCTGGAAGGCGATACAGCATAATAGGCTGTGCCATGGGTGGCGTTGTAACTCCTCACCAGTGACGTGTCGATGGCCAGATGCACCGTGACGTCCTTGGGGCAGCGACGCGTGGCCTTGACGGTGACGGCATAGGCCGCCGGCAGTTCATCGACGGTGAACCGCTGCACCGGCACTTGTTCGGTACCCGAGATGAGCAGTCCCACCTTTTGGTAGTCAAACTTGTCGCCCTCGCTGTCACAGGCAGCCAATAGGCAACCGACAGCCAGCAGCAAGATGATATTCAGAATCGATTTTTTCATTGTTGTTCTATTATTAGGGACCTTAAGGACTTTAAAGACCTTAAGGAAGCATCTCTTGACTATTAACTATTATCTCCCTGCGGGGTTCATGATTTGGATGGCGCGGCGAATGGCGCCGTAGGGCACGCCGTCACTCGTGTTGTAGTAGTTGCGCTCCACATAGTAGGCACCGCAGCCGCCCTTGTGGCCTGTGGCGGGCTCCCAAGCGGCATAGTTGAAGATTTCGCCGCCCGTGGGTTTCTGGCCAAAGGACTCGCAGTAGACCGTCTTCTCGTCGGGATGTCCCATGGCTCCCACGCCGGCACCTTGCTGGCTGTAGGCCTGCTTGACATAATAGTCCACCCAGGGGTCACATGCCGTAGGGGGTGAAGCCGAGAAATAATCGACGATGACCAGTTTCTCGGGATATTGACCGGTGGGTCCGAAGATCTTGTCACACTCCTCGATGGCCCAGATCAGGTGCTGGCCGCTCCAGCCCTCGTAGTCGAAGTCGGCCCCGTCAAGGCCCGTCTTGACAACCGTGTCGCACACCCAGCGGGCATAGGCGCGGATGGCTTCCTCGCTTCGGTCGGTGGAGAGGTCAACGACTTTGCCGCCGATAGTGAACTTGTGGTTATAGTTCGAGGCGTCGGCATGGAAGACGAAGCGGGTGCCCTTCTTATCGCGCGTCTCGATCATGTCCTGATAAGCAATCGGGTGCGTCTCGGGGGTGGGAATGCCCATCCACAGGTTGACGATGTCGATGCTGTCGGGCAGGCCGATGATGCGCTCGCCCCACGAGGCCGGGTCCTTGTAGCCGCTGGCTCCCTCGATGGGTGCCCAATCGGCATAATAGACGTAGCAGATCTCGTGAGCACTTGCCTTGTAGTCACGCAAGGCCTGATAATACTCCTCGCTGTACTGTTTCATCGGCTGCAGGTCAAGCGCCTCGGGCTCGGTGTCACAAGCCGCCAACACCAATGCCAGCGCTGCTGTTATGATGATATATCTTGAAATTTTCATTTTTCCAACTATTAACTGTTCACTATTCGCTGTTAACTGTTAACTCTTTGCGGTCCCACCACAGGCGGGTGCCTCCATTGTCCTGGCCACCATTGAGCGCCTCGCTGTCCAGCAGTTGGACGGCGGCTTGGACGGCGGCTTCGTTGGTATTGTACTCTTGCACGGGGAAGGGGCATCGACGCACTTGCAACTGCGTGTCGATGAGCCCTTGGCTGTCGTTGTTCACGACGGGCAGCAGGCGGGGATAGCCAGTGCGGCGGAATTCGGCCCAGCCCTCACAGCCGTCGGGGTACATCGCAATCCACTTCTGGGTGATGATGCGCTCCAGATTGACCTCGAAGTCGGCCTCGTCATTCCAGGCGATGGTAATGTCGCTGGGGGCGTTGGTGCCATTGTTGCTGCCCGTGCGGTCCACATAACGGGTGGGTTTCAGCGTCGAGTTGGCGATATAGGCGTCCTCGCCACCCACGCCGTTCTCGTTGAACGATGCACGGATGCCGGCCTCGTAGAATGTCTTTGCCGTGCCTCCCATGTTCCAGCCACGCAAGGCTGCCTCGGAGCGCAGGAAGTAGGCCTCGGCAACCGTCATCCACACGATGGGCGTGGTGGCCCGGTCGATGTTCAGGTTGGAGATGTACACCCCGGCATAGCGTGTGGGATTCATGTTATGGACACCCAGGCGCACGCCGTGATACTTGTTGTCACTGCTGGCGGGGACGAAATAGGCGGCCAGTCGCGGGTCGCTGTAGCCGTTCATGTAACAGTCCATCGAAGCCCCCATGCGCACTTCACCGGCATTGAAGTTATAGGCCATGTCATAGTTGGGGTGGAAGTAGGTCAGGCGACCGTGCAGCAATTGAGCACGTTCGGCTGGCGTCTCGATGAAACCTATGGAACAAGCGGCCGATTTCTCGGCTTCCTGCTGTGCCAGGGATGGGTCGGCATAGGCCACGCGCAGTGCCAGACGCAGGCGCAGCGTGTTGGCGAATTTCACCCAGCGGGCGACATTGCCTTCATACACGTTGTCATAGTCGGGCAATAACGACTCACCCGACTCGGCAAGCGGCGTGAGGACATTGATTGCTTCATCAAGTTCTTCAAAGAACCTGTGATAGACCTCCTGCTGGCGGTCGTAGGTCGTGCCCAGTGATCCGCTTCCGAAATGGATGTAAGGTATCGGCCCGTACATGTCGGTCACGCGGTGCAGGGCCTCGACCTTGACGATGGTGGCCAGTGCAGCCACGGCAGGCTGATTCATTTCGCCCGCAACCTTTGTGATCCTTTGCCAGGCCGGCATCACCTCGCTGAAGGCGCGGGTGAACATCTGGTCATACCAACCGCTCACAAAACTGTAGGAACCGTTGTGCACACCGTTGCGCCAAGTGCCCGTCAAGCCCACATAGCCCGAGAACGGGTCGGCACTCAAGCCTTGTGCCACCTGATAGTCTGACGAAAGGCAGTTGCCCGAACCGTCATCAAAGAGAACGACCCTCGATACCATCTGCGAGAAAAAGGCGCCCACGTTCTGGTAGTCATTGGCCAGTTCCTCGTCGGTGAGCTGGTGCTGGTTGGTGTTGATGTCGTCAAACGACTTGGTGCATGCCGCAAGCAGCATAATAGCACCGATATATAATAGAAATCTCGTCTTCATAGCCGTATCAGAATTTGAGTTTCACATTAAATCCCATCGTTCGCAGGCTGGGCTGCATGAAGTAGTCGATGCCCTGATAGTAGGTGCCCGTATTGGAGGTCGCCTCGGGGTCATAGGGGGCCTTGTTGTAGATCATGCACAGGTTGTGGGCGACAAAGGATAAATTCAGGCCCTTGATCCACTTCACCCAGCGATGAACAGGCACGTCATAGCCGATGCTCAACTCGGCCAGTCTGAGGTTGGTTGCGCTGTAAACATAGCGAGAATCGACCGTGCCGTTGGGGTTGCCCACGGTCTGATAGTAGCCCTGGGCATTGATTTTCTTGCCGTTGATGACCACGCCGCCGTCGTTGCGGGCTTCCTGTGTGGCTTGTGAAGCGCCATAGTAGTCAAGGATGGCCTGCGTCTCACTCACGACGATGCCGCCATAGCGGTAGGCCAACAAGGCAGACAGGGTCACACCCTTGAAATTGATTGAGTTGCCCCACGACAGGTTGTACTTGGGAGCGGCCTGGCCGGCATAGATGTAATAAGCGTTGTTGTTGGGATTAGCCTCAACGGTCTGGCGCTCGGGGTTGACGTAGATGGCGCCGTGCTCATCGGTCTTGAGCGTCGAGACATATACGTCGCTTAGGGTGCCGCCCTCGGTCAGGCGAATCTGATAGCCTGAGGTGCCGCCCATGTAGAGTTCGTCCAGGTTGTAAATCTCACCATCGATGGGATTGCGCCAGTTCTTGAGCAGTTCCTTGACCTTGTTTTGATTAAGGGTCCAGGTCAAATAAGTTTCCCAAGTCACTGGGCCAAGGGGCTGGATATATCGGGCCGTGAGTTCAACGCCCTCGTTATCCACACGTCCACCATTAACCACCGCACTGGTATAACCTGACGAAGCGGGCAGCGTGGGATAGAAGAACTGGTTACGGGTGCTGGACTTGTATAGAGTCATGTTCATGCGCAGGCGGCTGCGGAACATATACAGGTCGATACCGGCTTCCTGCGAGTTAGTACGCTCGGGTTTGAGGTCGGTAAGCATCCGTGTTGAAGTCTCGGCCAGACCCGTCGAGGGGTTGATGGCGTAGGTCTCACGCGTCAGGAACGGCTCGTTAGGTTCATTACCCACCTGGGAGTAGCCTATGCGGGTCTTGAAGTAGTTGAGCCAATCACATTCTATATCCAACTCTTTCAACACGTCGGTCCATACCCATGAAAGGCCAGCCGACCAGTAGAAGTAACTCTTCTCGAGTTTGCTCGACCAGTCGTTGCGGGCAGTCACATCAAGATAGACATAACTGCTAACGCCCAGTTGGGCAGTGGCATATACGCTCTGCAACTGGGTGCGGTAACCGCTCTGCACGGGCTTGAAAGTCGAGTTGGAAGTCTCTACATTGGCCAGGGTGAACTTGTTGGCGGTACCCTTCAAGTGGCCGCTGAAGCCCTCGATGCTGTTGTCGCGCTGGTCAAAACTCGTGCCCAGCACACCGCTCAAGCTCAAGTGACCACCGTCAACGTAAAAGTATTTGTCAAACTTGGCGAAAGCCTCGGCATACAGCTGGCGGTTGCTCACGTTGCGCAGACCGTAGTGGCCATATTTGGAGGCATAGAGCGTGTTGGTCGAGGCAAAGAATTTCTCCTCGTATTTATCGCTGCTCTTGTCATACTTCACACGGCCCGTGATGTCGAGCCACGGGGTGATGCGCCAGTTGAGCGAGACAGTCGCCTGGTGGCGCTCCTTGTGGTTGACGAAGCGCTCGCGCTCGGTTTCCCAATAGGGGTTCTCCATCGAGATATCATAGTTATAGGGCCAATATTGCACAGGGAAGTTGCGGCCCGTGTCATAGCGCTCGTAGTAGCCCAACTTGGAGAAGTCGTCACCGGCGGGGAACAGATAGACCGGCACCAGCGGATTGTGGTACTGGCCCTGGCTGATCATGTTCTGCTCCTTGACGGCGGTGAGCATGTAACCCAGGTCGAGCGTCATGCGGTCGTCGAGGAAACTGGTGGTGTTGCGCACGCTCACGTTGTAGCGGTCGTAGTTGTTGCTGTGGATGATTCCGTGGGCATTGGTGGCACCGAGCGACAGATAGGTCTGGTTCTTTTCGGTACCGGTGCTCAGGCTCACCGAGTTGGCGATATTGGCGCCCGTCTGGAAGAAGTCGGCGGGACGGTAATCGCTGGGGGTTGCCAGTTTCTCACCCCAACTGAAGTAACTGCCCGTCTCGCTCGGTCCGTATTGGTTCTGGAAGCGGGGCAATACGAAGGGCTTGGAGAGCTGGAAACTACCGTTGTAGGTGACATCTACCCGGCCTGCACGACCACGCTTGGTGGTAATGATGATGACGCCGTTGGCGGCATTGGCACCGTAGAGGGCCGCCGCCGAGGGGCCCGTCAGGGCGCTGATGCTCTCGATGTCATCGGGGTTGATGTTACTGGTGGCGTCACCCGTCTGGCCGGCTCCGGCAAAGATGCCTTCAGGCTGCTCGCTGGAGAGGTTCTGCATGGGGATGCCGTCCACGACATACAACACGTTGTTGTTGCCATTGATAGACTTGGCTCCGCGCATTACCACGCGGCTGCTGCCGCCCGCACCCGTCGCGCTGGCATTGATGGTCACACCGGCCACCTTGCCCGAGAGCGAGTTGACGAAGTTGGCATCCGGCACCCTCGTCAGGGCATCGCCTTCGACCTGTTGCACGTTGTAGGACAGCGACTTGGCCTCTTTCTTGATACCGAGGGCGGTCACGACAACCTCACCGAGGTCAAGAGCTGCAGACGGTTCCATTGTAATCGTCATGTTAGAGCCATCCACCCGCACATTGCACGTCTCATAACCCACATAACTTACGGTCAAGGTAGCACCCGGGGCCGCACTGATGCTGAATCGCCCATCGAAATCGGTGGCAGTAGCCACAATGGTGCCCTTGACACTGACGGTAGCTCCGATCATGGGCTCGCCGTTCTCGTCAAGCACTTGTCCCGTCACCGTCGAGGTCTGTACTGTGCTGCTCTGCACCTGTGATATTGGCGCAGCGATAGCCGCGTTGCCACACAGAGCCAAAGCCAGCATCACCAGCACCCCTGCAGTCCACGGGAGTTTTAATCTCATTTTTCTCATAATTACCTTGATGAACTGATTTTTCTCAATATCGCAAAGGTAGTAATTAATCTTGTTATCTTCAACAAATCACACTGAAAAACAACAGACGCCCCCTGAATAGGGAGCGTCTGTCATATCTTTCAGTAAAACAGCTATAAGCTGATAGCTTAATTACTTGATGACCTTAGCGGTGGTGGTGCTGCCGTCGGTGTAGGTGGTAACGACGATGGTCACGCCGTTGGCCTCCTGCATCTTCTGACCGGCCAGGTTGTAGTAAGCTACGCCTGCAACAGCCTTGGTGGCATCGAGTTCCTCAACAGCGGTCGTGTTGGTGATCTCCAGGTCGATGTCCTTGTAGATGTTCTCGAAGGTGAAAGTGCCACGGGGCTTGCCATTGGAGTAAACGGTGTACTGCTTGGTGTGATCCATGCTGTAGAAGTTGCCGTCGGCCTCGGGGTAGTAAATGTTACCCTCGGCATCCCTCAGCTGATACTCGGTCTCATAGCCCGATACAGTAACGCGGATGTCGTTAGTGAAATAAGGCGTGTAGAAAGCGGGCAGACGATACTGGGGCAGCTCATACATGAGGTTGGTGTGGAATACGTCATACAGGTCATACTGTGACTCGCTGTTGAAGCAGAGGTTTCCAGAACGCATCAGGCTGGCATACTTGGCCTCGGCGTTGTCATAGGACATGTATTTGTACTTCATGAGTGTACCGGGGTTGATCAGCCACAGCGTGAGGTAGATGTTCTCTCCCTTGTACCAGAAAGGCATATCGGGATCGGTGGGGGTGCCGAAGTCGATGTTAACAACGGGAGCGGGGTTCTGATCGTCGGCATTCAGGTCAAGTACATTGAGGATACCATTGGGGTTGGCATCGGTGTCGGTGAAAAGGTCGCCAACGGGAGGGTGAACGTTATAACCATCGAACAAGTCAAGAGCATCAAGCTCCATCTTGCTGCGAGCGATGTTGCGGCACCATGCAGTCACATAGTGGCGAACGTCGTGTTGGGGCGACAGCTCACTGCCGATGTCATAACCATCAAGGCCCAGGCCAATCACCTTGGCGTTGGCGGGAAGGGTAGCAGTACCCTTGTTGGTGTCACCCATGGTGAAGTCCAGAGCAGTTACCAGATACTCGGCCTGGAACTTGCCGCAGATGTACTCATCTACTGCACCGGTCATCGGGTTGGTCAAGGAGTACGCAGTCCAGATTTCCTGAGAAAGGTCAGGATTCACGGGCAGAGCGAACAACGCGGTGTCGTTGGCAGGCTGAGCAATGTTGTTGACAGAGATGGTGAGTTCGGCATTAGCTACACCGAAGCCTGCAAAAGCCATTGTCAAAGCTAAAAGTAATGATTTCTTCATAGATGTAAGTTATAATAAATATTAATGTAATGTTTGTTTTCGTTTGCATATAGATGTGACAAAGTTACGGCAAAAAACCGAACCCGCAAAATAAATAATGAGATTTTTCAAAAATCATGTGTTTTTAACATATGGAATAAGCTGCCCGATGATGAATACAGGCGAGGTTCCCACGATGATCTTGACCCACGTCAGCCAGTCGAGTGGGGCGCAGTCAAACAAGAGGTAGCAATATTGCACGAGGGCGATTTGCCCCACAAAGATGACTGTTGCAACGGCCCAGAACACCTTGCTGTCCTGCAGGTTGTTGAAAGCCCATTTGCCAGTGGCATAGGACCTTGCGTTGAGCATATTCCAGAACTGCAGGAAAACAAATACGCTGAAGAAGATGCCCATCTCGTGAGGGTTGATGTTGGGATTGATGCCGCGCGTGAGCCTGTGTCCTCCGTTGGCTTCACGCGTGAAGTAGTAGAACAATCCGATCATCAGCACGGCAAAGATGGCTCCGCTGATGGTGATGAACTTCATCATCTTGGGTGTGATGATGCTGGCCTTGGAGTCGCGCGGCTTTTGGCGCATGAGTACGCTGTTGGGCGGCAGGGAAGCCAGTGCCAGAGCGGCAAAGGTGTCCATAATGAGGTTGACCCACAGCATCTGTGTCACGGTGAGCGCCGGCTGCTTGCTGAAGAACGAACAGATGGCGACCACGAGGCAGGCACACACGTTGACTGCCAATTGGAACAGGACAAAACGCTGGATGTTGCTGTACAGCGAGCGACCCCACAGCACGGCCTTGTTGATGCTGGCAAAGGAGTTGTCCAGGATGGTGATGTCACTGGCTTCTTTGGCTACTGCGGTACCGTCGCCCATCGACAGGCCCACTTGGGCGGCATTCAGGGCTGGCGCATCGTTGGTGCCGTCGCCGGTGACGGCCACCACTTCGCCCTGTTGCTGGAGCAGGCGCACGAGGCGCGCTTTGTCATCGGGACGTGCACGGGCCATGATTTTGATGGCTTGGGCTCGCTTGGCGGCCTCGCCGTCATCGAGGGCGGCAAAGTCGGGACCGGTTATGATGGCCTCCTTGTTATTGTCGTCATCGTCTCTCCACAATCCCACTTGACGGCCGATTTCACGCGCTGTGGCTCCGGTATCACCGGTCACGATTTTCACCTTCACGCCGGCGTTGCGGCAGTCCTGGATGGCCGACGGCACATCGGTGCGAACGGGGTCGCTGATGGCGACGATGCCCAGGAAATTAAGGTCGGGTGTGTTGCCGGTTTTGAGGCCCGCCAGCACTTGCTCGGGATTCTCATCGTTTGGCAACTCGCAATAGGCGAACGCCAACGTGCGCATGGCCTTATTCTGGTAACTCGTCAATTCATCGGTAATCTGCTGGAAGGTGACGTTGCCAGCCACTGTGTTGCACAGGCGCATCACAATTTCGGGAGCCCCCTTGACCAGTAACAGTCGTTTGCCGGTGGTGCTGTCAACGACCGTCGCCATCATCTTGGTCATGGTCGAGAACGGCATCTGGGCCAGCGTCTCGCTTGCGTCTCTCACGCCCATATAGTCAATGCCCGCTTCATGCAGCCACAGCAGCAGAGCGCCCTCGGTGGGGTTGCCCAGTGCAGTTACATTGCCGGGGTCACTGTCGTCGAGAAAAGCTGTGCTGTTGCAGGCGATGCTCTCTTGGATGATGCGACTTGCATCGTCGTCGGTCAACTTATCTCCATTGTCCAGGCCGTAAAAATGGGCCTGATAGATCTTCATTTTGTTCTGGGTGAGTGTGCCGGTCTTGTCGGTACAGATGACCGTGGCGGCGCCCATGGTCTCGCAGGCGTGCATGCGCCTCACCAGGTTGTTGTGTTTCAACATCTTGCGCATGCTCAATGCAAGCGACAGCGTCACGCTCATGGGCAGGCCTTCGGGCACCGATACCACGATGAGGGTCACGGCCAGCATCACTGTCTCGATGAAATACTGGACATCGGCGACAAAGCCCTCGCTGCCCGACCACAGGAAGGCGAGGATTCGTCCCAGCACGAGCAGTCCCGCCATGACGTAGCTGCCGCGGGCGATGGTGCGTCCCAGGCGGTCGAGTTGCTGCGTGAGCGGGGTCTTGATATTGTTGTCGATTTGAGCGTCGCGGTACACTTTGCCATACTCGGTCTTGTCACCCACGCGATCCACACGCATGGTGGCATTGCCCTCGATGACGGTGCTGGCGCGCAGCAGCATGTTGGCGGGATAGGTGGCCTCTTTCTCTTGGGCGGCGGCTGCAGTGTCGTGGGTTTTCCAGGCTGATGGCTCTCCGGTGAAAGAACTCTCGTCAACCCTGAGGTTGAAGCTGTCGAGGATGGTGCCGTCGGCGGGCACCTTCTCACCCGTGTCCAGCACGACGATGTCGCCCACGACGATGTCGCGGCGCGGCACTTGGGTGATGTGGCCCTCGCGCAGCACCTTCACTTTGGCATCGTCATCGGTCTGATTGAGCAGTCGGAATTTCTTGTTGGCGTTCACCTCGACGAGGAATCCCACCAGGGTAGCAAGAATGATGGCCAGGAAGATGCCGGTGGGCTCGAACAGCACACTGACGCCTGCATGCAGACGAAAGTATTCATATAACGATAAGGCTACCGACAGCACGAGTGCTACCAGCAGAATTTTGATAAGCGGGTCATCGAATTTGTGCAGGAATTGCTTCCATAGCGGATCGCGAGTGGGTGGGGTGAGAACATTGCTGCCGTGCTCCCTGCGGCTTGCAATCACTTGCTCGCCAGTCAGTCCCTTATTCTTGTTGTGTTTAGCCATTTGATGTGATTGTCTTGCGTAGGTACAATGCCTATGAAGGCAAAAATCGTTCCAAAAAACAAAAATCGATTTGATCTGCGCCGCGACAGCGGGAATCAAATCGATTCGTCGGATGATTGTTACTGAGTGAGCTGCTTGGGCAGCGGCATGCGTGTGAAGCGCTTCTTGTTGAACATGGAGTCAAGACGCAACTTGATCACGCCCCACAGCGCCTCGAAGAAGATGCTGCTGTTCATCTTGCTCGTGCCTAACACGCGGTTGATGAACACAATAGGCACCTCCTTGATGATGAAGCCCATGCGGTGAGCCGTGAACTTCATCTCGATCTGGAAAGCGTAGCCCTTGAACTCGATGGCGTCCAGGTTGATGGACTGCAGCACCTCACGACGGTAGCACACGAAGCCTGCCGTGGCGTCGCGCACCTGCATGCCGGTAATCAATCTCACATAGGCCGATGCGAAGTAACTCATGAGCATTCTTCCCATCGGCCAGTTGACGACATTCACGCCGGTCAGGTATCTTGAGCCCACCGATACGTCGGCACCTTTAGTGGCGCAAGAGTCCTGCAGCTCGGGAAGCTTGTTGACGGGGTGTGAGAAGTCGGCATCCATCTCGATGATGTACTCGTAGCCATGATCCAGGGCCCACTTGAAGCCAGCGATGTAGGCTGTGCCCAATCCCTGCTTACCGGCTCGCTTGAGGATGTGGATTCGCTCAGGGCGCTCCTCGATCATCGCGTCCACGATGGCAGCGGTGCCGTCGGGCGAATTGTCATCGACAATGAGCACATCAAACTGGTGCTCGTTCAACTCGAGCACGGCGGTGATGATGTTCCTGATGTTCTCCTTCTCGTTGTAAGTAGGAATGATTACTAAACTGTCTGACTTCATGAGTGCTTATATTAAAAAATCTGCATGTCGCGAACAAACTGCAAAATTACAATTTTTTTTCGACATTTATTGACATCGAGGGCAGATAATACATTTTTTAATGATTATTAGCCTTCTATCACTGGTGTTGCAGCAAAAATCGTGCCACAATTCTCCATTGCCCTGAATTATTAAGCTGTACTAGCTCTGTTTCATTGTGATAGAAACAGTAGGGTTTTTATGAGAAACCGTAATATTTCTGCAAACGATTGCATGTTTTTTTTCGTTAAAGCGTTGTTTCCCAAAAACATCTTCTAAAAAGAAACCATATATTTGCGCGCTTTTATTTAACTTTAAGTATTTCAAACCATTAGAACTATCATCAAGAACTACTACAGTTTTTTATATACTAGAACAAATGAAACAGGTAAAATTATCTAAGATCAAAGGCTTCAGGCTTTTAGCATTGTTGCTATGCCTGGCCGCCTCTGTGCCGCAGCTGTGGGCTCAAACCTACACTGTGGCGGGTACCAGCAACGGTTTCCTGCAAAACCAGAATTGGGCACAAAACTATGCAGGAAACGACATGACCAAGGATCCAAATTCAAGCTATTATTATTTAGCGAGAACAGCCAATGTCAATCAGAGCAACGATTACGCCTTTAAGATCGTTAAAAACCATGATTGGAGTACGGCTTACCCAGGCAGTGATTACGGCTACTCTGTGAGTTCAACTGGCCAGTGGAGTATTGTTTATCTCTTTGACTCAAGCAACAATTCAGTTTCATTGTTCGGACCGTTCAAGACCCTTACGGTGGCCGGAAACCAAACCGAAATTCTGGCTTCCTCATGGGGACAAAACGACGCCAACAATGACATGACAAGCAGCGATGGTATCAACTATACGCTATCGTTCACCGACGTGGATGTCACCGCCGGTAATTATTTGTTCAAAGTCAATCAAGACCATGCATGGACTTACGCTTGGCCGAGTTCAAACAAGTCCTATAATGTGGGATTCACCGGTAAAGCCGATGTGACTTTCTCTTTCAATGTCATCACCAAGAACGTCGATGTGACGGTCACCGAAAAAAGTGTCACCCCGACTATCCCCAACTATTACATCACTGGTGACAATGGCCTGGGCCTTGGCGGTTTCAGCTATCAGCAGCAGAACCTGAGAACGATGGCCTATGATGACGTCAATGACATCTATACCTACAATTATAACGTCACTGCTCTCGGCACCTACTACTTCACATTTGCCGATGGCGGCGGCAGCACCTGGGATGATTTTAACGGCAACCACCGTTACGGCCCCAATAGCGGCAACGAAACCGTGAACTTGGGCACCTGGGCTCCGACGCAGAAAGGTGGTGGCAGCTATGCTGTGACTTTGGACGCCGGTCAAGTGACCATCACCCTGGATGTCGCGAATATGCGTTACAAGGTTGATGGCACGGCCCCCACGATTGCCAAGGATTACTACGTCAAGGGTGACAGCACCAGCATCTTCCCCGATGCCTGGAACACTGGTTTGACCAACACCCAGATGGCAGACCCCGATGAGGATGGCGTTTACACCTGGACCTCAGGTCAATTCCATCTCATCCAGAACACTAATTACAAGTATCGTGTCTATTGCTCCGACGGCACTTGGTACCCCAGTAGCGGCAACCAGACGTTCAGCGCCGATGTTCCCGGCACTTACACTGTGACGGTGACTTACGACAGCAACAACGGAACCGTCAACGCCGTGTTGAACCTCGTTCAGCCCGATCCGACGTACACCTACACGTTCTACGTCCTGCCCGACGACGGCAGCGTGACGCCGACCCTGTACCTGTGGGGTACCAATAATAACAACTACCATCCCCTTGGCGACTGGGCAGGCACGGCGATGGTTGATACCGAAGAACTTGCCGACGGCAACACCTGGTACAAGTGGACCGGTGCGCTCTATGCCAACCTGATGAATGCCATCGTCAACAACGGCGGCAACGGCTATCAGACTACCGACATCACCAGTCTGGCCCCCGATACCTACTACATCCGCTGGAATGTCAACGACAACACTTATACCATCACCACCGATGCACCAGAGCCCGCGCCCACCTATGATTACACCATCTACGTGCGCTATAAGGGCGACGGAACGCCTTACATGTACTTGTGGAACGGCAGTGATGAGCTGCTGGGCGGCTTCCCCGGCACCGCTTTGACCGATGCTGCTTTCTCCACCGAGGCCATCAACGGTTACACCTACTACAAGTACACGCTGACAGGTTCCAGCTATGCCTCGCTCAGCCTGATTTTTGACGAGGGCGACAATACGACTCAAACCCAGAGCCTGGCTATAGCCCCCGGCACGAGCTACTTCACCTATGGCGGCGGCAACACCATCAGTGGCCCCAATGCGGCTGCCGACCCCGCTATCGTGTATTATGCCGAGAGTGATTTCAACGCTTGGAGCACCGAGGGCACTCAGATGACCTCCAACGGTGACGGCAGCTACAGCAAGACCTTTACGGGCTTGACCCTGACTAGGGGAGAGTACGGCTACAAGGCCTATGGCAACGATGGCACCAACGAGGGCGTGTGGATTGGCGACAGCAACGGCGACAACGCCATTATCAACGTGCCCATGAGCGGTACCTATACCGTGACCATCACCCTCAACAGCGACGGAACCCTCAGCCACACGCTGACGATGACGGCTCCCGCCACTGTTTACATCACTGGTGACGGCGTCTTGGGCGGTTTCTCATGTGACCAGGGCATTGCCATGGTCTATGAGGGCGACGGCATCTATTCTTATGCCACCCCGTTGACCGACAAGGCCACGACACAATTTGTCTTTGCCGACGGGCAGAATGCCGACTGGACTGTTTTCAACAACACCTATCGCATCGGCCCCAACAATGGTGACGTGGTTTATACCCTCAACAGCGGCTATACCGCTACCCAGAAGGCTGGCGGCGACAACGGTTCCTACAGCGTTGTGGCTGGCGCCGGCACAATGACCTTCTACTTCGATGCAATCAACATGCAGTACAAGGTTGAAGGAACCACGCCTCCGATCATCTATTACGTTGTGGGTAATGACGAGGATCTGTTTGGCGCTATCTGGACTCAGAGCGAGGCCGGCAAAATGACTTACGACAGCCAGACCGGCACCTATACCTGGACTGCCAGCAACGTCCACTTGACCAGAGACGGCGAGTATGCCTTCAAAGTCAACGGCGATGACGGCTCTTGGAGACCTGCCGACAACATCAATCTGGATGTGCCGCATGACGGTACCTACACGCTGACTGTGACCTTCGACGGCGCGAATGTGAATTACGACCTCACCCTCATCCAGGCCGATAATATGGGCACCTACTACATCGTGGGTTCAGACGGATTGGGACTTGGATGGACCTATGCGCCCACGACGGCAATGACCTTCGATCCCACGACGGGTGTTTACTCTTACACGGCCAACGTGACCGAGCAGGGTACCTATAGCTTCGTGTTCGCCGACAACAACACGGCAGCCGACTGGGATACCTTCAATTCCCAATACCGCTACGGTCCCACCGTCGGTAACCAGAACGTGAGCCTCAACGGTAACTGGCAGAGCACCCAGCTGGCTGGCGGCAACGATGGCGGCGCTTACCAGATTCATGTCGCTCCCGGCACGGTGACCATCTACTTTGACCCCGCCAACATGCTGTTCAAGGTAGCCGGCGACCTGCCCTACTACGATTACACCTTCTACATCCTGCCCGACGATCCCAGCGTGACGCCTTACATCTACGTTTGGGAAGGCAATACCATTGCCCTGACTGATCCCTATCCCGGTACTGCGCTTGGTGCTGACAGCATCGAGACGCTGCACGACGGCAACAACTGGTATCGTTGGCGTGGTGTTTCTTCGGTCGATCTGGTCGGTGCCATTGTCAGTGGCGGTGGCGACGGTTCCAAGACCAAGGACATCACCAATATCTCCCCGGGTACCTACTACATCAAGTGGAACACCGTCAGGAAAGACGACGAGGAGTTCAACTACTACGAGTTGTACAATGTGGAGCCCTCGCCTGTCGCCGACAATCTGTACATGCACGGTACTTACATCATCGGCACGACGGAGTACAACTACAGCAGCAGTAATGCCGCTCAGCTCAAGTATGACAGCAGCTCGCAGACCTACTACCTGAACAATGTGATTTTGAGCAACAACGCCACCTTCTGCTTCTCGACCGCTCTGGGCGATGACTGGAGTCATGTGGGAATCCGCTATGGTAACGGCGGTGCCGACGGATACACCGTCAACGATGGCGGCACCAACTATCTGGGCTTCACCGACGCCATGGCCAACCACAACCTCTCGTTGGGCCTGTGGAGTGATACCTACGGCGAGTACAGGATGCTCACGGCCGGCGTTTACAACGTCCTGGTGAACACCACCGAGCATTGGGTTAAACTCATCAAGACCGACCACTCCATGCTCTCGCCCATGAATGTGTATCTGGAGCAGACCGAAAACGTCGAGATCTCCAACATTCAGAATCCGGGCACGACCTACACCCATGAGATGTTTGAAGGCGGTGCTTGGCCCCTGAGTGCCTACAACCGCCAGAACGGCACTTGGAGCAACACCAATTTCTACAATGTGGACTATCTGGGCGACACCATCACTGCCGATGGCAAGAAATGGTGGCACTGGCAAGTGCACGCCTCGATCTGTGACCTGTTCTTCACCCGCACCAATAAGGCTCCTAATCAGAGCGACACCATCCAGCGCCATTCCGGCCTGTTGTGGGTTACCTGGGATGAGTCGAACGGCACCTCGGTGATGACCGATCACACCCGCGAGTACTTCGACTACTCGGCCAATGCACTGCCCACCAACGCTGTGGTCATGGAGGGACACTACTATGCCTACTTCATCAACACCGTGGGCTGGGAGAACGTCTATTGCTATGCTTGGGACAACAACTCCTCCGGCCACTACCATGACGGTTATGGCCGCGATGTGCAGGATTGGCCCGGCCGACCCTGCGAGTGCGTGGGTATTGACCCGGTAACCGGTTATGAAGTTTGGAGGTACGACTTCGGCATCCTCATCGATGCTCATGGCAACGCGATGAACCCGCCCGACAACGTCATCTTCAACGACGGTAATCCCAACGAGTTCGACGAGACCAAGGAACAGACCGGTGACTTTGAATTCGTCAACGGTGGCGTGTTTGACTACCTGGGTCTGTTTGACGGTGCCTACACGCTCAACAACCTCATCCGCACTGCGGCCGAGGAGGTGCGCTACACCGTGAGCAACGACCTGCTGGCAGTTTACTACGACAGGGATGCCGTGACGCCCATCGAGATTACCGGCATCTCGGGCAAGCCCGATACGATTTATGTCACTGGTGCCCTGTATGCCAAGGATCTCAACCTCTACGGCGAGAAATCAGTCAAGCCCGATTCGACCTATACCGACTATGTCTATGACATCTGCTACAGCAGCCACACTCCTGGCCGTTCGCAGATCATGGACAAGAAGACGAGCTATGACCAGAGTAACTGGGTGAAGCTCGTCATGTCGCCCAACTATGACGGTGGCTCTGCACTGCCTGTCGAGGAGAGTCAGCGTCCGGCTCTGGCCGACTATGTGGGACACATCATCCCCGCGGGAACGCTCGACGTGTTCATGACCGACACCATCAACCCCACCGCCCATGTGCTCAAGATCGGTATGGGCCGCACGATGTCCTATGAGCCCAACGTCTATGTATCGGCCAGTTTCAACGACACCATCGTGTTCAACTATGCCCATCCTGAATGGCAGCCCGACAGCTATGAGGGCACTTACAGGACCAAACCCAGCATCCAGTGGGAAACTGACCCCGAGACCGGTGAAGTCCTCTATGGAACGGTGACTCGAACCAGGGTAGAGGATGAGCCTTACAAGATGTACTATGTCGCTCCGAAGCCCCAGGAGATTGCTTACATCACCTGGATTGTCTATGACAACCTGAATGAGATCAACCCGAGCAGTGGCATACGACCTTATGGCGACTACGTCTCGGGTGAGTATCGACCCTTCACTTCGGTAGCCCTTGAGCAGCCTGTTGACCCGGGACGCTTCTATGCTCCCATGAACTGGGATCGCAGTATTGTCATTCCCGGTGATAAGTACAACGATTTGCAGTACCTGAGCGGCGATCAGCTTGACAATGCCCTGGGTGGCTATGGTCAGGAATACGGTCCTTACAGCAACGGCTACATGCAATATGGCGCTGTGAAGGTCAACTGGTCGCTCTTTGACATGGATTCGGTGGGCATGGCCTGGTGGCAGATCTTCCAGCCTGGACAAGCCTACAAGCTCAAGGCCATCATCCGCTATGCCCGTGGTAATGGCGAAGGCTACGAACCCAACGAGTGCTACGCCCCCGGCAATGGCGATGAAGGCGACAATGAAAAAGTCAATGTCAAGAACGCTCCTCGTCGTGACGGCAATGGTCAGGGTAACTATGCCAACATGTACTTCACCCGTGACTATGAGGGTTTGGAAGACAGCAAGTTCATCATCTTCCCGATCGAGGCCAGCCCCGCCGGCTCCAACGGCAGCAGCATGGGTAATGTGACCACCGTCGAAGAGGTGACCACTGCCCGCACCGTCGTGAATGTACGTTACTACAACATGATGGGTGTCGAGAGCAGCAAGCCGTTTGACGGTTTCAACATCATTGTGACCACCTATAGCGACGGCAGCCGCAACTCACGCAAGGTGCTGCGTTGACGTCGTCACATCATTCACAACAGCCGCATCCGCATCACGGGTGCGGCTTGTTGTTTTAATGAGCCTCGACGTCATCGGCGCCTCTTGAAGCATAGAGAACGTCACCTGGGTGAGAGATGCATGAGCAATGCTTGGTGTAATCGATGAATGAAAATCATGGGCATCTTGATTCCAATAACCGAAATTATTGCTATCTTTGCGATGTTTAACAAATTCTCCAATATTATGAATGTCAAGTTACATACACCCAGCACGCTGAAGTCGGGCAGTGGAATCGCTACTGCCAAGCAGTTTCTGCTGTCGCTTATCGCCACTACAATATCGATTGTGCTCACCTTTGGCACGGCAGCCATCATCGACTACAACAAGAAACAGTCGGCCAAGAAGGAAATGGTGATGATGGTCATCTGCGACTTTGACAAGACGATAGAGTTCATGCAGAAAGCCGATACTGCTCTGCGCGAGGCTAGTAGTGCCGAGCAGGAATTGGTGCTCCATCCCGAAAAGTTCAATGAGCTGCGCAGCAAGTTTTTACCGGCTATAACGCTAATCAATGAGAATTACCCTGAAACGACCGAAAAGATTTTCTCTACCAGTATCGAGACTTTCAGCACCATTGGCAACGTCAACTTCGTCAATGAGGTATCGTCATTCTATGGCTTGCGCAGTAAATACAAAAATGAGGTATTGGACAGGTTGAGGGATGATGTTGAGTCGAAAGCTGTCTTCACATCCTTAAAATCGTTGTTGTTAAATGCGGACTTTCCGGAATATTCATTCATTGCTTGGTCTTTCTTGCATGACATGAAAGCCATTCGTGATAACTGCATGGTGATGATGGGCGTGAGCGAAAAAGATTTGATTGAATTCAGTGAGCAGCAGTCGAGCCACAAAGTCACCCCTGAGAGGGATACCCTCGAAGACGAGATGCGGGATGAGTTCAAGAAGGCCGAATTGCTGATTCTTGAGGCTCGGGAGAGATTCCAGAACTGAACGCATCCAATGGCTCTTTTAACGAGAATGATAAACCAATAAACCATTAAATATAATAGCTTATGAAAAAGAACTTCTTATTATTGTTTGCGCTGTTCATGGTTGCCATGAGCGCTGCTGCGCAAGTGACGGTGTGTGGAGTTTCTCCCGATGGAGACGGTCGATTTAACAGTCCTTTTATCAAGAGCGGCACGGTCACATGGAATGCGACAACAAACACACTCACGCTGAACAATGCCGTTATTGAATACAATACCGATAATAAATATGATAACATTCGGCCTATCCGTCTTACCGCCGATCAGGCAACAATCGTTGTCCTTGGACAGTGTAGCCTGACCACCAACGGGTTTGTGGCTATCGCATTAGACAGCTATAACTCCAAGAATGTGACCATCAAGGGCAATGGCACCCTTTCCACCTCCAGCACGTGGATTGATATTTTCCTTGTTTGTACACGGCTGACTATCGAGGACATTACAATAAACACTGTCAACGGTATTGCCAATAATGGTGAAGGCAATGGTGTAGCGCTCACATTCGACAACGTTCAGGCCACTATCAAAGGTGAGGTTGGCAGAATCGGTGAGGGCATTACCCTGAAGGATTGCACCATCACTTATCCTGAGGATGCTTATTTCGAAAATACAGGCTATGGTTATTGCATCTATTGTGGTAACCAGCAGATTCCCGATAAGATCATCATCTCTCGCAATGGCAGCGGCATTAAAGGCGATGTCAACAATGATGGCGAAGTCAACATTGCCGACGTCAATGCTGTGATTGACATGATCCTGAGCAGCGGCAGCTACCCGAGCGCCGACGTCAACAGCGACGGTGAAGTCAACATCGCCGACGTGAACGAGATTATCGACATCATCCTGGGGGGCGGTGCACCGTCTCCTGATCATGAATATGTTGACCTGGGCCTGCCCAGCGGCACGCTCTGGGCCACATGCAACATCGGTGCAAGCAGTCCCGAGCAATACGGCAGCTACTTCGCTTGGGGAGAGACCTCACCCAAGGAGACCTATACCTGGGAAAACTACAAGTGGTGCAAAGGCACATGGGACTCTCTGACGAAGTATAATTTCCAGAACTATTATGGCACAGTTGACAATAAGAACGAACTGGAACCTGCTGACGATGCCGCCCAAGCGAACTGGGGACTGTCGTGGCAAATGCCGACCAAGGCTCAACAGGACGAACTGCACGAGCACTGCAATTGGCAGTGGACGACGATGAACGGCGTGAATGGGTATTTGGGCACTGGCCCTAGCGGAAAGACTTTGTTCTTGCCGGCCGCAGGTTATAAAGATGGGACCAGGATCGTCAGTGAAGGCGAATTCGGCTACTATTGGTCACACTCGCTGTACTATGGCATGTCGCTTTATGCTTACAACCAACTTTTCTTTTCGGGCAGCAACCCTGGTTGGAACAAACAGGAACGCTGTTTTGGCTTAAGCATCCGACCTGTGCGTGTCTCGCAGAATTAGTGCAGCAACGTCTTTTCAAGGCATACGCGGTTGAACAACTTTTCCAAAATTATAAAATTCGGGGCGAGTACCAGCGCCTCATGAACAATAAAATCGTGATTAAATGAGCGCATTGCCATGCTTGCATGAGCATTGCCGAGCGAGAACGATTTATCCAAATCACCGAAAAAGAAGAGAAAATAATGCCTAAACTTAATTTTTAAGTTAATTTATTTGGCATATTCAGATCTTGGCTTTATTTTTGCACCAAGATAACTTAAAAGTTAAGAATGAAACAGTTTTATTAGATAGATCTAATTGAAGAATATCCTAATGTGAATTTCTACAGCATCCGCTTGGAGGACGAAGAACTGACTGAACTGGAAAAGTTTTTCGAGAAATTCCCGATAGGGTGTGAATATGACGACGAAATTGATGTCATCGTAGCTTGGCTTGACAAGATAGCCGAGTCAGGTGCGCTTGAACGCTATTTTCGTCCAAGAGGTCGTTATGGCGATGGTGTGGGTGTGATCCCGATTGATGTTGGTAACAAAGTACGGTTGTACTCCTTGAGACTTTCGGACAAGATTCTTGTGTTTGGCAACGGTGGAGTAAAAGATGCTTCCACTTGGGAAGAAAGCGAGGAACTTGCACCATACGTTAAACTACTTATTGACACGAGTCGATTCATTTCTTCGCGGATTAAGAACGGCACGATTGTTTTGGTGGATAAAGAGATTATTGGAGACTTAAATTTTAGCAGAGATGAAACGGAGTAGAATAATAGACGAACGTCGCAAGCATGTTAGTGCCGAGACGAGAGAGCGAGTCGCTCTTTCATTCCAAATTGTTGACAGGATTCATGAAATTCTTCTCGCTCGTGGCCTTCGCCAAAAAGACTTAGCTATGATGTTGGGTAAGAGCGAAGCCGAAATCAGTAAGTGGATGCGTGGCACTCATAACTTCACGATTGACACTGTTGTTGCCATAGAAGAATCGCTGCAAGCACCAATTCTGCAAGTTTACCACGAAATGGAGACGGCATGATAGTCGCAAGATGAGCGCCAGCGCCTCATGTACAATAAAAGCGTGATTAAGTAAGAGAGATGCCATGCTTGCATGAACATTGGTGAACGAGAACGATTTATCCAAGTCACCAAAAAAGAAGAGAAAATGAGTGCTTGGCACAAGAATTACAACTTTTGCTACTTGCAATGTTGATTATTGAATTCTACAGATACGTCATATATCGAACATACCACGCGTTGATCCATTATGGATGGCCAAAAGAGGATGTTTTTTCTCACCTTTATTTAGGTCGGATACCTACTATATGCCCATTTTTGAATCTTGAGTCATTGTATTTTATTCTAGTTTTTTTTACCGTCGGAACTATTTCCGAGACAAATCTGTTGGCTTCTATAATTATTTGTTGTCTTATCAGCGTTCCGTTTATGTTTAAAGTCATGCCTACAGATACCACTGATGATACGGAAGAGTTCTATAAAGAGCTGAATAGCAAATACGAAAATGAAAAACACAGGATAATTAAAGGTTTTTTAGTCGCTCTATTCCTAATTCTTTCATGGGTTGTTTTTATTGGCATGGGAATTTTAGTGCTATCAAGATAAATGCGATAAAGAATAATGATTATAAGTCATTCTGTCTTTTCAAGGCATAGGCGGTTGAACAAGTTTTCCAAAATTATAAAAGTCAGGACGAGTACCAGCGCGTCATGAACAATGAATCGCCCAAAAATAAACGCAAGTAAAATAATAATCGCATTTATCCTACGTTAATCAGTAGTGTTAATCAGTAGTATTGAATATGTAAACAAGAGTAATGAAATGAGAAAATTAAAGTTTTTAGGTTTTATCCTAATACTGTTCACATTGTTCTCCTTGGCATCATGCGGTGACGATGATGTCAAGAGTTTTGACTCAAGTAAACTTGAGGGCATTTGGACACAAGTATTCGATAGTAGAATACAAGATGCGAGTGTTGTTAAATATGTGTTCTATCCTGAAACTTCTTATTCTGGTCGAATTGAGCTTTATGAATCAAATTGGCCTGATGAAGGATGGACGATTACTGACCTTCATTACCGAGTTGGTGAAACAGCACATATGAACATCTTCACTGGCAAGGAACATGATGGGCAAACCAGGATTTATATCGAGTGTGACATCCACAAACTCACAAAGTCCGAAATGGTTTGGTATAAGACCGATTCCAAAGAGGAAATGGCTCGTTTCAAGAAAGACAGCAAAATAGACAATAACTGATATAACAACGTCTTTTCAAGGTCTAAGCGGTTGAGCAACTTTTCCAAAATTATAAAAGTCTGGACGAGTACCAGCGCGTCATGAATAATATGTCACCGAAAAAGTTGAGCAAATAGAATAATTATTTCAACTTTGCATGAAATGACCGAATGCAATATGCTAAACTTTTTATTTGAAATAGGTATCGTTCTGCTTCTTTTTTCTCTTTTTAAGAGGAATAAAGGAACTTTCTTCTTCATGAAATTTTCAATTCTGATCATTGCCATTCCAGTTTTATTTGTTTGTTCTTTCTTTTATCTGGGCACAGAAGAAACTCTACAAGAGGCAATGCCTGGAATTGCTATCTGGAGATGTGCGTTTATCTTATTAGCATCACTTTTGCTTCTTGGCCTATCAACATTGATTTCTCATCTTTCCTTTAGGAATCTATTCAATAAAGAACAAAAAAGAAAGATATTAATGATAGAGTCAATAGTCTATTTAGTCTTATCAATTGGATTTATGGCTACTTGGATATATGACGTCTTTTGAAGCATCAGTCGGTTGGTTTACCTTTGCGGTAAATCAACCGCGTTTCTTTGATTTAGAATGTGAGTGCGCGAGCAGCGGGGCGACAAGATTCACTCGCTGCGCTCGTGCATCTTGTGCGCTCCCGCGGGGGCGCTGCCTTTGAACAACCGATTGCTGCGCAATCTTTTGGTTGTTTTGTTATAGGGGTGCGCTCGAGTAAACTCGGCGTCACCCCTATAACAAAACAACCAACCGCTGTCGCGGTCGGTTGTTCAAAGGCGGAGAGGACAAGATTCGAACTTGCGGTAGAGTTACCCCTACGGCAGTTTAGCAAACTGCTGGTTTCAGCCACTCACCCACCTCTCCGGAAGCTAGCTGAAAGTATTTTCAATAGCGACTGCAAAGGTACTGCTTTTTTTGATACCTGCAAGAGTTTTGCCCGATTTTTTTTGAAAAAACATTTTGCTATGCGGCTAAGTTGCTGGGCCTTTGGTTATTGCACATTTGGCTCGGACAATGAAAACGGGGCAGGAGAACAGCTCTCTTGCCCCGTGTCTATACTGTAAAGATGATTATTAGTCCTCGATGATGACGTGGTATTGCTCGCGCGGGTTCCAATTGCGGGTAAAGAACCACATGATGCCTACGGCCAGCACGAGCGTGACGATAATCATAGTTATCAGGATGTCGAAGTTGAGCATGCGGCCATGGGTTGCATAGTACACGTCGAGATAGTTGGGGATGTTCATCTCCTTGGCAATGTCGAAGTCAATCCACCAGACGCAGGTCTTGGTGAACGGCATGAGCGACAGGACGGCATAGCTGGCGATCGTGCCTTTGCGGCCGCGGTAGTTCCCCCACAGCTTGCGGAAGCCCTCGGCGATAAATCCGAGCACGAGGCATCCGATGGCAAAAATCTCATGGCCCTGGCCGATGAGGAAGTTGACCATCAGCAGGAGGATGGCGCACAACATGGCGATGCCCGGCAGCGGGTAACGCTCACACAGTTTGAAATAGGGCCATGCTGCAATCAGGGCAGCGGGTACAGCGCTGTAGGTCCATGCGTAGGGGTGCATTCCGCCGAAAACCTCGACGAGGACGAAGGCGAGTACATATATCAGTGCTAATCCGATTAATTTTACCGCACGTTGCATAATGTGGCTTGATTTGTGGTTTTTAGTGTTATCTTAAGCGACAAAGATACTGCAATTTGTTTTCTTGACAATAAAAACTGCAATTAATTATAGTTTTTTGCCCATTTTTCATCAAAAACAAGGTGCATGTGGCGGTTTCTCATAGTGTTGTGTGATGATGGGACTATGGGATAGGATTGCCGGGGGGATGTGATTCAAGAAAAAGTTGTATCTTTGCGGCTGTGAAAATTGTGCGGACCACGATATTGCCATTCAAGGGATTCACAGCCATCAACCTGCTGGGGCTGCTGTTTGTGCATCCCGGCGTCTATTTGAGCGAGGAACTGATGAACCACGAGCGCATCCACTCGGCGCAGCAGCGCGAGATGTTGTTCGTGTTCTTCTATATCGCTTATTTGCTGGAATGGCTGGTGAGGCTGCCCATGCGCGGCAATGCCTACAGGAACATCTCGTTTGAGCGTGAGGCCTATGCCAATCAGCGCAACTTGAATTATCTGGAGTCCCGCCCGATGTATGCGTGGAGGCGTTACATGAAACGTCGCCCCAATTCCTATCAACGCAAAAAAAGATGACAATGAAACGAATCTCTTTATTTCTCATTGCCGCCATTGCTGCGGTGTCGCAGCTCATGGCATCCTATACGCCTCAGGAGGCTGTCAACAAGTTCGTGTCACACAGTTCGTTGCGCTATGCCTCGGTGGGTGTGCAGGTCATTGACCTGGATTCAGCCAAGTCGATTGCCAGCTATCGCCCCGAACAGGCCAACATCACCGCCTCGACGATGAAGACGGTGGTCTCGTCGGCTGCACTGGGCCTGCTGGGCCCGCATTTCCGCTTCGAGACACCGGTGTATCTCGACGGTGAGGTCAACGATGGCGTTTTCAAGGGCAATATCGTCATCCGTGGACTTGGCGACCCGACGATTGGCTCGGTGTTCCTGCCCAATCAGCCTAACATCGTTGCCGAGATCATCGAGGCGCTTAAGGCACGCGGCATCACCCGTGTCGAGGGCACCGTTGTGGGCGACGACAGCTACTATGGCTATCCGTACTACGACGAGGATTGGGACGTGGGCGACCTGGCCTACGACTATGGTGCAGCCGTCCATGCCTTGAGTTTCCACGATAACCTGGTGAAAGTCAGCTATACGTTCGACGGCCGTGGCCGCGTGTCGAAATCGTCGTTCTGGCCTCCCGTTCCTGGTTTGAAGGTCATCAGCCGCTGTCGCGGCAGCCGTGGCCGCAACGCCATCACGCCCTATATGGATTACAGCGTTCCCGCCCTGGTGCTCACCGGCGAGACGACCGCCAAGAGCTACGGCAACACCTATGCCAATCCCACACCGGCCCCCATGCTGGTCGACAGTGTAGAGCGTGCGTTGCTGCACAGCGGCATCCGCTATGACTTTGACGCCGCCGCCCGCGACAATGTTTCCCAGCCCGAGCGCTCGCTGCTCGTGCTGCACAAGTCTCCCGAGCTCACCGAAATCATCACCTCGCTGCTGGACCGCAGCGACAATATGTTTGCCCACGCGCTGCTGCGTGCCATCGGAGCTCGCGACTATGAAACGAAGGGGCTGGATGAAATGCCGTCCGATCTGGATGTCATCGGCGTGAATGCCGTCAAGCACTGGCTGTCGTTGCAGGGGGTTGACACCGAGCCGCTGTTCATGCGTGACGGCAGCGGTCTGGCGCGTGCCAACAAGGCATCGGTCAACTTCTTTGGCGACATGCTGTCGATGATGGCGCATCGTCGCTTTGACGGTGTGCGCCTGTGTGACCTCATGCCCACCGCTTCGGACCGCGTCGGCAAGACGCTGGAGAACAACCCGTTGAGCAGTCGCATCGTGCTCAAGTCGGGCAGCATGCGCCACGTGCGTTGCTTTGTGGGTTATTATCCCGCCGACGAGCCGCGCTACGCTTTTGCCGTGCTGGTCAACAACTTCACTTGTTCGCAGTCCAGCGTCAAGGAGCAGATCGGCACTTTCTTGTGCAATCTTTTTGAGGGAAAATAGTTGGTGTTTCAAAAAAAATGCCTAAACTTGCAGTTTGAATGTAAGGCAAAGCCTTGGTAATACCAAGCTAAGCAACTATATAATAGATGATTATGAACATGTCGATTGAGAAAATGCTGTCTCATGTGTATGAGATAGAAGGCTTGATGCTCGTTACCCGTCGCTTGGGTGAGGAGAACACGCCCGATGTCATTACCGATAAAATCAAGCGCAAGGTGAAAGAGCTGGCCGAGATGTGCGGCGTGACGCTGGATGTAGCTGAGGCCCCCGCTGCCACCGAGCAATCCGCTGCTCCCGAGGCTCCTGCCCCCGCTGAGCCCTCCGAGATCTCCGAGATCTCCGAGCCTTCCGAGTCCTCTGAGCCCACCGAGCAACCGGCCCCCCAGGAGCATCTTCCCGAGGACGACTACGACGCCGACGAGACGTGGCAACACGAGAACGGTGAGGAATTCAAGGAAGTCTTTACTCTTGACTATGAGGAGCCCAGGCATGTGCCTGTTGAGCCCGACAAGGTGCCCGTCGAAGACCGTGAGCCCGACGATGACATTACCGTCGAGTTCATCGAGGCTCCGGACGAGGAACCCGTCGCAGCCGAACCTGTCGCTCCCTTCGCTCCTGTTGCCGCTCCGGTCACCCCCGAGCCGCCCGTGACGGTGCAGCCCCCGATTTTCAGGCCTCCTGTAGATACCAGCGACGAGCCTGTTCCCGAACCCGATCCTGCACTGCTTCCCGAGGCCGATGATGAGCCTGACATCACTGTCGAGTTCATCGAGGCTCCCGACGCTGCCGTTCCCGAGCCCGACGAAGAGATGCCTCAGCCTCCCGTTCCCACCGAGTTCCCGGAACCTGTCGAGCCGTTGCGCGTGGAACAGAAGCTGCAGCGTCACCTGTCCAAAGACATCCGCAAGGCCTTCTCACTGAACGATCGTTTCCGTTTCCAGCGTGAGCTGTTCGCCGGCAGTGCCAGTGCAATGAATACCGCTATCGAGCACATCGAGGTGATGACCAGCTATGGCAACGCTGAGTTGTATTTCTTCAGTCAGCTGCATTGGGACCGCGACAATCAGGATGTCCAGGACTTCATGGAGATTGTACGCAACCATTTCCAGTCATAATCAGTGATTCAAGACGATGTCAACAGGCAAGTTATACATAGTGCCGACGCCGGTGGGTAATCTTGGGGACATGACTCCCCGGGCCATCGAGGTGTTGAACACCGTTGACATCGTGCTGGCCGAGGATACCCGCACCAGCGGCGTCCTGCTCAAGCACTTCGGCATCAGCACCCCCATGCGCAGCCACCACAAGTTCAACGAGCACGAAGCGGTGGCCGCCGTGGCCGACCAGCTCGAGGGTGGGGCGGTGATGGCTTTGATTTCGGATGCCGGCACGCCGGGCATCAGCGACCCGGGTTTCTTGCTCTCGAGGGAGTGCCGCCGTCGTGGGATTGAAGTCGAGACGCTGCCAGGAGCAACGGCATTCGTGCCCGCGCTGGTCAATTCTGGGCTGCCGTGTGACCGCTTTGTATTTGAAGGCTTCCTGCCGCCTAAGAAAGGTCGCGCCACTCGTCTTGAGGAACTCAAGTCGCAGCAGTTGACAATGGTGTTCTACGAGTCGCCGATGCGCTTGTTGAAGACCTTGCAACAGTTTGCCGAGGTCTTCGGCGACGAGCGCGAGGCGAGTGTGGTGCGCGAGATCAGCAAGCTCCATAACACGACCCACAACGGCACGCTGGGCGAACTGGTGGAGTATTTCACCGCCAATGCCCCTCGTGGCGAAATCGTGATTATCGTGGCGGGATGCCCGCCGGTAACCGCTGCCCGGGTCGACAAATATGCCGCTTTCAAGGGCAAGAAGGCCCTGCCCGAGGGTTAAGTAAAAGAACAATAGCACTTTAAGTCAAAATAGAGAACAAACTAAAAAAAACAAATAGGTATGAAGAAGATTTCATATTTAGTACTGCTGATGATCGGTCTGGCTCTGATGCCGTCCTGCAAGCGCTCTAACCAGTTGGAGCAGGAGGCCATGCGCCAGGACTCCATTAATGCGGTCCTCCAAGACTCGATCAACACGGCCAACGCCGAGAAAGACAGCCTCATGCAACTGATGGGCGACATCGCCGACGGTATGGCGCAAATCAAGGAGCTGGAGGACATCGTGTCGGTCAACAACCTGAGTGGTGAAACCCCCGATCGCAAGAAACAGCTGCGTGAAGACATCGTTCTCATCCAGCAGTCGATCAACAAGCACAAGAAGCGCCTCGAGGACCTGGAGAAGCGCCTCAAGCAGTCCACCAACTACAACACCTCGATGGAGAAGTCCATTGCCAACCTCAAGCAGCAGCTTGAGCAACAGCAGAAGACCATCAACAATTTGACCGAGCAGCTGGCTGCCGCTCACATCCAGATCAAGAATCTGAACCAGAGCGTTGACTCGCTGAATTCAGTCAACAAGGCTGTCGTCAAGGAGAAAGAGGAGGCACAGGAGGAGTCCAAGCAACTCACCAACGAGGTGAACAACCTGAACACCTGCTACTATGTAGTCGGCTCGAAGAAGGAGCTTAAGGACAACAAGATCATCGAATCGGGTTTCCTGCGCAAGACCAAAATCCTGCAGGGCGACTACGAGATGTCTTATTTCACCAAGGCCGACCGCCGCACCCTGAGCGAGATTCCCTTGCACAGCAAGAAGGCTCAACTGATGACCAACCATCCCAAGGATTCTTACGAGATCGTGGACAACGGCGGTACCAAGACGCTGCGCATCTTGAATGCAGGCCGTTTCTGGGAAAAGTCCAATTTCCTTGTCATCAAGGTGGATTAAGCTGTAAGAACCAGGCTTAAAGAGGGTACTCCCTTTTGTTCCCATGAAGGTCGTTCTGGCGTTTGACAAATTCAAAGGCTCGGCCACGTCTCAACAACTTAACGGGGCCGCACAAGATCTCTTGTGCGGTCTTGATGGTGTTAGGGCGGTATGTGTCCCTGTGGCCGACGGTGGCGACGGCACGACCGTGGTGCTGGCCGAAGGACGTCAGGGCCAGTGGGTTGATATGATGGCGGTGGCTCCGTTGATGCAACTGCCGCCGGTCAATGCCCGCTATTTCCTGTGTGACGACGGCACGGCGCTCATCGAGGTGGCAGCTGCCAGTGGCTTGGCACTTGTGCCCGACGGTGCGCGTGACGTGATGCGGGCAACCACCCTGGGCACGGGTCTGATGATGCGCGACGCCATGGAGCGTGGCAGCCGTCACATCGTGCTGGGATTGGGCGGCTCGGCGACCTGTGACGCGGCAATGGGCATCATGTGTGCCCTGGGTACCGAGTTTCTGGATGCCGATGGACACCACCTCTATCCCTGCGGGGAATCCTTGGAGAAAATTGCCCGCATCGAGACCTTCGGCATTCCGCAAAGCGTGCGCGACTGCCGTTTCACCCTGGTGACCGATGTGGACAACCCGTTGTGCGGCGAGCGGGGCTCGGCCTACGTCTATGCGCCGCAGAAAGGGGCTTCGCCCGCACAGGTCGGGCAACTCGATCGCGGTCTGGCCCATGTGGCAACCTTGGTAGGTAAGGAAATCGCCGACCGTGCCGGTTGCGGCGCCGCCGGCGGCATCCCGGCGCTGATGATGCACCTGCTGGATTGCGAGTTGTTGCCCGGCGGGCCTTATATCCTTGAACAGAATGGGATGAACGAGGCTCTGGACGGCGCCGACCTCGTCATTACCGGCGAGGGCCGTCTCGACGACCAGACGCTCATGGGCAAGGGCCCCGGTTGTGTAATCGCCATGGCGCGCGAGTGCGGTGTTCCCGTGGCTGCCGTGTGCGGCACGATAGCGCCTGGCTTTGACGGCAAAGCGGCGGGGCTGGAAGTTGCTGTCGCCGTGAGCGATGGCCTCCCGCTCGACGAGGCGATGGACCATGACGGCACGCTCATGCGGGTGGCCATGGCGGTGAAACAGTTAGTGAATACGTTAAAATCAGATAAAGAATCATAGTGCAGATGCAGTGGCTCAGTGACATATTCATGACGCACTCGGCGGTGCAGGCGGTAGTCGTCTTGTCGCTGCTGTGCGCCTGTGGCTTGGCCTTGGGAAAGATCAGGGTCCTGGGCGTGTCGCTGGGTGTCGCCTTCGTGTTCTTCCTGGGCATTTTGGCGGGCCATTTGGGCGTGTCGATTGATGCGAAGATGCTGCAATATGCCCAGAACTTCGGCTTGGTGCTCTTTGTCTATGCCCTGGGTTTGCAGGTGGGACCGGGTTTCTTCGGTTCGTTCCACAAGTCAGGCCTCACGCTCAATCTGTGGGCGTTGGCAGTGGTGCTGGTCGGTACGGTGCTCACCTTGCTGCTGCCGTTGCTGGACATCGGCCTGAGTGACGCTGTGGGTATCATGTGCGGTGCGACGACCAACACCCCTGCTCTGGCTGCCGCCCAGCAGACCTTGGCGCAGATGCACCGGCCCGAGAGCGGTGCCGCCCTGGGTTGCGCTGTGACCTATCCGTTGGGTGTGATTGGTGTGATTCTGGCATTTGCGCTGATGCGCAAGGTGCTGATGCGTTCTGGTGACCACCTCATCGACGATAGCGAGGAAGAGGCTGACCATACCTTCATTGCTACCTATCAGGTGCGCAACGAGGGCATCATCGGCAAGACGGTGGGCGACCTGGCGCGCATCAGTCCGCGGCAGTTTGTCATCTCCAGGCTGTGGCGCGATGGCCGTGTGACCATCCCCGAGGCCCACACGGTGCTCATGCGCGACGACCGTCTACTGGTCATCATGCGTGACCACGATGCCGCTGAGGCGCTGGAGGTGCTTTTCGGCAAGCAGGAGACCACCGACTGGAACAGCGACGACATCGACTGGAATGCCATCGACAGCGAACTCGTCTCGCAGGCCATCCTCGTCACCAAACCCGAAATCAACGGCCGTAAGCTTGGCAGCCTGCGGTTGCGCAAGCACTACGGCGTGAACATCAGCCGTGTGAATCGTGGCGGCTTGCAACTGCTGGCCACCCCCGACCTGCGACTGCTGCTGGGCGACCGCATCATCGTCGTGGGGCACCGCGAGGCCATCAAGAACGTCGAGAAGGAAGTGGGCAATGCCGTCAAGATGCTCGACGAACCCAACCTGATCACCGTATTCTTGGGTATGACGCTGGGACTCATTCTCGGCTCCATCCCCATCGCGCTGCCGGGCATTTCGGCCCCCGTCAAGTTAGGACTGGCGGGTGGTCCCATCATCGCCGGCATCCTCATCGGCGCCTTCGGCCCTCGCATCCACGTCAATGCCTACACCACATCGAGCGCCAACCTCATGTTGCGCTCCATCGGTCTTGCCCTGTATCTCGCATGCCTGGGACTGGCTTCTGGCCCCGACTTCTTTGCAACAGTCGTGCGCCCCGAGGGCTTGTTGTGGGTGGGTACAGGTTTCCTGCTCACCGTCATTCCGGTGCTGCTTGTCGGCGCCCTCGCCCTGCGCTTGTCGGGCATCGACTATGCCGCCGTGTGCGGTATGCTCAGCGGTGCCATGGCCAACCCGATGGCGATGAACTACGCCAACGACACCCTCGGCAGCGACCGTCCCTCGGTCGCCTATGCCGCCGTTTACCCCCTGAGCATGTTCCTCCGCGTCATCATCGCCCAGGTCCTCCTCCTCATCTTCCTGTAAACCAATGTAAAAAAATCAGGGCAAGACTGGACGCTTTTGCATCGGGTCTTGCCCTTTCTCTAATCACTAAAATCTCTAATCATTTTTAGCGGCCAAAGGCAGCTAAAATTTCATGTACAGGCGGCGGTTGTGGCCGGTGCGGTGGCTGACGTGGATCCAGCGGCAGCCTTTCTCGTCTATGCACTGGTCAACGGGGAGGTCGAGGCGCTTGATCAGGGCCAGCAGGCGGCGGTTGCGGGCCGGCGAGCCGACGGTGATGTCGGCGGCCTCGCCGCGCTGATGCTGGCTGCTGGGCGTGCCGCCCACGATTCTGTTCAGCCTAGGAGAGCGGTAGCCGCTGTTCACGTGGATGGGTCCGCCCCAGGCGTCGCGCAACGGGTCGAGGACGTTGTCCACAAGGGCGTTCAGGGCCTTGACGGCGCTGGCTGGCGGCGTGTTGTTGATGCCCAGGCGGGTAGCGGTGTCCGACCGCACGAGTTCCTGATGGTGAAGTGTTTCATCTCGTCTTGATGCGCATGTGGGCCTTGGGGTAGCGCAGTACCAGACACGAGGCCTCGGTCATCACCAGCGCATCCACGTTGCGCACGCCGCTCTTCTTGAGGTTGAGCTGCTCGGTGCTGAAGGGGATGTGGGTGTACTTCTGGATATACTCGGGGTCGATGATCATGCCGTTGTTCTCCATGCCCATTTCATCGAACACCTCGCTGAGCAGCACGTACAGGCAACCGAACTTGGACCTCAACTCGGTAAAGTCGATGCCCCACTTGCTCACGTGCTGGCTCGAGGTGATGATGCGGGTGTAGTCCAGCTTGCTGATGAGGCTGATGAGCTTGCTGCCGCCGATGAGGATCTTGCGCTTGCTACCGGCGTTGCCAGTGAATGCCTCGCGCATCAGGTCCACCATGCTGTCAGGGCCGAAGTCGCTGGCCGACTCGAGGAAGATGTCCTTGCCGGCTTGGTTCCAGATGCCGCCGGTGAAGTAGATGTACTCCTTCTTGTTGTTGTCCCACAGCTTGCGGGGAACACCGAAGAGGAACGACTTCTCCATGCCCAGGCGCATGTCATAGACGGCGGCCTCTTCCTGGTCGCTCATCGTCCAGCCCACCTCCTTGTTGGAGAGGCGCTGCAGGGTGCTTTGCTCCACCTGCATTTTAAATATCTGGCACAGGTTGCGGCTCTTGTGGGGCAATGCCTCGTACTGCGGCGACTGCACGTCGAGTTCGCTGGCAGCGCGTCCCATGCGCACGAGGGTGCTTCCCTCGACGATGTAGGGGATGCAGTTCTCGACGCCCTGCACGGTGGGGCCGTTGACGGCCATGACGGTGACACCGTTGTTGTCACGGCTCAAGACATAGAGCATCAGGTCATGGACGCTCTCGCCCACGTCATATCCTGGTGTGCCCTGAACGAGGATGGTGTCGGTGGGGTCAAAGATCTCGTCGTTGGTGGTCCTGATGACCGCTGTGGGGGCGTTGCCGTTGCTCGACGTGTGGTTCTCCTCAACATCATCGACCAGCGAAGCTTGAGTCGGCTTGGTGTCCACGCTGTAGAAATCCACGATCATGCTGCCGGCGTGCTTGCTGCCGCCAAAGCGCGAAATCTGGTCGATAGGGGTGGACATGGGCCTGATTTTGACGATTTGCTGGTCAATCTCGTTGAGCAGCAGGTCTGGCGACCCGGTGCGGGTGAGATCGGTCGTGAGGGGACCGTCAACGACGTGCTTGCCGTCCTCGACACCGGCGATGAGCATGCCCACCGCGAGTGTGGCGCCGTTATCGCTGCAACCTGTACAGGAGGCCAGGATGGCGATGAGAATCATGACGATGACAAAGAGGACTAACTTCTTGTGGTTGCGCATCCAGCGCAGAGCCTTGGATAATTGAAAGATGTTCATGGTTGTAAATGATTAAGGTTAAAGGTTAATGGTTAAAGTTTAGAGTTTAGAGTTTAGAGTATAGAGTTTAGAGGTTAGTGTTTAGGGTTTAGAGGTTGGAGGAAAGAGTGGCTTAATAAACCAACTCCTCATTTCTAACTTCTAATTCCTAATTCCTAATTCCTCACTCATTTCAGTCCCAGATGCTGCGGCGGCAGTAGCGGGGAAAGACAGGTTGAGGCTGAGGCTCCTCGTCCTGGGGCTGAGGATGGAGAACGACCTCGATTTTCTCGTTGCGGCCTCGCAGATAGCCCGCTGCATCGGCATTCTGCACGTCGTCGTCATGGGTGACGCCGCGGGCAAGTGTGGCGAGCAGTTCGGGTGTGACCTGGTCTGGTTGCAAACCCCGGGTGAGCTCAGTGAGGCTGGCAGTAGCGTTCTCGTCGAGGTGCAGCTCGGTGATCCTGTCGGCGAGGGTGGGGGAGGCGGCCGGCTCCTGGCTCGGCACATCTTGCGGTTCTTCGCTCTGGCGAAAAGGCGGTGGCGTTACCGCTGGTGTTGCCTGTTGTTCATGGTTTTCTTGTTCGTTCATTGTTCATTAGTTTTTGGTTTGATAATTGGCCGTGACACGGGTCGCGGCGTTGATTGACTCGAGATAGTGGTGATTAAAGGTTCGTGTTGCTGATAGCCAGCATTTTGCGATCGCGCTGGCGACGAAATGCTTGGAATGTGTCGTACACGTCGCTCAGGGCGATGTTGGCGTTTTCGCTCTGCAATTGGTACACGTTGGCGCTGACAACGGTGGGGTTCTTGCCTTGCAGGGCGCCGCTCACGCCGCTGATTTCCTCAAACAGCTTCATCTGCAGCTCTATCATCTGGTAGGCGCTGCTGTTGTTCGCGTTGGCATTGATCTGCTCAGGCTTGGCGTCGCTGAAGCGTGGATTGTAGGGCAGCAGCCCGTTGGCACTGGACCAGCAGCGTCGTGCGTCCTCCCAGGTCCACCCCTCGGGCAGTGCTGTTTCAGGGAACAGGAGCACACCCTTGGCGCTGGTGCGCATCACCTGGTCGAGCAGCGAAATCATGCGGTTGACGTGCTTCTGCGTGTCGATGATGTCTTCGACCACGGCGTGAACTTCGCCGTCGGTGAGCGGGTAGAGCTTGATGACAAAGGGGTGGCTGCCGTGCGGCCACGGCGAATCATACTCGGCCAGCAAGTCTCCCATCGGGCTGAACCATCGGCAGTGCCACACGGTGGCGATGTCCCAGCGGGTGGTGATGTCGGGACGGCTCTTCAGGCGGTGCATGGCGCTGCAGGGCTCGACGGTGAGGGTGCCCTCGTGCCGGTTGTGGCACACGACCACCTCGCGGCTCTCGAGCGTCCACACCTCGATGGCTCGGCACTTGCCGTCGCTGGCGTGCCAGAAGTCGGTGCCCAATTGCGTGTCGGCACCCAGTCGGGTGGTGAAATCGGCCAGGCGGCTCTCGGCATTGTCGGTATAGAGCCGTCTCACCCATGCCGCCTTGCGCTGATTGCCGCCAGCCACGCGGCGCAGCAGCTGGGCGATGTTCAGGTCGTGGAGCTGGCCGATGAGTTCGCAGTCCCAGGCGCGGGTGTCGTTCATTGTGCCCACAAACAGGCGGTTGACATTCACATTGTCCACCCTGACGTGCTCAGTGTCGCCCGGCTCGTGGCAGGTGTCCACCCGCTGGATGCAGCACCCCGAGATCAGGAACTCTTCAAGGGCGCGGCTGTCGAGTTCATCGAGTTCGTTGTCGCGGCTGGCCTGAGCCAGCGCCGAAGCCTTGTCATCGTCCTGCTTGATGTACTGGGAGCGGAAACGGCCGACGATGGTCTTGACCATCTGGCGGATGAGGTTGTTGGTGATGCTTGCACAGCCTTGATTGGCGAGGTGCTCACCCTCGGTCATCACGCAGCCGTTGTAGTCCTTCACCAGATCACCCCATTGGTCACCGTAGGTGAACCGCTTGTTGCGGAGCCTGGCTTGGCGCAATCCCGCAGCGTTCATCCAAGCCTGGTAGGCGGCATGCAGCACGCGGGTGTGTTGTTCGTTGGTTGTCGGTGTTCTCATGGTTGATTGATTTATGTTTTAATGATTGTTGTCATCTTCTGGCAGGAAGTTCTGGACTTTCTCTCCTGTCGACGCTGCAAAATTAGCACCCCGTGAATCCTCTCCACCATGTCAAAAAGCAACCCCGGCCATTTTTAATGATTGCAAGTGACTGAAAAACGCGAGGATAAAGTTTTTTCTTGAATTTGGGTGGGCTATTTCATTTTTTTGTATCTTTGCAGTTCGTATTGCGGGCAAGGGTGCCCGCTAACATCAACATTAAAGTCAACAACAATGGCAGACATCACTATTGCGGGCGTTATGCGCGCAGGCGCTTATTCGCCCAACCACATCGGCAATGACACCGCCATCTTCAACCTCGTGGCCGAGCAGCTGCGCAAGCGCGGTTGCCAGGTGAACGTGTACAGCGAGGAACAGTTCAACAATAGCGAGATCAACGAGCCGGTAGTGCTGGCCATGTGCCGCGAGCGCGCCAGCATCGCCAAGCTGCAGAAGCTTGAGGACGCCGGCAAGTTGGTCATCAACTCGGGCTACGGCATTGAGAACTGTACGCGCGAGCGCATGACGCGCATCTTGCTGGGCAACGGCATCCCTTATCCCGAGAGCCTGATTGTCAACACTAACGAGAATATCAAGGACCAGCTCAAGAAGGCCGGGTTCAAGTCGTGCTGGATCAAGCGCGGTGACTTCCATGCGATGCACAAGGAGGACGTGAGCTACGTGCGCCACCCCGAGGAGGCTCAGGAGGTGCTCCAGGAGTACTTCTACCGCGGCATCACCCGCGCGGTGATCAATGTGCACCTGACCGGTGACCTGGTGAAGTTCTACGGCGTGAAGGACTCTCAGTTCTTCTATTGGTTCTACCCCTTTGACGAGGGTCACAGCAAGTATGGCTGGGAGGAAGTCAATGGCCACAGCCAGGGTATCGATATCGACCTGAAGGAACTCAAGGACATCTGTACCCGTGCTGCCGACGAACTGAACGTCGTCATCTACGGCGGTGACTGCATCGTCGATCCCGACGGCACCATTCGCATCATCGACTTCAACGACTGGCCCAGCTTCGCGCCGTGCCGCAACGAGTCGGCTCCCCACATTGCCAAGGCCGTCCTGGCGCTTGCCAAGGCTCATCTGGGCCTTTAATTGGTTAGAAGTGAGGAATTAGGAGTTTGTCTTTAAGGACCTTAAGGACTTTAAAGACCTTATGGGCCTTAAGGCCTTGACACTAAAACCAAAACAAACGATTAATTGAAAAACATGACATTAAGAGAAGAATATCAGGCTTCGCTCAAGTCGTCGGACACCGAGGAGTGGTTCGACCTGCATTTCCATCGCCCCTTGGGGTTCCTGTGGGCCAAATTCTTTCAAAAGCTGGGAGTGAGCCCCAATGCCATCACTGTGGCCAGCATCTTTATGGGTGTTGCCGGCGGCATCATGCTGTATTTCCATCAGCCGCATTTGGCATGGCTCAACTGGGTGGGCATGCTGCTTATCACGTGGGCCGACACATTTGACAGCGCCGACGGACAGTTGGCGCGCATGACCCAGCAGTATTCCCGCCTGGGACGCATCCTTGACGGCGTGAGCGGTGACCTGTGGTTTGCCGCTATCGGTTTTTCCTTGGTTTTCAGGGAATTGGATTTCGGTGACAGCTTGACCGGACCGCATTTCTTTCAACAGCACGAGTGGCTGATCTGGACCCTGGGCATCCTCTCGGGGCTCAGCCATGCCCTGCAGGCCGCTCTGGCCGACTGCTATCGCCAGTTCCATCTCTTCTTCCTCAAGGGCGGACAGGGCAGTGAGCTCGATAGCGCAGCCAAGCTCAAGGAGCAGTATCATCAGCTGGAGTGGGGCAGGAACTTCTGGAGCAAGTTGCCGCTGTTCTTCTACAGTGGCTACACAGCCAACCAGGAGCGAATGACGCCCAACATGCAGCGCCTGCGTGCCGCCCTCAACGAGCGTTACGGTGAGGACGGTGTTCCCAGTCAGGAATTCCGCGACTACTTCCGCCAGCTGAGCCTGCCGTTGATGAAGTACACCAACATCCTGACCTTCAACACGCGCATCATCGCCTGCTTTATCGCGGTGATCATCAACATGCCGTGGCTGTACTTCGTCTTTGAGATCGTGGTGCTCAACCTGCTGCTCGTCTACATGGTGTTGCGTCACGAGGGCATCTGCAAGAAGGCCATTGCCCACCTGGAAGCCACCAAGTAACAAGATTTACCGGTACAGGATATAAAGGATGGAACCTCGCGTGAGGCTCCATCCTTTTTTGATCGATGCGCCTCGCCTATATATATATTATATATTATATTATATATAAGGTGTAAGTAGAATTCAGGCGACAATGCCTTCTTGCTGAGGTTACAGGAAAGGGTAGGGCTTCTTGACCGCTCAGACTCATTATGGCCTCAAAAGTGCTCCGAATTTGATTAAATGAAGTTAAATAGTGTTAAGATTGAATAATTTTCACAATTAAAAAAGCACCTGATTTTCACGATTTTAGCTGTATCGTTATGGAAAACAGGCACTTGGCTCCGATAGGGGTTAGACATTATATATAAAATAAATCGGTGAAAAGGTTTGGCCATTACAAAAATTGTTTGTAATTTTGCATCGCTTTTTTGCGCCGCTTGGTCCGATTTTGACCTCTAAACGCTTGAAAACGTGGGTGGTTAAGTGGTCCAGAAAGCGCAAAAGCAAACTGAAAAATATTTGTAAAATTAATTAAAATCAAAAAGAACTAAGATGCCTACTATTCAGCAATTAGTAAGAAAAGGCCGCACTGCGCTGGAATCGACCAGCAAATCGCCCGCTCTGGACTCGTGCCCTCAGCGTCGCGGTGTGTGTGTTCGTGTTTACACGACCACACCTAAGAAGCCGAACTCGGCTATGCGCAAGGTTGCCCGTGTCCGCCTGACCAACGGCAAGGAGGTTAACTCCTACATCCCTGGTGAGGGCCACAACCTGCAGGAGCACTCGATCGTCATGGTACGCGGTGGCCGTGTGAAAGACCTTCCCGGTGTACGCTATCACATCATCCGCGGCACCCTCGACACCGCCGGTGTTGAAGGCCGCACCCAGCGCCGCAGCAAGTACGGTGCCAAGCGTCCCAAGAAGAAAAAGTAAAAACGGTACGACTAAGGCCCTGACTTACTAAAACAATTCAAAAGTAAAATTAATTTCAAACTTAGTTTTCAGTTTTATTGGATTGGATATTTGGTTGAGTAAACGCGCCGCAGCGGCGGGCGTTGAAGAACAAAGCAAAAAACAACCAAGCAGACTTAAAACTACAACTGTGTCAAAAAAATGAGAAAGGCTAAGCCCAAGAAAAGGATCATTCTCCCCGATCCTAAGTTCGGTGACGTTCGCGTAACCAAGTTCGTCAACCACCTCATGTACGATGGTAAGAAGACTACGTCTTACCGTATCTTCTACAGTGCCCTGGACCTCGTGGGCAAGAAGATGGCTAGTGAAGAGAAGACCCCTCTCGAAATCTGGAAAGCCGCGTTGGAGAAGATCACTCCTCAAGTGGAGGTGAAGTCCCGTCGCGTGGGTGGTGCAACCTTCCAGGTGCCCACCGAGATTCGCCCCGACCGCAAAGAGTCGGTTTCAATGAAGAACATGATTATTTTCGCTCGCAAGCGTGGCGGCAAGACTATGGCCGACAAGCTCGCTGCTGAAATCATGGACGCATATAACGAGCAGGGTGGCGCGTTCAAGCGCAAAGAGGACATGCACCGCATGGCCGAGGCTAACCGCGCATTCGCCCACTTCAGATTCTGATTTAGCGACGACGTGAACTAGACAATGGGCACCGACGCACAACTGAAATATACACGTAACATCGGCATCATGGCACACATCGATGCCGGCAAGACCACCACATCGGAGCGGATCTTGTACTACACGGGCCTGACCCACAAGATGGGCGAGGTTCATGAAGGTACCGCCACCATGGACTGGATGGAGCAGGAGCAGGAGAGGGGCATCACCATCACCAGCGCTGCCACCACCGCGTTCTGGAACTATGACGGCAGCAAGTACAAGATCAACCTGATCGACACTCCGGGGCATGTGGACTTCACCGTCGAGGTGGAGCGCTCGCTGCGCGTGCTGGATGGCGCTATCGCCACCTTCTGCGCCGTGGGCGGCGTAGAGCCCCAGAGCGAGACCGTGTGGCGTCAGGCCGACAAGTACGAGGTGCCTCGCATCGCTTATGTGAACAAGATGGACCGTGTTGGCTGCAACTACCTCGACGTGGTTCGCCAGATTCGCGAAGTCTTGGGTGCCAACCCGTGTCCCATTCAGTTGCCCATCGGAGCCGAGGAGAGCTTCAAAGGCGTCGTTGACCTGATCACGATGAAGGCCCTGTACTGGCACGACGAGACGCTCGGTGCCGAGTACGAGACCGCCGAGGTTCCCGCCGACATGCTTGAGGAGGCTCAGGAGTACCGCGACAAGATGCTTGAGCAGCTCGCCGAGTTCGACGACGAGTTCATGACCAAGTACTTCGACGACCCCGAGTCGATCACCATAGTCGAGATCAAGAGCGCCCTGCGCAACGCCACGCTGAACCGCAACATGGTTCCCGTGCTGTGCGGCAGCTCGTTCAAGAACAAGGGTGTCCAGACACTGCTCGACGCCGTTTGCGCCTACCTGCCCAGCCCCGAAGACGCTGGCGAGGTGAGCGGCACCGCAGTCAACGACCCCGACAAGGTGATCACCCGCAAGCCCATGTTTGAGGAGCCCTTGTGCGCGCTGGTGTTCAAGATCGCTACCGACCCCTATGTGGGCCGCCTGGTGTTCTTCCGCGTGTATTCAGGTCAGTTCAATGCCGGCACCCAGGTCTACAACGTGCGCACCGGTCAAAAGGAGCGCGTGTCCCGCCTGTTCCAGATGCACAGCAACCGCCAGAACCCCATGGAGGTTATCGGTTGCGGCGACATCGGCGCCGGAGTCGGTTTCAAGGACGTGCACACGGGTGACACCCTGTGCAGCAGCCGCGAGACCGCCATCGCCCTCGAGGCCATGGACTTCCCCGAGCCCGTGATCGGCATCGCCGTCGAGCCCAAGACGCAGAACGACCTCGACCGCATGGCAGTGGGCCTGGCAAAGCTTGCCGAGGAAGACCCCACCTTCCAGGTCGAGAGCAACGAGGAGACTGGCCAGACCATCATCCGTGGAATGGGTGAGTTGCATCTGGACATCATCCTCGACCGTCTGCGCCGCGAGTTCAAGGTGGAGTGCAACCAGGGTCGTCCCCAGGTCACCTACAAGGAGGCCATCTCGCAGGCAGCTACCGTGCGCGAGGTCTTCAAGAAACAGACCGGCGGTCACGGCAAGTTCGCCGACATCGAGTGCCGCGTCGAGCCCATCGACGTCGACTTCGACGGCAGCTTGCAGTTCGTCAACGAGGTTAAGGGCGGTGATATTCCCAAGGAATTCATCCCCAGCATCGAGAAGGGATTCAAGAGCGCCATGCACAGCGGTGTGCTGGCCGGATTCCCCCTCCAGAGCCTCAAGGTCACCATCCTCGATGGCAGTTTCCACCCCGTGGACAGCGACCAGCTCAGCTTCGAGCTGTGTGCCATGCAGGCCTACCGCAGCGCTTGCCGCAAGGCTCGCCCCGTGCTCCTGGAGCCGATGATGAGCCTGGAAGTGGTGACCCCCGAGGAGAACATGGGTGACGTCATCGCCGACCTGAACAAGCGCCGTGCCCAAGTCGAGGGCATGGAGAGCGCACGTAGCGGTGCCCGCATCGTCAAAGCCAGCACCCCGCTGGCCGAGATGTTCGGCTACGTCACCGCCCTGCGCAACATCACCAGTGGCCGTGCCACGAGCACCATGTCGTTCTCCCACTACGCACCCGTTGCGACCCCGATCGCCATCAAGGTGCTGAGCGAATGCCTGGGTCACGTCGAATTATTGCAATAATACAATTTACATTATTAATAATATGAGTCAGAAGATTAGAATTAAATTGAAAAGCTACGATCACAACTTGGTTGACAAGTCGGCCGAGAAGATCGTGCGCACAGTGAAGAGCACTGGCGCAGTGGTTAGCGGTCCTATCCCCCTGCCCACCCACAAGCGCATCTTCACCGTGAACCGTTCGACTTTTGTCAACAAGAAGTCACGCGAGCAGTTCCAGCTGTCCTCCTTCAAGCGCCTCATCGACATCTACAGCTCAACCGCAAAGACTGTGGACGCCCTCATGAAGCTTGAGTTGCCCAGCGGAGTTGAAGTCGAGATTAAAGTGTAGTACAATTGATTGAACAAACGAGTTAAACTAACAGCATTAACAATTAAAAATTTAGAGAAATGCCAGGATTATTAGGAAAGAAAATCGGAATGACATCCGTTTTCAGTGCCGACGGCAAGAACGTGCCGTGCACTGTTATCGAAGTAGGTCCTTGCGTTGTCACTCAAGTGAAGACTGTTGAAACCGACGGTTACGAGGCTTTGCAGCTGGGTTTTGTCGAGAAGAAGGACAAGCACACCACCAAGCCCATGGCAGGTCATTTCAAGAAAGCCGGAGTGAAACCGCAAAGATTCTTGGCCGAGTTCAAAGGATTTGATGGTGAGCACAAGGCAGGTGATGAATTCACCGTAGAGATGCTCAACGACGTTGAATTTGTTGATGTGATCGGCACAACCAAGGGTAAAGGCTTCCAGGGCGTTGTGAAGCGTCACGGCTTTGGAGGTGTGGGCCAGACCACGCACGGTCAGGACGACCGTCAGCGCGCTCCCGGTTCCATCGGTGCCTGCTCCTATCCCGCTAAGGTTTTCAAGGGCATGCGCATGGCCGGCCAGATGGGCAACAAGCGCTGCACCGCTCAAAACCTGCAAGTGATTAAAGTATTGCCCGAGAACAATCTTCTCATGGTAAAAGGCTCAGTTCCGGGCAGCAAAGGTTCAATCGTAATTATTGAAATGTAAGAATGGAACTCTCAGTTTATAACATCAAGGGTGAGGACACCGGTCGCAAGGTGAACCTTAACGATGAGATCTTCGCCATCGCCGAACCCAGCGAGCACGCCGTTTATCTCGACGTTAAGCAGTACATGGCCAACAAGCGCCAGGGTACCCATAAGGCAAAAGAGAGAAGTGAAATCGCTGGCTCGACCAAGAAGCTCGGTCGCCAGAAAGGTGGCGGCGGTGCTCGTCATGGCGACATCAATTCTCCTCTGTTCCATGGTGGTGGCCGCGTTTTCGGTCCCCGTCCCCGCAACTACAGCTTCAAGCTGAACAAGAAGGTGAAGGCCCTGGCTCGCCGCTCGGCGCTGACCTACAAGGCCCAGAACAACCAGATCATGGTCATCGAGGACATCAAGTTCGACGCCCCCAAGACCAAGGAATTCGTGAACATTACACGCAACCTCAAGCTCGAGGGTCAGAAGTTGCTGCTCGTCCTCAACGGCGTGGAACGCAACCTGTACCTGTCGCTCCGCAACGTCCCCACCGCCAGTGTGGTTACCGCCAGCGACATCAACACCTATCGCGTGCTTGACAACCGCATGATTCTCGTTACCGAGAGCTCGGTTGATGCGCTCAACAATTTAAAGTAAGGAGGAGCAATCATGGATAACATTCAGATCATCCCCGTTGTGACCGAGAAGGCCAACGCAATCACCGAGAAGACCAACCGCTACACCTTCAAGGTATCCCCCGACGCTAACAAGCACCAGATCAAGGACGCCGTCGAGAAAATGTACGACGTTAAGGTGGTCGGCGTGAGCACGATGAACTACAGCGGCAAGAGCAAGCAGCGCTACACCAAGAGTGGCATCATCAAGGGCCACACGGTTGCCTTCAAGAAGGCCGTTGTTACCATTGCCGAAGGACAAACTATTGATTTCTATAGTAATTTATAATAAAAAATGGCAGTAAGAAAATTGAAGCCCACAACACCGGGGCAAAGACACAAGATTATTGGTGTATTTGACGACATTACTAAGCGTACACCAGAGAAGTCTCTTACGGTCGGTAAGCGTTCCACCGGCGGTCGCAACAACGAGGGTCACCTCACCGCCCGCTATCGTGGAGGCGGTCACAGGCGCAAACTCCGCCTGATCGACTTTAAGAGGAACAAGGACGGTGTGCCGGCAGTAGTGAAAGCCATCGAGTACGATCCCAACCGTTCGGCTCGCATTGCTCTGCTCTACTACAAAGACGGCTACAAAGCTTACATCATTGCTCCCAACGGACTCGAGGTGGGTGCAACGATCGAGAGCGGTGAGAACGTGGCCCCCGAAGTGGGAAACGCGCTTCCACTGAGCAAGATTCCTGTTGGTACTTTAATTCACAACATCGAATTGCGTCCCGGTCAGGGTGCCGCTATGGCACGTGCAGCCGGCACCTTCGCACAGCTCACCAGCCGTGAGGGTACCTACGCAATCATCAAATTACCTTCGGGTGAGACTCGCAAGGTCCTCGCTACCTGCAAGGCTACCGTTGGTGTGGTTGGCAACAGCGACCATGCGCTCGAGCAGTCCGGTAAGGCCGGCCGCTCACGCTGGCTCGGACGTCGCCCCCACAACCGTGGTGTCGTGATGAACCCCGTTGATCACCCCATGGGTGGTGGTGAAGGTCGCCAGAGTGGTGGTCATCCCCGTAACCGCAACGGTTTGTATGCTAAGGGCTTGAAGACCCGTGCGCCGAAGAAGCAGTCTTCGAAGTACATCATTGAAAGAAGAAAGAAGTAATTTGATTAAATTCGATTAATTATGAGTCGTTCATTAAAAAAAGGCCCTTACATCAGCGTGAAACTGGAGAAGAAGGTTGACGCCATGAACGAGAGCGGCAAGAAGAGTGTGATCAAGACCTGGTCGCGTGCTTCGATGATCGCACCCGAGTTCGTGGGACACACTTTCGCCGTTCACAATGGCAACAAGTTTATTCCCGTGTATGTTACCGAGAACATGGTAGGACACAAGCTGGGCGAGTTCGCTCCCACCCGCACCTTCCGTGGCCACAGCGGCAACAACAAGAAATAATGGGCCCGGGATTATTTAACGTTTTCTAGAACAAAAAAGAATTAAATACAATGGGTAAAAGAAAAAGAGAATCTGCTAACTTGAAGAAGGAGGCTCGCCGCAACGAGTCCTTCGCAAAGTTGCGCAATATCCCCAGCTCGCCCCGCAAGATGCGCCTCGTGGCCGACATGGTTCGTGGCGTCGAGGTCTTCAAGGCACTCGGTCTGCTCCACTTCTCCAACAAGCAGGCTGCCACCGATGTTGAGAGGCTCCTCAAGTCGGCTATCAGCAACTGGGAACAGAAGAATGGCAAGAAGGCCGAGAGCGGTGAGCTCTTCATCAAGACCATCACGGTCGATGCAGCTCCGATGCTCAAGCGCCTGCGCCCGGCTCCTCAGGGCCGCGGCTACCGCATCCGCAAACGTTCTAACCACGTGACCATCTACGTGGACACTATTAACAACGAAAAAGACGCATAAACGATATGGGACAGAAAGTAAATCCGATCAGTAACCGTTTAGGCATCATCCGCGGTTGGGACTCCAACTGGTTTGGTGGCAGTAATTATGGAGATACTCTTGTTGAGGACGACAAGATCCGCAAGTATCTCAACGAGCGTCTTGCTAAGGCTAGTGTCGCACGTATCGTCATCGAGCGCACCTTGAAGCTTGTCACCATCACCATCTGCACCGCTCGCCCCGGTATCATCATCGGTAAGCAGGGTGCCGACGTCGAGGCCCTCAAGCAGGAGCTCATCGCTCTGACCAACAAGGACGTTCAGATCAACATTCATGAGGTGAAGCGCCCCGAGCTCGATGCTCAGCTCGTAGCTGCCAACGTCGCTCACCAGATCGAGGGTAAGATCGCCTATCGCCGTGCCGTGAAGATGGCTATCGCCAGCACCATGCGCATGGGTGCCGAGGGCATCAAGATCCAGGTCAAGGGTCGCTTGAACGGTGCCGAGATGCGCCGCAGCGAGATGTTCAAGGAAGGCCGCACTCCGTTGCACACCCTCCGTGCCGATATCGACTATGCACTCGTGCCCGCTCACACCAAGGTTGGTGTAATCGGCGTCAAGGTATGGATCTGCCGTGGTGAGGTCTATGGTAAGAAGGACTTGGCTCCTAACTTTGCCAACAATGCCGGCGAGCGTCGTGGCGGCGGTCGCGGTGGCGAGCGCGGTGAGCGCGGCGAGCGTCGTGGTTTCCGCGGTGGCAAGAGAAACAACAATCGTTAAACCCAGTCACAACCAGTAACTTGAAGTGTGACTATAAAAAACGAAATTCAAAATGTTACAACCTAAGAGATTAAGATACCGTCGTCCCAGTGATGGGCATCCTCGCCAGTACAGCAAGCGCGGCAATCAGCTCGCCTTCGGTTCCTTCGGAATCAAGACCCTGGAGAGCAAGTGGATCACCGCTCGCCAAATCGAGGCCGCCCGTGTCGCCGTGACACGTTACATGCAGCGTCAGGGTCAGATCTGGCTCCGCATTTTCCCCGACAAGCCCTACACCCGCAAGCCTGCCGATGTCCGCATGGGTAAAGGTAAAGGTGATGTTGCAGGTTACGTCGCTCCCGTTCACCCCGGTCGCATCCTCATCGAGGTCGACGGCGTGAGCTTTGAAATCGCCAAGGAAGCACTGCGCCTCGCCGCTCAGAAGCTCCCCGTGGCCACTAAGTTTGTCGTTCGCCGCGACTATGATCCCACTCAACTCGTTTAATATTTGACCGTATTATGAAAAAGGAAAATATCAAGGAACTGACCGATAAGGAATTGCAGGATCGCCTCGACCAGGTACAGAAGGAATACGTACAGGAGAAGATCCAGCACACGATTTCCCCGCTCGATAATCCGGCCAAGATCACGCTTGACAGGAAACTCATCGCGCGCTTGAAGACCGAGATCCGCGCTCGTGAACTCAAGAACAACAAATAATCCCGATACTACAATGGAAGAAAAACGTAATTTAAGAAAAGAGAGAATTGGGGTTGTTTCCAGCAACAAGGGTGACAAGACCATCACTGTGACCATCAAGTGGAAGGAGAAACACCCAATCTATGGCAAGTTTGTCAACAAGACCAAGAAGTACCACGCTCACGACGAGAACAACGAGTGCAACGTCGGTGACACCGTTCGCCTGATGGAAACACGCCCGTTGAGCAAGACCAAGAGGTGGAGATTAGTTGAAATCATCGAAAAAGCCAAGTAATTACAGATTATGATACAGACTGAAAGTAGATTGACCGTTGCCGATAACAGCGGCGCCAAGGAAGTCCTCTGCATCAAGGTGCTGGGCGGCTCGGGCCGACGCTATGCTTCGGTGGGTGACATCATCGTTGTCACCGTCAAGAAGGCAATCCCCGCTTCCGAGGTGAAGAAGGGTACCGTTTCCAAGGCTGTCGTTGTACGCACCAGCAAGGAAATCCGTCGCCAGGACGGTTCCTACATCCGCTTCGACGACAACGCCTGTGTATTGCTCACTAATACCGGTGAGTTGCGCGGAACGCGCATCTTCGGCCCCGTAGCCCGCGAGCTGCGCGCCACCAACATGAAGATCGTTTCGCTCGCTCCCGAGGTTCTTTAATCACACTTTAAAATAGCAATAAACTATATATGGCTACGTTAAAAATCAAGAAGGGCGACACCGTCTACGTTCTCGCTGGAGACGACAAGGGTAAGACCGGCCGCGTGCTCAATATCCTGCGCGAGGAAGGCAAGGCCATCGTCGAGGGTGTCAACATCGTGTCCAAGAGCACGAAGCCCAATGCCAAGGCCCCCCAGGGCGGCATCATCAAGAAGGAAGCCCCGATCAACCTGAGCAACCTGGCAGTCGTTGACCCCAAGAGCGGTCGCGACCCCAAGCCCGCACGCGTCGGTTTCAGGCTCAACGAGGAGGGTAAGAAAGTACGTTATTCTAAAAAATCTGGAGAGGAGATCAAGTAATGAGTACCACGCTGAAGAAACAATATGACGAGAAGATTGCTCCCGCTTTGATGAAGCAATTCAACTACAGCACCCCGATGCAGATTCCGCGTCTGGTCAAGATCGTCCTCAACGAGGGTCTGGGTGACGCAACCCAGGACAAGAAGATCATCGAGACCGCTATCAACGAGCTCACCGCCATCACCGGACAGAAGGCCGTTCAGACCCTGTCGAAGAAGGATATCTCCAACTTCAAGGTGCGCAAAAAGATGCCCATCGGTGTTCGCGTGACCCTGCGCCGTGACCGCATGTACGAGTTCATGGAGCGTTTCATCCGCATCGCCCTGCCGCGTATCCGCGACTTCAAGGGTGTTAACGGCAAGCTCGACGGCCGCGGTAACTACACCGTTGGCGTTACCGAGCAGATCATCTTCCCCGAGATCAACATCGACAACGTGACCAAGATGACCGGTATGAACATCACCTTCGTCACCACCGCCAAGACCGACGAGGAAGGCTATGCACTGCTCAAGGAATTCGGAATCCCCTTTAACAACAAATAATTGAGAGTTAAATTATGGCAAAAGAATCAATGAAAGCCCGCCAGGCTAAGCGTGAGCGCCTCGTCGCCAAGTATGCCGCCAAGCGCGCTCAGCTCAAGAAGGACGGTGACTACGATGCACTCCAGAAGCTGCCCCGCAACGCTTCTCCCGTGCGCCTGCACAACATCTGCAAGATGTCAGGCCGTCCCAAGGGTTACATGCGCCAGTTCGGCATCTCACGTATCAACTTCCGCGAGATGGCTTCCAACGGCCTCATCCCCGGCGTGCGCAAAGCCAGCTGGTGATTTTCAACCACTTTTTCAATTAAATAAACACTAAGTATTAAATATTGTTCGACCGAGTCGAATCAATTTAAACAAGTTACAATAATGACAGATCCTATTGCAGATTATCTGACTAGATTGAGGAATGCGATCAAGGCACAGCACCGTGTCGTTGAAATCCCTTCTTCCAAGCTCAAAAAGGAGATCACCAAGATCCTCTTCGAACAGGGTTACATCCTGAACTACAAGTTCGTCGAGGAAGAGAACTCTCCCCGTGGCACCATCAAGATCGCGCTCAAGTATGACAACGTGGACCACGTTAGCGCCATCAAGTGCCTCACACGCGTTTCAAGGCCCGGCCTGCGCCAGTACACTGGCTACAAGGACATGCCCCGCGTGCTCAATGGTTTAGGTATTGCCATCCTCTCCACTTCCAAGGGCGTGATGACCAACAAGGAGGCCAAGGCCCAGAAGATCGGTGGCGAAGTATTGTGTTACGTATATTAATGGAGGAACAGCGCTATGTCAAGAATTGGTAAATTGCACATCGCCATCCCCGCTGGCGTAACTGTTGAAATGAAGGACAACGTTCTCACCGTCAAGGGCCCCAAGGGCGAGCTCAAGCAGACCCTCAACCCCAACATCACGGTCGAGATCGAGGACAATGAAATCAAGGTGACCCGCCCCAACGACGAGCGTGAGTCACGCGCTCAGCACGGCCTCTACCGTGCGCTGATCAACAACATGGTTGTCGGCGTGAGCGAGGGTTTCAAGAAAGAACTGGAAATTGTCGGCGTTGGTTACCGCGCCACCAGCAACGGTCAAGTGCTCGAGCTGGCTCTCGGTTACTCACACGCCATCTACTTGAAGATGCCGCCCGAGGTCAAGGTTGACGCCAAGACCGAGCGCAACAAGAACCCGCTCATCACCCTGGAATCGTGCGACAAGCAGCTCCTTGGCCAGATCTGCGCCAAGATCCGCTCCTTCCGCAAGCCCGAGCCTTACAAGGGTAAAGGTGTTAAGTTTGTTGGCGAAGTTATTCGTCGTAAGTCTGGTAAAACGGCAGCTGCCAAATAATTAAGTAGAAAGGAAACGATATGATATCCAAAACTGATAGAAGAAACAAGATCAAGGCTCGCATCCGCGGTCGCATCAGCGGCACCCAGGAGCGTCCCAGGCTGTGTGTCTTCCGCAGCAATAAGCAAATTTATGCCCAGCTCATCGACGACGTCGCTGGCAACACGCTGTGCTCCGCTTCCTCCAAGGGAATCACCGAGGGCAACAAGAGCGAGATCGCCGCTAAGGTGGGTGAGGCCGTTGCAAAGAAGGCCCTCGAGGCCGGCATCACCACGGTCGTGTTCGACCGCAATGGCTTCCTGTTCCATGGTAGAGTAAAATCGTTAGCCGACGGCGCACGCAAAGGCGGACTTAAATTCTAAAGAAACAACATCATGCTGAAGAAAAATAATAGAGTAAAGATCGCTGCCGACGCCGAGCTGAAAGAGCGTCTGGTTGCTATCAACCGCACCACCAAGGTCACCAAGGGTGGTCGCACGTTCACCTTCGCAGCCATCGTGGTTGTGGGTGACGGCAATGGCGTTATCGGCTACGGCCTGGGTAAGGCCAATGAGGTCACCACTGCCATTTCCAAGGGCACCGAGGTGGCTAAGAAGAACCTGATCAAGGTCCCCATCCACAAGGGCACCATCCCTCATGAGGTAGTCGCCAAGTTCGGCGGCAGCCGCATCATCATGAAGCCCGCCAGCGCCGGTACCGGTGTGAAGGCTGGTGGTGCTATGCGTGCCGTCTTCGAGACGGTGGGTGTAACCGATGTTATTTGTAAGTCCAAGGGCTCGAGCAACCCTCACAACCTGGTGAAGGCTACGCTCAAGGCTCTCGACGAGATGCGCAGCCCGGCTATGGTGGCTCACTATCGCGGCGTGAGTGTGGACAAGGTGTTTAACGGTTAATGTTTGTTTAGCGATTATGGCAAAGATTCAGATTAAACAAGTGAAAAGCCGCATCAATCGTCCGGCTCGCCAAAAGAAGACCCTCGATGCACTGGGTCTCAAGAAGCTGAACCACACCGTCACCCTCGAGGCTACCCCTCAGGTGCTGGGTATGGTTAACGCAGTTCGTCATCTGGTGGAAGTCACCAATGTTGATTAATTCTTAACATCTCAAAACAAGAAAACAACATTATGGAATTACATGATTTAAAACCTGCTGTAGGTTCAAATAAGAAGAAAAGTCGCGTTGGCCGTGGTCCCGGTTCTGGTAAGGGCGGTACATCGACTCGTGGTCACAAGGGTGCAAAGTCGCGCTCGGGTTACAAGCAAAAGGTCGGCTTCGAAGGCGGCCAGATGCCCCTCCAGCGTCGTGTCCCCAAGGGTGGTTTCAAGAACATCAACCGCGTGGAGTACAAGGCCATCAACGTTGCTGTGCTTGAGGCACTCGCCGAGAAGAACAATCTCGAAAAGATTACCGTTGCCGACCTCATTCAGGCTGGTATGGCACGCAAGAACCAACTTATTAAAATTTTGGGCCAGGGACAGCTCAACCACAAGGTTGAGGTTGAAGCCCACGCTTTCTCAAAGAAGGCCGAGGAGATTATCACCGCTGCCGGTGGCTCAATCGTAAAACTCTAACCCGACGATGAAACTCATTGAAACATTAAAGAACATCTGGAAGATTGAAGACCTGCGCAAGCGTCTTGTCACCACCTTCTTGTTCATCCTGATCTACCGATTCGGATGCCACGTGGTGCTGCCCGGTATCAACCCGAGTGACCTCGAAGCCATGCGCAACTTCACCAATAGTGGTCTGATGCAGCTGCTCGACATGTTCTCGGGCGGTGCATTCGGCCAGGCCTCAATCTTCGCGTTGGGTATCATGCCCTACATCACCGCTTCGATCGTTATCCAGCTGATGGGTATGGTAGTACCCAGCTTCCAGAAGATGCAGCGCGAGGGTGAGAGCGGTCGCATGAAGCTCAACCAGTACACCCGCTATTTGACGGTGTTTATCCTGTTGTTCCAGGCTCCCGCCTATCTGGCTAACCTCCAGTATCAGGTGAACGCAGCCGGTGGACACGCTCATATGACTCTGCCGATGATGATTTTCCTGTCGATCGTCCTCACCGCTGGCGCCATGTTGATCATGTGGCTCGGCGAGAAGATCACCGACAAGGGTATCGGTAACGGTATCTCCATCATCATTCTCGTGGGTATTCTTGCCCGCTTCCCCGGAGCCATCGTTCAAGAGTTCACCAGTCGTCTTAACACCGCCCAGGGTGGTCTCGTGATGTTCCTTGTGGAAATCGTCATCCTGTTCGCTGTTACCGCTGGCGCCGTGATGCTGACCCAGGGTACCCGCAAGGTCCCCGTGCAGTATGCCAAGCGCATCGTGGGCAACAAGCAGTATGGTGGCGCCCGCCAGTACATCCCCCTGAAGGTCAACGCCGCTAACGTGATGCCCATCATCTTTGCTCAGGCACTCATGTTCATCCCCATCACCCTCGCCGGTTTCGGTGCCCGTCAGGACGCTGCTGGCCTCGGTGGCTGGATCTCACGCAACTTCGGTGACATGAACGGCGTGTGGTACAATGTGATCTACTTCCTCATGATCGTCGCCTTCACCTACTTCTACACCGCCATCACGGTGCGTCCCACCCAGATGGCCGAGGAGATGAAGAAGAACAGCGGCTTCATCCCTGGCATCAAGCCGGGCAAGAAGACCGCCGAGTATCTTGACTCGATCATGTCTCGCATCACCCTGCCGGGTTCTATCTTCCTTGGAATCGTCGCTATTCTGCCGGCATTCGCACGCTTCTTCGGCGTCAACCAGCAGTTTGCACAGTTCTTCGGTGGCACCTCACTGCTGATCACCGTCGGTGTCGTTCTCGACACCCTGCAGCAGATCGAGACCCACTTGATGATGCACCACTATGATGGTCTGATGAAGTCTGGTAAACTCAAGGGCCGCAACCGTTAAAATCGTTAAGGCTTCTTTAAAAGGATCAATCAGGCGATGATATATCTCAAGACAGACGAGGAAATCGAGTTGCTGCGCAAGGCCAACATGGTCGTGGCTCACACTCTGGCCGAGGTGGCCAAGTGGGTCGCCCCCGGTGTGACCACGCGCCGACTGGACCAAATCGCCGAGGAGTATATCCGCTCTCAAGGCTGTCTGCCCGGCTTCAAAGGGCTGTATGGCTTTCCCGCCACGCTCTGCACCTCGGTCAACGAGGTTGTAGTGCACGGCATCCCGTCGAACTACGTGCTCGAGGATGGCGACATCGTATCCTGTGACTGCGGTGCCGTCACCCCCGAGGGGTTCAACGGAGACAGCACCTACACCTTCTGTGTGGGAGAGGTTGCCGAGGAGACTCTGCAGCTGCTGCGCACCACCAAGGAATCGCTCTATGTCGGCATCGAGCACGCAGTGCCCGGCAAGCGCATCGGCGATATCGGTAACGCCATCCAGATGTACTGCGAGCGTCGCAACTACAGCGTCGTGCGCGAGATGTGCGGACACGGCGTGGGACGCAAGCTGCACGAGGACCCCGAGGTTCCCAACTACGGACGCCGCGGCACCGGCCCCCTGCTGCGCAACGGCATGACGATCGCCATCGAGCCCATGATCAACATGGGCAGCAAGAACATCGTCACCGAGCGCGACGGCTGGACCACCCGCACCAGGGATCGCAAGCCCAGTGCCCACTTCGAGCACTCGATTGCCATCCACCACGGCAAGCCCGACATCCTTTCCTCCTTTGAACCCATCAAGGAAGTGCTGGGAGAACGATTCATTTGATTAATTCCTTCATTAAAGAAACAATAACGTAAAAACAGGTTTTATATGGCTAAACAGACTGCAATAGAACTGGACGGCACTATCGTTGAGGCTCTGTCCAACGCGATGTTCCGTGTGGAACTGGAGAACGGACACCAGATCACTGCTCACATCAGCGGCAAGATGCGCATGCATTACATCAAAATCCTGCCCGGTGACAAGGTGAGAGTCGAGATGTCCCCCTACGATCTGACCAAAGGCAGAATCTCATTCCGATATAAATAACAACATCACAATACAACATTATGAAAGTTAGAGCATCTATCAAAAAGCGCAACGAGGACTGCAAGATCGTCCGTCGTAAAGGTCGCCTTTATGTGATTAACAAAAAAAATCCCAAGTTTAAGCAGCGTCAGGGATAAAAAAAGTATTAACTTTGCAAAAAATTTTGAATTTAATATATGGCAGTAAGAATTGTCGGGGTTGATATTCCCCAAAACAAGCGCGGCGTCATCGCCTTGACCTACATCTTTGGTATCGGGCGCAGCTCAGCCGCTACAATCCTCAAGAAGGCCGGTGTGGACGAGAACACCCGCGTTAAGGATTGGACCGATGCCGAGGCAGCAGCAGTGCGCGAGGTGATCGGTAACGAATACAAAGTGGAAGGTGACCTGCGCAGCGAAGTGCAGATGAACATCAAGCGATTGATGGACATCGGTTGCTATCGCGGCATCCGTCATCGCAACGGACTCCCTGTTCGCGGTCAGAGCACCAAGAACAACGCACGCACCCGCAAGGGCCGCAAGAAAACTGTTGCTAACAAGAAGAAAGCTACTAAATAACATTATTGAATTATGGCTAAAAAGACAGTCGCAGCTAAGAAGAGAGTCGTTCGTGTTGACGGTATTGGTCAACTGCACGTGCATTCTTCGTTCAACAACATCATTGTGTGCCTCGCTAATGGTGAGGGACAGGTAATTTCCTGGTCCTCGGCTGGCAAGATGGGCTTCCGCGGTTCCAAGAAGAACACGCCCTACGCTGCCCAGATGGCTGCCGAAGATTGCGCTAAGGTCGCTTACGACCTCGGTTTGCGCAAGGTGAAAGCCTATGTCAAGGGTCCGGGTAATGGCCGCGAATCGGCTATCCGCACCATCCATGGCGCCGGCATCGCTGTTACCGAGATCATCGACGTCACGCCGCTGCCCCACAACGGCTGCCGTCCTCCCAAGCGCAGAAGGGTCTAAGAGATTTAGGCGCTTCACGCAAATCACTTACTGTATTAACAACAGTTTTTATTAACAAACTTTTTTCGCGAATCTCTATCAGTGAATGGATTGCATTTTTAACGACCTCTCTGCAATCGCGGCTGCACTGTAGCGATTCCAATTCACAATGTTAATTTTTTAAGAAAAAGACTATGGCTAGATACACCGGTCCTAAAAGTAAAATTGCCCGCAAACTGGGTGAACCCATCTTCGGTGAAGACAAATACTTTGCCAAGAAGAACTATCCCCCGGGCCAGCATGGTGCCAACCGTCGCCGCAAAATGTCGGAGTACGGCACTCAGCTTCGCGAAAAACAGAAAGCAAAGTACACCTATGGCGTTCTTGAGCGTCAGTTCCGCAACCTCTTCAACAAGGCTTCGCGCATGAAGGGCGTTACCGGTGAGGTGCTCCTCCAGCTCCTCGAGGCAAGGCTCGACAATGTCGTTTATCGTCTGGGAATCGCTCCCACCCGCGCCGCTGCCCGTCAGCTCGTGCTGCACCGTCACATCACCGTGGACGGTAAGGTGGTCAACATCCCTTCCTACTCGGTAAGTGAGGGTCAAGTTGTCGCTGTTCGTGAGAAGTCCAAATCGCTCGAGGTGATACAAGATGCCCTCGCTGGCTTCAACCACAGCAAGTACCCCTGGATCGAATGGGACGAGAACGTGAAGGGCGGCAAGCTCCTCCACATGCCCGTTCGTGAAGACATTCCTGAGAACATCAAGGAACAGTTGATCGTCGAGTTGTATTCTAAACAGTAAAATTTTTATCCATGGCTATTTTAGCATTTCAGAAACCCGACAAGGTCTTAATGTTGGAAGCCGACAACTCGTTCGGCAAGTTTGAGTTCCGACCTCTGGAGCCCGGCTACGGTGTCACCATCGGTAACGCCCTGCGCCGCATCCTCATCTCGGGACTCGAGGGATTCGCCATCTGCGCCATCCGCATCGACGGTGTGCAGCACGAGTTCGCCACAATTCCCGGTGTGAAGGAAGATGTCACCAACATCATCCTGAACCTCAAGAAGGTGCGCCTCAAACGCATCGTCGAGGACACCGACACCGAGAAGGCTGTTGTCAAGGTTTCAGGTCAAAGCGTCTTCAAGGCTGGCGATATCGGCAAGGTGCTCAGCGCGTTCGAGGTGCTCAACCCCGACCTTGAGATCTGCCACATCGACCCCTCCAGCGGTTTCCAGATCGAGCTCTCGATCAACAAGGGCCGCGGTTATCGCTCATCCGAGGAGAACAAGAATGCCAATGACCCCATCGACGTGATCGCTATCGACTCGATCTATACCCCCATCCTCAACGTGATGACCAAGGTCGAGAACTTCCGTGTCGAGCAGAAGACCGACTACGAGAAGCTGATCCTCGAAATCACCACCGATGGCTCCATTCATCCCAAGGATGCCCTCAAGGGGGCTGCCGAAATCCTCATCCAGCACTTCCAGCTGTTCACCGACCGTGAGATCGTTCTCGACAACACCGAGGTCAACGGCAACGAGGAGTTTGACGAGGAAGTTCTCAAGATGCGCCAGCTGCTCAAGACCAAGCTTGTTGACATGGACCTCTCAGTGCGTGCCCTCAACTGCCTCAAGTCGGCCGAAGTGGAAACGCTCGGTGAGCTTGTGGTGTTCAACAAGACCGACCTGCTCAAGTTCCGCAACTTCGGTAAGAAGTCGCTCAGCGAGCTTGAGGAGCTCTTGGCCACACTCAATCTGCACTTTGGCATGGATATCACTAAATACAAATTAGAAAAAGAATAATAACGATGAGACACAATAAGAAATTCAACCACCTGAGCCGTAAGAGCGCCCATCGTGATGCCATGTTGGCCAACATGACCATCTCGCTCATCATGCACAAGCGCATCATCACGACCCTCGCCAAGGCTAAAGCCCTGCGCATGTACGCCGAGCCCCTGATCAACAAGACCAAGGAGGACACCACTGCATCGCGCCGCCTCGTTTTCAAGCACCTCCAGAACAAGGAGGCCGTCAAGGAACTGTTCTCGACCGTTGCCGCTAAGGTGGCCGACCGTCCCGGTGGCTACACCCGCATCTTGAAGCTCGGCAACCGTCTGGGTGACAACGCCAAGACCTGCTTCATCGAGCTCGTTGACTTCAATGAGGTGATGCTCGAGGCTAAGAGCCAGGAGAAGGCAGCCGTCAAGAAATCGACCCGCCGCAGCCGCAAGAAAGCAGCCGCTCCCGCAGCTGAGGCTCCTGCCGCTCCCGCCGAGGAGGCTCCCAAGACCGAAGAATAATCGTTCAGCACGATTAGACCGAATATTGACAAGAAACCCCGCACCATCTGGCGCGGGGTTTCTTGTCGTTTCATGTAGTGCCGCCTTGACGGCTACTGTCTGTCAGCTCATTTGGCAGGAGCTTCCTCGGCCGGAGCGTCGCTGATGGGCACATCCGTAGCCTCGGGCATGGGCATCACGGTCGGCACGTTCTTCATCACCTCCTCGATCAACGCCTTGTTGGTGTTCAGCGTGTCGCCGTCGGGCGAAATCACGAACATCGCCTTGAACGGCTCCTCGGCCTTGTCGATGTTCTCGACGATGATCTTCTCCATGCGCTCGAAGTACTGGTTCAGCGCATCGGTGTCGTTGCTGGCAACGAACTTCTCGACCACCTCCTTGCCGTCGTTGGCCACTTTCACAAACCGGTAGCTCTTGGGCTTCTCGTTGCACGAGAGCACACCGCAGCACAGGGCTGCAGTCAGCAGGATGGGAATGATTCTCTTCATCTCGCCCTACGTCTTACTCCTTCACTTCCCAGCCCAGGGCGCTGGCACCCAGCACAGCAGCATCGCTCTCCTTGAGCTCGCTGATCAGGATCTTCACCTTGCCCTTGTAGATGCCCAGCACGTTGCGGTCGAAGGCCTCCCTCACGGGATTCATGATCAGGTCACCGCTCTTGGTCAATCCACCGAACAGCACAAAGGCCTCAGGGCTCGAGAAATTGGTGAAATCGGCGAGCGCCTCGCCCAGGATGTTGCCCGTGTACTCAAAGATGTCCTTGGCCAGCTTGTCACCGGCGATGGCGCAGTCATACACATCCTTGCTCGTGATAGCCTCGATGTCATACTCGCGCAGCTTCGACGGCTCGTCGCGCAGCTCCAGGAACTCGCGTGCCGTGCGTGCCACACCCGTTGCCGAGCAGTAAGCCTCAAGGCAGCCCGTGCGACCGCAGCCACACACGCGGCCATTGGTGCGCTTCACGATCACGTGGCCCAGCTCACCGGCAAAACCGTCGTGACCATACACCATCTGGCCATTCACCACGATACCGCTGCCCACACCGGTGCCCAGCGTGATCATGATGAAATCCTTCATGCCGCGAGCCACGCCATAGGTCATCTCGCCGATAGCGGCAGCGTTGGCGTCATTGGTGATCAGGCAGGGAATGCCGAACTTCTGGGACACCATCTCGGCCAGAGGAATGGGCATGGGCCAGGGCAGGTTGGGAGCCTGGTCGATCATTCCCGTGTAGTAGTTGCCGTTGGGGGCGCCGATGCCGATGCCGTTGATCTTGCCCTCGGCTTCATTGTCCTGGATCAGGCGAGACAGCTCGGTGTGCAGCTCGTCGATATAGTCATTGAAGTCACTGTGCTTGCCAGTCTTGATAGAACTGCTGGCGATGACATTGCCACGAGCGTCAACGATGCCGAATACCGTGTTCGTGCCGCCCATGTCGATACCGATAACATAAGGTTTAGCCATGATTTTGGTTCTTTTTATAGGTTGATAATAACAATTGTTTTTATACGCATTGGGCAAAGGTAATAAAAACTTTTCAGTTTATTCGAAAAGTAACTTAAAATGTTTATCTTTGCCATGAAAACCGATAAATGGACAAAAAAACACAAGCTAACATACGATAAGGAGCCACTTAATATGATAAATATCAGGAAACTTGAAGCGGAATTGTGGGAATCGGCCGACCTGCTGCGTCAGGGCAGTAAGTTGACCAGCAGCCAGTACTGCATGCCGGTATTGGCGCTGCTGTTTCTGCGCTATGCCTACAGCCGCTATAAGATGGTCGAGGCTGAGATTCTCCAGGGTCGCCCCATGCGCGGCGGGCGCGTGATGCCCGTCGAACCGAGTGATTTTGCCGCCAAGAGTGCGCTCTACCTGCCCCGCGAGGCCCAGTTCGACTATCTGGTCAACCTGCCCGATAACATCCTGGATGCCCACCTCAAGGGCAAGGACGGTCACGACATCAACTCGCTTGGCGAGGCGGTCAACAACGCCATGCAGCTCGTCGAGGACCAGAGCGAGCAGTTGACGGGCGTGCTGCCCAAGACCTACACCATGTTTGCCGACGACCTGTTGCGGGAGCTGTTGCGCATCTTCAACAACAAGACCATCGACGAGGTGGGCGGCGACATCATCGGGCGCATCTACGAGTACTTCCTCTCCAAGTTTGCCAAGGCTGTCGCCAGCGATGACGGCGTCTTCTTCACGCCCAAGTCATTGGTAAAAATGCTTGTCAATGTGCTGGAGCCCAAGCAGGGCGTCATGCTCGACCCCGCCTGCGGCAGCGGCGGCATGTTTGTCCAGACGGGCGACTTCGTCAACGCTGCAGGCATGAACGCCAACAGCCAGATGACCTTCTACGGTCAGGAGAAGGTGGAGTACAATGCCCAGCTGTGCTTAATGAACATGGCGGTGCATGGCCTGAACGGCCGCATCATCTCGGGCGACGAGGCCAACACCTTCTACCACGACGCCCACAACCTGGCTGGCAAGTGCGACTATGTGATGGCCAATCCCCCCTTCAATGTCGATAAGGTGAAGGCCGAGTCCACCTTTGCTGCCGGGCGTCTGCCCTTCGGCTTGCCGGGCGTCAATGCCAAGAAGAAAGAGGTGAGCAATGCCAATTACCTATGGATAAGCTATTTCTACGCCTACCTCAACGACCACGGCCGTGCTGGCTTTGTGATGGCTAGTTCGGCGACCGACAGCGCCAACAAGGACCGTGACATCCGCGAGCAGCTCGTGCGCACGGGCGATGTGGACGTGATGATGAGTGTGGGCAACAACTTCTTCTATACGCTCTCGCTGCCGTGCTCGCTGTGGTTCTTTGATCGCGCCAAGCGTCCCGAGAACTGTGACAAGGTACTCTTTATCGACGCCCGCAACTATTACACCGTCGTGGACCGCACCCTCAACGAATGGAGCGAGTGGCAACTGCGCAACCTCCAGGCCATCGTCCACCTCTACCGTGGCGAGACCGACAAATACTGCCAACTGCTGCAGGATTACAAGGCAGCCCTGGGCGACACGACCGTCGCCACCGCCCAGGAAGCCATTGACCGCCAGAAGGCCGAGGCCAAGCAACTCATCGCCGATGCGCCCCGCAAGGACAAAAAGCGCATCGAGGCCGAAATGAATATCCAGTTAGCAGCACTTGAGGACATCCTCGAGACCGCCCGCCAGCATGAGTGGCTCGTCGAGAAATTCGGCGAGGGCGAGTACCAGGACGTATTAGGCCTGTGCAAGGTCGCCACCATCCAGGAAATCGAGGAGAAGAACTACTCGCTCACCCCTGGTGCCTACGTCGGCGTTGCCGAACAGGAAGACGACGGAGTGGACTTCCACGAGCGCATGACCGAGATCCATGACGAGCTCGCCCGCCTCAACACCGAGGCCAACGCCCTGATGACCGACATCCTTAAAGCATGGGAGGACCTGAAATGAGGAAAATCTCGATACGCTTCTATAACGATCGCGAGGTGCGGGCCGTGTGGGACGACCAACAGAGCAAGTGGTGGTTCTCGGTGCTCGACGTTGTTGGAGCTATCAATGGGCAGGACGACTACACGCGCACGCGCAACTATTGGAAGTACCTCAAGACCAAGTTGCGCAAGCAGGGTAGTGAAGTGGTTAGTGTCACTAACCAGTTGAAACTCCTTGCTCCTGACGGCAAACATCGATTGACCGATGTGCTCGACTACGACGGCGTGCTCCTGCTGGCCAAGAACATCCCCAACACCAATGCCGCCCACTTTGTGCACTGGTTTGCCAGCGATAGCGATTCCATTGATGGCAAGAGCCGCGACAAGGCCTACACCCTGTGGGAGAGCGGCCTCATGGACAGCATCGAGGTGGGCACCACGCGTGGGCTGCAGCAGATTCACGGCTACCTGTTCGGTGGCCTGTATGACTTCGCCGGGCAAATCCGCAATGTGACGATCTCTAAAGGCGGTTTCACTTTTTGCCGCGCACAGTACCTGCCTCAGTCACTCCGCGAGATTGACCGCATGCCCGATGACACCTTCGACGAGATTGTGGCCAAATATGTCGAGATGAACGTGGCTCATCCCTTCATGGAGGGCAACGGACGCAGCACCCGCTTGTGGCTCGACCTGCTGCTCAAGCACCGCATCGGCCGTTGTGTGGATTGGAGCCAAATCCCCAAGCGCGATTACCTGGCCGCCATGGTGCTGAGCGCCACCGACCCCGCCATGCTCCACCGTCTGCTGCAGGGCGCGCTCACCGACAAAATCAACGACCGCGAGACCTTTATGAAGGGCATCGACTACTCCTACTACTACGAGCAAGAAGACGCCCCAGAGCCCAACAGAAAGGAGGATAACGCATGACCGAAGTTCTGTTAAGTGATATATGTGAACTGATTGTCGATTGCCCACATTCTACAGCTGTAGATGAGGGTAAGGGCTATCCGTTGGTACGCACTCCTAATATTGGGAAAGGGCGGCTCATTTATCAAGGAATGCATCGTGTTTCAGAAGATATTTATCTTCAGCGAAACAAGCGTGCTACGCCACAAGAAGATGACCTGATTTTTGCGCGCGAGGCTACAGCTGGAAATGTCGCTCTCATCCAGGAAGGAGAAAAAGTGTGTCTTGGTCAAAGGACAGTGCTCATTAGACCGAACAAGGCTCTGGTTAATCCAGCATTTCTGACTTACTTTTTGTTGGCGCCCAAGCAGCAATACAATTTGTTAAGTACGGCTAATGGCGCAACCGTGGCGCATGTTAATCTGCCAACTATCAGAAATCTGAAACTTGAGTTACCTAATCTTGATGTTCAGCGCCGCATAGCGGAGGTGCTTTCCCGCTACGACGCCCTGATAGAAAACTACCAGCGCCAAATCAAGTTGCTCGAAGAAGCCGCACAACGTCTCTACAAAGAATGGTTCGTTGACCTACGCTTCCCCGGCCACCAATCCACCCCCATCATCAACAACCTCCCCCAATCCTGGCAAAAGAAAAAACTCGG
>JAFQZK010000024.1 GCA_017405965.1 Muribaculaceae bacterium | reverse complement strand
GACGATGAGATTCGCCGCGTGCTGCAGATCCTGAGCCGTCGCACCAAGAACAACCCCATCCTCATCGGTGAACCGGGTACCGGCAAAACCGCCATCGTCGAAGGTTTGGCCCAGCGCATCGTGCGCGGTGACGTGCCCGAGAATCTGAAGATGAAACAGGTCTATTCGCTTGACATGGGTGCATTGATTGCCGGTGCCAAGTATCAAGGCGAATTTGAGGAGCGCCTAAAATCGGTCATCAACGAGATTACCCTGGCCAATGGAGAAATCATCCTGTTCATCGACGAAATTCACACCCTTGTGGGTGCAGGCAAGAGCAGCGGCGCTATGGATGCCGCCAACATCCTCAAGCCGGCCCTGGCCCGTGGTGACCTGCGCAGCATCGGCGCCACCACCCTCGACGAGTATCAGAAGTACTTCGAGAAAGACAAGGCGCTGGAACGCCGATTCCAGATCGTCATGGTCGATGAGCCCGACGAGGAAAGCAGCATCGCCATCCTGCGAGGCCTGAAAGAGAAGTATGAGAACCACCACAAGGTGCGCATCAAGGATGACGCCATCATCGCTGCCGTGCAGCTGAGTCAGCGCTACATCAGCGACCGGTTCCTGCCCGACAAGGCCATCGACCTGATCGACGAGGCCGCTGCCAAACTGCGCATCGAGATGGACAGTGTTCCGCAAGGTCTTGACGAGATTTCGCGCAAGATTTCCCAGCTCGAAATCGAGCGCGCCGCCATCAAGCGCGATGGTGACGAGGCCCGCATCGCCGACCTGGACAAGCAGATTGCCGAACTCAAGGACCGCGAGAGCGACTACAACGCCAAGTGGAAGAGCGAGAAAGAGTTGATCAACCGCATCCAGCAGAACAAAATCGACATCGAGCAACTCAACTTCGATGCCGAGCGCGCCGAGCGCAACGGCGACTACGGACGTGTGGCCGAGATACGCTACTCCCTGATCAAGCAGAAGGAAGACGAGAACCGCGAGATTCAGGACCGTCTGCGCGACATGCAGGGCGACAAGGCACTCATCAAGGAGGAGGTTGACAGCGACGACATCGCCGAGATTGTGGCCCGCTGGACCGGTATCCCCGTGACCAAGATGCTCCAGAGCGAGAAGGAGAAACTGCTCCATCTCGAGGAGGAACTCCACAAGCGTGTCGTGGGTCAGGACGATGCCATCAAGGCCATCAGCGATGCCGTTCGCCGCAGCCGCGCCGGCCTGAACGACCCGCGACGCCCCATCGGTTCCTTCATTTTCCTGGGAACCACTGGCGTGGGTAAGACCGAGTTGGCCAAGGCGCTTGCCGACTACATGTTCAACGACGAGAACATGATGACGCGCATCGACATGAGCGAGTACCAAGAGAAATTCTCAGTCACCAGGCTCATCGGTTCGCCTCCCGGCTACGTCGGCTACGACGAGGGCGGTCAACTCACCGAGGCCGTCAGGCGCAAGCCTTACTCGGTAGTGCTGTTCGACGAGATCGAGAAAGCCAACCCCGATGTGTTCAACGTCCTGCTGCAAGTGCTCGATGACGGCCGCTTGACCGACAACAAGGGCCGCACAGTCAACTTCAAGAACACCATCATCATCATGACGAGCAACCTGGGCTCCAGCCTCATTCGTGAGCGCCTCGAGCACCTGACGCCCGACAATCGCGACGAGGTCATCGACCGCACCCGCAACGATGTGATGGGGATGTTGAAGCAGACCATACGTCCCGAGTTCTTGAACCGCATCGACGAGACCATCATGTTCACGCCGCTCGACGAGAAGCAGATACGCCAGATCGTTGCCTTGCAACTCACTGGTGTCAAGAAGATGCTGGCTCACAACGGCATCACCCTCGAGGCTACCGATGCCGCCATCAACCTGCTGGCCAAGGCGGGCTACGACCCCGAATTCGGTGCACGTCCCGTTAAGCGCGCCATCCAGGCCCTGGTGCTCAACCGCTTGAGCAAGGACATCATCGCCATGCGCGTGAACCGCGATCGTCCCATCATCATCGATGCCAACGGCGACGAGCTGGTATTCAAGAACTGATTTTTCAGAACATTTGATAACAAGAGGGTGAGCCATAACTGATTATGGCTCACCCTTTTTGTTTGATGCTTTGTCTAATCTATGGGGCGAATGACTCAGAACTCAAGGAATTCCGGTGTCATCTCGCTCAGGGGAAGACCCTTCTTGTCCTTGTCGCTCAAGACCATCTCTTCGCGGGGAATACGCCAGTCAATGCCCAGGGAGGGATCATCAAAGCGCAACGTCGCCTCGCTCTGCGGGGCATAGATGTTGTCCACCTTGTATTGGAACTGGGCCTCATCACTCAGCACCACAAAGCCATGGGCAAAGCCGCGCGGGATGAACAGTTGGAGGCCATTGTCGGCACTCAAGTCAACGGCCACATGCTGGCCCCATGTGGGACTGCCGTGACGCAGGTCCACAACGACATCCAGTACCGAGCCCATCGAGACACGCACCAGTTTGGCCTGGCTCCATTCTCCGCGCTGGAAGTGCAGTCCGCGCAACACACCCTTGGTCGAGAACGACTCGTTGTCCTGGATGAAGTCCACATGTCCCACGTGAGCGTCAAAATCAGCCTGCCTGAACACCTCGCTGAAGTATCCACGCTTGTCACCGAAGCGCTTAGGTTCAATCACCCACACGCCCTTGATATCCTGTTCGGTAAATATCATAATCTAATTACAACTGACAGTATTCACGTGCAAAATTAGCCATTTTCGGCCTATGATGCAACATAATTCAAGAAAAACGAGTACTTTTGCCCCGCAAAATCCTAAAAAGAGGCTCACAATGAAGAAGACAGCACTCAACGTCATTCTGTTCGACGACAACGAGGTGCGCAAGCATCTGATGCCGTTCACCTATACCCGCCCCACGGCGATGCTTCGCGTGGGCATCACCACCATCGGCGAGAAATGGCAGGCCCTGCTGGGCGAGGCCAACTACAGTTACCTCACCGTCCCCTACCTCAAGAAGAAATTCCCGCTGCGCGTGCGCCGCACCACCAACCTGCTGGTGGCCGGACACGTCATCCCCACGCCCGATTTGGCCCGTCAAGTGCTGGCCCTCGAGCCCGGTGACGCTTTGATGGTGGGCGAGGAGCTCCTCGCCTTCAACGGCAGCGCCCACGACTACGATGCCCGCCATTACACCCGCGTGATCTACCCTAACGAGGCGCCGTTGATCGTCAAGCACCTGTATGACCTCTTCGAGTTCAACCGCGAGGTGCTGGCCGAGGACTTTGAGCGGCTGACGGCTGGACGCGAGTCTCAACCCCTGTCGAGCACCAACACCGTCATCGGCGATCCGTCGCGCATCTTCATCGAGGAGGGCGCCTATGTCGAGGGTGCCATGCTCAACACCAACGAGGGCCCCATCTACATCGGGCACAACGTCGAGGTGATGGAGGGAGCATGCATCCGCGGCGGCTTTGCCGCATGTCACGACGCCAAGGTGCGCATCGGTGCCAAGGTGTATGGCGCAACCACCCTCGGGCCCCATGTCAAGATTGGTGGCGAAGTCGAGAACACCATCTTCATCGGCTACAGCAACAAGGCACATGACGGTTTCCTCGGCGATGCCGTCATCGGCGAGTGGTGCAACATCGGCGGCGGCACCACGGCCAGCAACCTCAAGAATGACTACGGCGAAATCAAGTTGTGGAACTACGCCAGCAAGCGTTTCGAGCGCACCGGACTGCAGTTCTGCGGCCTGTTCATGGGCGACCATAGCAAGATAGGCGTCAACGGCATGATCAACACCGCCACCGTGCTCGGCGTGGGTGTCAACATCCACGGAGCCGGTTTCCCGCGCAACTTTGTCGCCTCGTTCCAGGAGGGCAGTTCAGTCGCCGGTTTCAAGGACGTTCCCCTCGAGACCTTCTACACCATCGCCGAGCGCGTGATGAAACGCCGCAACATCCCCCTCACCGACATCGACCGCGACATCTACAAAGCCATCTACAACATCCGCGACCGCTACAAGTAACCCACCAGACAAATAATAACAAACTTGGACAACAAGCTTTTATAGCCTTGTTGTCCAAGTTGTTTATTGGTTATTCGGGTTGTTTGAGAGAGGAGGGGGCTGGGGTTAGAAGCCTTTCCAGGTTTGGAGCCAGAAGTCGTGGGCCATCTGTTGCCAGCGGTAGGCGGCGGCGCCGAGCATGTCCTGGGTGTAGTTGTTGAGGTAGCGGGCGGCCTTGTCCTTGTCCTGGGCGTTGAGTTGCTGCCAGGTGGTTTCGACCATGGGGAGTTCGCTCAGGCCTTTCTCGAGGAAGTGGTCGCGGGCGGGCTCAAGGGTCTTGCGGAAAGCGCCCCAGCGCAGCGAGGCCAATCGGTTGGCCTTGCGGAACTGCCACAGGGGGCTGTTGTCGTCCTCGGCGCTGTGACCGCAGATCTTCAGCGAAGCGGGCAGGTCGGTGTTGCCGCAGAAGACGGGGAACCTGGGGCTCTCGCCGGGATTGTCGAAGGCGATCCACGCCACGCCGCCCACCTCGTCGGGGAGCCACGAGCGCAGCTGGATGACGGTGCTGTAGGAGCACCAGGGGACGCTGACGGTGCGTGTCCACTTCATCGCCGAGTCACCCATGGCATAGTACATCGCCAACTGCTCGTTGGTGATCCAGGGGTTGGCCACGGGCGAGACGATGCTGTCTGGCTGATTCTCGACGAGGTTGCCCTGTTTGTCCTTGCGCTTGGGGTTGGGAATCTTGTGGCGGGCGCTCAGGTCGAGCGGTGTACCCTCGTAGTAGCTGCCCAGCAGCCGCGACACGTCCTCGACGCTCACCTTCTTGTCGGGCTTGACGCTCACGGGCAGGTTCTCGATGCTGTCGTCCAGTCCCAGCGACGGGGCCAGCTGCTGCATGATGTAGAGTTCGCGGGTGCTGTAGTTCTTGACTTCTTTCTTGTAGTTGGTGCCGCTGTAGGCTTTCCAGAAGCAGAAAGGTTCCTTGCCGTCCCACAGTTTCAACTTGCGGGCCACGTCGAACACGTTGTCCGAGGCCATATAGTGGTCGGGGTCGTTCAAGTCGAGCGCACCGATGCGCGAGATGTTGGCCGAAACGGCGATCTCGTCATCGGGGATGCGCACGGCGGCCCACACAGCGCCCACCTTCTTGGGACCCTCGCCGAAAATCTCGAACAGCCACACCTCGTCCTTGTCGGCGATGGTGAGGCACTCGCCGCTGTCACCATAGCCGTATTTCTTGGCCAGGTCACCCATCAGGCGGATGGCCTCGCGTGCCGTGGTGCAACGCTCCAGGGCGATGCGCGAGAGTTCCTCGATCATGAAAATGCCCGCCTTGTTGCGCAACGTGTCGCGTCCCGAGATCGTCGTCTCGCCCATGGCCAACTGTTTCTCGTTGAGGCAGGGATAGGCGGTGTCGAGGAAGCGATAGGTGTGGCGCACCTGCGGGATGACGCCCAGGCGCGGCATATTGGTGCTGTCGGCCGCGCTGCGGGTATGGAAGCGGTTCTTGTAAACTGCGGTGACCGTGTCGCGCTCGTAGTCGCGGGCCGGCACGATGGCCATCCAGGTGCGGTAGCGCGCGTCGCAGGTGTGTGACGTGATCACCGAGCCGTCGGCACTGGCCTTCTTGCCCACCATGATGCTGGTACAGGATTCAGTCATGCGCTCAGCGTCCTGAGCGTGGATTGCGGTAGCGAGAGCCATCATCAGCAGGATGGCGATAAAGCATTTCTTCATATCAGAGTTGATGGTTAATGGTTGTGGGGCAAAGGTAGTGCTTTTTTTCGGATTGCCAAGCCACAGCCTTCCACAAAAAAAGCAGCCACGTCACCTTGTGCATTGATGCGCGAGGTCATGTTTACACCGTCATAAGACGAACCGGTTTCAGCATTAAAAATAGTGAGCGGTACCATTGTCCACCTGAAAAGCGGCAATAAAGCCGGCACCAGCCTGGGGGGAAGAGACCCAAGAAACCATTGGACTCATAGGTTGACGAATAATACCTCGTGTAAGTTTCTTCTTTTCTTCTAAATTTAAGTGTTAATAAAGCTTATTAAAATTGGTAAATAATAATACTCAATGCTTAGGCTTGTACAAAACAACAAGATCTTGGTTGTTGCAAAAAATACAACAATTCGGCCAATTTCGAATCAGCCGAATTGTTAGAATAACTAAAGCGTTAAAGATTCAGCGAGCCAATCTCGGCCTCATCTACTTGAGTGACACTTCCAATATCGTGTCAATGCCAGTGGGGACAGAGGGCAGCAGGACGGTGATGCCGTCACCGCTGTCGGTGTAGCGCAACTTGGTCTTGTCACTGAACAGGCGCACCTGCTTGACGCGCTTGCCGCTCACGGGCAGGTACAGGGCATTGTCCTTGAGGTTGAGGATGTGGACATACAGGGTATTGCCGCGCTGCGTGGTCACACCCCAGTCGTGCGGAGGAATCATGCCGCCACGGGTGCCGTAGATGCTCTCGCCGTTGACGCGCATCCACTCGCCCAACTGGTGCAGGCGCTCCAGGGCCTCGTCGGGCAGGCAGCCGTCAGGCCGCGGTCCCACGTTGATGAGCAGATTGCCGTTACGCCCGGCAGCACGCACGAGGGTGCGGATGATCTCGTCACCGCTCTTGTAGGCCTTATCGGTGATACGGTAGCCCCAAGTGTAGTTCATCGTCATGCAGGTTTCCAGCGGCAACTGGCTGATGCCGTTCTCGCCCGAATAGCCGGCAGTGTTCTCACCGGGCACGTCCTGCTCAAAAATCTGGATGTCCTCGCCGGGTAATGGCACCTCGTGGTGGTTGTTGCCGATCAGGCAGGAGGGCTGCAGACGATGGATGAGCGCATACTGCTCATCCAATTGCCAATCGAAGGGCACGGGGTCGGTATCATGTTCCCACTTGCCGTCGAACCAGATGGCGCCCACGGGGCCATAATTGGTCAACAGTTCGGTCAACTGGTCGTTCATGAAACGGTAATACTGTGGCCAGTTGGTCGTGGCGGGATCATGGGGAAAATCCTTCTGGTGACGGCCCAACGGGTAGTCCAGACGGTGCCAGTCGAGATGGGAATAATAGAAATGCAGCTTGATGCCGTGCCGCTGACAGGCGTCGGCGAGTTCCTTGAGCACATCGCGCTTGAAGGGGGTGGCATCCACGATGTTGTAGTCGCTGGCTGCGCTCTTGAACATCGAGAAACCGTCGTGATGGCGCGAGGTGATGCAGATGTAACGCGCACCGGCATCCTTGATGGCACGCACCCACGCGTCGGCGTCGAAGCGCGAGGGATAGAAGCCTGCAGGCAGCTGGGCATACTCGTCACGGTCGATTTTCTTGTTGTGCATCACCCACTCGCCGTCGGCAAGCATCGAATAGACGCCCCAATGAATAAACACGCCCAGTTTATTGTCCTGGAACTCCTCGCGGGCCTTGAGGTTCTCCGGGGTGGGCACATAAGCGGCTTGCTGAGCCAGGCCGCACAGCCATGAGATGGCCAAAATCAGGGAAAATGCTGTTTTTCTCATATCTTAATGATTATTTTGATTTCTTTTTGGAACGACGGCGCAGCTTGACAATGAGCCATACCAACAGCAGCACGATGGCAAGTAACGAGCCGATGGTGATGCCGGCAAACCACGGTGCCTTGTCAAGCAAGTCGCTGAAAATGGGTGAGATGTATTCCGGCATGAGCGGGGCAATGAGTTGGCGCTGTTCCTTGAGTGGGTCGTTGACCAGGCGAATGGTGTCGCCCAGCATCATTGTCGCGCGTTGCGAGGTTTCATAGGCGGGCCAGTAATGGGCCGGCGTGCTGGGATTGCCCGTAGTGGCGAAGTTCACCCACATCTGCTGCACCTCGGCGGCCAGGGCGGGATTGTGCTCGTCGCCCGTTTTGATCTGGCGGCCCGTGTTCAGGACATAGGACACCTCGCAGCCGTGGCAAGCGCCGTAGATTGGCTCTTTCAACGGCTTGTTCCAGTAATACATATAGGTGCGTCCGCCCGACGCCGCATGGCGTTGTGCCATCTCGATGGCAGGGCCGCGGAACATCAAGTCGTTCAGTAATTCGGCAACTGGCCACGGATTGTCCTCGGGAACCACATCGAGGAAAGCGCTCGCGGCGTTGCGCTGTTCATCGTTGAGCGACATCGCGATATAGCGATACCACAACTGCACCGCCAAGCCGAAGTTCTCCTCTCCGCCCATGGCGTCAATCCAGTAGCGCGACTCGTCGGCAGTGGAGCCGATGAGCATGTCGATGCCGGCATTGAAACCGTCGAAGCGGCTGTAGGGGTCCTTGTGGAGGAGTGCGCCGTCACGCTCGGGGAAGCGGAAAAACTCGCCCACCTCGTTGTTCAGGGCGATGATGTCGTCGGTAGAAAGCGCTTGCAAGTCGGCCACGGTTTTGGCTCCCGTGGCGTCGAGCACGCGTTTGGTCAGACTCTGGCAATCCTCGGTGCTACTGGTGAGCGCCACACTGCCGCTCTGCATGATGGCACGACGGAACAGCCCTTGCGCCTCGTCGATGCTGGCAAGAATCGAGATGCTTCCCCCGCCTGCCGAGTGGCCAAAGACGGTCACGTTCTCGGGGTCACCACCAAAGGCAGCGATGTTGCGTTTAATCCAGCGCAAGGCCTCCACCTGGTCGAGAATGCCCAAGTTGCCACTGCGGGCAAACGCCTTGCCGTCGGGCAACGTGGAAAGGTCGAGGAAGCCCAACAGGCCCAAACGGTAATTGATCGAGACAAGCACGACCTCGGGGTGAGCCTTGACAAACTTATCGCCCCAATTGCGGGGATTCACCGTCCCGTTGCTCACGTAGGAACCGCCGTAGATCCACACCATCACGGGACGGTGAGCGCCACGCATGCCGGCAGCCGCCGTCCACACGTTGAGCGTCAGGCAGTCCTCGCCCTGGGGATAGAGCGAAGCCGCGTTGCCTCGGGAACGCCACTGGATAGGAGTGTGGCCAAAGTACTTGGCCTCGCGCACCAGGCGGCTGTCGGGCTCGGGCTTGGCCACCTGCCAGCGACGGTCACCCGTAGGCTGCAAAGCATAGGGTATGCCCTTGAAAGTGATCAGCGTGCTGTCGCGTTCACCCACAAAGATGCCATTTGACGCCTCAACGGCCAGCGAATCAGGGTATTCCCCCTCAATCACCTTGTTCTCGCCGTAGAGCGCCATCATCTCCTGCTCCAGAGCCGACGGTCCCTCAGGCTTCTCCTCCTGCTTGGAGCCACAAGCCCCCACCACCAGGAGAATCAGCCAGAGCGCAATAAATACTAAATTACATTTCTTCATCTTTCATTCAATAAATTGTCGTTACAGGACAAGACGAAATCCCATATAAGAACGAACAATGCCTGGTGAGAAATAATTGCGTCGCGTAACGGCACAATTCTTCTCGAGGAACTGCAGGCTTCCGCCGCGATGTACTATGCTCTTGCCTGTTTCCGGGCCAACTGGATTAATTTGTGGGTCTTCGGGATAGAGGCTAAACCACTCTCCACACCACTCACACACATTGCCGCTCATGTCATAGATGCCCAACTCATTGGCTTTTTTAGTGGCCACGGGATGGGTGGTGCCATCGCTGTTCTCAGTGAACCAAGCCACCTCATTGATGTCGTTGCTTCCCGCATATCTGTAATTGTGGCTCTTTTTCCCTCCACGAGCTGCATATTCCCATTCGGCCTCGGTTGGCAAACGGAAGTTAAGGCCCGTCAATTCGTTAAGCTGAGCAATAAACAGTTGACAATCATTATAGCTCACTTTTTCAACAGGTCGTTGCAGATCACCCGTATAATTGCTGGGATTAGAGCCCATCACCGCTTGCCACAACTCTTGCGTCACCTCGGTCTGGCCAATATAATACGAAGACAACGTCACTTGGTGAACAGGCGACTCATTGGCATTGGCGTCACTATCCATTTCGACTGTTGCGCCCATATTGAATGTGCCACCCCTCACACGCATCATGTTAAACTTCACACCATTGACAATGTATTCGACAGGCTGCAGGTCTTTAGGTTTAAGACCACCTGTGCCCATAATATAGTTGATGAGCAAGGTGACATCTGTGATGTTCACGACACCGTCATAATTAACATCGGCGTTTTCCAAAAAAAGCTCAGAACCTTCAGCTAATGCCACTTGGCTGATGAGGGTTGTCACATCGGTCACATTGACAAAACCATCGCTGTTGACATCACCTATCTCGGTATAAACTGTAACCAGGCATGAGTCTGGCTCAGCATAGCCATCTGCAGAGTTCAAGGTAATCATGGCTGTGCCCTCTTTCACACCGACGACCTGAATCAAGCCATTGGCCAACCGGGCAGCGGCCACACTCGGATCGCTTGAAGTCACAACTAAATCGGTAGAAACTGGAGTGACACTGGGAGTCAGAATTATAATATGGTTGGGCAGCAGGTCAACATCGTGCTCATCCAGTGTAATGTAAATCAAATGTTCAACCACGATAACGCGGCACATTGCCTGGCACTCGCCACAGCTGGCTATAATGAAGCATTCACCAGTGCCAATGGCAGTGATGACGCCATCTGACACAACAGCCACAGTAGAATCGGTTGTGGCCCATGTGACGGCCTTGTAAGTCGCATCATCGGGAATGACAGTAGCGGTCAGCGTCAAACTGCTGCCTATCTCCAGTTTTGCGCTCTCCTGACTCAATATCACCTCAGTCGCCATAATCACGGTAGCAGTGACATGGCAAACGGCCATCTTGCTTTGGCATGCAGCCATAATATCACATTCACCAGGGCCAGTCAAGGTCACCATGCCGTCTTCGACGGTAGCGACAGACTCATTGCTTGTGGTCCAAATGATTTCATTAGGTACTGCTTCGGTTGGGTCGAGCGTAGCGGTGAGGGTTACCATGCTTCCTACCAGAGCCTCAATGCTGGTTTTATCAAGGGACAATGCTATCAACTCGACAGCATCCCCGACAATATTGGTGAAATTGCACCAATAGGGCGCCGTGAAATAGGCTGCCAGTGATGATGCCGGCACATGCAACTCAGCGTTATAGCCAAGGAACGTCTGCTCATCACAGATTGGAGGAACTGCAGCATAAGAGTAAATCTTCGTGGGATTCACTTGTAGGCCTTTGATGCCGGAAACTTCGCTGCCGACATATAGATTGGTGACCTCGGCCCCTATTGCTCCAGCTGTCCATTCACCACTGCCAGTGATATACAGAGACTGGATTACACATCCCTCAAAGGCTCCAGCACCAACAGAGGTGATGGTAACAGGCAACGACAAACTTGTCAAGGAGGCATCAGCAAAAGCGCCATCTCCGATAGCGATCACAGCATAGGTAACACCTTGATAAGTCACCTCAGTCGGAACAGTCACGCTACCACTATAAGCATCAGGGCCACAGACAAAAGAAACTTCTGTATCACCAGTCTTCTTATAATAAATGCCTTCTTGTACAAAGTCATAATCCATGTTATAAAAACCCACGATATGCTGGAAGTTACACCAACCTTCAGCAGTCCTATAATCCTCAATAGCAGAATTCGGCACACATAAAGTCGCATTTTGATAACACTGTTCACCAAAGCAATTTGCATAAATTTGTGGAGGAGTCATTCCTAAGCAGGTCACGCGCATTAAACTATTACAATTAGCAAACGCCATTTCGTCAATTGAAATTATCGAACTGCCAATGCTAACACTCGTCAACCTCTGGCAACCAGAAAACGCATAATCTCCAATGTCAATTACTGAATTAGGAATAATCACACTTGTTAAGGCATTACATTCTTCAAATGCGCCCCCAAGAATATGAGTTACAGAATTTGGAATGAAAATATTTGTTATTTTTGATCGGTATGCAAAACCATAAGGCAAACACTCTACTTTGTCACCAATTGTTATTCGTTCAACACTATCTTTAGAAAAACCAAACATTGAATCACAGTTCTTTGCATTCCAAGTCAATTCAGTTAATCCAATACAGTTATAAAATGCATCTATACCAATAGAGGTGATGGATTCAGGGATGGTTATACTAGTTAATTCACTGCAGTTTTTGAACGCATTATCACCAATTATTTTGACTGGATAGGTGGTTTCAGTATCATTATAATAATTGTGATAAATAGCTGTAGAGGGAATAACGACATTACCAGAATAGTATACGATTTCGTCATAGTATTCGTAATGATTGTCTGTTTTAGTGGTTGAGTTGGATGCCTTCATGCTCTCACTATTTAATTTCGCATGGTTTTTTTTCAACCACGGGTAATGATAACCTCGATATGTCACTTCAGCATAATCATCAATTATATTATAGCCTAGATTCGAGTCGTCAAAATCAAAAGACTCCTCGAATCTAAAATCAAAACCATAAAGGTAACCACAACCAGTTATTAAGCTAGGATTTTTCCCTTCTTCTACTGCATAGAATTCAATAACCCAACCATCCGGCCTTGATCCAGCATCTTGTTCGTAGAAGAAAAAATAAATACTATCACGGTTTTCATATCTTTTCCATTCTTCTATTGATATATAATCACATTCAGAAGCCATTCCTGTGTAATTATTGATCTCTCTTACATAAACAACACTGTTTTCACTGGGATATATTTTAACGGCACAACCGTAAGGTCCATCAGAATAATCACATGGTTGGCTTAAGAATTCTTCTTTATAAGTAGGTTTGCTTGACCGTTCGCCATTAATAGTATAGACTTCTCTAAAGAAGTGATTCTGATTGTTTTCCTCTTTGTAAAGAGTATAAGATTCCGAAGGCACATAGATGAAAATTCGCCCATTATCAACAATATCATTCATCATAGGCGGTGTAATGGCATGACAATAAACGTTGACATCGCCAAAGACGCCTCCAAATGCTTTATACCCAATCAAAGTAACTGTTTCAGGTATAGTTATATTATAATCAATATTTACACTAGGGTCAGCACAAACGTTACTATAGTAAATTGTTGCACAATAGAATACGCTATCGCCTATTTCTGTAACAGCATATTCCATATTGTTATAGGAGATATGACCAGGTATTACGATATCGTATGAAACGAAATAATCTACTTCATCATTGTATGAGTAATATATTATTTCATTAGCATTAATGTCCCAATAGGTCTGTCCTGATACTTTGACAGTTGAATCAGAAGTGATTGTATATTGAAGTTTATTCTCTTCGAAATCGTAGGCAAATGCTTTATTGCTCAAGCATAGCAGCATAAGCAACAATAGTGCCTTTAAGGTAAAATTGCATGTAGTCTTTTTCATCATTATTTGTTTTATTTGGTTGCTATTCGATTGTTTCTTACGCAAGGGAAACAAGGCAAGACATAGAGTTTCCAACGCTTGCAAATTTACAACATTTTTTGTGATAATCTATTGCTCTGTTGGATTATTGCTGACTATATGCCAAAAAAGTTGTACCTTTGTACCCAAATACAAAAAAGTAACGTAATATGGGACTGTTTAAGAAGTTATTCTCGCGTGAGAAGAAGGAGACCCTCGACAAGGGTCTGGAGAAGACTAAACAGGGCGTGTTTGAGAAAATCAAGCATGCCGTGGCCGGCAAATCGACGGTTGACGACGATGTGCTCGACAACCTGGAGGAAGTGTTCGTCACCAGCGACGTGGGCGTTGACACGACCGTCAAAATCATCGAGCGCCTGCAGGAACGCGTGGCCCGCGACAAGTATGTGGGCACCGAGGAGCTGAACGAGCTGCTGTGTGACGAAATCTCGCAGATGCTGGCCGACAACAATAACGCCGAACTCGAGGATTTCACTGTCCCCGAGGACAGCAAGCCCTACGTCATCATGGTCGTGGGCGTGAACGGTGTGGGCAAGACCACCACCATCGGCAAACTCGCCTACCAGTTCAAGCAGGCCGGCAACAAAGTGGTGCTTGGCGCTGCCGACACCTACCGTGCCGCTGCCGATGAACAGCTGGAAATCTGGGGTAACCGCGTGGGCGTTCCCGTGATCAAGCACAAGATGGGCACCGACCCTGCCGCCGTGGCCTATGATGCCGTGCAGAGTGCCGTGGCCCAGCAGGCCGACGTCGTGATCATCGACACCGCCGGTCGCCTGCACAACAACATCAGCCTGATGAACCAGCTGACCAAGATCAAGAACACCATGCGCAAGGTGCTGCCCGAGGCACCGCAGGAAGTGCTGCTCGTGCTTGACGGCTCTACGGGCCAGAATGCCTTTGAGCAGGCCAAACAGTTCTCGGCAGCCACCGAGGTCAATGCCCTGGCCATCACCAAACTTGACGGCACTGCCAAGGGCGGCGTTGTCATCGGCGTGAGCGACCAGTTCCAGATTCCCGTGAAATACATCGGCCTGGGCGAGCAGATGACCGACCTGCAGATCTTCAACAAGCAGGAATTCGTGAAATCACTGTTCGGGGTAACCAACGAGGAATAGTAACTATAGCCACTATAGGGACTATATTTTAAAAAATCTCGATGAGGAAGAACAAGATCGACATCATCTCGCTGGGCTGTTCCAAGAACCTTGTGGACAGCGAGCAACTGATGCGCCAGTTCCAGGCTGCAGGCTACAAGGTGGCCCACAACGCCGATCGCATCGACGGCGAGACCGTCGTGGTCAACACCTGCGGCTTCATTGCCGACGCCCAGCAGGAGTCCATCGACACGATCTTGCGGCTGGGCGAAGCCAAGCGACAAGGCAAAATCCGCAACCTGTTCGTCATGGGTTGCCTGGCCGAGCGTTTCCGCGCCGACCTCATCGAGGCGCTGCCCGAGGTGGACCGCTTCTACGGCAAGTTTGACTGGAAAGGGATGCTCGCCGACCTGGGCCACGCTTATCGCACCGACCTGGCCCGCGAACGCTACCTCACCACCCCGCCCCACTACTGTTACCTCAAGATTTCAGAGGGCTGCAACCGCTTCTGCGCCTTCTGCGCCATCCCCCTGATAACGGGTCGCCACACCTCGGTGCCGATGCAGCAGTTGCTCGACGAAGTGCGCCAACTGACCGAGCGCGGCGTCAAGGAATTCAACGTCATCGCCCAAGACCTGTCGTCCTACGGCTTGGACCTGGAGAACCGCATGATGCTGCCCGAACTCATCGACCGCATGGCCGACATCCAGGGCGTGGAGTGGATACGCCTGCACTATGCCTACCCCACCCAATTCCCCTACGACATCCTGCCCGTGATGGCCAGCCGCGACAACGTGTGCAGTTACCTTGACATCGCCTTGCAGCACATCAGCGACAAGGTGCTGACCAACATGCGCCGCCACATCACCCGTCAGGAGACCCTCGACCTGCTGGCACGCTTGCGCCGCGAGGTGCCGGGCATCCACATCCGCACCACCCTGATGGTGGGGTTCCCCGGCGAGGGCGAGCAGGAATTCGAGGAACTGATGGACTTCGTGCGTGAGGCCCGCTTCGAGCGCATGGGCGCGTTCGCTTACAGCGAGGAGAACGGCACGTGGGCCGCCCAGAACCTGAGCGATGACACCCCTCAGGAGGTCAAGCAAGACCGCTTGCAACGCCTCATGTCGCTGCAAGAAGACATCTCGCTCAACATCCAGGAGCACAAGGTGGGCCAGACCCTTCGCGTCGTTGTGGACCGCGAGGAGGACGACTACTACATCGGCCGCACCGAGTGGGACAGCCCCGAGGTGGATCCCGAAGTGCTCATCACCAAGGACAAGCCGTTGACTGTCGGCGAGTTCGCCCAGGTGCGCATCAAGCAAGCATTGCCGTTTGAATTGATCGGCAGCGCTGAATAACCAACACACCCGTTTTTCTACCTATTGCATGCGATAGCCACAGGTTGGCCGTCGTGCAATCGTTTGCGCAACAATTTAAGAAAAATTCCTTTATAAAATAATGTATTAGTGAAAAAATTAGTAACTTTGAGCGACTTAAAAACTACAAAGTTTCAGGTACAAGAACAAACCAACTTTATTCACATGTTTAATTAATAAATTCAAGTTTATTTTTCATGAAGAGATTAACGTTAATTTTATCAATGTTGATTGCGCTCGTTAGCTACAATGCTAACGCAGCTATGTACATTGTCGGCTCCGACCCGTTTGGCAATTGGAATCCTGGCAACGGTGTTGAGATGACCGACAATGGCGACGGCACCTATTCCTACACCACCACTGTCTCCAACACGGTATATTTCGTGTTTGGTGATGGACTGAACAGCGAATGGAACGTTTTCAATCCCAACTACCGCATCGGCCCGACCGGCGGTTCTGACCAAGTCGTAAACGCTGGCGAGTGGACCACTACCCAGAAGGCCCCCAACGGCTCCAAATCCTACAAGTTCACAGGCAGTGGCGGCGACTATCTGTTCACATTTGACGCCACCAATATGAGGTTCAAGGTAGAAGGTTATGTAGAACCCATCGTAATCAACACCTACAGTGTTGCCGGTGAGCCCGCATCAATCTTTGGCGCAGAATGGAGCGATACCAACACTGCTACCGATATGACGCTTGTTGACGGCCTCTACACCTGGGGCAAGGAAGGCGTTGAACTGACTGCTGGCACGACCATCAAGTTCAAGATTGTGGGCAACCACGACTGGGGCTTTGCTTGGCCTGAGGAAGATGTAGTTCGTACGATTGATGAAACCGGCATCTATGACCTGAAGTTCACCTTTGATCCCGCTACCGAAGAGGTTGGCTTCACTGCCACCAAGGTTCAGGACGGTCCCGAGGTTAATCCTCTGACCGGCCACCTGTACATCGTAGGCCAAGTGAACAACAATGGCTGGAATCCCTCGACCGCTATCGAGATGACTGCAGGCGAGAACAACGTGTTCACGCTCACCGACGCTGTCATCAGCGATGCTGAAGAAGGCTATGGTTTCTTCAGCTTCATGTCCAAACTTGGTGAGAACGCTAACGACTGGCCTAACGACTACCGCATTGGTGCTACCGAGAACGGCTACGAGGTTGTGAGCGGCACCGCTGCACCTCTGGGCGAATGGAACCTCAGCCACGACAATGCCTTCAAGGCACTGGCCGGCTACTACGACATCACCGTTGACCTGGTTGCTGGTACGGTACTGCTTGTTGCTAAGGAGGCTCCCCAACCCACCGTTGATCCCGTTTACATCATGGGTAACGTGAACGACCTGACTTGGGATGCCATCAGTGGTGTTGAGATGAACTATGACGAGACCGCCAATGTTTACACCGCCGAGATCAATGTAACCGACGCCAACAATGGCCTGGGTTACTTCGGCTTCACCAAGAAGCTGGCCGATCCCGAGAGCGAGACTCCTTGGGATGACATCGCCGGTTATCGCTTCGGTCCCATGTGCGATCCCGAGGCCGAGAACTGGGTTATGACCGAGGAACTGCTGGGTACTGACTGTGAGCTTGACCTGGAAGGCAGCTACAAGAGCATCGAGATTCCCGCTGGTACTTGGACTGTTACCGTTGACCTCAACAACGGCTTGTTCAAGATCAACGGCACCTGGCCCACCGACACTGTTGTGCCCGAGGTTCAAAATGTTTACATCATGGGTAACGTGAACGACCTCACTTGGGATGCCATCAGTGGTGTTGAGATGACCTATGACGCCGAGAACGAGGTTTACACCGCCGAGATCAATGTAACTGATGCCAACAATGGCAAGGGTTACTTCGGCTTCACCAAGAAGCTGGCCGATCCCGAGAGCGAGACTCCTTGGGATGATATCGCCGGTTATCGCTTCGGTCCCGTTTGCGATCCCGAGTCCGAGAACTGGGTAATGACCGAGGAACTGCTGGGTACTGAATGCGCTCTGGCAACCGATGGCAGCTACAAGAGCATCGAGATTCCCGCTGGCGCTTGGACTGTTACCGTTGACATGGTGAACAACGTATTCACCATCAATGGCGAGTGGCCTGTTGACACCGTTGTTCCCGAGCCCTACACTGGTGACATCTTCATCATGGGTAACGTGAACGACCTCACTTGGGACGCCATCAGTGGTGTTCAGATGACCTACGACGCTGAGAACGAGGTTTACACTGCCGAGATCAACGTTGCCGACGTGAACGAAGGCAAGGGTTACTTCGGCTTCACCAAGAAGCTTGCCGAGGCTGAGAGCGAGACTCCTTGGGACGACATCGCAGCCTTCCGCTTCGGTCCTGTTTGCGATCCCGAGAGCGAGAACTGGGTACTGACCGAGGAGCTGATTGGCGTTGACTGCGCTCTGGCTACCGACGGCAGCTACAAGAGCATCGAGGTTGATGCTGGCAAGTGGGCTGTTACCGTTGACATGGTTAACAACACCTTCAACATCAAGAAGGCTGGCAAGCTTGGCGACGTGAACAGCGATAACACGGTGAACATCACCGACGTTACCATCCTGATCAGCGCTGTGATGAGCGAGAACTTCTCAACCATCAACTTCGACAACTCAGACATGAACGGCGACGGTATCATCAACATCACCGACGTTACCATGCTGATCAACGCCGTAATGGCCATGTAATGGAACCTCATCGGTCACCACAAGTGACTGACACTAAAAAACAGGAGCCCAAATGGGTTCCTGTTTTTTTTCATTCTCTTCGTCCTGTCGCCTATACTGACGAGCGAAGGATGAAACGGTTTACTGATACTTGGGCGAAGGACCGTACTTGTTCTCGGTCCACTGGCTGTCCTTTACCGCAAAAATCAAGGTGATAATAGCCATGAACGCAGTGGCGAGAGCGCCGCAAATCATCACAGCCGCAGCAACGGGTGAGTCCATAACGGCATTGGCCATGAGTTCAACCAAGGCCATCTGATCACCCTCGGCCATCAACTCGCTGGCGACAGGTGCCAAGATGGCGGCCAGCGCGCCATAGGTAACCAGCATAAACAAGCCGTACACCAGCACCCACCAGCCGCTGCGGCCAGTGTCATGCAAGCGGCGTGTCAAGGCTGCCAGCTGAGCAATGGTCAGCACCAGACTGACAATCAGACCGAGGATGTTCACCATGGGAAAAATCGCACCGATGAAGTTGAACACCATCGAAACGATCATCACAAAGAGGACAAACCACCAGTACTCGCTGCGGCGGGCACGGCCAGTGAAGTCAAAGAACTTCTTGAGGCAGATCTTCACGGCCTGGACCGGTTCCAGCATGGGGCGGGCGTTCACGCGGGGTTGAAACTGAGGATCGGGCTGCTGAGCCGGTCCCTGAGGATTGAACACGGGAGGTTGAGATTGTTGATTCTGTTCCATATCTTAAAAACAATTAATGTCTTGTAAGCGCAAAGGTAGTCAATATGATTAACCAAGGCAAATGACAAACCGAAAAAAAGCTCACCAGTCGCGCAACCGGTGAGCTCCAGGTCAATGAAGACCGTATGAATCAATTAAACATTCCTTGATTACTGATACTTGGGTGAGGGACCGTACTTGTTCTCCTCGCGATGGCTGTCGAGCAGCGAGAAGACAAACACCGCGATGGAGATGCCCAGGTTGATCAGGTACAGTAATGCCACCACGATAAACAGGCCCATCGAATTCTCCATGATTGCCTTAAACATATCAATGTCGCTGGGTGTGGGAGTAGCTTCGATATAATTGGTAAAGCCGAAAGCGGCAACCTCGGCAAACGATGCCACGACGCTCATGATAATGTTCCATACAACCCACCACCCACTGCGACCAGTATCATGCAGGCGTCGAGTCTGAACCGACAGCGACGGGATAATCAGAGCAAGACCGATAACGCCCATCACAAGAACGGCAATCACGGCAGGTGCATACCATAACAAGGATCCTGCACTACCGGAGGCACTTGAGCCAATTGCAAAGAAGAGGAGCATCACAATGAGCGGTACCAGAATCACTATCGCGCTAAAGAGGCAGAACCACCAGTACTCGCTGCGACGGGCACGACCGGTAAAGTCGGCATACTTGGACCAACAAATCTTCACGGCTTCCCAAAAGCCCAGCATGGGACGAGCGCCATTGGGTTGAAACTGAGGAGCGGGCTCCATGGCCGG
>JAFQZK010000023.1 GCA_017405965.1 Muribaculaceae bacterium | reverse complement strand
TTGGCCTCATTGGGATAGCAAAGGAACAAACAACTCAAAATATGTCGAACCTGACTTATTTATTCGGTTTGAGAACTTGGATGTTATCATTGAAGCAAAAGTTGGATCTTCTGAAGGTCAATATAAACAGCAGTGGCAACGTGAAATATTGGCATACCTAAACATGAATAACGAAAAGAACAATTATGTCTTTATCGCTGTGGGTGGCAATTTGTCTGTGCTCTCTGAGACAATCTTAATTAAAAAGAAACATGTCAAAATCTATAAATGCAATTGGCTTTCTCTATTGATTAATGTAAACAGGTATGAAAATGAACTGGAATCCATTTCTTTTCCTGACATGAATATTTCTGCAACCAAACGATTACTTAATAATATCATTTTGGCCTTTAATATTCATCAAGTATACAATATTGAATGGTTCAATACAATGGCAAGAGTTCAGACAATTATTCATAAAGCGTCTATAGAAAAAATACAAACTCTATTTAAATAATTGCAAAATGAGTAAAGAAATTGACAACATATTTGTTGATGTCAGGAACGCATTTAGATTACTGCATAATTATCAAGAGCGAGTCCTACAAATAGTTTCCTATATCAGAGAACAAACACCATTCAATGATATGTGGGGAAAAAAAGATTGGTTTTCAGCAGAAATTGGGAAACGGCGAAATAGCCCTGATTCGGATTATGCTAAGCTTTCAGTATTTAAGGATATGTGGGGATGGGATTTCTTATATGGCTACTTTTTTGAGTACTATTTCGGCTTTGAAGTAATTGGTAAGAAGAAAGTAGAGATGTCAATCTTCCAAGTAAGTGATGACGGCTTTTTTATCTCAACTCAAGAAAAGAAACTGATGAATAAAACGTCATGTTTTGATCCCTCGGAGTTGTCCCATAGTTATTTAATCTTGAATGCTTCCATTTATACAACTGAGTACACAGAATTGTGGCTAACAGATCCATCTTATCCTAATGATGAGTACGTGGACTTTCTTTCAAGATTCTTATCATCTCCGCTTGATATTAATATCTCCAGAAACGATAAAGGCGAAGTCGCACTCATCAAGAAATATGACATGCAACGATTCATCTCACAACTCGAAGCAGATGCTGTAATAAGAGACTTTGGCAGAATTGTGAAAAATGAAACTGGCATTGAATTATTCAAACATAATTTTTATGAAGATTTATAATGTTTTTTAACATTCTTGATGAAATCACATTATAGTATTTTCAATGTCAGAGAACAGCTTATTGATTAACTTATTATGGGCCTCGGAAACGTGATTGCATTCCGGAGCCTTTCTGTGAACCATCCGCCGAGAGGTGGTCGTACACTAGTAATGGTATAGTGGGCGTGACCGTCCACTATTTGTTGTCTTTACGCACGGCCCTCTGCTTGACGGGAGGGGAATGATACCGTGAAGCCGCATTGATGAAACAAATAATCACACTGTCCTGTCGCTACCACCTTTTATACCGTAAAGGTAGCAGGCCTCATGATAACATCCAATCAAATGAATACAAGAACAACATATAATTATTGACTACAGAATCTGCATCTCGAACGGCTCATATCCATACTTTAACAATACCTTCCTATCCTTATTCAGCTTATCACAAAGTTGAACGGCATCCTCTTTATCATAAAAGACCATTGCATCTGAAATATCAAACCCCACGATAGTATTCATGGCGAAAGATACACCTTCCTCATTAGCTGTTCCTTTGTAGTAGAAAGTGATCTCCGGCTTATCTATCAGGTGTGTCTTTATCACATATCTTCCCATATCACTTTAGCCAATCTTCAGGTTTTACATGGAATACTCGACTGATGGCCTCTATATCCTGTTGAGTGGCTTCTTCTCGACCATCCTCTACAGCGATAAGGTGCCGAAGGTTTATCCCGGCTTTCTCCGCCAGCGCCTTCCTCGTATAGAGTCTGCTGGTCCTTAGTTTTGTTATTGAAGTTGCGATATCCATAATCTTGAGCCTTTATAAGAAACCGTTGACAAGGCTGCATGAGAGATCGTACAGGGGCGCTCACCATAGACCAGGAAGGATTTACAATGGACATTATAGCCAGATTCGTGCAGCATACAGCCCTTGTCAATTAAATAGATGGAGGAATTAGCTATTCGTAAGGACTGCCGAGAAATTGTGTACACGTTCGGCAGACGATTTTTCGTGCAGAACCCCTTTATTCCATCTAAGTTGGTTGGGTTTCCGCTGCAAAATTAGTGCTATTTCATTCTTCCCACAACCGTCTAAAGGTAGCATTTTTTGAAATCTGCCGAATATAACGCTAAATGATTCTTTGAATTATCCTGAATTTGACTATCGACGCAATATTGCAACAAAATATTAAGGGCCAGGTAAAGATGCTCTCCCTTTTATCTATATAGCCTTTTCTCATCCAACAGTGCCAAACGGTCACATTATGTTGGCTTTCGATTCGTTTGCACTCTTTTATATATGCTAGACCATGTTTTTTATTCTTTCTATATTTTTGTGTTACTGAAAAGTGCGCCATTTCATGCAATAAAACGCTTTTCAGTTTATCTTCGTCCCAATCGATTCTTTTACTTACTTTAATGGATGGATTTTTTACGTGCCAGTTGTTATCGATTTCAAATTCAAATACCCCAACAATGGTTTTAAAACTTTTGCTTAGAAAACCCAGATTGACGCTTTTCAGTTTACCATCAAAATACAATTGGTTGTATTCATCAAAACTTTGTTGTAAATCCTCCTTTGTTATCTCCATTTAATTTGACAATGAAATGAAAAAACTGTTGGCATTGTTATCACTATAAACCACTCATTGACTTAATGGTATGTTGATACAAGGAGTACACTAGTTCGTGAGATTCTGTGGTGTTGATACCATAGTCAGGCAAAATATCATCCACTTGGTTCTTTATTTCTAAGTAAAGATCATTGTTATTTTGCCTAAGTATTTCAATATTGATATATGGGGTTTGATTATTATTGCCGAAGCGATCTTGCATGATCTCATGCAATTCAGCAGAATGGATCTCGTCAAGGTAGATTGGATATCCCAAACCTTCCATATTGGGATCTTTGCCTTTCTCATGTACCCAAATTGTGACATTCGGCTCGTTGATATTCAATTCCTTAAATATACGATGAGGCCAATGAAGTAAACCAAATGGAGAGTCATAAGATGTAGGGTCAATACTTGGATCATATTCAATTTCAGGAAACTCTTCCTCATCCCAATCATCATCGCATTCATATGTTTCAGGATTCGCTTGATTCATAAGTTCAACAAGCGATGTATAAAGCTTGTCGTACAATTCTTGATTATGATTCCGAAACGCCTGTGGAATGAAACTTATCCATTTATTTTGGCGTAATGCAAACCAGTCGTAAATTGACTGAACTTCAGCCGGGGTCAATGCGACATCAAGTGTGTTGACATCTTTTCCATCTATCTCAAGATAGCCTACTGTCCAAAATGTGTAAATATTATTCATAATCGTATTTGAATTATTGGGCTCTAACTCGGACAACTCGTTGTCGATTTGTTGGCGTAATTCTTCCTTGACCTTTTGGCGGACGATGCCGCTCACCATGCGGTGGCCCTGGTGCTTGACTTTGTGGCCACCAAAGGATCCGCTCTCCTGCATCCAGGAAACCTCAGTACAGCGCATCGAAATGTGACGTGACGGCGTGTTCTTTGGCATCTCATCAAATTTGTGAGGGTTGCGCTGACGCTGATCGCGAGGGCCGAATATCTCTTGTATGCAACGTCGCATCCAGCGACTTTTCAATTTACTCCGACTCATCGTTTCAATTAGTTACGGCAATCTTGAGCGCCTTCATTAGTAGAGGATCATCAAACTGGTCAGCATTCTTGAATAGAACATTCCAGATAACGGGCATGAAAGGATTATCACCGCCTATGGGCTTGGGCAACTCATCCTTGCTCTTGCTGTCGAGGATAGCCTGGGCTGTCTCGTTGATTTCCTGCATGAAGATGATGTGATGGTGATGCGGTAGTTGGCAAAGATCATCCACGCGATGATAGATGTCCTCATAGAGGTATTTCAAATCATAGAAGGCCAGGTGCTGATCAAACAGCTTTGCCGCAACCAGGTCGATATACTCCTCATTGGACAACTCGATATTGCAGACATCATACACAAACTCCTCTGGCTCTTCTTTGAGAAAATCGGTGTGCATCACCTTAAAACTTGTGCAATAGATAAACTCATCGCGATTGAAGTCCATGATGATGGGCGACCCTCCGGCCCAATGTTGGTCTTCCTCAGGCACATAGTCACAAAGAATGTCGGTGATCACCTCCATGTAGAAATCGTCTTTCTCATCATCATTGTTGAATGGGCCATTCTCGGCAAATTCTTTCTTCAACGCATTTTCCGCCTCCTGAAGGATTTTGTCGCTGATGGCTACATAGGCCACCTTCTCACCTGGGTCAACTCGATACGTCAACTTGTAGAACCTGCGCCGCTCGTTGTTCTTAAGGTATTCGGTGGCGGCATTGCGGCACCAAGCCATTCTATCTTTCATGCGCTCCCAGTAGCCTTGAGCTACCTCCATGTCACTGCATTTCTTGTCGTCAACTCCAAACATAATCGTTCAATTTATTGTTACACTTCACAAAAATACAAAAACTTTTGAGAAAAGATAAAGCAATTAGCTATCGATAGCATTATAATTGGGAATGATATACTATTTGTCCTCAAGTAATTTCTAACATAAAAATTGCTAAAATATGAATACAGTCCAATCAGGCTGCATTTGCTTACTTATCAGTTAAGGAATGATAGAACATTCTATCCAAATCCGCAATATAGCAATTGGTCCCTTTAATTGGTTCAATTACATATAAATGCTTTGCAATATCCAACAATATCGGATTTCTTGTCTCAAATAATAAGTACCTATATCCCAAATTATGAACGCTTTCATAAAAGAACTGTTGTAAGCGAAACATAATTTCATAATTACTAATTGCATTTATTGATTGAACATAAAAGCATTCAAAACCATTAAAATGTTCGTCGTTTCCAATTGTCATTTTAATCGAATCAATTGATGCAACTTTTTTGCCATTAGGGTTCTTTACTATGGCCGACAAAATATTGCCTTTATGAACTAATGATATCGTAGCATCGGCACTACTGATTTCAATTTTTACGTTTTTTCTGTATTCCATGTCGAAAACTATTATTGGCGCAATAATACAAAAAATATCTGATAAATTACTATTTATAAGTAAAGTAAATTGATATGGATAGAAATAAGCGAAAAGAAGTGATTATTGAGGGAATAATCAAAAATGTGGTTCGAGAGTATATCAATGAGCAATATTCACAAAAAACTTCCATCAATGAGAATGATGGTGATGATATGGGTATATACAAAGTTCTTGATGACATAGTTTATGACATTTGCAATCGTCATGGTTTTAATGTGCAAACCAAAGTAGAAAAAGACGGTTCGTATCATGCGGTATTTCTTGCAGATTCGAGGAATGAAACAGTAAAAGAAGCAATAACAATGCTAGAAACTCTTGGGTTGAGAAAGGTACAATTTGGTGGTAATTTGGGTGATTTTATTCATCATTATTCCATCAATTTCAGTTGAAATGTGATTTCTTTTCATTCTGGGACAAATAGTATATCATTCCCTTATAATTTCTCATTTAACTCATAAACCATTCTGATAGCTGAGTCAATGAGTTGATAACATTCTTCAACCGACATGTAGCCGGTTCTTTGAATTTCATCACTTAAAACGGTTTTTACCTCGCCATTCTCAACGTAGACTCGGCTGCCGTTAATGTTCACCTCTTTGATCTTTCGTTTTTTGCCATATTTCTCTCTTAGTTTTTCGACAAACGCATGAAGCCGCTTGCGAGCTTCTTCAGGCGTCATATATTCGCTACCATACTTTTCTTGTATTATTTCTTCTCCTTTACTTAACAGGGCATCGCGGAACTCCTCTAATGTTTTAGTGCCACCAGCACTATAATATTGTGTCCACTCATTTGGCGTCCACTCCTGCATTTGGCGAATGCGTTATTCTTCAGTCAGGGACTGGAGATATTCTTCGTTCAGATTGTGCTTTATTTCCTTGTCCCTTTGACAAAGTATCCTTAGATTTTTGTGCATGCCTCCCGAGACCGCATTGACACCAACAACTGGCTGGTAACCGTCCCAAATATGGGTGCTGCGGACATCACGAATTACGAAGGTCGGAAATTTCCCGTATCGCTGGATAATCTTGTCAAGAATTCCACCTTTTCCAAATTTGTTGTAATTACCACCTAGACCGTGATCCTGGAGTAAAAATAACCATGGGGCCTTGTTGTATTGATTAACGAACAACTCATAAAAGGCGGTAATGCCGTCAGCGAAAAGATAGGCAAGTGCTAGGCGTTCGGATCCCCAAGTATCGTCCCTGTCATTATTTCGTTCATATGCCTCCATAATGCAAAACGGTTTCACGCCTTCCTCCACAAGCATCAATCTTTTATTGATCATTGGTGTATACTCAGAGGGTAAATGAAAAAATCCATGGGGCATAATGTCCTTAAAAGGCCACTCTACACGCCCAATCGAGTGATATCCCAAGAGAGCATTCTCCTTACCCAACTCTTCCTCAACTTCTTCACGAGTAACCCCATAATCAACATATAGAAAAGCGTGTAAGCAGTGCGCTTTGTTTGCCGTCTTGATTAAGCATCCGTCAAAAAAACTCCCTGGGTAATAGCCAATCCGGCCTCCCATGAAATCGCTAAACTCAACATGGTCACCTGGACGATAGTTTGCCAACCATGATGGCATTACCTCGCGCCATTTCTTGAGATAGTCTGTCATTTTCTCCATATTGTAATTACAGTTAGCTGTATAGATTTCTTGTCCTCAGTTCACTAATAATCAAAGATTCAATTTGCTCTTGACTTAATATGCCATGAAATTGTTCATAAATCGAATCAATTATTGCACAGGCTTTGTCAAAATCATCTAGAGTAATTTCAACCAACTTTTCAGTTAAGAGCCTGATTTCTTCCAGTTCTTCATCAAATATTTGAGGAAGATTCTTGATTATTTCTTTTGAATGCTCCATAGCAACCTTGATTTCTCTATGTCAGATTATAGTTGATACATCTCACGAATTTTCCCCACCTGGTGGTCGGGACTCTTTCGTTTTTGTGATATAGATTGGAATCACCATGAATGTGTATCTTCAAGCCGTGTTCGCGGTTAATCCTCTTAACTTGTCTGCGAAATCGTTTCCCATGGCCGAATAAACCATACCAACTGAATCCGTCAATACCTTTGCAGCCGTCGATAGCAACTACATAGTGATGTATCATTTCATGAATGAGCACGTCCCTAAGAGACTCCTCTGTCCAGTTAACGTCACTAGTCAACCTGATCCAGTACTTGCGTTTGCCGTTCTTTCCAGAAGAGAACATATAACGGCCAAGGCAACTCAATTTAATAACGGAGAACTCGCATCGGGGCAGCACCGAGCCGAAATACAGCCGGTTGTACTCGTCAAACCGTGCCTTCAAGTCTTCCTTTGTTATCTTCATATGGTCTTGAATAAATCTATTTGTGGTTATTAAATAGCGCTTTAAAGTAATTATAATCTGCGTTATCAACATCCAAATAGTGTGGCGTATAAGGTATTATATATTCTTTGTTACCTAATCGATTGATAAGGTGAAGCCCCATAGCCACGGCTTGATCCATATCCTCTGCAACCACATATTCGATGGATGTGTGATGATTGTAATAGCCAGCACCAAAGTTCATACATGCGAGGCAGGTATTCATTCTCAGCATCATAACGTCGGTATAAGGATGGGCTTCATAATTGGTCAGGCCGTATTTGTTCCCCAACTCCCTAAGGAACTTCTCATAGAATGTCCTATCAAACAACAGTTCACCGCCACACGACCACGATGCGCAATTTCGACCAGGAGCGTCAAAAGCAATGATATATCCAACATCCCTGAACCAAGACAGTTCGGCAACCTCACTGCCGCCACACCCGATTTCCTCTTCTACAAAGAAAACGGCCTTACACACTGGCAACATTTCCATGATGGTTAATGCGATAACAATTCCGGCCTTATCGTCTCCGCCCAAGCCAAAGTCCTCGGCAAAAATGAGATGATTGCCATTGACAACCTCTGTCTGCAATGGAATTTTCTTGTTTGCTTCGATAAATGGGATCTGGCGACTGTGAACAGTATCCATGTGTGCTGTTACACAAGGGTAGATCTCTCCTTCGGACAAAGAGCCTTTACAAAGGTATATATTGCCCTTATCGTCAATGCCAGCAGGAATGTCTTTTCTTCTGGCATATTCCATGATGTAATATTGCATCCATTTTTCTTTTCCAGAGAAAGAAGGCACTGACAAGAGACCATATAATAAACCTTCGTTTATTATCTTCAGTCCAGTCCTATAATTATTGATTCGATCGTATCCCATTTCCTTTATTGTATTTTGTTAACTTGCTGGTACAAAGAAGAAACGAGCCCATGAACGCTTGGGGGCAACTGAACTGACTTTCAGTCCAGGAATGATCCCTTTACCCGTGATATTTAAGCCGTACTTCTCGTTCAACTCGGCTGCAGCTTTCAAGAATAGCGGCCCATGCTCTTTCTTTTCAGTATTCTTGGAACGCTCCAACTTGTAGTGAAGCATTTCATGAACGAGAACGTCACGCAATTGTTCCTCAGTCCAGTCATAATACATAGATATCCCGATTCTTACATTACGCAAGCGACTGCCCGGCCTATGTTTGCGGCAGCTGAAACGGCCATATACCCTAAAGGATTTGAGAAGATAGAACTCGTGTGGCCACAACAATCGCCCCCTGAAATACAACTTGTTGTATTCCTCAAACTTCTCCTCCAAAATGTCGACCGTGATTTCCATATTAAGCCTTCAAAAACTCGTTCTTAAGAAAAGCCATAATGTTCTTTATAGCCTCCGTGGTTATCCTGTATGTCTCATTATACGCGTCTTTGTGAATGAAGAATCCTTCATCCTGCAAGTCTTCAAACGAGATACCACAATCTTCGACTAAATTTTGTGAACGGAAGATAGATGCATAATTGCGGCAATCGCTATCGATATAATCAACATAAACTTCTCCATCATCTATCTCCTTGACACAATTGTAGCCTGTATCAGGATAGAAAAAGTGATTTCCAGTTTGTAACTCCCTGTTAACAGGTTGCTGGAGCCCTTTGTCGAATTCTACTATTGCCCGAATTGAATCAAGGAGCATAACGGCGTCAATGAACATTTTTTTTGCAGTGTTATAGACGCTTTCGTCTATCGGTAGATACAAATTAAAATCATAGACTGTCGTTAGACGATCGCAACCGTTGGAAAATGAATTCTCATTGATGGAAAAAACGCATTTTCCACTATATGCAGGCTTAGTGGAATTATGTTCAATGATTTCGTACCTGTCAAAATCGTCTCTGCCTAAATAGTACTGTACTTCATTCATATTACTTCTTTTTACTTTGTTTTTTATTCTTTGTCTTGCCTTTCTTTTCTGACTTATAGATGGTTACGTCAGTCGCCTTGGTGAAGAGCTCACCAATCCAAACAAGGAGATACATGCCCCCTACAATCAGGTAAAACACTACTATTGCCCAATTGGCAATGACTGCTATAGAAAGGTAACAAACGATCCTCGTGCCAGTCACCTCGATGTTGCCCTCATTGTCCTCAAATCCCCAAAAGAAGATCAGGCACAGCAAAGCTAAGATAAACCCAGCCAGCCAGATAAAAAACCAGGTTGTTATGTCATACATAATACACTATATTTTAATTGTCCTATATTTTGTCTCGTACACTTTTTCACGCTACGAACCCGATGCGACGGCGATCAGCCATTGAATCGTTGATTCGTTCCTCGCTGCAGAGCGTGGTCAGTTCAGTAAGGCGGTCGCCTTGTTCAAACTCGCCAAGGATGCCGTCGATGGCGAATTTGCGTGCCACGTTCTCAATCTGTCCGCCGCTGAAGTCGAAGCCTTCGGCCAATACCTTGCATTCCTCACTGTCAAGTTCTGGAATCATGTCTTGCCAGATATGTTCTCTAACGCCAGCGTCGGGACGCTCGAACTCAATCTTATAGAGGAATCGGCGCTCAAATGCACTGTCCAGGTTCTCGGTCAAGTTCGTGGTAGCAATCATAATGCCGTTGAGATTCTCCATTTCCTGCAGAATGATGTTCTGGATGGAGTTTTCCATTTTATCAACAGCATTTTCGGCACCGCTCTTGCGGACTCCGATGATAGCGTCTGCCTCATTGAAGAGTAGGATAGGGGCGACCTTTGCTTTCTCTACCATTTCACGGTACTTGTCGAAAACCGCCTTGATGTTCTTCTCACTGTCGCCAACCCACTTGCTCTTGATCTGCGGCACCTCGATGGCCATGATGTCACGCCCGGTCTGGCGTGCCAGCTGATAAACGGTCTCGGTCTTGCCAGTGCCTGGTCTGCCGTACATCAGGCAAGTGAGTCCGCAGCGGTTATAGCGCTCCGTCATGCGTTCGATAAGCACGTTATATTTCTCGGGATCCAGAAAACCCTGCAGTTTGCCGACTTGCTTGCCAACCTTGTCACTGAAGTACAACTCCTTGGCATGGATGTTATCGGCATGTATCACGCCACTCAGATTCTCCTCCATGGAGTTGAGATTGATATTTGCAAGTAACTCCGTCCGTGCCTTTTCTGTAAGTGTGAAACGTGATGTGTCAGCAATTCCGTTATCGCAGGCATATTCAATCAACCCGAATAGCATTAAAACATGCTGACCTGATCGTAATTCCGCCCTGACTTTTGAAAACGCATTCTTGCTTGAATACACGCCATTGAACTGGTAAAATCCTAGCGTATTGTCGTTCTCATTCACCAGCCTGTCGCAAAAGTAAACCAGCAACAAGCGGTCTTCCGCACTCAAATCATAGCGATTGACCTTCTTGACAAAATCCAACTTTGAATTTTCTTTAAAAAGCTCATTCACCTCGTCAAGCAAAATACCCTGCTTGATACCTTCGCTCTCCAGTTCGTTTAAGAAACAATTGAAATACTGCAAAAAACCAAAAGTATCATTCACTTGACGGTCAGGCATAACATAGTCCTCATTGGCGATAAGAGACTTGAGTACACGCCCCGGAATGGAGTAGGATGAAGACTTGCCTCTGTAATTAGTCGTGAGGCCCAACAAGCGGCAGCGCACCAATTCATTTAAGGTGTCCACAACAGTCAATGCGTGTGAATTGGAGCAACGAAGCGCATTGGAAAAGTCCTTGAAGTCAATGTTTTCTGGGCCGACTTCAAGACATATGCTGAAAACAATAGCTTGAAGCGGCGTGATGTTCAACCTCTTGGCCAGATAATCGATATTGTTTCCATAACACAGGGACAAGTCCAGATCTTCGAATCGTTCAGTATCACGGACACATTCCGAAAGCTGATAGTTAATATTGTCGATGGCTTCAAGTAACGATTTCGGTTTCCGTGGGGTGCTAATCTTGATGCCCTTCAAGATTTTAACGCCCTGGCTTGAAGACGTACACTTGCTATTTGCAGTTTTTTTCTTGTCGGTTACTTTCATGATTATATAGCTTGAAACAATTATTTATTAACTAATTAACATTATATATGCGTTAAAACGCTTTGCTTGTTTTATCCTAGGACACCTTCTTTCGTTTGCTTGAATTGCTCGCGACAAGAGGTGTAGAGTCCCCTGCAATGGCCCGCAGACCATTACACAATCATGCTTTCAAAAAGTTTCTATATTATCTCATAAACTTTTTTAAATCACTAATTATCAGTTAGTAATCCGTATCATTTTCCCACCGTGGCGTTTATGATTGAGCTCGGTTGGGGCGGCTCGCAATCCGTCTCTTGATACTCTCGTTTAACACTCTGTTATTCTCTCAATATCCTTGTGCACCTCATTGTTGAAATGCGAGTGCAAAGGTATGTCAAAATGTTGAAATATGCAAATTTTCGCAGTTAAGCATTGTTAAATCAAAGTCAATTCATTGTTCGTCAGTCTGTTGTGAATTAACAACTGCAAATCCTTCAATGAAACAACCTAGGCCTCCTGTATATCCAGGATGATTACCCGCTTGTCTCGTCCGATGGTGCCGCGCTTCTGCAGCTCATTGATCGCCTCACTCTCGCTTGCTGAATACAGCATTACTGTTGCCGATGCATTCGAGGCCGAAGCCGGCCCCTCAATCCTATACTTCACTCGATAACTACGTTTTACCATAACCCATTTCTTATTAAAGTTCAACAATTTTTTTCTGCGACAAAGGTATGCTATATATTTGGATTGGCAATCATCCAAATCATCCAAATGAAATGGCAAACCAACTCCACAAGATTGTTGCAATTATACACCAACCCCACACGAAAATAGACTTCGATTATTTGCCTATAGATGGTTGTTATTAATTAGAGGAGATCCATCATGAAAGAATCATTTGCTATATTTGAAGCCATTCTTATATTTCAGTATACAGCCAAATGGTGTTTCTTCGATGAACTTGCATCTAATGCCATATGGTTTTCTGACGTTCCACCCTCTGATGAACTCTTTCAAACTACTTTTATATCCTTCGTTTAAGTCCAGTTCATAGGTCCAAATACGCGTATTCTCATCATAGTTGTATGTATAGATACAATCGCCAAACTCTGATTGTAATCTATCCATTATGAAATCTTCAATATCCTGTTGTAACTCATTCCAATCGAATATTCTGTAGCCGTAATCAGCATCTAAAAACCATTCAAACTCTTCATTTCCATCAGAATCATACGAAATAACAGTTTTATAACCCATTCGTTTTAGTTTCTTAAAAACCAGATCGGATTCGCCGACAACAAAATAAGGTTTATCGCCCTCGCAAACCATGCCTGCGGTTTCCTCATCATATTTGCCATCAGAATACCAACCGATTAGACCTGTCAAAGTTTCATAATCATCCTTAAGCTGTTGAATCCGTTCTTTGTCTTTGAGAAGGTAAATGCCTTTGGCCAATACGGTCTTTATGATTCTTTTAACATATGGTATATAGTGCCCAACTTCGTCTTTAACCCAAGCTTTTACGTCATAGTGCAAATAGACCTTTTTCTTTGCACGCTTCACTTGCTTTTCAGTGGATTTAAAATAGAAAATGTACTTTCCTATCTCGCCATCGTAATCAAAATACAAATTAGGCTCACCGCACATTTTCCAAATCGCAAAGACGAACCAAAAATCGGGTTCTTCCCCATAACCATGCATGATGGCACATAGCCCATCCTTATTCAGTTTGTTAACAACTCTTTGTTCTTCGCAGATATACATAGCTACTTAAATTAATTGTCTTTAATAAGTATGATGTGTAAATCAGATTAATAAGATCTCGTTTACGATTATTCAATTCATCAATCGCGATGCAAAACTATTATAATCTTCATTATCAGCAATCATCTGTTTTTATCCATTGCCCTATTTGATATCATTCCCCTTGTTGACTGGCCTCGGGCAATAGCCTATAGCTGATGGGCCTGTCTCCTGTAGAAAAGGATCCTAGTGATTTCCCATCACGTATCACCTCGCTCACCAAAAGCGGGTATCGCTCAATGATATGTGTGAGAATAAGCTGGTCGCCCTGCAGCAACTTACTGTTCTCACTCTTCAAGACCAGGAAGTGACAGTCGCTCTGATACTCCATGTCCACAATACGCTTAGGAAAATACATGATGCGGATGCGACGGCCTAGCTCTAACTGTCGCACGATTACCTCTTTTCGTTTACCCGTAAACGAAGATGAAGCATATGCATAATCCATACGACGTAATTGTTCCCAAGTTTCGCAGCCGACGTAACGAGCGATGATGTTGAGCGTGGTGATGCGAGGATTATGCTCGTCGCGGATAAAGCCCAACAACCGCTTGATTGTGTTGATGCCGATGTGCTCTCCAGTGAGCGACTCAATGTCAAGCGCTAAATATTCGCAATCCGCAGAACTTCTGATCTTACGCCCACATTGTGTCTCCATATATTTAATGGTGTATCTATCGAGTACCATATCTTGCTAAAACCTTTTGTTTGATACATTTGAAATTACCTCAACAAAGATACATTATTTTAGCAAATTAAAAAAAAATCAACCCATGTTTATTTTCATAGACCATTACGGAGCATTCCCGTTCACCTCGTCGAGAGGGGGGAGGGCGTTGCGCCACTTTTTCGCTCCATACCCGTTCACTTTACTATTCGTCACGACATTTTTCCGGAGCATGCCCGTTCACTTTGTCTGCGACGGGCCGTATCACTACTCGTTTCCTGGATGTTGTGTGACTAATGAGCGTGTCGCTGATTTCTTGCATTCAAAGTATATATCAGCGATTGTTTCTAATTCATTAAGATTTATTACCCTTGCATCCGTTCCTTCAGCTCCGAGTGCAGCAGTAAAGATAGAACTAGTGCAGCCTTCAAAGACATTATATACAGGTGTCCACAGATCACCTGCTCCCTTCCACTTTGACACATTCTTAGAAATACCATCAAATTTTGACTTGTTTATTACATCATCTTTTTTTGCGTCTTCGTTATGGTTTACTATGAGGCGAATTAGAAACTTTAAGCTCACCATACTGTTGCCATTCCATTTTAAAGTGAATGACAGAGGGGTATTTGAAGCCGTGCCAAGAAAATGTTTCAAGCATGTAGCCACATTAACATTATCCGTTGACTCAAGTACTGTTATAAATTGTTTATACTTGTTTAGTTTATCTTTCTCTGTCAGCAATCTAATAAACTTATCAATATCAAGATTTTGAATGCTGACAGGAAGGAAGTTCACTTTTGAACTAGCTTCCTTGCGATTCTCTCCTTTGTCTTCACCAGAAACTATTGATGCAACAACGCCATCTGGATTGGATACTGAATTCTTCCTTGATTTATACTTGCTATAAGCCTTCTCTAGTTCTGGATATTGGCTGATGCTTCCTAATATCTTATTATAGATTTTCCGCTCTAAAGGATAAGCTATTTTTTTGAGTTCCTCGAGCATTCCAAACCCTTGATCCATTATAAACATGACTTGCTCTTCCGCATTAGACTCCGCTAAGGTAAATATGCCAAAATCAAATTCCTCAAACGGGTTCTGAGAGGCAAAGAAATCTTGCAAATCAGCCATTTCATCAAGCGGACTAAATAATTCTCTATCAGGATTCAACCTTTGGTTGCCCAACTCCATTGTCTTGTTGATAAAGTCCATTACATATGCCAATTCAATCATTTCAGATGATTCTCGATAATATGAGTTAATTGTATTAGCAAATAAAGTCACATCACCAGAAGTTATTGATTTATATAGGGTGATTTTAATATCGTTTGGACAATCTGTTTTCTGTATCATCGCCTCCAAGCTCAAGGCTGGAAATTTATGCAATTCTTGATACACAAGATTCCAGTTGGGGATACGAATTAATGTGCCATAGTCCTCATTTTTTAATAGATGTCCAATAACAGGACGGTTGTAAACAGCGTATTGTATGGCTGCGGCAATTGCCGAAAAAAATGAGATAAATGGGATAATTATATTAATAGAAGATAGTGTCTTATTGATAAGATTCAGGATTGGATTCCCATCATATATCTCATTCTTAAAACCCTCTATTCTTTTAAGCAAATTATTCCCCAATTGCTTTTCTTTACAATAGTCGGTTAAGGCATTTAGAAAAGCTATTTTATAGATGTCCATGAAACCTTGACATGATTCTGGTTGTTTGCTGTCTTCCTCATCAAAATACCCTTCGTATTGATGCCACCATTCGATGATATCATCCTCAGAATCTAGTGCCTCATCCTCTATTTGTTCTTTATAATCTAAATATGCCTTATCAAGTTTCGATTTATACTCTTCTACCATCGAGTCATCAAAACTTATCCCGTCTTGCCATGCCTCGATTTGGGCTAAAGACGTATTTACAGCTTCTTCAAGGCCTTTAATGTAACTATTTCTATCAAAATTCGGTGTGGGTATTGAATCCGAAACAACGACTTTTGAGGATGTTGCCACAAATTCCTCAACCGGACGTTCATTTGTAATGGCAGTTGTCAGTTCGTTTGGTTTATTCGAGGATGAATTTACAAGTTGATCAGCAGTATCGTCGTCGTCGACGTCGCTATACAGGTCGGATTCGATTCGATTGATTTCATCTTCTACAGTGAGCTGAGCATAGACTCGTTTAATCATCTCATCATTGGCATGACCTGTCATCCGGCACAACCTTTCTGGACTGACGCCCTTCTTAATCATGTTAGTGATGAACGTGCATCGAGCATCGTGGCTGGATACTGTCTTATATAACGGTTTCCTTACTTCTTTTTGAGTTGAGTCAATTTTGACAATCTCCCTGTCTAATCCTGCTTTCTTAGCTATTCTTCTAATTGCTTCATTATATGTATTATTGCCTTTACCTTTCGTCTTTTCTTCAAATTCCTTCGGGTCAACAAGCGTATGGTTCTTGATTTTGTCCATCAACATTGTAACCTTGGGAGTTATGGGAATAATCGCATTGATGTTCTCCTTCGTTGTAGAAACAACGATATACTTATATTTCTTTCCTTGCTTGACCTTATAGTTCCCCGTGAGCAGCTTCGCCAAGTCAGAAACACGCTGACCACACTCAAGATGAAGCAAGAACACGTCACGGTACTCCTCTTCAACTGGGGTTAGGCCAGAACAACTCTCGATTGCTGCAACTTCATTATCTAACAGAGGGATATGCCCCATTTGGTCTTCTCTACGAGGATCATCAACTTTAATCCAAACGACAGGGCTGGGGGCTTTTTCTTGGGGAACGAGCACTTTATTGATCAGCAAGGCGATGATAGCACCACAACGGTTCAGTTGACCTACTCCGAAGTTTCTCATGTTATCATCGTCTTTACTCTTGTTCATCTTGTCTATGAGATATTCCTTATACATATTTAAACCTCTCTGGCTAAATATCTGCATGGTTTTATCCTTCTCTCGCAAGGTGTCTACAAAACGGCCAAACTCACTCAGGAGCGATTCGCTTTGACGTTTTGTGCTGTCCTTGATAGATGGCTTAACGTAGCTATGGTAATATTCCAGAGCATCAGCTGCAATATAAACGAGGTTGATTTTCTTTATAGCCATATCTCTATTGATGAATTTTTTGAGTGTTTCTGCTATGTCATCGACATTATTGTTGCAAATATACTCAATAAATTCAGAAAAATAGCCTCTCAATTTATTTAAATAATTGTTGGCAATTTTGTTGTTACGATTATCCTGCTTACTCTGGATATTTGATATCACTGCAAGCTGCCTCTCTTGATCCCATTGGCTGGCATAAACCTTCATCTTGGTATATATTCGATACCGCTTACCGTCTACGCTAGCAACGAGGTATATTTGGCAAGGATGCGTGGAATGAGAATTTCGTAAATAGAATTTCAACTTGCTCTCTCTGTAAAATATTTGTCTTTTTTTGCTCATAATTTTGACACAGAATTTGATCACACACTACTGTTTATAGTAACTTTTTGAACCGTTTTTGTACCCAAATTTTGTGTCATTTGAGCCATTTTAATGGCAAATCTATGGAAGCAAGCCCGAAAACCGATTATAATAACAATCTAAATATCAGTTGTTTATACCGATAAAAAGTTGGCACGGTTATTGCAGATATAGATACGAACTCATAATTTTTGGAGGTTTTTTAGGGTTAAACATGATTGTCAGCATGGCTCGGGAGAGTAGTGCTGATTTTTTTTGTGCCCTGGCTGAGTGCGCCCGTGGTTTGCAGGGGTTGTTTTTTCTGTGTAACTTTGCAGAAACTATCACAACGATTGATGCTATGACCGAGAAAGAGAAAATGCTGTCGGGCCAGATTTATTCGGCCGTTGATGAGCAATTGATCAAGGAGTTGAATGAGACAAAGGATCTGATTCGTCAATATAACCTGCTGATGCCTACGCAGTTGGACAAGCGGCGCGAGATGCTGATGGAGCTGCTGGGGCGCGTGGGTGATGACAAGGTGTTTATCAACCAGCCGTTCTTCTGCGACTATGGCAAGCACATCAGGGTGGGGAAGAGGTTCTTTGCCAATTTCAACTTCACTGTGCTTGACGAGGCATTGGTGACCATCGGCGACGATTGCTTTGTCGGGCCCAATGTGAGCATTTACACGGCTTGCCACAGCACTGATCCGGAGGAGCGCAACACGCGTCGCGAGTGGGCGCTGCCGGTGACGATAGGGGACAATGTGTGGATCGGTGGCTCGGTGACGATTCTGGCGGGGGTGACCATCGGCGATAACGTGACGATCGGTGCCGGTTCGGTTGTCACACGCGACATCCCATCCAACACTGTGGCCGTGGGCAATCCCTGCCGCGTCATCAAAACTCTGTAAACGAGGTCAGGTTTAGTTCTTATAAGGGCAAACGATTACGCGAGGCTCCACGATACTGTTTTCGTGGAACCTCGCGTAATTAATTTGTGTTGATGTCTCTGTTGACTTGAAGTGACCAGTTACCTAACTGATGCGGGTACCGTTCGAGCAACTCAGGTAGCCATAGTGCACGCTGTTCAGTCGGTTCATCCAACCTTTCAAGAAGTCTTTGTTGTGTCCATTTTTGGCTATATTCTTCAAGAATTTCTCCCTCTGTTTCCATAGTTTCTGGAACAGTTTCTCGCCGTCCATGCCGTTGATCTTGGCCAAGGTTTGCTGGCCGATGACGCCGTCAGCAGTGAGGCCAAGTTCACTCTGCACTTTCTTAACGTACGTGATTCCTGACATCCAGACTGCGTCCACGAGAAGATAGGTGACCCATTCATCATTGATTTTGTCGGCCTTGATTTTGTCCCAGAAGAACCAACGCAACACCTCATTCCACTCGGTGTTGGTGATATTGCGCAAATCGGTTTTTGTTGGCTTTGGCAGCCCTTTTGCTTTGCGGTAGTTGGTGTAAGTTGCTATGGTCACGCCCTTCATCGTTGCGCCACCGTGATCGTGGGGATTATCGGACCAACCGCCTTCCCAACTGCGGCAGAAGACGCCGTATTTTTCGATCTTCGACATCTTAACTTCAGGCTCTTCATCGCTGCCGTTGTTGCACAAGCAGCCATGACTGATGGAGTTCAGACGGTTGAGCCAACCTTTCAGTAACTTCTCGTTGTTGGGCTCCTGGGCGAGTGCATTGAAGTGTGCCTCCCTCTTGTCCCAAAGTTTCTTGAACAGCTTGTCGGGATCTTTCTCGTTGATCTTGCCCAGGGTCTCTTTTCCGACGATACCGTCGGCCCCTGCGCCCACATTCTCCTGCACCTCCTTGATGTAATCGGTGCCCGACATCCATACGCTGTCGGCAATCAGGTAGGCGAGCCACTCGTCTTGAATCTTATCGGCCTTGATTTTGTCCCAGACCCTCCATTTCATCACATCGGTCCAGATGCTGACGGTCATGTTGCGCAAGTCGGTTCTTGTCGGTTCATTCAGTTTTTTCGCCTTGCAGTATTCTTTGAAGGTCTTGAGAGAGATACCTCTCATTTTGGGCCCATCGGGACTGTTCTGGTTCTCGTCCCAGCCACCTTCCCAACTGCGGCAGAATTTGCCGTAAATCTCAATTCTTTCCATGTTCAAGTTATTTTAGTTAGGTTCAAATTTCGTTTATGATTCACAAAGTTACAACAATGGTGGGCAACCTGCAAAAAAAATCATGTGAAAAACTTACCCGATGACCAAAAATGAATCATCGTGGGGCGTGTCGCCAACCTTGCTGACTGCGCAAAACCGGCTTTGAGGGAAAACTGAAATAGTTGTAAGCCAGTGACTTGCAGGGATGGGAAACGGAGCCCATGGTATTGAGCACATGGCAACTTGTAAAATGCAACAAATGCCGTTACAGTCCCGAGGGACCATAACGGCTTGATGCGTTTGAAGTGCCGCTTGTGCTGCGGCAACCCTTCACAGGGGGATTACTTGTAGACGGTATCGCTTACAGTGAGGCTGTAACGACCCTTAGCGCGACGACGGGCAAGAACCTTGCGGCCATCGGCGGTGCGCATGCGACTACGGAAGCCATGCTTGTTGGCTTTCTTACGGTTCGAGGGTTGGAATGTTCTTTTCATTTCTTATCTCTGTTTTTTAGTTGTTCCGAAAATTTTTCGCAAAATGCGGTGCAAAATTAGTGCTTTTTTTGAAAATACACAAATCCAAACGCATTTTTGCGGAAAAGTTTTTGTTTTTTTTCTCAAAATCACTACTTTTGCACCCACAAACGACTGAGAACAACAATATTTACATAAAACAATAGCACAGAATTAGAATTATGATTAATGCTCAAGACATCAAGAACGGAACGTGCATCCGCATGGACGGCGATCTGTATTTCTGCATCGAATTCCTTCATGTAAAACCCGGCAAGGGTAACACCTTCATGCGCACCAAGCTGAAAAACGTCGTGGACGGCCGCGTGCTGGAGCGTCGCTTCAACATCGGTGAGAAGCTCGAGGACGTGCGCGTTGAGCGTCGCCCCTACCAGTACCTGTACATGGATGGCGAGGACGCCATGTTCATGAACAACGAGACCTTTGAGCAGATTCCCATCAGCAAGGCCTTGATCACCGGCGCCGACTATATGAAGGAGGGTGACATCGTTGAGGTTGTCAGCGACGCTTCGACCGAGACCGTCCTGTTCGCCGAGATGCCCATCAAGACCCAGCTCAAGATCACCTATACCGAGCCCGGCGTGAAAGGCGACACCGCCACCAACACCCTGAAGCCCGCCACCGTCGAGACCGGCGCCACCGTTCGCGTGCCCCTGTTCATCGACACCGACGAGATCATCGAGGTTGACACCCGCGACGGCAGCTACCAGGGCCGCGTGAGGTAATCACGTATCGCATCAGTACAACCATAAGACAAGGGGCGCCCCGTCGAACGAGGCGCCCCTTGTTTTTATTGCATGTGAACAGGTTACAGTTTGCGCAGGATCCAGGGTAGGGGTTCGAGGATCTTCAGGCAGACTTTTTTATCGATATCGTGTAGCATCGCGGCGGCATCGGTGTGGGTGTCGAAGCCCTGAGCGACGACATAGTACAGCTTGTCGGGGCCGCCTTGGACAACGTAGCTGTCCTTGAGGCCACATTCCTCGCGTAGGCGGTCACGGTAACTCTTGGCGTTGATGCGCTGGGTGAACGAGGCCACCACGACGCTGAAGGGCTTGGCGACGTCGGTCGAGTCGATAGCGATGTTGACATTCATGTAGATCATCCTGACACTGTCGCCGTTGATGACATGGGTGTAGCGCTGTCGCTCGGCCTCAATCTTGGCATAGGTCTCGGCAGCGATGCCTGTCTGGCGCCGTTCCATGGCCTTATCGTAGGCTTCGCGATAGTTCTTCTCGCTGCTGTGGCATGCAGTGAGCAGCACCGCCGCCATGAGCATCATGATATATAAAGCTTTTCTCATTGTTAATCCGATTTGTGTTCGGCCACGCCATGGCGGGGCCCTACTTTGCTAATTCGATGACTTGGGCATGGGTGATGTTGCCGTTGTCCAGGGTGAGGGTGACCAGCGTGCGCACCACTTGCCAGCCCTGCACTCCTGCAGCTCCAGGATTGACCACCAGGCAACCCAGTGCACGGTCGGGCATCACCTTGAGGATGTGGCTGTGGCCGCACACGAACAGCTTGGGCCGCGACAGCTTCAACCTAGATTTGATGCCAGGGGCATACTTGCCGGGGTAACCGCCGATGTGCGTCATCACCACCTTGACGCCCTCGACCTCAAAGATTTCCATCTCCTTGAAGCGGCGGCGCAGGCTCGCCCCGTCCACGTTGCCGCACACGGCGCGGAACACAGGCGCTATGGCCTCCAGGCGGTCGGCCAGCTCATCACTGCCGATGTCGCCCGCATGCCACACCTCGTCACAGTCGGCGAAGTGCTGCGCGTAGCGGTCGTCCCACCACGCGTGCGTGTCGCTGATGATGCCTATCTTCTTCATCTTCTTCAATCGACCTTAAAGACCCTAAAGACCTTAAGGACCTTACCAGATTACAGGGCGAATTCGGTGAGGCGGGCAAGGTACTTGCCGATGATGTCGAACTCAAGGTTGACCACGGTGCCCACTTCGATGCAATGGAAGTTGGTGATCTCGCGGGTGTAGGGGATGATGGCGACCTGGAAACTGTCGCGCTCGCTGTTGCACACGGTGAGCGAGACGCCGTTCACGGTCACGCTGCCTTTCTCGACGGTGACATATCCCTTGCGGGCCATCTCGGGCGCCACTTCATACTTGAAAGTGAAATAGTGGCTGCCGTCCACTTCCTTGACGTCGGTGCAGACTGCTGTCTGGTCCACGTGGCCTTGCACGATGTGCCCGTCGAGTCGTCCCTGGATGAGCATCGAGCGTTCCACGTTCACCTCGTCGCCCACCTTGAGCAGGCCCAGGTTGCTGCGGTCGAGCGTCTCCTGGATGGCGGTGACGGTGTAGGTGCCGTCGCCGGGCAGTTCCACAACCGTGAGGCACACGCCGTTGTGCGACACACTCTGGTCGATTTTCAACTCGTCGGTGAAACTGCACTTCAAGGTGATGTGCAGGTTGCCGCCGTCCTTACGCAATGCGACAACACGTGCCGCCTCTTCTACGATTCCTGAAAACATAGTTATGATGTCTTTTATTTAAGTTCTACAATATATATAATAATGTAACGAGCCATGAGCCCTCTTTATTGCACGGAATATCAATTGCTGTGCCAATTGCCGAAAAACTGTTCACCAAAAAACGTGATATCCGGCCAAAAAATCCAAATTATGCAAAATAAGTCGTCAGAGTTGATGATAATTCCCATTTATGTGTTAAATTTGCGGCGCTAAAATTATCAATTGATGGGAAAGTCTGGCGTTAACATAGGAAAAGAGATCCAGAATGAGTTGTTGAGGCAGGGCCATTCAGTGCAATGGCTGTCTCAGCAGTTGGGTTGTAATCGCACAAACATCTACAACATTTTCATGCGTGACAGCATCGCCACCGATTTGCTGATGCGAATCAGTATCGCACTCAACAAGGACTTTTTTGCCCTCTTCTCCAGTGAGCTGGCCGGCAACGTTCCCGGCGATCTCAATTGACCCTTATCTGTCAAAATCCCCTGCAAATGTGAGTAACATGAAAATCCCCGCCTCTTGAACACCAAGGGCGGGGAGCAAGCTGTTTAGAAGTTAAACGATATACTTAAAGTCTATCGGGGCGGGGTGCCCTTGGGACGATAAGCCGATTGGACGGGAATGTCATTCCTTGCCGAACTGCTCAAAGAAGAGCGTGTAGGAAATCTTGTCCACCAACTCCTCGGGACCGAAGAACTGGATGGGACCCGGATAGATGTAGCACGTCTCGAGTGCCCACTTGTCGCGGTTCTCGACAAAGTGCTTGAAGGGAGCACCCTCGAGGTCCACCAGGGCCTTGCGGATAACAGGCTTGTCCTTACCGGAACGACGTTCCATATTCATCATCATGGTGATGGGCACACCACAGGCAACCCAATCCTGAGCCTTGCGTCCCAGGTGGGTGATAGCCGACATGTAACCGGTTGCGCCCACAAAGATGAGGTGGGATGCGTTGTAACCCAGCGAGTAGCAGTAGTCGGCATCGAAGTTCGACGGGAAGGATGCACGTCCCTCGTAGCCGAAGAAGTGATGCTGAGTCTTGAACTTGATGGGCTCAATCTCACCGGCCTCGGCACGCATTTCGAGTTCGTGGGCCACCATGCGGCTGAGCAGACGCTCGCTTTCGATCTGGGATACCATCACGTTGCCGTGCTCGTCGCGGTCCAATGCCAACTGACGGGCCACGTCTTCGGGAAGCGAGTCGTAAACGGCACGGTTCTCATCGGACAGATGCTCACGCACGAAGTTATTCTGCTCCATTTCACGCAGACGTGAAATCTCGGGGAATTTGGTCAGCATCTCGTTGAGCTCCGAAATGAGCTTCTTCATTGTGGGAACGAACTCTACGATGCCCTCGGGGACGAGGACTGTACCGTAGTCCATACCCATGTCGTGACGCTTGACAACGATAGTGGCAATCTCCTCGGCGATGTCGTGCAGGGTCCTTTCACGGGCCTCAACCTCCTCGCTGATGATGCAGTAGTTGGGGCGGGTCTGCAGGGCGCACTCCAGAGCGATGTGTGACGCCGAGCGTCCCATCAGCTTCATGAAGTGCCAGTATTTCTTGGCCGAGTTACAGTCGCGGGCCACGTTGCCGATGAGCTCACTGTAAACCTTGGTTGCTGTGTCAAAACCGAACGATATCTCGATGTGCTCGTTCTTGAGGTCACCGTCGATGGTCTTGGGGACACCGATAACCTGGATGCCTGAATCGTGAGCCTTGTAATACTCGGCCAGGATGGCGGCATTGGTGTTGCTGTCATCGCCACCGATGATTACCAGAGCAGTAATCTTGAGTTCGCGCAGAATCTGCAAACTGGCCTCAAACTGTTCGGGCTTTTCCAGCTTGGTGCGTCCCGAACCGATCATGTCGAAGCCACCGGTGTTGCGGTACTCCTCGATCATGTCGCCAGTCAACTCTTTGTAACGATGCTTGACCAGTCCGTTGGGACCGCCCAGGAAACCGAACAGACGGCAATACTTATTCAGTGCCTTGATACCGTCGTAGAGGCCGCAGATCACGTTGTGGCCGCCGGGGGCTTGGCCGCCGCTGAGGATTACACCTACGTTGAACGGCTTCTCGGGAGGCATGGCCGAATCATCACGTTCAAATGTCAATTGAGGCATGCCATAGGTAGTTGGAAACAGTTCCTTGATAGCTTCTTGGTCGGCCACCGATTGAGTGGGCTCTCCTTCGATTGCGCGTACGGGGCACCTGAGGGTGACGGGCAGTTTAGGCCTGTAGGTCAGCCTCATGTTCTCCATTAAACTCTTGTTGTCAGTCATTTTGATATAATTGGTTTGTGAACAGTTAAACAATCTTTAATACCTAATACCGCTACAAAAGTACTGCAAATTAGTCACGCAACCACTATGAATTCCTATCAAATTTTTGATTTATCAAGCCCTATTTAGATTTTTTGACAGTTTTGGCCGAAAAATCATCAATTTTTCGGCCAAAAGCGCGGTTTTGTTACATAATCAAAGTGCCTGGATTCGCTGTTTTGCGGCAATTCAGCCGATTGGATTGATAATTCATTGATACCGGCAATCGGTGACAATGAACTGCGGGTGATTGACGGTGGTGAAGCAGTATCGGGAACTGTCTTGAAGCATGCGGGCGATGTCACCGCCGCAGTCGTCACCGGTGAGTTTGAACCGGCTTTCCTTCATGGTCCACAGGCGGGTAAAAACGGCATTGGGGCAGGGCGCTTCAAGGATTTGCCGCATCTCGTCATCATTCATGACGCGTGCTGCGACCTCCTCGCTGTAGTGGTCGAGGGTCTCGATGTCGATGCCGATGGGCCTGTCGCTCACGGCACAAGCCACCGCAGCCCGGCAATGGCTCAAGCTGAAATGGATGTCGGGGTGTCCGACCAGGGCCGGTTTGCCGTTTGTGTCATAGGTGAATTGCGGCGGCTCGTTGATGCCGTATTCCGTCATCAATGCCCGATGCAGCAACCGATATGCCGCCACGCACAAGCGCTGATCGCGCTCCTGGCGGTAACACAGGGCCTGGTTTCGCCGTTGGGCGCTGACGCTTGCCAGAGCCTCCTGAAGGTCAAAATCATCGATATGATCGTCGATGTAGATCACTTTTTCAGCTCAAACTTGATGTGACGGCCCTTGTGCAGCGCGTAAATGATCACCGCTTCAATAATGTAGGCTATGAGGTAGCTGTACCAGATGTGCTGAGGCATGAACTTGGCCATGAACCACAGCACCGGAATGACCGTGAGCGACAGGGCAAACGAGATGAACAGCGCCATGTTGTGCTGGCTGTAGAGCTTATAGACGATCATCAGCACGTAGATGTAGCAGAACGGGATGAAGCTCAAAGCAAACACGCGCAGGGCGGGAACGCTCTGGCTCAGCATCGAGGGCTCGTCGCAGCCGAACAACCGCGCGATACCTTGAGGGTAAATCCAAACGAGCAGGCAGGTGATGACCATGGCAACGGTAATGAAACGGAAGCCACGCCTGATGACGGTGCGGATGCCCTCGTTGTTACCCTCGCCCACCTGGATGGCGCCCAACGATTGCAGCGTCTGGCACGTGCCCGAGAGGAACAGGTTATAGACCTGCAGCAAGTTCATGCACAGGGCGAACACAAAGATACCTGTGCGGCCGGTCGTCGAGAGGACGATTTTGTTGGCACTGAACAGCAGCAGCGTCAAGCAGATAGAGGCCACGGCCAACGGAGCACCCTGGGAGATGATCCGCTTCCACGATGCCACGAGTCCGTCGGTAGTGAATACGGGTGACAGACGACGGTTCTCGGGATTGCGCCAGTGGGTGAGCAGGATGGCGATGCCAACCAGATGGCCAATCACCGTCGCTGCCGAAGAACCCGTGATGCCCCAGCCGAACCACTTGATGAACACGATGTCAAGACACAGGTTCACCGCATTGTCGATGATGACGGCCAGCGATACCAGCCGCGGGCTGCCGTTCACGCCCACCATGGTCGAGAGCCCCCACATGAGGATAAAGGCCGGACAGCCGATGAGCAGTACCTGCATGTAGTCGCGAGCCAGCGGCAGAATCTGCTCGTTGCTGCAAAGCATGCTTGCCGTCTGGTTGGGGAATATCAAGCCGCCGACAATCGACAGCAGCAGTCCCAGGCCCACCGTCAGCGACAGCGCACGGGTGAAGTAACGCCGTGCGTCATCAATCTTTTTCTGTCCCAAGGCATAGGCCACCAGCATACCCGCACCCGCATTGATGAGCAGGTGCATGGTGAAGATGAACTGGGTAATGGGCGTGGACAGGTTGATGGCGCTCACGCCATCCTCGCTGATGAGGTTGCCGACGATGATGCCGTCAACCACGGTGCCCAGGCAACCCGACAAGGCTACCAGGATATAAGCCCACAGGAAGCGGTAAAACTGTTTGTTGATATTGTTATCCATTACTGCTAATGTCTAGATGGTCTAGATTTTCTAGACCATCTAGAACGTTTTCTCTGTTAGAAATCAAAGAAGCCGAGTGTGCCGATAGCCGTCAACATGCGCTCAACATAGTCCCACGAAGTGGGTGACCAGTTGAAGCCCAGACGGTAGAGCACTTGGGTCGTGTAGTCGTTGTCGCGCTTGACATCGGCGGTCTTTTGGCCGTGAGCCATATCCTGATAGGCGAGCAGTGATGACATCTGCTTGGCCTTCTGCGGATCATCCTTGGCACGTTCCATGGCCTCGGCAAATTCTTCCTGCTCGACAAAGCGCACGCCATCGCCCACGGTGGTGAGTCCGGTGAGCACGTCGCCCAGGAACTGGCCGTGGATGTTGTAGGGATGGAAGACGGTGCACTCCTTGGGAGTAGAACTCAACAGCACGATGGCATGAGCCACCTCGTTGATGGGCGAGAACTCGACCTGCTGGTTGCGCATGCTGTGGGGACAGCAGCCCAGCATGTTATAGACCTTGATGCGGCCCATGAACGAGTTGGTGGCGAAGTTGGCTTGGAACTCGCCGTCGGTCGAACGTGCGGCCAGGTTGCCCACACGCATGATCTTGGCCTTCAGTCCCTTGTGTGCGACAGCGTCCAGAATCAGGCGCTCGGCCAGGAACTTGGAGTAGATGTACTTGTTGCCCAGGAACTGACCCATGTAAAGCCGTTGCTCAGTGAAGATGTCGCTCTTGATCTCACCAGCCCACAGACCGCGTGTGCTGGCCGTGGACACATGCACGAGCTTGGCGCCGGTCTTGAGGCAGTAGTCCGCGCAGCGCTGTGCGCCGCCGATGTTCACGTCCTCGATCTCGGTGCCCTCGCTGAAGTGCTTCACGATTGCAGCGCAGTTGAAGACCGTATCTACCTTCAGACCCTCGCTGAAGTCGCTCGTCACGTCACCCAAGATGATGTGCAACCGCTTGCCGAACAGGTCCTTGAACGCATCCGAGAAGTAGTAGAACAACAGGGTGCGCAAGCGTCCTGCGGCAGTCTCCATGTCCTTACCGCGCACCAGACAATAGATGTTGCGTGCATCGGAATCGATGAGGTCGCGCAGGATATGGATGCCCAAATAACCCGTGGCACCAGTCAGCAGCACGTCGCCCAGCGGTTCGCGCTCGCCGTTGCGGAAGTTGTCGAGTGTGTTCCACTCCAGCAAGGTGTTAATGGCCGAATAGTCGAAGGCGGTGATCTCGTCAAGGCCATCGTCGCCGCTGTCACCCGTGATCAGGCGGGCCAGCTGACGCGGGGTGGGGTTGGCGAACACATCGCCGTAAGCAACATGCAGCCCGGCCTTGTCGGCCTCGATGATGACGCGTGTCACGACGAGCGAGGTGCCGCCCAACTCAAAGAAGTTGTCGGTGGCGCCCACCTTGTCCATCTGCAGGATGCCGGCAAAGATGTCGCAGAAGGTGCGCTCGGTGTCGTTGGTCGGCTCCACAAATGCCGAACTGATGGCCAGTTCAGGCTCGGGCAGCGCCTTGACGTCGGTCTTGCCGTTAGGTGTCATGGGCATCTCCTTAAGCTGGAGATAGGCCGTAGGCACCATGTATTGTGTCAGGCTCTTCGAGATTTCGGCCTTCAAGGCATCGGGAGCGATCTCGCGGTCGGCGGTATAGTAGGCACACAGGTGCTCCTTGTCATTGATTTTGCGGATGAGGATGACCACCTTCTTCATACCCTCGACCTTGAGCATCACGTTCTCGATTTCGCCCAACTCGATGCGCAAGCCGCGCAACTTGATCTGATGGTCGGTGCGACCCAGGATCACCACATCTCCGTCGGGGAGCCACTTGGCATAGTCGCCCGACTTGTAGATGCGCTCGCCGTGGTACTCGATAAAGCGCTCGCGGGTCATCTCGTCAAGGTTGTTGTAACCATGAGCCACGCCGCGACCGCCGATGTACAATTCACCGACAACGCCCACGGGTAGCTCGTTGCCGTCCTGGTCGACGATGAATTCCACCACGTTGAGCTGCGGCTTGCCCACTGTCACAAGTTTGGCATTGGTCAACTCCTTATTATTAGAGGCCACAGTGGTCTCGGTGGGACCGTAGCAGTTGAAGATGCGGGCCTTGGTGACCTTCCTGAGCTGGCCAAGCAGTTGGTCGGAGAATTTCTCACCGCCGGCACGCACGATGTTGATGCGGCTGATGGCGTCGCAGAAGTCCTCGCTCGTGAGCCAGGTCATCCAGCGCGACGGGGTGCCCGATACCATATTGATGTGCTCCTCGTTGATGAGGCGTGCCAGTTCAAGCGGGTTGTTGGCTTGCTCCTCGGTGGCGACGATGAGCGTCTTGCCGTTGAAGAAAGCCGTGCCGATGTCCTGAAGGGCGGCGTCGAACGAGATGGTCGTCACGCTCAGCATGCGCTTGGCGTCGGTCATCACGCCGTTGGCAAACACATTGGCCGGGTGGCCGTACAGGTAGTTACAGATGCCGCGGTGGTGCAGCATCACGCCCTTGGGACGACCTGTCGAACCGCTGGTGTAGATCAGGTAGGCCAGGTCTTCGGGCTTGATGTGGGTCTCGATGGTGCCGTCGTTGTCGTCGTTGATCAGGTCCTCCACGTCGATGGCTTTATCGGCCGGGACACTGTCCATGCGGTCATGGGTGGTGATGATGTAGCGGGCCTCACTGTCCTCGAGAATGAGTTTCACGCGGTCGGCGGGATACTCGGGGTCACAGGGGATGTAGGCGGCACCGGCCTTCAGCACGCCGAACAGCGCCAGAATCAGGCGGCTCGTGCGCGGCAGCAGCAGGGCTACACGATCGCGCTCCATCACGCCGCGTTTCCTCAGTGCAGCGGCGATGTGGTTGGTGATCTCGTCCATCTGCTTGTAAGTGAACTTGCCGTCGATGGCGACAATGGCCTCGTGCTCGGGCTGCGTCTGGGCAAAGTGGCCGATGCACTCGTGGAAGAAGGTGAAGGGGGCTTCACCGGTCTCGGCACGGCGCAGGTGGCTCAATTCTTCCTCCTGGCGCTCGCTCACGATCGACAGTTGGCGCAGTTTGGCCTGAGGTTGCTCCATCATGCGGTTGGCGACAGCCGCGATGCTCTCGGCCAGTCCGCAACCCACGCGCTCGCTGTAGATGGCGTCGTCATATTCCACGACTACGCCGCGCGGCTCGATCTTGATGTTGATCTTGAACTTGGGAACATTGAGTTCAAGCAACTCTTGGCCGATGGGCTTCCCGTTAACGGTGTATTCCGACAGCACGCCCACCTGATAGGCATAGGCGATGGCGGGCTTGAAGCCGTAGTCGGTGGCGATGCGTGCAAACGGGTAATCCTCGTGACGCAAGGTCTGGTCAAACGTGTTGCTGGCCGTTTTCAGGAATTCGCTCACCGTCACGTCGTCGATGCTCAGTCCCAGAGCGAGTGTGTTGACAAACATACCCACCGTGTCGGCAATCTTGAGGTTGCTGCGGCCGCTGCTCACGGTGCACAGATAGACGTCACGGTTGTTGGTGTAGCGCGACACGACGTAGGAAGTGGCTGCCAGGAACAAGTGGGCCGGTGTCACCTCCTGCTGGCGGCAGAAGTCGGCGGCACGTTCCATATCGACAGGGCAGACAGCCTCACCGATGTAGCCTTGCTCGTCGTTCTTGGGCAGGTCGGCGGGAATCTCGCTGGCACCCTCGCAGGTCTGCAACCGCTCGGCAAAGAACTGCTGTGATGCCTTGAATGCATCAGTTTCCTCGGCGGCCTTCTGGTCGGTGACAAAATCTAGATAGGTGTAGGATTCCTTCTCCACTGTTTTGCCCTCGATGGCGGCACTGAGCTGACGGATGAGCAGATCGGCCGAACCTCCGTCGAATACCAGATGGTGCATATCCATCAGCAGGTAAAGCCCTGAGGCGGTTTTGACGACTTCGGCTCGGTAGAGTGGTGCCTTCTGCAGATTGAAGGGACGCACAAACTCCTTCTTGTATTTCGCCAGTTCCTCCTCGCTCATCTCTACGATATTTACCTCGACGGGAACACTGTCTTCAGTGGTCTGGATGATGCTGTCGCCCTCGGTCGTGAAGTGAACGCTGAGTTCGGGATGAGCCTCAATCACGCGTTTCACTGCGTCGGCCAGGTGGTCGGCATCGGTTCCTTCGGGATAGGCGAGCAGATAGGGGATATTATAGATGGTGGAAGCGGGATTCTTCAGGCAATCGAAATAGACACCGGTTTGGGCATAGGACAGCGGAGCGTTGGTCTTTGTCGCCGTGCCTTTATCTGTTGTGGCCTCCTCAGCCGGCTTGTTGCCGCCCTCGAGCCACATTTTCAGGATGTCGTTCTCTATCGACTGGATGGTGCCGGTTTTCACCAGACTCTTGGAGTCGAGTGTCACGCCGTAGCGTTTGTTGACTTGAACGGCCAGTTTGATGGCCGAGATGGATGTCAGTCCGGCATAGCCCAGAATGGTCGTCACGCCGAACTCCTTGTTGTTGACAATGTCGGCGACGATTTGGTGCAGTTCCTGCTCCAGCACGTTCATGGGCACGTTGCTCTCCTCGACGGCAGCGGCTTTCTTCTCGGGTTTGGGAAGGGCGCGCTTGTTCACCTTCTGGTTCTGGTTCAGCGGGATGGCATCGATCTGCATGGTCACGGCAGGCACCATGTAAGGTGGCTTCTGGTCCAGAATGAAGTTGTTCAGTGCCTCGATGTCCACTTGCTGGTCACTGACGACATAGGCAGCGATGAACTTGCCGCCACCCTCATCGTCAAAGGCCTGTACTGTGGCATCTTTAATGCCGGGGAACTCGCGGATGACGCTCTCGACCTCCTTGAGCTCGATGCGGAAACCGCGAATCTTGACTTGACCGTCGCGGCGTCCCACAAACTGGATGTCGCCCGATGGCAAGTAGCGAACGATGTCGCCTGTGCGGTAAACGCGATTGTATTTCTCCTCGGTCGAGAACGGATTGGGAATGAAGACTTCGGCCGTCTTCTCGGGGCGGTTCAGGTAGCCGCGGCTCACCTGCGGACCTGCTACCCACAATTCGCCGGCTGCACCCACGGGCAGGCGATGACCCTGCGGATCAACGATATACAAGCGCACGTTCTTGGGCGCTTTGCCAATGGGAATCTCCTTCATCTTCTTGTCCACCAGGAAGTAGGTGATGAAAACCGTCGACTCGGTGGGACCATAGAGGTTGTAGAACTTGATGCCCTCGGGTGGCGTGATTGATGCCAGTTTCTCGCCGCCGGTCGAGAGATACTTCAACGAGTGGTTCTCGACACTGGTAGCGAATTGGTAGCAAACTTGCGTTGTCATGAACGAGTGGGTTATGCCGTTCTGCTCAAAGTACTCGTTGAGGGCGATAAGGTCAAGACGTAACTCCTCAGGAACGATATAGACCGTCGCACCGCAAGTGAGGGCAGGGTAGGTATCCATCATGTTGGCGTCAAAACCGTAGCTGGCATAGGCCGCCAACTTGCATCCCGGCTTGAGGTCGAACATCTGATGGTACCAGTGGCAGAAGGCCACAAGGTTGGCGTGGGTCAGCTGGCAGCCCTTGGGTACACCTGTCGATCCCGATGTATAAAGCATGATGAACAGCTGGTCGGGCTTGATGTCAACCTGAGGCGCTGCCGCGGCGGGCAGGCCCATGATATCCTTGGTCAACAGCACCTCGCCCTTGTACTCGTCGACGATGGGACGCAGTTCCTCGTCGGCAATCAGCAGCTTGGCATTGGCGTCCTGCATCATGAAGTTCAGGCGCTCCTTGGGGTAAGTCGGGTCGAGCGGCTGATAACCGCAACCGGCCTTGAGCGCACCCAGCGAGGCGATAGGCATCCACTCGCAGCGGGGAATGATGACCGATACCACGTCCTCGGCACCCAGCCCCTTGCTGGCGATATAGGCCGCAATACGGTCGCTGATATCATCAACTTGGGCATAGGTGAACTGCTTTTCCAAATAGACGGCGGCTATGGCGTCGGGCGTGGCCTTGGCCTGTTGACGGAACAGCGAGACGATGTTCTGGCTGTCGTCATACTCCAGTTCGTCCGGGTTGAAGCTGTCGAGGGTAGCCACCTGGTCGGCGGTCGCAATGTCGATGTCGCGCAGGTATTCCTGTGTCAGAAATCCCTCGACCACAGCCTCATAGCTCTCCAGAATCTGGGCTACCATGTCGCTTGAGTATTCGTTAGCCTTGTATTCGGCTTCGATCAATAGTTTGCCGTCCTGGATGAAGGCCTTCAGATAGAACGATTCTTCAAGCGTGTTGTTGGCGATGCGAATCATCTGTGTGGGCTTGCCGTCTATAGTCAGGATCTCAAGCACATTGCCATGCCAAGCGAAGATTGAGTTGGTCTGCAGGTTCAGGTCCGTCATCAAGTCGGCGTAAGAGTATATATCGTGCTCACGGCACCCGCTCATCTGGTCCTGACCTTGCTGCAGCAGTTCCAGAACAGTCGTCTCGTTGGTGAATTTGGCATATACCGGTAAGGTCTTTACCGTCATGCCTAACGAGCGGTTGAAGCGTTTGTCGTTACGGCCGTTATAGATGGTGTTGAACAAGCTCTCCTGCTCATTGTTGAACTTGGCCAGCAAGAAGGCATAGGCCGTAGTGAACAACGTGCTCTTGAACACGCCATTCTTCTTGCAGTATTCATCCACGCGGCCCAAGTCGATCGACAGGGTGCGCAGCAACTGACCCTCGCGATACTCGGTTTCTTCCAGGTCGGGTACAAACTGGGTGAAGGTGTCGCCACAGTCAAAGTTGGCGGCATACCACTGCTTGTCTTCGGCAAAGGCTGGGGTTTTGCGCCTGGCAGCCTCGTCAGCGGCCAGTTCCATCATGGTCAATTCCTCGGGGGAAAGATCCTGGCCTTGATAGGCCCTGTCGATTTCTTGCATCAAGATCTGAAACGATGCACCGTCCATGATGATGTGGTGATAGTCCACCATGAGGTAGTAATGCGCCTTGTCACGCATCAGCCTGATGCGGAACAGGCGGTCGCCGTAGATGTTGAACGGCTGCACGAACTTTGCCTTTTCTTGTTCGATGTCTTCGATGTCTTCGATGTTGAACGACCATTGCTCATTTGCCATGTCGATCGTTTGTATCGGTTCACCATCCTCGCCCAGCTCGATGCGGGTGAACAGGGTGGGGTGAGCCATAAAAGCTGTCTCAATGGCTTTAAGCAACCTTTGGCCATCCAGTGAACGGTCAAGAACGTAAACGAACGGCAAATTATAGCACGGCTCTCCCTGGTGGTTAACACATTCCACATAGATTCCGTATTGGGAGGTTGATAAGGGTGCTGAAGATTTCATATGACTTGTTTCTTAGGATTTACCATTTTGTTGAGAAAATGCGTGGGGTTACGACGAGCGTAATGTATCCCCATCGCAGGCTGTTATTTGTTGTGGAACGTTTCAGGCGCTCCATGGTTTCGCCGCCCCACATGAACGAGGCTCCTGCCGACACGCTCACGTCACGGCTGATGGCATAGCCTGCCTGGAACTCAATCTCGTGACCGAGGGTCTTTTCCATGTCTTGGAGGTCAGTGGCGATGGCAAAGTAGTGATAACTGGCATTGAGCATCAAGTTCTTCAGAGGGGTATATGTGCCACCGATATAGGCATTCTGAAGACCGGGGGTGAATCCATGATGATAGGCGCTCACATAGAAGAAGTCCATTGCTCCGTAGAACTGATGGTGGGAGCCATAGACGGTACTGAAGCCCTTGATGACATCGTGATGCACCATGCCGATGTTGTGCCCCGTGGGCACGGCAAAATACTTATCACCGCTCAAGTAGTCATAGCCAGCTGTGACAGTGAACCTTGACGTCGGCATATAGGAAACCTTGGCACTGGCCATCCAAGCATCGATTTTGACGCCATGCTCGTTTTTGCCGAACTGCTTGTAATAGGCCGCCTCGGCCTTCCAGTGCTCGGGCCGGAACGACATATATCCACCTGCCAGATGCTGGAACCATGTCCTGTCGGGGTTATTCTCCAGTTCACTCTGCATGCCGATGTTCATGAACAGCAATGACACTCCCAACGGGAAGCGCGGTATGTCATAGTGATACCATGCCGTGTGCATGGTTTTGTAGGGCTGTCCACCGTTCTCGTAGATGGAGCCGCCAGTAGCCATCACATTGGCATTCTGATTATAGGCCAGAATGATGTGAGCCTTGTGGCCGTGACCTTCGTAACCCAGTCGCAAGATGTCATGGGACGATGATGCCATTGCCCAGTCATCCGAGCCGATGATGCGCTCGTCGTCATAGTTGAGGGCCACACGACCCACTTGGGCAAACATGCCGAAACGGGTGGTCATCTTCACCCAGGCCTCATGCAGGTTGAAAGATCCTTTGCCCGCTTGTCCCCACACGCCAGAGTGCTGCGGCGTGACGAGGGTTTCGAGCCAGTCTCGCTTGAAATAGATAGGAAGACGCGCGCGGCTGAGTACGAAATTGGAGGTCGGAACCTCGGCATTCTCTTCTTCCTCTTCATCTTCAACTGGAGCTGCTGGCATGCCACCATATCGTGCCTCGCCACGTCCCAGGAACTGCAAATCCACGCTGAACTGGTTCTTGGGCTCGGGTACAGTATCGGTAGCGGGTTGCGCCGACATAAAAAATGCAGGTATGGCGATGACTGCCAGCAGCCATCGCCTGATATTGAAGCGTTTCATAGCATGAAGGGGTATCACTCGAACTCAAACAGGTTGATGAATCCTGTGATCTTAAACACGTTCTTGATATCGTCGTTCAAGTTGCGCAGTGTAACCTTTTTGCCTTTGGCCTTGGTCTTCTTGAGCACGTCAAGCAGGATGCGCAGGCCACTGGATGCGATATACTCCAGTTCCTTGCACTCAAACTCGATATCCTTGGCTGTCTCCTCGGCAGTTATGGGTTTCAGCGTCTGTTCGGTTTCAATGGCGGCTGCAGTGTCCAGCGAGCCCGTCATGGTGACAATGATCTTCTCGTCAAGTTCTTCAATAGTCGTTTTCATCTTTTTTGTTATTGATTAATTGTTGTTATTGTTATCAGATTGTAGATTCTTCTTTAGCGTGAGCACATTCTTGCCGTCGATGCGCTCATAGTTGATGGTGTCCATCAGCTGCTGCACCAGCAGGATGCCCAGGCCGCCGATGGGCCTGTCTTCGGCACTGAGCGTGATGTCGGCCTTGTTATTCATCGTCGGGTCAAAGGCTTTTCCTTGGTCGGTGATGATGAATTTGAGCCATTGCTTGGTGGCTTTGGCTTCAACGGCGATGTCTCCCTGGGTGCCCAAGGGATAGGCATAGCTCATCACGTTGACCACGGCCTCCTCGACCGCCAGCATCAGTTGAGACGAAATAGATGAGCCAAGGTTTAATCGATCGGCCACCGATTTGACGAATTGGTTCAATTCGGGAACTTGTTTCACGTCGTTAGTCAGTGAGATTCCATCTTCGAGCGCAAGGGCTTCGTCCTGACGGTGGTAGTGGACGCCCAGCATCGTCAAGTCATCACTCTGCTGCGCTCCGTTGGCAAATCGTTTGGACGCTTCATACTGGCATCCCATCAGCTCACCCGGTGTGGTCTTGCCTTGTGCGAGGCAGTCTTGAGCGGTTTGGATGATACGCTCCAAGCCGAAGAGACGATGCTCTGTATCGGCAGTCTCGGTAATCCGTCGGTGTAGAACAGCAAGGTGGCTTCTTGAGGCAGCCGATATTCCTGCAGGGTAAACATGATGTCATTGAATAAGCCCAATGGCAGATTGGCATCCACTGGCAGTAGTGACACACTCTTGTCGATGATGAGCGGAGCATCATGACCGGCATTGCAGTAGCGCAGTCGTCCCGTGGGCAGGTCAAGCACGCCGATGAAGAACGTGACAAACATATTGGTCTCGTTGCCCTCGCAGGCCATCTCGTTGATGCCCGACATGATGCGAATGGGATTGCTCTCGTGCTGTGCGATGGTACGGAATTGGGAATGGACCACAGCCATCACCAGTGATGAGGGCACGCCCTTGCCGCTAACGTCGCCGATGCAGAAGTAAAGTTTCTCGTCACGGATGAAATAGTCATACAGGTCACCGCCCACCTCGAGTGCAGTAATCTGTTTGCCTTTCACGTCAACGTCGGGGCGGTTGATGTCGTTGCTGGGCAGCATCTCGCTCTGAATCTTTTTGGCGACGTTCAACTCACCGTCGGTGCGCTCCTTGTTCAACCTGGTTTGATACAACCGCTTCATGTTCTGGTTTAGACGATACATGATGAATCCTAACAGAGAAAAGGCTCCCAACATGAGCAACAGCATGTAGCGGCGCATTTTTTTGAGTTTGCCGTACACCTCATTATCATAGCAGACCATCACGACCTGCCAGTGAGGATGGCCTTTGATGAAGGCGTGGTAGGCATAACCCGTACCCATCTCCTTGTCCTTGAACGTGATGATCTTGCTGCGTCCCGAACTGCTGGATTCGCGCTCATAGGTGCTGTCGTTAATCATTTTCACGACAGCGGCAACATCACTCTCCTGGGTGTGGCTTGAGTCGGGTTGGGAGATGAGTTGTCCGTCCTCGGTAAGCAGCAGGAAAAAGGTGGAAGGAAAGTTGTGTCTGGTGTTCAGGGTGTCAATGATGCCTTTGGTGGAAAGGTCGATGCCTAGAGCGGCAACGGTTTCGCCATTTTCGTCCGTCAGGGGCATGGCAAAGGTCGTCACGACCTTGCCGCAACCATCGGCATCCAGATATGGGTCGCTCCAGTTAGGATGGCCGTTCATGACAGCTTCGTTGTAATACTGGCGTTGAGTGTAGTCGTGCTGTGCACTGGCAATTTGCTTGGTGAAGATACTGTCACCAAGACGGATGGCCACTGGCTCAAACAATCGTTCACGGTCGGGGTAATACCCTGGGGTAAAAGCAGTGAAACAAGTCATCACGTCATCGTTGGAAGAAACGACTCGTTTGATGATGCCGGGAATGGCATCGGGCTTCTTGAGTTGGCGTTGGACCGGCCACAGGTAGTTGCGCACCATGTCCTCGTGGGACTTGAGCATGCTCTTGACAAGCACCGCTTTTAAGGTCATCTCGCTCTCGGCATGGTAATCCAGCTCCTCTTCAACTAGTCTATGCGCATAGTTGTACTGAGCCAGTGAAATGAGCTCGATGAGTATACCCGCAAGCAACATGATGCCGAAGGCCGATATGGACTTGCGGGAATTGAACCCCTTGAATTTGCTAAATAGTTGCTTGAATGTCATGCTGTGATATTGAATAGATATTCATCAATTTAGGCCGTTATTCATCTGATGCGCAAAGGTATGAAATTTTACTTAAATAAATAATGTGTTTAGGGCCTAAAAATTAGCATTGTAAATAAAAAAACGGGCCGCCCGTATGAGCGACCCGATAAATGCTTGTTTCATGATGGCTGATGAGGTGTCAATCTTCGTCCTGACCGTTCTGCTTGGCGATGCGCTTACGCTCGAGTTCGTCGAGGATGATTTTGCGCATGCGTATGTGGTTCGGCGTGATTTCCACATACTCGTCGGCCTTGATGTACTCCAGAGCTTCCTCGAGGCTGAAGACGATGGGCGGAACGATTTTCACCTTGTCGTCGGCACCGCTGGCGCGCATGTTGGTCAGTTTCTTGGACTTGGTCACGTTAATGACCAGGTCTTTCTCCTTGGTGTGCTCGCCCACGACCTGTCCGCCATACACATCCTCCTGCGGGAAGATGAAGAAGCGGCCGCGGTCCTGCAACTTGTCGATGGCGTAGGCATAGGCCGTGCCGCCCTCCATGGCCACGAGCGAGCCGTTGGTGCGGCGGGCGATTTCACCCTTCCAGGGCTCGTAGTCCAGGAAGCGGTGCGACATGATGGCCTCGCCGGCACTGGCCGTGAGCACATTGGTGCGCAGGCCGATGATGCCGCGTGACGGAATCTTGAACTCGAGGTGGATGCGGTCGTTCTGGGTCTCCATCATGGTCATCTCACCCTTGCGGCGGGTAACCATGTCGATCATCTTGCTGGAGTATTCCTCGGGCACGTTGATGCTCAGTTCCTCGATGGGTTCACACTTCACGCCGTCGATGGTCTTGATGATGACCTGTGGCTGGCCCACCTGGAGCTCATAGCCCTCGCGACGCATCTCCTCGATGAGCACCGACAGGTGGAGCACACCACGACCGAACACGTTCCACGCGTCCTCGTTCTCGGTGCGCTCGACGCGCAGGGCCAGGTTCTTGTCCAGTTCGCGCTGCAGGCGGTCCCAGATGTGACGCGAGGTCACATACTTGCCGTCCTTGCCGAAGAAGGGCGAGTCGTTGATGCAGAAACGCATCGACATGGTGGGCTCGTCGATCGCGATGCGCGGCAGTGCCTCGGGGTTGGCGGGCAGGGTGACGGTGTCACCGATCTCGAAGCCTTCCAGACCGATGATGGCACAGATATCGCCGCTGCTCACGCTCTCGACATGCTTCTGTCCCATGCCCTCGAAGGTACGCAACTCCTTGATCTTTTGCTTCACCACCTCGCCGTCACGCTTGCACAGGGCGACTTCCATGCCGTCCTTAAGCGTGCCGCGGTGCACACGGCCCACGGCGATGCGTCCCACATAGCTGCTGTAGTCCAGCGATGTGATAAGCATCTGGGCATCGCCCTCGAGCATCTCGGGCTCGGGGATATACTTGATGATGGCGTCGAGCACGGCGGTGATGTTGTCGGTGGGTTTCTGCCAGTCCTCGCTCATCCAGCCTTCTTTGGCCGAACCGAAGATTGTGGGGAAGTCAAGTTGGTCCTCGCTGGCATCGAGGTTGCACATCAGGTCGAAGACCATCTCCTGCACCTCGTCGGGACGGCAGTTGGGCTTGTCCACCTTGTTGATGACAACGATGGGCTTGAGACCCAGTTGCAGAGCCTTTTGCAGCACAAAACGCGTCTGGGGCATCGGGCCCTCAAAGGCATCGACCAGCAGCAGGCAGCCGTCGGCCATGTTGAGCACGCGCTCCACCTCACCGCCGAAGTCGCTATGCCCCGGAGTGTCGATGATGTTGATTTTGTAGCCATTGTAGGAAATGGACACATTCTTTGACAGGATGGTGATGCCGCGTTCGCGTTCCAGGTCGTTGCTGTCAAGGATCTGCGTACCCATATTTTGATTGTCGCGGAACAGGTTTCCTGCCGCTAACATCTTGTCTACCAGAGTGGTTTTGCCATGATCGACATGTGCGATGATGGCCACGTTGCGAATGTTCTGCATAATGCTTTCTGAAATTTGACTGCAAAGATAGTGCAAGTTGAGAGCATAAAAAAGAATTTATTCTTTTTTTTGCCGAAACGCCGCCTATCTTGCCCGCCCGCAGGTAGGGAACGTAGTGCAAGTTGAGAGCATAAAAAAGAATTTATTCTTTTTTTTGCCGAAACGCCGCCAAAAGTAAAAGGTCCTTAAAGTCATTAACGACCTTAAGGACCCTATAACTGTTAACTGTTAACTGTTAACTGTTAACTGTTAACTGATTAATATCCAAATATCTCCTCGAGCGACACGCGGCGAACCGGGCCGATCTTCTCCAGGGCTTCAATGTCGAGCTGGCTCTCGTCACCCAGGATCAGGTAACGGTAGGGCTTGTTGGCCATTGACTTCTGCTCGAAATTCACGATGTCGTTCAGCTTGAGGCTGGGCAGCATCTCAAATACCTTGCTGTTGATGTCGAAGTTCAGACCCATGCGCTGGGCTGCCATATAGCTGTTGAGCACGGCGCCACGCACGGTGCGACGCGAAGCGAGTTTCTTCATGAGCGACTCCTTGGCAAGAGCGAATGCGGCCTCGCTCTGGGGAATGGTGCCCACGATCTTGTTGAACTCGTTGACGCAGTCCATCATCTTGTCGTTCTGGGTGATGATGTAGGTCATGGCATACTCGGGATGGGTCAGGCGGCTGGGCTGACGGTAGTAGGCGGCAGCCGAGTAGGCGAGACCACGGGCCTCACGCAGCTCCTGGAATACGATGCCGTTCATGCCGCCACCAAAGTACTCGTTGAACAGGTTGATCACGGCAGCATGGTTGGGATCCCACTTGGTGTTCTCGTTGTGGTACTGAACCATGTAGATGTTCTTGGCATCATAGGGCGCAATCATGATTTCGGTGCGCGGGGTGGTCTGCTCCATGTAGGGCGTGCCTACGGGAACGGCGGCCAGATTCTTCTTGGTCTTGTGAACCTTCTTGAGGCACTTGTCAAGTTCCTTCTGGGTCATGGGACCGTAATAAACGATGGTGTGCTGCATGTCGCGCAGACCCTTCACGAGGTTGAGCAACTCGGCGGGCTTGGTGTCGCGCAACTGCTGGGCGCTCATGATGTCGGTGTAAGCGTTGCGGGGACCGTACATGCCGTACTCGTTCAGGCGGTTGAAGCACTCATCCTGGCTGCTCTTGGCATCGTTGCGGCTCTTGAGGATAAGGTCAACCATGCTGTTGTAAGCCTCCTGGTCAACCTGGGCGTTCTGCATCAGGTCCTCGGCGAGCTTGATGGCCTCGGGCATGTTCTCGCTCAGGCCGCTCAGGGTCAGGTAAATCTCGTTCTCGCCCACGTTGGTGCTGATGTTGCAGGCCAGCTTGTACAAGCGCTGCTTGAACTCGGTGGCGCTCAGCTTCTTGGTGCCGAGGTAGTCCAGATAGTCAAGTGCGGTCTCATAGCGATTGTCGGCCGTGTTGCCGAAGTCATACTTGTAGGTCAACGAGAACAGATCGTCCAGGTCGTTGTGCTTGTACAGCAGCGGCAGCTTCTTGCTGGTCTGGCCCACGGTCATCTCCTTGCTGTAGTCCACAAACTGCGGCTGGATGGGCTCGACGATTTCGCTCAGGATGTTGCGAACGAAGTTGCTCTGCATGTCACGGTTGGTGGGGATGGGGGTGATGGCGGGCTTGTCGATCTTCTTCTCGGTGGTGTCAACGCCCATGCGCTTGTACACGCACACGAAGTTATTGTCATTCAGGTGACGGTTGGCAAAGTCCACAATCTGCTGCTTGGTCATGCCGGCCATGCGGTCGAGCTTGCCCACTTCCTGGGCCCAGTCCACATGGTTGATGAAGGCGTTCACCAGTTGACGGGTGCGGGCACCGTTGTTGTCGAGGGCGCGCAGGTAGTTCAGCTTGTTGTTGTTGACTACGCTCTCCAGCAGGTCGTTGTCAAAGTCTCCGGCACGCAGCTTGGCCAGCTCGCCCAGCAGCAACTCGCGCACCTCTTCCAGGGTCTGTCCCTCGTTGGGATAACCCAGGAGCATGAGCATCGAGTAGTCGGTCATCGGGTCGCAGTAGGCACCGGCGCCCATCACCTTCATGGGTTGGTTCAGGTTCAGGTCGATCAGACCGGCAGTGCCGTTGGACAGCATCTCCGAGATGATGTCGAGGGTATCGTTCTCCAGCGAGTTGCCGGCACCGAAACGCCAACCCAGGGCCACGAACTCGGCCTCCTGACCGATGACGGTGGTGTCAACGGGAGTCGTGATGGGCTTCAGCGAGGCGAACTCGGGACGGGTCATGTTGTAGTTGGGCTTCCAGCTGCCGAAGTGGCGCTCCAGGATGGTGATCACCTCATCGGGGTCAAAGTCACCGGCCATACAGATGGCCACGTTGTTCGGGCAGTAGTAGTTGTGGAAGTAGTTCTTGATATTGGTGATCGACGGGTTCTTCAGGTGCTCCTGGGTACCGATGGTCGTCTGGGTGCCATAGGGGTGGGTGGGGAACAACTTGGCGCTCATGGCCTCGAACAGCTTGCGCTGGTCCTGGGCGATGCCGATGTTGTACTCCTCATACACGGCCTCGAGCTCGGTGTGGAAACCGCGGATGACCATGTTCTGGAAGCGGTCACTCTGGATGCGTGCCCAGCGGTCCACCTCGTTGGCGGGGATGTCCTCGGTATAGCAGGTGACGTCGGTGCTGGTGTAGGCGTTGGTGCCCTGACCGCCGATGCCGGCCATCAACTTGTCATACTCGTTGGGGATGTTGTACTTGGCTGCCAGCTGCGAGATGCTGTCGATCTCGTGGTACAGCACGCGGCGACGCTCGGGATCCTTCACGAGGCGATACTGCTCGTAGCGGGCCTCGATGGTGTCGAGCAGCGGCTTCTCGGCGGCATAGTTGCTCGTGCCGAACTGCTGGGTGCCCTTGAACATCAGGTGCTCCAGATAGTGGGCCAGACCGGTAGTCTCGGCGGGGTCATTACGCGAACCGGTGCGCACGGCGATGTGGGCCGAGATGCGCGGGCTCTGGTGATTGACGCTCAAGAAGACCTTGAGGCCATTGCTCAGTGTGTAGCATTGTGTGGCCATGGGATCACCGGGGACCGTCGTGGCAACAGGCTTCTGTGCGGCCATGCCCATGAAGACCAGGCAGGCCAGCATCAACATGAAAAACTTTTTCATTCTCACTTGATTTTTAATTGTATTAAGTGTTGTATTAATGATAGTTGGCGGCAAAGGTAACACTTTTTTGATTAACAGGAAACAATGTGCAGTTTTATTCACCCTTTCCTTGTCCAGGCAATCACGAGAAATCAAACAGCGAGGGGCACCGTCGGTTACTCATGGGTCACCCTTCGGGTGCTCCTTTCAATACGATCGTGAGTACTCATCCTGGCAACATTGATGTAGATGCCTCATTAACCTTTAACCTGCGAACTTCAAAAGCGAATACCTGGAAAAAAGTTGTTCCTGTTACCCGTTGGCGGAATTAAAGAATCCAGTTTATGCCAGGCAATTGACACCCGAAGGGTGGCCTTTGGATAACCCCCGATAAATCAGGCAACTGAGCGAAGCGAAGGTGGCTGATTCATCGGGGGGGAATGAACCGAAACCCGTCGCTGAAGGCGACTCCTCCATCTTGGAGTGGCACAGTTGGGGTCGCCTCCAGCGACGAGGATTGTATTGCTCTCCCGTGGGTGATGCAAACCACTTCGCTACCGCTCAGCGCTTTGCATTACCCACGGTTATTCAAATGACCGCCCTTCGGGCGTTTTTGCCATCAGATAGTCACCTCTACATTCTCACGCAGACTCTACTTATTCAGATAATTCCGCCAACGGGTTCCTCTTGTCTGAAGAGTTGTCCCGGTTGTTTGAAAAAGGGCTTAACGTCTTGCGGTGATGGCTGTCGCTAAGTGTAAAAGATAAAGTGTTATCAATGAGCATCTTATATCTCTCCTAAATTTTGTTATTTTTTTAAATAGGTGGATTTGTCGTTAAATTGCGGATTTTATGGCTGTTATGTGAAAAATATTTTGTACCTTTGCGCGATTTTTTACATTGATAATCGTAATTTTTTATGACACCTACTACTAAAACCATCGTACTGAGTGACGGACGTGAAATCACTCTGCAGACTGGAAAGCTTGCTGAGCAAGCCGATGGAGCTGTTGAATTGAGGCTTAACAACACGATGTTGTTGGCCACCGTATGCTCGGCCAAGGAGGCCGACGAGGGCGTGGACTTCATGCCCCTGACTGTTGAATACAAAGAGAAGTTCTCGGCATTTGGCCGTTTCCCCGGTGGCTTCACGCGCCGTGAGGGTCGTGCCAGCGACTACGAGATTCTTACCGCCCGACTGGTGGACCGCGTGTTGAGGCCCTTGTTCCCCTCGAACTACCACGCCAACACCATTGTTCACATCATCATGTTCTCTAGCGACGGCGTTGACGCCCCTGATGCACTGGCTGGTCTTGCCGCATCGGCAGCCATCGCAGTGAGTGATGTTCCCTTTGAAGAGCCCATTGCCGAGGTGCGCGTTGCACGCATCGACGGCGAATTCGTTATCGACCCGACGTTTGAGCAGATTGAGAAAGCTGACATGGAATTGATGGTAGGTGCGACTTACGATAATATTATGATGGTCGAGGGCGAAATGGACGAGGTGAGCGAGGATGACCTGATTGCAGCCTTGAAGGCCGCTCATGAGGCTATCAAGCCCATGTGCATGATCCAGAAGGAAATGGCAGCCGAACTCGGTGTCACCAAGCGCGAGTACTGCCACGAGACCGACGACGAGGAACTGCACGAGCGCGTGCGCAAGGAGATCTATCCCAAGTGCTACGCTGTGGCTCAGGCCGGCAAGGCCGACAAGCAGTGGCGCAACGAGACGTTCCAGAAGGCCTACGACGACTTCATGGAGACCATTCCCGAGGAAGAGCGCGAGGAGAAGGAACCGATGATCAAGCGCTACTACGAGGAAGTGCAGCGCGACGCCGTTCGCCGTTGCATCCTCGACGAGCACATCCGTCTGGACGGTCGCCGCACCGACGAAATCCGTCCCATCCTGTGCGAGCCCGACTATCTGCCTTATCCCCACGGCTCGGCCCTGTTCAAGCGTGGCGAGACGCAGGCCCTGGCTACCGTAACCCTGGGAACCAAGGACGATGAGAAGCTCATCGACGACGTGCTGCGTCACGAGAATGAGCGTTATCTGCTCCACTATAACTTCCCCGCCTTCTCGACGGGTGAGGCCCGTGCGCCGCGTGGCGTGAGCCGCCGCGAGGTAGGCCACGGCAACCTGGCACACCGCGCCCTCAAGCGCATGATCCCCGAGGACAACCCCTACTGCATCCGCATCGTGAGCGACATCCTGAGCAGTAACGGTTCGTCGTCGATGGCTACCGTGTGCGCCGGCTGCATGGCACTGCTCGACGCCGGTGTGAAGCTGAAAAAGCCCGTGGCAGGTATCGCTATGGGTCTGATCACCGACGAGGGTAACGTGAAGCACGCCGTGCTGAGCGACATCCTGGGTGACGAGGATCACCTGGGTGACATGGACTTCAAGGTGACGGGTACCGTTGACGGTATCACCGCCACTCAGATGGATATCAAGTGCGACGGTCTGCCCTACGAGATTCTCGAGCAGGCACTGCACCAGGCCAAGGAAGGCCGTCTCCACATCCTCAACCTCATCAACGAGGCTATTCCCGAGGCCCGTGCCGACTACAAGCCCCACGTTCCCCGCATCGTTACCATGGTTATCGACAAGGAATTCATCGGTGCCGTTATCGGTAAGGGTGGTGAGGTTATCCAGGGTCTGCAGGAAGAGACCGGTACCACCATCAGCATCGAGGAGGTTGACGGCAAGGGAATCGTCGAGATCGCTGCCGCCAACAAGGAGAGCATCGAGGCTGCCGTGGCTCGCATCAAGGCCATCACCGCAGTTCCCGAAGAGGGTCAGATCTACACCGGTAAGGTGGTCAGCATCCTCGAGTTCGGTGCCTTCGTTGAGTTCATGCCCGGCCGTGACGGTCTGCTGCACATCAGCGAGATCAGCTGGGATCGTCTTGCCGACATGGAGGCCGCTGGCCTGCACGAGGGCGACGAGGTTACCGTCAAGCTCATCGAGATCGACAAGAAGACCGGCAAGTTCCGCCTGTCGATGCGTGCCCTGCAGGACAAGCCCGAGGGTTATGACGAGCGTCGCCAGGGTGGTGGCCCCCGTGGTCCCCGTCCCGGTGGCAATGGCAACTGTGGCAATGGCAACGGTGGCAACCGTGGTCCTCGCCCCAACGGCCCGCGTCCCATGGGTGGCGGCAACCGTGGTCCCCGTCCCAACGGCCCGCGTCGTCCCCGCCGTGACGACCGCCGCGACGACGAGTAATCCCGCGACAACACATCAGTCAACAATAGCAAGTGCCGAGGCCCCCACGCCCCGGCACTTCTTTTATCCCCCATATTATATAAGGAAAACAATAAGTACAATAAATACAATGCCATGCGGGGCGTAGCATTACTGCCATGCGGATGCCAATTTGTATTTATTGTATTTATTGTCTTCTATTTCTTTGTTGTTGTTCGTCCGTTTCGTCCACGCCTGCACGGGGGTGGATGTTTCATTAACCTTTAACCCTTATCCATTATCCACGGCTTTAGCCGTTTAAATTGTCTAGTTTTTTTACACTTTTTGAAGAAATTTACAGGAATGATGGAAAAATTCTCAATGTTGTCTTGATACTTCGGTTTGTTTGCTTAAATTTGCGATTAAACATAATCACCCAAAAATGACAACTATGAAACATCTGCTCACATCTGCCCTCCTGTTGTTGACATTGTTGCTGCCCGCCACCACCAGCGCAGGGGGCAATGTCAATATCTATGACTTTGAGGAGGACGGCCTGTACTATAACATTATTGATGATGGAACCGCTGTCGAAGTCACCGCACCCCCCCTTACAGGCTACTCGGGGGCGGTGTTCACCATCCCAGCTGCTGTTACCCATAAGGGCGTCACCTATCCTGTCACCGGCATCGGAAACGGTGCGTTCATGTATGACGATGAGACGACAAGCGTGATTATCCCCAATTCGGTCACAAAAATCGGTAGGTCCGCGTTCTTCGGCTGCGACGGCTTGACGAGCGTGACCATCTCCCGCTACGTCACTTCAATCGGCGAATCGGCATTTTCGGCCTGCACTGGCATGACGAGCCTCACGGTGGCCAGCGAAAACCCGTATTACGATTCCCGCAACAATTGCAACGCCATTATCGAGACGGCCAGCAACACCTTGATTGCCGGCTGCAAGAACACTGTTATCCCGGGCACCGTCATGGTCATCGGCACCGATGCGTTCTGGTGTTGTCGAGGCTTGTCGAGCGTGACTATCCCAAGCTCGGTCACCATCATCGGCGATGGGGCTTTCGGAGGCTGCAACGGTCTGACGAGTGTGACCATCCCCAATTCGGTCCTCTCTATCGGCACGGAAGCATTTGCTTATTGCGACGGCCTGACGACTGTGACCATCCCTAACTCGGTCAAGACCATCGGCCCGCAGGCATTCCGCTACTGCGACGGCCTGGCGAGCGTGACCATCGGCAACGCGGTCACGACGATTGGCGATATGGCTTTCGACAGATGTGAGAGTCTGGCGAGCGTGACCATCGGCAGGTCGGTCTCCTCTATCGGTCTTATGGCCTTTGGCAGTTCTAGCAACTTGTCGAGACTCGTTGTGGCCAGCGGCAACACGACCTACGATTCCCGTGACAATTGCAACGCCGTTATCGAGACGGCCAGCAATACCTTGATTGCCGGTTGCGCCAACACGGTCATCCCGGGCTCGGTCACCGCCATTGGCGACTGGGCGTTCTATTGCTGTGGTGCCCGCATGACGAGCATGACCATCCCCAATTCGGTCACCACCATCGGCATTGAGGCATTCGCGGGCTGTGGCATGACGAGCTTGACAATACCCAATTCGGTCACCTCCCTCGGTGTGCGAGCGTTCGGTGGGTGCGCTAACATGAAGAGCCTCACCATCGGCAACTCCCTCACCACCATCCCTAAAGAGGCCTTCACCTACTGTCGTGCCTTGACGAACTTGGAAATACCTAGTTCCGTCACCACCATTGGAGAGAATGCTTTCTCGAGTTGTGAAGGTTTGACGAGCTTGTCCATCGGCAACTCGGTCACCACCATCGGCACCGATGCGTTCGCTGGCTGCCGAGGCTTGACAGGTGTGACCATTCCAGACAAGGTCGTCACCATCGGCGAGGCCGCGTTCCGTGTCTGCACAGGCTTGACAAGGGTAACCATCGGCAACTCGGCTAGATCGGTTGCTGTGGACGCCTTCGAGGGCTGCTTGAACCTGACGAACATCGTCGTTTCCAGCGGCAACACGACCTTTGACTCCCGCGGCAATTGCAACGCCATCATCGAGACGGCCAGCAATACCGTGGTGATCGGTTGTAAAGGCACGGTCATCCCCGGCACGGTCACCGCCATTGGTGATGAAGCGTTCGCTCGCTGCCGCGGCTTGACGAGCGTCACCTTCCCCAGTTCGGTCACCACCATCGGCAACCGGGCTTACTGGGGTTGCGCCGATTTGGTAAACGTGAACATCCCCAGCTCGCTCATCTTAATCGGCTACGATGCATTTGAGCAAACCCCCTGGTACAACAACCAGCCCTACGGCCTCGTATATGCCGGATTGGTCGCTTATCGATACAAGAGAGACCCGATGATGCCCGATCTAACCACCATCACGCTCAGGGACGGCACGACGGGCATTGCCGGGGGCGCGTTCCGAAGCTGCAAATCCCTGACGAGCGTGACCATGCCCAACACCGTCAAAGCCATCGGCACTTTTGCATTCTCGAGTTGCAGTAGCCTGGCGAGCGTGACCATACCCGGCTCGGTCATCGTCCTCGGCCCTGTTCCGTTCGCTAGCTGCGATGCCCTGTCGAGCATTGTCGTGTCGAGCGACAACACGACCTTTGATTCCCGCGACCATTGCAATGCCATCATCGAGACAGCCAGCAATACCCTGGTTGTGGGTTGCAAGGGCACGGTCATCCCGAGTTCAGTCACCGCCATCGGCGATGATGCGTTCTGGCGCTGCGCTGCCTTGAAGGATGTAGTCATCCCTGGCACGGTCACCACCATCGGCAACCGGGCCTTCGAGAACTGCGACGGCCTGACGAGCGTGACCATCCCCAAATCTGTCGTCGCCATTGGTAACAGAGCCTTTAACAGCTGTTTTGACCTGACTGATGTGTATAGTTACATCACCGGCCTCTCACGAGTGGCGAGTGGAAACGATATCTTCTCTATATTTGCTTATGGCAGTTATTCACCCTATGCTGGTCGCACGCTTCATGTGCCCTGTGGAACGGCCGATGCCTATCGGGCCGATGAGCACTGGTCTCCCTATTTCGGGCAGATTGTCGAAGACCTCATGAAGGGTGACCTGAACAACGACGGCGAAATCAACCTTGCCGACGTCAACATGTTGATTGACAAGATTCTGGATGGCAATCAGGATGCTATAGGTGATATCAACGGCGATGGCGAGGTCAATATTGCCGACGTCAATGCCCTGCTCGACTACATTCTCAGTTGATGCTCGCGATGATGCTCGCTGTCGCGAGCAGGTTAAAGGTTAATGGTTAAAGGTTAAAGAGGCATCATGCTCGCTGTCGCGAGCAGGTTAGTGATTAGTGATTAGTGAGGCATCCGCACGTTGGGCCCCACGCTAAGGCGCTAAGACGCAAAGCATTTTTTTCAAGCAACAGGTTAAAAAGACATCCGCATTCCCGACTGAACGGAATGCGGATGTGTCTCTGATCTGCGAGCTTAAGCTCGCTTAAGCGAGCACTTAATCATCCATGCCCATGAAGCGGCCTGAGCGGTCAAAACTCAGCTCCATGCCATTGGCGAGCTCGATGTCATAGCCGTGGTACTCCTTGTTGATCTTGGTGATGGCCAGGTTCTGATAGGAGCCTTTTACATAGGTGGCGATAGCCTTGGGAACGAAGAACGAGGGGACGCCTCTCATGCATTCCACTTTTTCCCATTGGTTGTTGGCATCAAAGTCGATTTGGGTGCCGTCGTTCAGATAGACGTCATATTCCAAGCCGCCATGTTCGTGGTCGGGCTCGACACCCACAACTGTGGCATTGGGGAAATGCTGCTTGATGAAGTCGGTGATGGGGGCGGGCAACGCCTGGGCATTTGCTGCGGGAGCAGCCTGGGCCTGAGCGGGATCTTGGGCTTGAGCCTGGGCCTGAGCCATGGTGGAATCGGCTGGAGCGGCTTGTACGGGTTGCTGTTGAACAGTGGGCACAGCGACTTGTTGCTGGGCGTCATTGTTGCCAGAGCAGGACCAGAGTGCAAACAGGGCTACGCCGATAGATAAAACTTTCAAATTCATTTTAGTTATTTGTTTAGGTTATTATTCCGATAAAATGTGAACTTATAGGTCTTATTGGACTAATTGGACCAATTCGACCAATTTTACTTATTCGACCAATTGGGTTGATTAGTCGTCGATGTCGATGACTTGGAATGTGGGGCTGTATTCCACTTCGAGGCCGTTGTTGAGTTTCACCTCATAGCCACGGCGGTTGCGGTCAATCTTGAGGATGGCGGCATTGGGGAACGTGGCGGCGATGTTCGACTTGATCTCCGCGGGAATCAGTTCGGCGGGAACGATCGAAGCGCGGCAGTCGATCTCCTTCCAGTTGCCCTGCTTGTCAAACTCCACCTTCTCACCGCTCTCATAGCGGATGGTGTAGTCGTCCCAATCCACAGTCACCACGAGGGGCACCTTTCCGGCAAAATACTGCTTGTGGAACGCCTGGGCTGTCTCGGGCATCTGGTCAAAGGTAATCACTTGGTCGTGGTCGGCCTTAGCGCTGAAGCTCATCACCATCATGGCGGCCAACAAAAGAATAGCTTTAATACTTTTCATTTTATACCGGATTTTTAGTCAAAATAAGTTGTATTTATGATTTTCGTGCGCAAAGGTACTATAATTCCAGAAATACCAAATAATCTAACAAGAATTTACCCGTTGGCGGAATAAAAGAATCAAGTTTTTGCCATCAGTTAGTCACCTCTACATTCTCACGCAGACTCTACTTATTCCGTTAAATCCGCCAACGGATAAGAATTTGCTTTCTGGTATGATTTTTGCAGGGTGAAATATGGCTCCGATTCTTTGCCGATGATGCCGCGGGTCACTAAGCCAGGTTTCAAAAATACGGTTTTTCTATGTTTTCTTGTGGTATAACAAAGAAAATGACGTATATTTGCAGCGATTTAAACAATTGATTAAGATGAAGATAGTTCTCGTATCAGGCATTTTTGCCTTAGTTTTGTTGATGACGGCCTGCAGCGACAAGCCTGTTATTCCTGAGCAGTTACCTGTTCCTGTCAAGACGTTTGTCCAGCAGACTTATCCGGGCGAGGCCATCACCTTTGCCCAGAAGGACCTTGAGTTGTTCGGCTGGCAGTATGAAGTTTTCCTGGCCGACGGTACTCATATCGAGTTTGACACCGACGACATGTGGGACAAAATCGAGAGCCCAGTGGGCCGACCTGTTCCCGTGCAGTTGATTCCGGCTCCCATTGCTACGCATCTCCAGGCTAATTTCCCCGGTGTGTTCGTCACCAAGATCGACAAGGAGCGTAACGGCTATGATCTTGAACTGGCCTCCGGCATCGAGCTGAAGTACAACAAGCAGGGCGTCCTCAGGGAAATGGATGATTGATGCTCGCTATCGCTCGCTGATTAGAGATTAGTGAGACATCCGCGCTCGCGACAATTAGAAATCAGATATTTACAACAACAATCTAAAATACTGAAAAGATGAAGAAGATTATATTTTTACTGTTGATGGCTATGGTCATGACCATGAGCCTGACGATGAGTGCCGACGATGATGATCGCGTTATCACCTACGACCAGCTGCCTCAGCCCGCACAGGCGTTCCTCAAGGCTAACTTCGCCACTAAGGTCCCCCTGCTGGTGACTGCCGACTGGGATGATTTCACCATCCGCTACGAGAGCGGTGAGAAGATTGAATTCGACAGGAATGGTGAATGGAAGGATATCGAGTGCTACAACAGCAAGGTGCCCGCCAACGCTGTTCCTGCCCAGATTGCCAGCTACATCAGCCAGAACTATCCCGGCAAGTCAATCATCAAACTGGAGCGCCACCGCAGCGTCTATGAGGTGAAGCTCAACAATGGCATGGAGATTGAGTTCAACCGCAGCTTCCAGGTCATCGATATGGACTACGACGATTAATCTTATCATAGTGATTTACTCAGGGGAGGAGATGGCATGACCCGATAATGGTAGCATTTCCTCCCTTTTCATCAAGCAAGAGTGGACATCAAGAAAGCATATCGGCGCTTCAGACAATGGCAGCAAGACCCGTTTGCCTACAAGCTCAACAGCCCGTCGTCGCACCATTGTGCCAACTGTGGTAGCGACTTTGTGGGCAATTTCTGCCCGATCTGTTCACAGCGTGAGGGCATGGGCCCCATCACGTGGCGCAGCGTGCTCCTGAGCATCGGCGAATTGTGGGGACTGCACAACCGTTCGTTGGTGTACTCGCTGGTGCAGCTGTTCTTGCGTCCGGGTTACTTCATCAGCGATTACATCAGCGGCAAGCGGCAGGTGAGTTTCCCGCCGGTCAAGATGCTGGCGATTATCGCGCTGCTGGGACTCCTTGTCGATTATCTTATTGGGAGCCCCATCGGTGGTGTATTCAATAATGACTTCGATTTTGTTGGTGACAAGATGTTGTTCATCGACAATGCCTTTGAGTGGATGAACCTCCACCCCGACGTGATGTCGTTAATCTTGCTGTCCTACCTGATTATCCCCAACTATTTCATCTTTCGCCATGCGCCGCGCAACCCGCGCCACACTTTGCCACAGGGCTTTTTCATTCAGGTGTTTACGGCCATCGCTTTTCTTATTTTCAACATGTTTGATGATCTCACATCATGGCATTGGTTCATATTCGTGTTGGGAAATATCTGGACGTATGCCGTTTACAAGCAGCTCTTTGGCTATGGCTGGTGGGGAACGCTCTGGCGCCTGGTTTTGGCTTTGGTTTGCGCCCACCTGCTGGCGCTGCTCATGTTGGGAATAGATTTCAGCATTCACATGATACAGACCGGAGATTCTAATTTTATCGATGGGTTTAAACTCTTTGTGAAACTGCTCAACAGGATGGTGACCAACTCCGATGTATAACTATGATCGGACCTGTTGCCGTATTTGGGATTTCTGTCATGGTCACTGGTTATAATTGATGATTCAGACAATCTGAACTGTGGATATCATAGCAACATACAACCGTTTCAAGCGCTGGCAGGTGAACCCGTTCGACCATGAGTTCACTTCCCAGCAGACCAACTCTTGCTGCAACTGCGGGCATGACTTCGTGGGCAACTACTGCCCCTATTGTTCCCAGAAGTCGGGTTTGGGCCGCATCACATGGCACAGTGTGTGGCACAGTGTTGCCGAGGTGTGGGGAATGCACTCCCGCTCGTTGCCGTTCACGCTCTTGCAACTGTTCCTGCGCCCGGGTTACTTCATCGGCGATTACATCAGCGGCAAGCGGCAGGTGAGCTTCCCGCCCATCAAGATGCTGGTGCTCATTGGCGTACTGGGTGTGATTGTCGATTTCATGACGGGTGCCATCAATGGTATGGTCCATACCGAGGGCGAGAAAATGGGCTACGTCAACGAGGCGTTCAACTGGCTTAACATCCATCTCCCGGGCACGTTCCCGCCTCCCAGCGATTACCTGAGTAACGTGCTCCAGTGGCTCAACACCCACCCCGACGTTTTCACGCTGATACTGTTGTCATTCCTGATCATCCCCATTTACTTCATTTTCCGCTTTGCCCCGCGCAACTCGAGGCATACCCTTCCACAGGGCTTTTTCATTCAGGTTTTCGGTACAGCCATGTTCCTGATTCTGAACATGCTTTATGACATCACCGCCCAGGGATGGCTCGTGTTCCTGCTGGGTTCAGTGATGCTATTTGTCACCTATAGGCAGCTGTTCGGCTATGGTGTCTGGGGTACCTTATGGCGCCTGGTCGTGGCCTTTGTGTGCGGCTACACCCTGATGTCAGTCCTGTTAAACACCAACTACGGCATTCACCTGCTGCGAGATCACCAGATGGATGCAGCCCGAGGATATTTCCTCAATGTCCCCATTGCCCTCGCATTCCTTCTCATCATCCTGGGCATGAGCTATTTCATCAGCAAGAAAACATTTAGCGAGCTTAAGCGAACTTAAGCTCGCAGATTAGAGATTAGCTTTTAGCTCGCTATCGCTCGCAGATTAGTGATTAGTGATTAGAGATTAGAGAGGCATCCGCTTTTAGCTCGCTAAAGCTCGCAGATTAGAGATACATCCACCAAAAGACTGTCAATCAAGAAGTTCCTCTTCGAGGCACTTGCAATGTTCAGCTCATGGACCAAGCTGCGAACCTCTTCGAGGTTCTTGCATGGTCTTCCTCATTGAAATCGGTTCTTCGAACCGCTAACATATTCGATGTTTCCCATGAAACTAAAAAATGCTTTGCGTCTTTGTGTCTTAGCGTGGGGCCGAGAGCGCGGATGCTTCTTTAACCTTTAACCATTAATCTGCTCGCGCTAGCGAGCACTTTTATTAAGAATTATTGCAAAAAAACTGGGGTAAAATGTTATTTTCTTAATTATTTCATTATTTTTGTAGCCAAATAACATTCAAATAGTATTATCCTTTAATAAAACCGAAAGAATATGGAAAAATCAAGACTCTTCACGCGCTGCATGGGCCGGTGGCTCATGGCGCTGCTGCTGGTGATGCTCACATCGCTGGCGGCGCGTGCAGCCGAGACCTATGCCTGCTACACGCCAACCGACTCGACGCTGACGTTCTACTGCGACAACTATCGCAGTTCCCGCACGGGCACGACCTACAGCATGAACGTGGGGCCTCAAATGCCCGGTTGGCAATTTGACGACCTCCACTCCAAGATCACCAAGGTGGTCTTTAACTCGTCGTTTGCCAGTGCCACACCAGTCTCAACCTATAATTGGTTTTCTGGAATGTATAAAGTCAAGTCCATTACGGGCATACAGTACCTGAACACGTCTAATGTGAGAAATATGGCTGGCATGTTCATGCAATGCGAAATACTGCAGAGCATTGACTTGAGCCACTTCAATACCGCCCTGGTGGAAGATATGGCTTACATGTTCGGTTATTGTCCTGAGTTGAGGGCCATTGACTTGAGTACCTTCAATACCGCCAATGTGACGAACATGCGCTACATGTTCCAGAACTGTCGCTCATTGACGACGCTTAACCTGAGTACTTTCAACACGGCAAATGTGACCAACATGGAAGATATGTTCTATAATTGTTCTAGCATGACCACCATCTATGTGGGCAGCGGATGGAACACCGCTGCGGTCACCACTTCCGGCAATATGTTCAGTAATTGCTTCAAACTTAAAGGTTGCAGGGGTACGGCCTATAATACTTCCCACGTGGACAAAACCTACGCCCGCATCGACGGCGGCACAGCCAACCCGGGCTACCTCAGTGACCCCAATCTCAAGGCCTATGCCTGCTTAACGGATAATAACACGAAGTTGACATTCTACTACGACACCCAGATGTCAACTCGTTCGGGCACGACCTATCTCCTGAACGAGGGCACAAATACGCCCGGTTGGAACACGAGCTATAACTTGGACCGTATTTCAAAAGTGGCCTTTGACCCGTCGTTTGCTGACTTCCGCCCGACGAGCACCTACAAATGGTTTAGTGGAATGAGCCGTCTTGATACCTTCACGGGACTCAGCTACCTGAACACCAGCGAGGTGACCAACATGGGGTATATGTTCAACGGCTGCAGTGACGTTGATTTAATGACGATAGACTTGAGCACCTTCAACACGGCAAAAGTGACCAACATGACCAGCATGTTCAACGGCTGCAGCCACTTGGTCATCATCTATGCCGACAGCGGATGGAAAACCACGGCTGTCACCAGTTCCAGCAACATGTTTACCGGTTGCACAAGTCTGGTGGGTGGCAAGGGCACGACCTACAATGCTAACTACGTTGACAAGACCTATGCCCGCCTCGACGGCGGCTCGAGCAATCCTGGCTATCTGACAAGCCTTGACCCCGTGGCCTATGCCTCCTACTCGCCGTCAGCCTTTAGGCTTATATTCTACTACAATAACCATCGCGCTCTTAACACTAGTACGACATATGACGTGTATTTAAATGCCAGTACCCCAAGTTGGTACGGTCTAGATTTTGTTGAAGAAGTGAGGTATGTGCTTTTTGACAACTCATTTGCCGATGCTCGTCCCAAATCTACAGCATATTGGTTTGCTTCCATGGAACATCTCGCTAATGTTTCCGGCCTGCAGAATCTGAACACGTCGCAGGTGACCAACATGGAAAGCATGTTCTATGACTGCCGTATCTTGAAAGACCTTGACCTGAGCAATTTCAACACAGCTAACGTGACCAACATGGCTGGCATGTTCGCCTACTGCAATGACTTGACGGCCCTGGACTTGAGCCACTTCAACACTGCTAAAGTGACCGACATGGAAGGAATGTTCATCAACTGCATTGGCTTGACGGCCCTGGACTTGAGCAACTTCAACACAGCTAAAGTGACCGACATGTCTGGCATGTTCCGGTACTGCACTGGCTTGACGAGCCTGGATTTGGGTGGCTTCAACACCGGTAACGTGACCGACATGGCTGGCATGTTCCGGTACTGCACTGGCTTGAGGAGTCTGAATTTGAGCAACTTCAACACCGGTAACGTGACCAACATGAGCGGCATGTTCCAGGAGTGCAGTAACCTCGTCACCATCGATGTGAGCAGCCAATGGACCACCGATGCGGTAACGACGGACGAACATTCCACTAACATGTTCTCAGGCTGCACAAGCCTGGTGGGCGGCCAGGGCACGACCTATGACGAGAACCATGTGGACAAGGCCTATGCCCACATCGACGGCGGCCCGAGCAATCCTGGCTACCTGACCGATCCCGATGCTCCTGTGCCCTATGCCTGCTACACATCAGACAACAGAACGCTGACGTTCTATTATGACAACCAGCGCAGTTCCCGCCCGGGCACAACCTTCAGCCTGCCCTCAGGAAATTATACATATCCGGACTGGGGTAGAGTTAATATCAAGCATGTGGTCTTTGACCCGTCATTTGCCGCTGCTCGTCCCACATCCACTCATCAGTGGTTTGGTGATTATTTGAGCATAGAATCCATTACGGGCTTGGAATATCTCAACACATCAGAGGTGACCGACATGAGCTTCATGTTCTCAGGCTGCTACGCGATGACGAGCCTCGACGTGAGCCACTTCAACACGTCTAACGTGACCAACATGGCCAGCATGTTCTATGGTTGCTCGGATTTGGAGAGCCTGGACTTGAGCAATTTCAACACGGCCAACGTGACCGATATGAACTGCATGTTCCTTGGGTGTTCCGGCTTGACTAGCCTTGATTTGAGCAGCTTCAACACGGCCAAGGTGACCGACATGAACCACATGTTCAACGACTGTGGTGCAGCGAGCATCGACCTGAGCAGTTTCAACACTTCCAGCGTGACCGACATGTCGTCGATGTTCTCGGGCTGCAGCGTAGATAGCCTCGACCTGAGCAGCTTCGACACCAGGAACGTGACAACCATGTTCGAGATGTTCAATTACTGCTATAATTTGACGAGTCTGGACTTGAGCAGTTTCAACACCGAGAACCTGGAAGACATGAGTTATATGTTTGCCGGTTGCAGAGGCTTGACCGAACTGAACTTGAGCAGTTTCAACACGACTAAAGTAGGGAGCTTTTTCTGCACGTTCCGTAACTGCGAGAGTCTGGAAACTCTTGACCTGGGCAGTTTCAACACCGAGAACTTGGTCAGCATGTATTCGATGTTTGAAGGCTGCTCCAGTTTGAAGAACCTGAACCTGAGCAGCTTCAACACAGCCAACTTAACAGACATGTCTGAGATGTTTAACGGTTGCTCCAGTTTGACGAGCCTCGACCTGAGTAGCTTCAATACAGCCAACGTTACTACCATGTCTTATATGTTCAACCGCTGCGAGAGCTTGGCAACCATCTACGTTGGCGAGGGCTGGAGCACTTCGGCGGTAGAGCATTCCTCCGATATGTTCTGGAACTGCCCCAGTCTGGTGGGTGGCATGGGCACGACCTATGACGAGAACCATGTGGATGCAGAATATGCCCACATCGACGGTGGCCCGAGCAATCCGGGCTACTTCACCGGGTTATCGACCGACCCCGAGGCCTATGCGGTGTACACCGAGGACAACAAGACGCTGACGTTCTACTACGACAACCAGCGCCGTTTCCGCCCCGGCACGACCTATGGCTTGAACTTGGGCAGTGACGGTATGGAGTGGTTAGAGATCCGCTATCTCTTCACTCAAGTGGTGTTTGACCCGTCATTTGCCGATGCGCGTCCCACTACGACCCGTCAATGGTTCGAGGGTATGGTCAACGTCAGGTCATTCATTGGCATGGAATACCTGAACACCGATAGTGTGACCGACATGACCTATATGTTCGATGCTTGCCGCAGCTTGTTGAGCCTTGACTTGAGCCACTTCAACACGTCAAAGGTGACAACTATGGAAGGCATGTTCGCTGGCTGCCGCGCCTTGACGAGCCTTGACCTGAGCAGCTTTAACACCGACAACGTGACAACCATGGAAGGCATGTTCCTGTACTGCATGGGTTTGAAGAGCGTTGACTTGAGCGGCTTCACCAATGCAAGGATGAGAAGAACGAGTAATATGTTCCAGGGCTGTTATGCCTTGACCACCATCTATGCCGATAGCGGCTGGAGTTTACCTGCCAATAACTATTCCTTCGCCATGTTCAGTGACTGCACCAGCTTGGTAGGTGGCAAGGGTACGACCTTCGACGAGAACCACACTAATGCCGAATATGCCCACATCGACGGCGGCCCGAGCAACCCGGGCTACTTCACCGAGAAGCTGCATACCGGCGACGTGAATGGTGACGGCGCAGTGAACATCACCGACGTGACCTATCTGAACAATCTGCTGTCGAAGGGCGATCCCTCGGTATCCGACTATCCGAGTGGCGACATCGACGGCAACGGCGTGATCAACATCACCGATGTGACGATGCTCATCAATAAGGCAATGATGGCCAGGTAGTGCTCGCTGGCGCTCGCGGTGGATTTCGCTCGCCTTGCGAGCGGTGGAGTTCGCTCGCGTTGCGAGCGGTGTAGAGTGTAGAGAGGCATCCGCATTCCCGTGACGAAACGGGATGCGGATGCTTCTTTAACCTTTAACCATTAACCTTTAACCTGCGAGCAACGCGAGCACACAGCAGGGGTAGGGCGGTGCCTACGATGGTGTAGAGTACCCAGAAGAGGTCGGTCGTGCTGTTCTCGTGGATGACCATGTGGCAGCCGATCTGGCCCCAGTCGAGACCGTAGTACATGATCTTGAGGGCCGAAACAAGTTTGAACGAGATGATGTGGAACACGAAGATGTAGAGCGTGTTGTTGCCGCAATAGACCATGAAACGCTTCACGATACCGTCGTGGCGGTCGAGCCAGGAGGCCAAGTGGTGGACCATCAGGAAACCGATGGCGCCGGTCACGGGCAGCGTGAATACCGTGCGCAGCTCGACTTTGAGCGCCATGCCTTGCCATCCCTGATAAGCCCCGAAACCCAGAATGGCGGCGTAAAGCAGCGTGAGGGCCCAGTGCTGGCGGATGCGGCTCTCGTGACGGCGATACAGCACGCCCATGCTGAAGAACATTACGCCCCAGCAGTCGCGGATGCCGCCTTGCACCAGGGTGACGATGGTCAGGTGCTCGGCCACCTTGAACCACGAGAACCCGAAGGCGAGCACCGCTATCACGATGGGAACGGTGTCGTGGTTGAGCCACTTGTGGCGGTTGTAGAGCAGCAGGTAGAGCACCAGGAACACGATGCTGGCCACCAACAGGCCCCTGAAGAACCAGAAGGCGCCCGCCAGGAACTCGTCGTAGCCGCCCATCGAGAAGATGATGTTCACCAGACGCTGCCAGAACTGGTGCCAGGTGTAGGGGTGGGTGACACCACCCGCCCAGTTGCCGTATTGCTCGTTCATCAACCCGATTTTGAAAAATAGGTTGTGCAGCACCAGGAAGAACAGGCTCCACTTGACAAAGGGCACATACAGGCCCTTGAACCGCTTCTTGCAGAAGGTCCACGGGTCCTGCAGGTACTTCTTGTCGAAGAAATAGCCCGCAGCGATGAAAAACAGCGGCATGTGGAACAGGTAGATGAAGGTCACCAGCAGGGTAGGGCCCTCGGCATGGCCGGCACACATCAGGATGATGGCAACGGCCTTGCAGATCGACAGTGTGGTGTTATCGCGTTTCACGAGTCAATAGTGTTTTACTGATTAGATCAATTGGGCTAATTGGACTAATTGGGCTAATTTGACCAATTTGACCAATTGAGGGTATTGTCATTGGCCAGCCAGCAGTTCAGGGAGCGGGACAAAGTTGTAGCCTTTCTTCTTGAGGTCCTTGATGAGGGCGGGCAGGCGGTCGTAGAATTTCTCCACGCGGCGCTCGTCGGTGCCCAGGTGAATCATCAGCAGGTGGCCGTTGAGGGTCTTCTCTCGCTCGCAGCGCATGATGCGGTCCCATAGCCAGCGGTTGTCGCGGTAGGGGTTGCCGCCCTCGATACCGGGGTAGGTGTAGTCCATGCTGCTGGCGGTGCCGGGCGAGTAATTGACAAGCTGCAGACCCATCTCGCGTGCCCATGCCGCAATGGTAGCGTTGTGCCACTCGTAGGGCGGAATCATCCACGGTGCGCTTTGGGGCGTGATGCCGAACTGGGCCAGTTTCTCGTAGCTCTTGATGATGTCGTCGCGGAATTCGTCTCTGGTCACCAGCAGCGAGTCGCGCTTCTCCCAACCACAGTACACCAGGTGTCCGTAACTGTGGCTGCCCACGTAGTGCCCGTCGGCAATAAGCCGCTTGACCACATCGGGATACATGTCAAAGAAACGTCCCGTGAAGAAGAAGGCACCCTTGATGCCCTCCTTCTTGAGTGTAGAGATGATGCGGTCGGCGCCGTCGGCACGGTCATCAGCCGTGAAAACGAGGCAAATCTGCTTCTTTGTCGCATCACCACGCACGATGGCGCCCTCGTCCCACATGAAATTGCCGCTGCCATTCTTGCCCTCCATCTCGTAGAACGAGAAGGGGAAAGTCAGCGAGGCCGTGCCGTCCATGGTGGGCTCGTTGGTGCTGTAGTCATGGGTGTTGTCATGATAGACTACGTCACCGGGCTGGAAGCGCTCATAGGTGTTGCCCTCAATGTTGAGCATGTCGTCGGCCAGGTTCACGCCCTTGAGGCTGTTGAAGATGGTGGCATAGACAGGGCCGTCCACCAGACCGCCCGTGGGCAGCCCGACGCGCTCCATGACGTAGTTGCTGTGAGTAGCATGAGGCCAAGTACCGCCACGGGGCAGTTCCACGATCATGCTCGTGCCCCACGGGTTGCAACCCAGCAGCCAGTCGCGCAAGGCCGCCTCCATCTCCTCGAACTGGCGGTCGCCCGTCAGTTGGCGATAGAGGATGCTCTGGGTGAGCAACGCCGTGGTCAGGTTGTTGCTGCACCAGATGCCCGGCACACCCCACATGAAGGGGTTACCCGTCTGCTCGGCCCGCCCCTTGACACGCTCGAGGCCCGCCTTGATGTTGCGGATGAACTCAGCCTGCAGGCGCTGGTTGTCGCCGGCTTGCTGCGCCACGCGCACGTGTCCCATGTTCATGAAGGGGTACCATTGGTAGTGACGCGCGCTGTCGGCGCCCATCCACGGGGTGACGGGTTCGCGGCGGCCGTATTCCACCGCCTGGGTCAGGTACTTGTCGTCACCGGTCATGCGGTAGAGCTCAATGGCGCCCAGTTCCATGTCATCCACCCAGTTGTCCTCCTCGTAGATGTAGGGCGATACCACGCTCACCGTCTGGGCGTTGCCCGGCTTGTCGAGGCCCACCTGATAGGCATCGGCGGCCTTGTCGCGGATTTTGGCGGCAAACTCGGGGTAGTAGGGCTCAAGCACCTCGGCGCCCAGGGCAAAGTCGCTGGCGAACTTGCCCGCCGTGCTGGCCGCGCCCATCGTGGCGTTCATGAACTTGCCGCGCTGCTGCGGCTTGCCGTCGATGTAATAGACGGGCCTGCCGTTGTTGGGGCCCCAACCGTAGTCGGCGGGGTCGTCCTTGGGCAGTTTCATGCCGATGTGGTCGCGGTCGTCGGCAATCTGGTTGTAGAGTTCGCCCTTGCTTGGATTCATCTTGTCGAGCCAGGTAAGGCCCCAGTAGATTTCGTCGATGATGTCGGGGATGCCGTTGGCGCCCTCCAGACCGTTGGCCTGAAAATGGTCGCCGAAGGCCGTCGGGCACTGCTGCCAGGCCAGCATCATCTGGTAGATGGCATTGGCGCTCGTGGTGGTGTATTGCAGCAGGTCGGCGGCATCATGCCAGCCGCCGCGCACGTCGATGTGCTGGCCCTCCTTGTCGGGGTGGTAGCGCACGTAGGCATCCTTGACGTGGCAGCTGTCGCGCTGGAACGGGTTGAAGCCGCACCGCTGCTGACGCATGTAGTTGAGCACGAAATCGGCCGTGCCGTCCCACACGCGGTTATTGATCGGGAACATGGGCGACTCCACGCCTGCTGCCACGATGCGGTAGGCCCCCTCAGCGTGAAAGTCGCTGAAATCCAGCCTCCATGTCGCCTGCATCTGCCCCCACGGACCCATAGCCCGAGTTGCATTAGAACGATAGGCCGTCTTGCCGGTGTAGATGTCAACCAGTTCAAATCCGGTTACATCGATCGCGTCCTCGCTCATGAGAACCGCCACCTTGACAGCATCGGGCAGATAGCCCAGTTGGTTGATGCGTATCCATCCTCCCGCGTTGGCGGCAACGGCCATCGTCAGTATGGCAATAAGCGTTATCAGTCGTCTGTTCATAAGATTGCAGTTTAGTGATGAATGTAGTATAATTGCTACAAAGATAATACAATCACACGGTTGACTAAGCATTTACGCTGACTGAAATCAATAAATTGCAGAAAAAATTCCATAAATGTTTGTTAATTTTTGCATAATTGTATTTTTGTATATAATTTTGCCGAGTTGGTTGAAGTGATTTTCTTAGCATGGGGTGTTTCCATACCATTAAATGAAACTTTAATCTTTGATTTAATTAGTGCGTGATGCACGTTTTATTGCTGCAAGAGGCGGTTGGTTGCCGTCTCACTTGATTGTGACAATCATGTTAACCAAGAATAATTTGTAATTCGATTATGAGGAAAATTACCGTTATTGTTTGCTTGCTGGTAGCTGTGATCGCGATGGCGCAATACAGCGGACCGGGTTATTATCGTGTCCATAATGTAGGCTCTGACAGCTACATCTCCATCAAGGGCACCCATTTTGAACTGGAAAGGAATCCGAGCGCATTTTGGCCCTGTGTGAAGATGATGCCGGCTCCAGCACCTGTTACCGACCCGGGTTCAATCATCTACATTCCCGATACCGTGCAGGTGGGTCTGTATGCTCAAGGCGTTGATACCTATACGCTTACTGGACTGTTTCTTGACGTTAAACAATTATCGGTCAAGGATAACGACATGCCGACCTATGCCGCTTACACGGTTTATCAGGGTATCCCTGCTTACTTCCGCGACTTGGGCACTGGTATGACTCCCGGCGGCAACGCCAGGAGTATTGAGGCTCACTGGTGGATCGAGCCGGTCAGCGAGACTTCGATGGACACGTCCTACTTTGCCGTGCAACCCGAGTTGGGTGAGATGGTTGACAGCTGCCAGTGGTATTGGACTACCATGTGCTGCGATTTCCCCATCCTCATTCCCGAGAACAGTGGTGTTGAGGGCGCCTATACTGTACAAGAAATCACGATGGGCTGCGACAGCCTGTACTATGCCGAGCCGGTCAAGATCTGTGGCAAGGGCGAGATTGTTCCTGCCGCCACGCCGGTGCTGTTCAAGTGCGCCAGCCTCAATGCCGAAGACAACAAGTTGTTGCCCGTGGGTGATCTTGCTAACCACAGGGCAATGCCTATCGTCAATGATCTGCTGATGGGTAACTACTTCAGCAATTTCATCAATCACTCCTCGATGAGCGATCCCGATGTGTGGGACGAATACATTCCCGCTCAGGCCACTAAGGCCTCGGCCAACAATCTTGCCTTGGGCATGGATGCTGACGGCAAATTGGGCTTCTTCCCCTTGCCCGACAGTGTTTATATGGCCGCCAACTCGGCATGGTTGTCAATTGCCGGTCTCGAACTGGATGGCGTGACCACCATTTACCTGGGCAAGGCTCCCGTTGCCGAACCCATTGTTGATCCCGATCCTGATCCCGAGGTTATGTTGGGTGATCTCGATGGTGATCAGAGATTGACGATTGCCGACGTCACGCTGTTGATCAGCTACCTGATCAGTGTTCCCGATGTCGAGGAGCCTGAGGACAATGTGATGATCAAGACCGTAGATACCAATATGTTGGCTGCTGCCGATTTAAATGAGGATGGGCTTGTCAATGTCACCGACTTGGCAGTCTTGATCTCTGTGGTATTGAGCATGACGGAATAAGGAATACAGATTCAAAGCCGCCGCTGAGTCAAGCGGCAATGGCATCACACAATTGGCACTTATGGCCCTAGGGCTATAGGTGCCAATTTTTCTCAATCGCCAGGAGGATGGAATCAGGATTATTAGTGTCCCTCAGAACTACAGGAATACCCGTGGCCCTACGTGCAATAGCTTTACGGTAAATCAGAAGACCAGCAGGCCTGTGATGCCGGCGAGGATGATGACCAGGATGGGGTGGACGCGGGTGAAATAGACGATGCAGAACGAGGCCACGCAGATGGCGATGGTGATGATGCGCTCGTTCATCAGGTAACCGAAATTCTCGCTGTTCATCAGCAGCAGGGCTGCCGAGGCGATGAGTCCCACCACCACGGGCCTGAGTCCCATGAATGCGCCCTTGATGAAGGGGCTCTGCTTGTGGCGCTGGATGTAGTGGCTGGCGATGAGCGTGAGGATGAAGGGCGGCAACACCACCGTGAGCGTCGTCACCAGCGAACCCAGCACACTGCCCGTGACCACATATCCGATATAGGTGGCGCTATTGATTCCGATGGGGCCGGGCGTCATCTGCGAGATGGCGACGATGTCGGTGAACATCTGGCTGGTGATCCATCCCGAGTCCACGACCTCGCGCTGGATGAGCGACAGCATCGCATAACCGCCGCCGAATCCGAACAAGCCGATTTTCAGGTAGGCCCAGATGAGTTTCAGATAGGTTTCAAGCATCGGCGGTCTCCTTTCTTTCTTCCTGGTTATCGCTGTCGGCTCGGTTATTCCCGCCAATCAGCGTTCTCAAGTAATAGATGTATCCACCGATGGCTCCCAGCACGATATAGATGATGGGGTTGGAAATGTAGGGGATTTTGCTGTAGATGAGCAGTGCCACTGCCACGGGGATGATGACGGTTTTCCAGTTGATGCCGGCGGCCTTGGCAGTCGTGAGCACCGGCGCGACAATCAGGGCGACTACCGCGGGACGGATGCCCTTGAAAATACGGCTCACCACGGGGTTGTTCTTGATGGTGTCAGGAGTGAGGAAGATGGCGATGGCCAGAATCATCAGGAAAGAGGGCAGGATGGTGCCGATGGCAGCGCAGATGCTGCCTTTCAGCCCCTTGAGCCGGTCGCCGATGACCACGCTGATGTTGACGGCCAGAATGCCCGGCATGGACTGTGCCACTGCCAGCAGGTCGAGAAATTCCTCGAGTTCAATCCACTTGTGCTTATCGACGATCTCGCGCTGGATGATGCTGATCATCGCCCAACCGCCGCCAAAGGTGAAGGCGCCGATTTTGCAGAACGTCAGGAACAGTTGCAGATAAAGGTTATTCATTTCGGCCGTCGCTCTCTCTTAATCCACGTTTCAGGCATTCGTTGATGGCACAGCCACTTTTATTTGCGCTCCAGCAGGCGTTGGGCATGGATGAAGCCGTAGTTGCTGGGGCTCAGGTGTGTGCGCATCAGCATCATGCTGTCCACAAAGGCGGTCTGACCGCGCTTGATGTCGTAGCTCACATAGCCGTACACGCGGCGCACGCGGCGCGTCGTGTCGGACTGTATGTCGATGAACACCCATCCGTCGCTGTTGGTGCTGCGGGCGATCTGGGCTGTGCCGCCGTCGGTATAGTCCACATTCAGGCTCACCTTGAATTCGTTGCCGCCACGAGTGAGCTTGTAGCCCAGCTGGTAACGGTCTCCCACACGCTTGTTGGCGTCGGGCGGGATATCAAAGGTGATGAAGCCGCGTCGCGCTCCCTGGGTGAGCATGTAGCTGCGCTGGCCCTGCCACAGGTCAACCGAGTCGCCCTTGGTGTCGGTAGAGAGATTCTTCAGCTGCCTGTTGATGTTGCCTGGGCGCGGGGTGGGATTGTGGGTGGGTCCGCCTTGGGCAATTGTCATGCCGTCGTCTCCAGAGCGTTCATCACCGCCCTTGCCGCCCTTGTCCAGCTTGTCGTAGCGGCTCTTGAGCTTGCCCACGGCTTTGTCGTAGGCCTTGGCGTAATCCTCCATGTTGTGGGCATACCACACCAGCGACGAGTCATAGTCCTGCTGGGTGATGCCGTGCTTCTTGAAGACCGACTGCTTGATGGCGAGCTTGCTGGAGTCAGTGTCAAAATCGCTGCTGTGGCTGTCGATGTAGGCATCGGCAAGCTGCAGGTCGGCGATGAGGTCGGCCATCTCGTTGACGCTCAACACGCCGCTTGGAGCCTTGTCACAGGACACCAGCAGCACGAGCAATATCAACGCGAGCGATATGTGACTCAACAGGCGGTACATGGCCATCAAGATTGGGTGTCGGTGGTGTTGTCGTCGGTTTGCTGCTCCTCTTCGGCTGCGGGCTGATCCTTGCCTGTCGCGATAGCAAAGTAGCGTGCATAGAAGAGAATCAGCACGATGACGCTCACGCTCAGCGATGCGTCGGCAATGTTGAAGATGGGCTGGAAGAACACGAAATGGTCGCCGCCAATCATGGGCATCCACTGCGGCCAGTTCCACTCGCACAGCGGGAAGTAGAGCATATCCACAACCCTGCCGTTGAAAATGGTGGCATAGCCGCCGTCGGGCGGGAACATCTGGGCCACTTGAGGGGGCATGGGACTGTTGAAAATCAAGCCATAGGCGATGCAGTCGATGACGTTGCCCAATGCACCGGCGGTAATCAACGCGATGCAGATGAAATAGCCCTTGGGCACGTCGGTGCGGTTGCGCAACCGCCACAGGTAATAGATGAGTGCTGCCGAGGCGATGATACGGAACAGGGTGAGCAGCAGTTTGCTGCCCAACTCCATGCCGAAAGCCATTCCGTTGTTCTCGATGAACAGCAGTTTGAACCACGAGGTAATCTCCACCTCCTCGCCGTAGTAGAAGTGGGTCTTGACCCAGATCTTGACGGCTTGGTCGATGAGGATAACCAGCGCGATGATCAGCGCTGCCAGTTTTCCGTTAGATAATTTCATGAACGCGCGTTGACGTCAATAGTTCTTCTTGTTGCGTGCCTCGATTTCCTTGCCCTCGAGCGACAGTGTGGTGTGGGGCACGGCCAGCAGGCGCTCCTTGGGGATGAGCTTGCCCGTGATGCGGCACACACCGTAGGTCTTGTTCTCGATGCGCATGAGCGCGGCTTGCAACTTGCGGATGAAGTCCATCTGGCGACCGGCCTGCTGGCTCGAGATCTCCTTCTGCATCGTTGATGCGCCCTCTTCCATCATCTTGAAGGTGGGATTGGACTCGTCGATCTTGATGTCGTCCATCAGTCGGTCATAGTTGGCCTGGGCTTGTTCCAGCTTGGCCAGGATGAGCTCTTTGAACTCTTGAAGTTCGTCGTCGCTGTATCTTACTTTCTCTTGCTTGTTGTCCATGATTGGATAATAAGTTAGACGTGATGTTTGTTGCTGATTATACTTTCTCGACGCTCACGGGCAGCATCCAGCCGTCCATGTCGAGCTCGACAGCGGTGGCGGGATCGACGGGGGCCACGGTGATGCTTGAAGCGAGCACCTGATGGGCGATGTAGTCGCCGTAGGCCTTGACGGCCTCGTCGGTGCGCTCGTCGGGAGCGATGGTGACGGTGATTTTGTCGGTGATGTCGAAGTTTTTGCTCTTGCGCACGTTCTGGATGCGGTTCACCAGTTCGCGGGCGATTCCCTCGAGGCGCAGCTCGTCGGTCACGGTGATGTCGAGTGCCACGGTCAGGTTACCCTCGTTGGCGACGAGCCAGCCGGGGATGTCCTCGCTGATGATCTCGACGTCGGCGAGCTCAACGACAGCCTGCTGACCGTCCAGGTCAACATTGAATTGGCCGTCTTTCTCGAATTGGGCGATTTCGCTCTGCGACATGCCGGTGATGCGTGCAGCGAGCGCCTTCATGATCTTGCCGTACTTCGGGCCGAGCTTCTTGAAGTCGGGTTTCACGCGCTTGACAAGGATGCCTGCATCGTTACCCACGAGCTTGATCTCCTTGACGTTGACCTCGTTGCGGATGAGGTCGGCGACGGCCTCGACATCGGCGCGCTGACGCTCGTCGAGCACGGGAATCATGATGGCCTGCAGCGGCTGGCGCACCTTGAGGTTCTGCTTGCGGCGCAGCGACAGTACCATCGAGGTAACGTCCTGAGCGGCCTGCATGCGCTGCTCGAGTTGCTTGTCGATGACGCTCTCGTCGCACTTGGGGAAGCTGGCCAGGTGTACCGAGTTCTCGCTATGCGTCAGGTCGCGGTACAGACGGTCGCTGTAGAAGGGAGCAACGGGAGCCATGAGCAGGGCCACGGTGGTGAGGCACTGGTGCAGCGTCTGGTAAGCAGCCAGCTTGTCCTGGGTCATTTCGCCGCCCCAGAAGCGTTTGCGGTTCAGGCGAACGTACCAGTTGCTCAAGTGGTCACCGACAAAGGTGCTGATGGCGCGGGTGGCCTTGGTGGGCTCATAGTCCTCGAGGTCGGCCTGCACCTGTGCGATGAGCGAGTTGAGCAGCGAGATGATCCAGCGGTCAATCTCGGGACGCTCGTTCATGGGTACCTGGGCAGCCTCGGGATCGAAGCCATCGACGTTGGCATACAGGGCGAAGAACGAGTAGGTGTTGTACAGGGTGCCGAAGAACTTGCGGGCTACCTCGATCACACCGGCCTCATCAAACTTGAGGTTGTCCCAGGGTGACGAGTTGCTGATCATGTACCAGCGCAGCGGGTCGCTGCCGTAGGTCTCGATGGCCTTGAACGGGTCAACGGCATTGCCCAGGCGCTTACTCATCTTGGCACCCACCTTGTCGAGCACCAGACCGTTGGAGATGACGTTCTTGTAGGCTACGCTGTCGAACACCATCGTGCCGATGGCATGCAACGTGAAGAACCAGCCACGGGTCTGGTCCACGCCCTCGGCGATGAAGTCGGCGGGGAAGAAGCCGTTCTTGTCAACGGCATCCTTGTTCTCGAACGGGTAGTGCAGCTGGGCATAAGGCATGGCACCGCTGTCGAACCACACGTCGATCAGGTCCAATTCGCGCTTCATGGGCTTGCCCGAGTCGCTAACCAGGATGATGTCGTCAACGTAGGGGCGGTGGATGTCGATCTTATCGTAGTTCGCCTCGCTGTAGTCGCCGGGAACAAAGCCCTTGTCCTTGTAGGGATTGCTCTTCATCACGCCGGCGGCAACGGCCTTCTCGATCTCGTTGTAGAGTTCCTCGATGCTGCCGATGCACTTCTCGTCACCGTCGTCGTTGCGCCAGATGGGCAGCGGGGTGCCCCAATAGCGGCTGCGGCTCAGGTTCCAGTCGTTCAAGTTCTCCAACCACTTGCCGAAGCGACCGGTACCGGTGTGCTCGGGCTTCCAGTTGATGGTGTGGTTGAGTTCAATCATGCGGTCGCGGCAAGCCGTGTCGCGGATGAACCAGCTGTCGAGCGGGTAGTAGAGCACGGGCTTGTCGGTGCGCCAGCAGTGGGGATAGTTGTGGGTGTGCTTCTCCATCTTGAAGGCGGTGCCTTCCTGCTTCATGCGGATGCAGATGTAGATGTTGAGGTCCTCGGCCTTGTTGGCGGCGTCCTCGTCAAACTTGCCGCCCACGGTGTACTGCGGGTCGTAAGCGTTCTTCACCCAACGGCCGGCATATTCCTTGTAGAGGTCCACGTTGACGAAGTTCTTGACGAACTCCTCGTCAAGGTCCTCGATGAGGTAGTACTTGCCGGTGAGGTCCACCATGGGGCGGGTCTCCAGCTTCTTGTTGATCATGTACAGGGCGGGGATGCCGGCGGCCTTGGCCACGCGGGCATCGTCGGCACCGAAGGTGGGAGCGATGTGCACGATACCGGTACCGTCCTCGGTGGTCACATAGTCACCGGGGATGACGCGGAAACCGTTGTCGTTGCCCACGACCGTACCGTCAATTTTGTCGACGGGCTTCACCCAGGGGAACAGCTGGGCATAGCGCATCTCGAGCAGATCCTGACCTTTGAAATGAGCGATGACCTTGTAGGGTACCACCTTCTCGCCTGCCTTGAATTCCAGCGGCTGGTCCTTGCCGTCGGCCTTGAAGTAGGCATCGACGCGGGCCTCGGCCAGCAGGTAGATAGCGGGCTTGCCGGTATAGGGGTTGAAACTCTCGACAGCGACATAGTCGATCTTGTTGCCAACGCACAGGGCGGTGTTGCTGGGCAGGGTCCACGGGGTGGTGGTCCAGGCCAGGACATAGGCGTCGTTGAACCCTTCGTCGGCGGCCTCGTGGATCTTCTTGATCACGGGGTGCTCGTCACCGCTCAGCACGGTGAATTGGGCAGTCACGGTCTGGTCCTTGACGTCGCGGTAGCAGCCCGGCAGATTCAGCTCGTGAGAGCTCAGGCCGGTGCCGGCAGCGGGCGAGTAGGGCTGGATGGTGTAGCCCTTGTAAAGCAGGCCTTTGTTGTAGAGCTGCTTCAAGAGCCACCACAGGCTCTCGATGTAACTGTTCTTGAACGTGATGTAGGGGTCGTTCATGTCCACCCAGTAGCCCATGCGGTGGGTCAGGTCTTCCCACTCGCGGGTGTATTTCATCACCTCTTTGCGGCAGGTGGCGTTGTAGTCGTCGACCGAGATTTTCTTGCCGATGTCCTCCTTGGTGATGCCCAGGGCCTTTTCCACACCAAGCTCCACAGGCAGACCGTGGGTGTCCCAACCTGCCTTGCGGGGTACCTGGTAGCCCTGCATCGTCTTGTAGCGGCAGAAGATGTCTTTGATCGAGCGTGCCATCACGTGATGGATACCCGGCATTCCGTTGGCGCTGGGAGGACCCTCATAGAACACATAGGTAGGTGCACCATCGCGCTCGGTGATGCTGCGGCCGAACACATTTTCCTTGTCCCACTGCTCGAGGACTTCCTTGTTGATATCTGACAGGTTAAAACCGTTGTACTCGTTGAATTTCTTCATTTTTTAATAATGTACTTCTTAAAATTTGGGTGCAAAGGTAATTATTTTTATTGGATTGAAAAACATTGTTAATAAATTGGTGGTTGAAGCAGGTGTTTTTTGTTGAAAAAACCTGCCTCAACCACCATAAATCGGAATAAAGGTGGCAAAATGTGATTAGTTCCTGAGCATCTTTTTGCCGTTTTGGATGACGATGCCACGGGTATCGTCGGTGACTTGCACACCGTCGATGCGATAGGCGTGGCCGTCGGTAATGGGCGAGGTGGGAATCACTTCCTCGGCGTAGGACTGCTGACCGGTCATCTCGCGGTACTCGGCCTGAGCCTTGGCCATCTGCTCGCGGAACTCAGGGCTGCCATGCAGGGCGCAGACGGCGATGCTGGCGGCTACACGGCTGGCATCCACGTCGCTCTGCCAGTGGGCACCCACAATCACACGGCTCTCGCCGTACATCCAGCCGCGGACAAAGATCGTATCGGCAGCGGCGGGATTCACTTCGGCCAGCAGCAAGGCAGCGGTCCAGCCGCGCATGGTGTGACCCGAAGGATAGGAACCTTCGCCAGTGAGTTCAGCCTCCTCGTCGGTGAGCATCTTGTCCTGGAAACGCTCGAACGGGCGTTGACGGTGATAGAAGGCCTTGGGAGCCACGCGCATGGCGTCGGTGGTGGTCATGCTGGTGACCATGAGCTTCCAAATCTCGGGCGTGTCCTCGGGGCTCATGTGCAGGCCGAAAGGCACGTCAAACTCGGCCAACAGAGCCTCGTAGGACCACACGGCGTCGCGCTTGGCGATCTCGGCACGCTCCGGGTCCAGACGCTGCTGCTTGCCCCATGCGAAACGCATCATGTCGTTGGCGAATTCAGGGCTGTCGAATGCGGGAGGAGCCGGCAGGCACTTGATGAGGTCAGGAAGTTGATCAACAGTGAAATAGGGCTGCACTTCGTTTTGTGCATTCATCGTCAGGCCACCCACGATGGCGACCAGAGCAAACAATAAGTTCTTCTTCATAACTCAATGAATATTAGTTGTGTCTATAATCTTTTTCAGGTTGTTTATTTGTTGTAGTAGTTAATGCTTTAAGTACCCTGTCAATCCATAACAGGCTCCTTTTTGGCCGACAAATGTACTAAAAACCGAGTAACAATCACTAATAACCATGAGAAATATCATTTTTCACCACCTGCAGGGGCCTCATCAGGCCGTTAGGTGCCTTTGCTTGATGTAGCGTATGGTTTTCTCTTTTTGACGGGATGCATGTTGGTGATTAATGGGGGTGTTCACGTTATTTAGGGGTGTTTTAAGGTTTTTTTTGAGTGGAAGGTATTATCTTTGCATTTCAAAAATCAATCAATTATAGAGAAACGATGTCATTGAACAAGATATTAATGCAGATTCCGGTAGCGACACCTGATACGGTTGCTGCCAGCAAAATCAAGCAGGCGACCAATGTTGTCACGGCCCATGTTGACTCGCTCACAAACCAGCTCAGTGCCGATTCCATCGCTGCACTGACACCCGGTAAGCTGGTGGATAAATTCAAGTATCTGGACCTGGGCAGCGTGGTGACGTCGTTGTCGAGTCAGTTGATTTCGCTGGCGCTGCGCATCCTTGCCGCGATACTGATATTCTACATCGGCAAGTTCATCATCAACAAGATCTACAGCGTGGTGCGCGCCATCATGATCGCCAAGGGCTTCGACCGCTCGTTGACGTCGTTCCTGCTGTCGTTCATCAAGATCACACTGCTGTTCCTGCTCATCATCACCGTCATCGGGGTGCTGGGCATCGAGACGAGTTCGTTCATCGCCATCTTTGCCAGTGCCGGCGTCGCCATCGGTATGGCCTTGAGCGGCACGCTGCAGAACTTTGCGGGCGGTGTGCTCATCCTGTTGCTGAAACCCTACAAGGTGGGCGATTACATCGAGTTCGGCGAACTGAAGGGTACCGTGCGCGAGATCCAGATCTTCAATACGATCATCAATACCTATAATAATGACCGCATTGTCATTCCTAACGGCGGCTTGGCCACCAGTTCGCTGAAGAACTTCAGTGCCGAGCACTATCACCGTGTGGAGTGGCGTGTGGGTATCAGCTATGGCGACGATGTGGATGTTGCCCGCAAAGTTGCCCTTGACATCCTGGCTGCCGACGCGCGTGTCGTGCACACCGATGAAGACGTCAAGGAGGAGGAACAGCCCGAAGAGACCCATGAGGAGCACGAGGAGAAACCGTTGCCCTGGTGGAAACGCCTGTTCCATTGGCAGCGCCGCAAGGCCGTGGAGCTGCGCGAGGAGCATGAGGCCAAACTCGCATCATTGATACCTAAGCCCAACTACAACCCCAGCGTGAATGTTGAGAGCCTGGACGAAAGCCAGGTGACGCTCATTGTGCGTGCCTGGACCGAGATTGCCAACTATTGGGGCGTACTGTACGACGTGAACGAGCAGATTTACAAGCAGTTCCCGCAGCACGGCATCCGCTTCCCGTTCCCGCAGCTTGATGTACACGTTAATAGTTAATAGTTAACAGTGAATAGTTAACAGTTAACAGTTGGGGCTGGATGCTGATCAGTTGAATTCGTGTAATTCGTAGTTGAAAATGAAGAAACTATTGTTGATATTAACGATTGTTGCCGTGATGCTGTCATGGCAGCAGGGTGGGGCACAGGTGATTAACTCCATCGGTGAGGAGAACATGAAGGTGGAGAAGGGGTTGAAGCCGCAAACCCAGAAGGCCGAGAATCCCTATATCGCCGACATCGACACCGAGACACCTTATTTTCAGTATATCGACTCGGCTCAGACCTATATCTACAGCCATGACTGGCCCGTCGCCGAACAGTGGCTGCTCAAGGCATTCACATCGGATCCCGACAATCCTTCCAATTCGATGGTGCTGAGCAATATCGCCACCCTGCAGCGCTATCAGGGCAAACTGGCCGAGGCAGTGAAGAACTACTCGCTCGCCCTTGACATGACGCCCCATGCCGTGACGCTGCTGCTCAACCGGGCTGCCCTCTATGTCGAGATGGACAGCGTGCAGCGGGCGATCGACGATTATGAGCGCGTGTGCGAACTCGACCTCTACGACACTGAGTCGCGTTACTCGCTGGGCGTGCTAGCCATGGAACGCGGCGATACCAAGCGAGCCGAGGACCTATTCACCGAAATCAAGCGCATCAACCCCAACTCAGGCCTATATTATGAGGGTATGGGCTTGTTGCACAAACGCAACGGCAACTACAGCCGCGCCGCCGAACTCTTCACCCAGGTCATCAAGGTGCAGCCCAGCGCCCAACTGCTGGGGAACCGTGCCGACTGTTATCTGACGATGAAACACCTCAACGACGCCGAGGCCGACATCCGCACCGCCCTCGAGATGACCCCCGACGACCCCTACCTGTATGTCCTGCGTGCCAAGCTCAACAAGCTGCGGTTCCAGCGCGATGACATGAACCGCGACATCGACACCGCCGTCACCCTGGGCCTGAACCGCGACTCCATCCTCAAATCCCTCAACGAGTAAAACTCGATGTCGAAGTAATAAACCGTGCTTCGCACGGGAAATTAAGCAAATTACATATAAAATTAAGCACAATTATTTCAATTTGAATAATTTCCCGCCCGCTAGGGCGGTTATTATTCCAGGCGAAACAATTATGACACAGCCTGTACATGGCAGAAGATTCCATTGAATGGTTTTCTTCTTTATTGTACCGAGGTTTCGCGGGATTGTTGTACCTTTGTAGGCAATTATGAGAAAGAAGAAAGATATTCCGGTTATTGAGGGTTTTGAGATCACGGGCGTGGCAGCCGAGGGCAAGAGCCTCGGGCGCTGGAACGACCTGGTGGTGTTTGTGCCGTTTGGCGCGCCTGGTGATGTGATTGACTTGAAGATCGATCGCAAGAAACACAGTTTTGCCGAGGGGCACATCGAGCGGCTGGTGAAGCCCAGTGAGCTGCGCGTGGAGCCGATGTGCGAGCACTTCGGGCTGTGCGGCGGCTGCAAGTGGCAGCATCTGCCCTACGAGTACCAGTTGCAGTGCAAGCAGCAACAGGTGGTGGATGCCATGGAGCGCATCGCCAAGGTGCCGATTCCCGCCATCAACCCCATCCTGGGTTCGGCGATGACAACGCATTACCGCAACAAACTGGAATTTACTTTCTCCAACAAGTGCTGGCTCACCCGCGAGCAGCTCGACAGCGGTGCCGACTTCCCTGACCGCAATGCCGCGGGCTTCCATATCCCCGGCGCCTTTGACAAGGTGCTCGACATCAAGCGCTGCTGGCTGCAGGACGATATCAGCAACGAGATGCGCCTGTTCATCCGCGGCCTTTGCGTCGAGAAGGGTTACTCTTTCTATGACATCCGCGGGCAGCAGGGCTTCATCCGCATGACCATGACGCGCACCGCCAGCACGGGCGAAATCATGGAAGTCATCGTCTTTGGTGAGGACAATCCCGCTGCTATCGAGGACGTGATGAGCGCCGTGCGCGACCGTTTCCCGCAAATCACCTCGCTGCTCTACGTCGTCAACCTCAAGGTCAACGACTCCCTGGCCGACCAGGAGTTTATCACTTACAGCGGTCGCGACTATATCGAGGAGGAGATGGAGGACTTGAAGTTCCGCGTTGGTCCCAAGTCTTTCTACCAAACCAATTCGCGCCAGGCCTACGAACTCTACAAGGTCGCCCGCCGTATGGCTGCCCTCACGGGCGATGAGCTCGTCTATGACCTCTATACTGGCACGGGCACCATCGCCAACTTCGTGGCACGTCAGGCGCGTCAGGTCATCGGCATCGAGTATGTCCCCGAGGCCATCGAGGATGCCAAACTGAATTCACGTGTCAACGGCATTGAGAACACCTTGTTCTATGCCGGCGACATGAAAGATGTGCTCACCGACGACTTTATCGCCGAGCACGGTCGCCCCGAGGTGATGATCATCGACCCGCCGCGTGCCGGCATGCACGAGGACGTCGTCAAGGTCATCCTCAACGCCGAGCCGCAGCGCCTCGTCTATGTGAGCTGCAACCCCGCTACCCAGGCGCGTGACATCGCCATGCTCGACGAGAAATACCGTGTCGTGGAAATCCAGCCCGTGGACATGTTCCCGCACACCCACCACGTCGAGAATGTAGCGTTACTGGAGAAGAAATGATCGTGTTTTCGGTTATTCGTCTTTAATACTGTTCACCGGGTTCTCGTGAGCGGTGCGCCAGCATTGCAGCAGGATGGTACCCAGCGTGAGCCCACCCACTACAAGCAGACTTAATGGGAACGGCCACCAGTTGATGGACTGGTGCTCGACAAATGTGTCGAGCCACTGGTCGCTGATGGCGTAAGCGATGGGTGTGGCAATCACAAAGCAAATCAGGATCAATCCGCAATAGCTCTTGCACAACATCCCGATGATGCTGCCCGAAGTGGCTCCTGCCACCTTGCGGATGGCAATTTCCTTGCGCCGGTACTGGGTTTCGAGCATGGTCAGGCAGAAGACACCCACCAGCATGATGATAATGCAGAATAATGAGAAAAGATATACCAGTTTCACAAACCGGAACTCATTACTGTAGGAGGACCCCAAGGTCGTCTCCATGTCCAGGACTTGGGGCGACTCGTGGCCGCTGTGTTTCTTGACCAATCGGGCGATAGCCGCCTTGACAGCCTCGCGGTCGGCCCCCTCGGCGATACGCACGTTGGCTAGCCAGCAATCATTGTCTGAACTTGGTACAAAAGCGATGGGCGTGTTTTTATCACTTCGTATGGTTGAATAGCGGATGTTCTGGCATACGCCGATGATTCTAGTCGTGGCGCCTTCATTTACCGCATCTTCAGGCAACTCGTCAGAGTTGAGGTATTCGGCCAAAGCCTCGTTGACAATCCAGTGCTGAGTGAGTTTGTCGGCGGGAGTGAAATCACGTCCTCTAACCAATTTTATTCCCATTGTCGAGAAATAACTTTCATCCACTTGGAACTCATAGCAGTGAATGGACTGAGTGGAGTCTTTCGGGTTCTGGACCGAGGTGCTCAGGTAACGGTCAGTCGAGCCGATGATAAATCTGGAGTAGGAGACATTCTCCACCTCGGGCAGTTGCTTCAGGTCAACGCGCAAGACTTCGCGGTAATCCGGCTCCTGAGGCTTCAATTGCACGTTGAGTATCCGGTTGATGTCAAAGCCGTAATCCGAGTTGAAGATGAATTTTGTCTGCTGGTGCAGCGTGCAGATGAATGACACGAGAAACATCGTGATGACGAGTTGCAGACCGATGAGCAATGTGCGCAGCTTGATGCCTCGTGGCGTGAGTCCAAAACTGCTTTTTAACGCTGTCACCGTCTTAAAAGAGGTGACGAAGTATGCCGGATAGATTCCTGAAACGATACCGATGCCTGCAGCGATGGCCAGCATGGCAATGACGATGCCGGGATGAGCACTCAGGGAGATGTCGCCGTCGAACAGGTTGTTAAGTGATCCTGTGTGAGGAATTACCTGACACACTGCCAAGGCCAGCAGGCAGGTCACCACCGTGATGATGGTGATCTCGCCGACGAGTCGCTGCCTGATGGATGAACGTGTGGCACCTAAGACGATTCTCGTGTTGGTGTCGCGCACCCACATGGGGCTGATCGCCAGCGTGAAATTCAAGGTGTTGATGGTGGCTATGATGATAATCAGCAGGACAATCAACTCGATGATACCCATGGCCCGGCGATTGCCCAAATCGTTGTTGTCGACGCGGGAGAAGTAGATATCATCAAGCGGCTGGAATCTGAATCTGATGGTTTCCAATGTGTATTGCCACTCCTTAAACTCGGTTTCGTTTTTGTCGGCAAGCAGGCGTTGTGCTGACGTTTTGAAGCGCTGCAGCATGGGCTCCAGAAGGCTGTTGGGGTCATCCACCCCCTCCTTGAACTTGACCAGGCAGGTGAAGCCCCAGTTGCCCGTCGTGTCGGCATAAAGGTCACCCAGATGAGTCATGATGTAGTTGCGGGGTGTGCTGTTTTTCGGGAAATCCTTATAGACACCTCTCACGGTTACCTCGATGGTGGTGTCGCCTGAAATCTGGAGCATCTTTTTGCCAGCGGCGTGTGTCGTGCCGAAGTATTGTGTGGCGATGCTGGCGGGAATGATGACGCCCTCATGGTCGGTGTCGGTCCACTCGATATTGCCGTCCAGCACTTGGTCGGTCAGGTTGCTCACGGCAGTGTTGTTGCTGATCAGGCAGGGGTAATCCACTTCTTTATCGCCTTGCTTGAATTTTGTCGTGACCGCCGACCAAGAATAGTGTGTCATGGTCACACCCTCGACCTGTGGCATGGCAGCCAAGTCCTCGCCCATGAATCGGCAGGCGGCACTGCTCCATTCATGGTCAGGAGAAGCAAAGAGAGTGCTCTCCAAACGATAGATTCGCCTGTGGTCCTTGATCCCATGGTTGTATCCCCTCAAAAACACGACCTGGGTCAGCATCAGATAGCACACGACAAACGCAGCCAAGAGCCCTGCAATGTTCAGCGCTGTTGACGTCTTGAAACGGCGTATCGTGTACAGGATGTGATGAATCGCTTCGGTCATGGAATTCAGTTAACAGAGAACAGTTAACAGAGAACAGTTAACAGAGAACAGTTAACAGAGAACAGTTAACAGTTGGTGGATTTGCTACAACTCGGTTTTCTCGACCAGGAAGCCGTCGAGCATGTTGACGATGCGGTGAGCGTAGGAGGCGTCACGCTGCGAGTGGGTCACCATCACGATGGTGGTTCCGTCATCGTTGAGTCCGGCCAGCAGATCCATCACTTCCTTGCCGTTCTTGCTGTCGAGGTTACCCGTCGGCTCATCGGCGAGGATGAGTTTAGGGTTGCACACGACCGCACGGGCGATGGCGACGCGCTGCTGTTGACCTCCCGACAGCTGGTTGGGAAAATGGCTGATGCGGTGTGACATGTTCACGCGTCGCAGCACTTCAACCACCTTGGCTTGGCGCTCGGCTGCCGGAATGCCCATGTATTTGAGCGGCAGTTCCACGTTCTGCTCCACCGTGAGTTCGTCGATGAGGTTAAAACTCTGGAAGACGAAGCCGATTTTGCCCTTGCGCAAGGCCGTGCGCTGGCTTTCCTTCATATTGGCCACCTCGACGCCGTCGAGCAGGTAACTGCCCTCGGTGGGATTGTCGAGCAGTCCCAGGATGTTGAGCAGCGTGGTCTTGCCGCATCCCGAGGGGCCCATGATGGCGACAAACTCGCCGTCACTGATCTCCAAGTTGATGCCGCCCAAGGCAACGGTATAGACATCACTATACTCAAACACTTTCTTCAGGTTGTTGACTTGTATCATATGTTGTTTTAGATTATATACTTTATATTATTCGGTCTTGAGACTGTTGACGGGATTCTCTCGGGCTGCCCTCCAGGATTGCAGGGCCACAGTGGCCAGGGTCACCGAGCCCACGAGCAGCAGTCCGACGGGGAAGGCCCACCAGGGAATGGCGGTATGCTCGGCAAAATACTCCAGTGTCAGATAGCCGCTGATGAGTGCAATCGGCGCCGCGGCAGCAAAACTGATGAGGATGAGTTTGCCGTAGTGGCGGCAGAACATCATGATGATTTCACCGGTGCTGGCACCGGCCACCTTGCGGATGCCGATTTCCTTGCGGCGGTATTCAGTGTCGAACATCGTCAGGCAGAGCACCCCGATGAGGGTGGTGATCAGGCAGATAACGCTCAGATAGTAGATCAGCTGGAAGAAGCGGAATTCGTCGGCATAGGCTTTTTCCAGCGTATTGTTGAAGAACACCAGATCGTGAGCATCATTGCCGAATTGCTGATGTATCACCTCGTTGGCCAGTCGTCGCACTTGGTCGGGTGGGGTGTTGGGGGCGATGCGCACATTCAACGTGTAGCAAGCGTAGTTCTTGGCCCTGATGATGAAGAACGGGTCGTCGTTGCTGATGCGTGTCGTGCTGTAGCGGATGTCCTTGCACACGCCCACTACAGTGGCGCTATCGTTGCTCGCGTCGTCAAATCCCACCGAGATTCTCATGCCGGGTTTCAGCCAATCCCATTTCTTGAGCGTGGCCTCGTTGATGATGATGGCGGCCGTGTCGGTCGGCAAGAAATCGCGACCCTGGACAATGGGGATGCCCATGGTGCGCATGAAGTCGGTGCTGGCATACATATGGCAGAACCTCATGAAATGCTCTCCTTCACGGGTCCTTAGCGAGTTGTGTCCGTCGGTGCTGCCCAACTGAACATCCGAGAATGCCACGTTCTCGACCCCGGGCACAGCCATCAACTTCCTCTTGAACTTGTCTTGCACATCTTCGATCTTGCTCAGGATTTCGTAATCGGTGATGATTGGGAGCGTGGTCGAGAGCAGTTGGCTCTTGTCATAGCCGTAGGAAGTGTTATAGATATAACGGCTCTGCATGTGCAGTATGCCGATGTAGATGATCAGTAACTGGGCTATGAACAACTGCAGCCCCACCAGCACGGTGCGCAACCTGCGACCTTGAGGCGTGAGTCCCGAGTTACCCTTCAGGGCTTCGGTAGGCTTGAACGATGTGGCGAAGATGGCAGGATACAAGCCGGCGATGATTCCTCCGGCGATGGCGATGCCCAGCATGCAAAGCCCCAATGCCCAATGCTCGCTCAGCGAAATACTGCCCTCCGAGATAAGGGTTGTCGATGGCAGTCTGGAAATCAGATGACACACGACCAGCGCCATCAGGCAGGCCGTGACCGAGGTGATGACACACTCGGCTACCATGCCGAGCCGCAGCGACCGCCGCGAGGCACCGAGCACCTGGCGTGTGTTAAGGCTGCGCACACGCATCGGACTCTCGGCCAGCGTGAAGTTCAGGAAATTGATGATTGCGATAAGGATGACCAGCAGGCAGGCCAGCACCAGGATGATGAACATCCACTTGTACCCGCTGTCACCCGATGTGAATGAGTTGTGTTCAAAGTAGCTGCTTTTCAACGGCGTGAGCTTGATTCTCGTTCCGTTGATGCTCTTGATCATGTCGGGCAGGTCAGGGTAGCCGTCGAGTCCTGCTCTCAGGTTCCTGACGCTGGATTGCTTGATGGCGTCGGCAAAGGCGTTCAAATCCTCGGGGACCTGCTTGAACTTGACGACACACTTGAACGCAAAATTCAGGCTGTACATGTAATCGTCGCCCAGATGCTTGTAGATGTGATTCCACAGTTCGCAGTTGTCGGGGAAGTCCTCATACACGCCGCGAACCAAGGCTTTGCGCACCGGCGAGCGGGTGGTTTCGCGGAAATAGAGCGTGTCGCCGGCGGCCTGGGTGGTGCCGAAGAATTCAAGGGCTATGCTGGCGGGAATGATGACACCCTTGCGGTCATTGTCGGTCCACTCGATGCTGCCGTCAAGCACCCGGCTGTTGAGGGCGCTCACGACAGTGTTGTTGCCATAGTTGATGACGTGTTTCACCTCGCTGTCGCCCTTCTTGAACAAGGCCGTGTAGTAATCGATGTTGTTGCCGGTCATGACATCTACTACCATCGAGTGGGACTCGACCTCGGGCATTTCTTTCAAGGCTTCGGCTAACGGCTGGCACACATCGTCGCTGAAATCCCACTCGTTGTACACAAAGTCGGTCTCCAGGCGGTACAGGCGCTCATAGTCTTCCAGGCCGTGATTGTAAGTGACCTCATAGATGACCTGGGTCATCAGCAGGTAGCATGTGACAAACGAGACAATCAACCCGATGATGTTGAATGCCGTAGCCAGCTTGAAGCGGCGAGCGATATAGAAGATATTCCTGAGAATCTCACTCATCATGCCAGTCCATGAGAAGGTGTACTCATATATATTTATAATATAACGTTAAATCATGCTTTCTTATTGCCCGATAACCCGAGAAACCGACAGACGCTGCTGGCAATAGGCCAAAGGTTACAAATCAGGCGAAATGATTGCCTGAATGGTTACAAATTGGAGTCTGGATTCATAAAAAACGTTAAATTTTGTATCGATTTATTGCCCGCGTTTTCATCTTAAACTTATTATTGCTAAATTTGCCAAATTAAGTGAAATGGCTCATGTTAAGGCAATGGATGAACACTTAATGTGCGTGACTGTGAGGCTTTAGGCCTCTGTTAGGAAAAGAGTCTCAGTGCTTGAACAGAGTCGTGAGTTATGAAATGATGAATTATTTGAAAATCTAGACATTCAAGAGAATTATGAGGAAGTTTATCATTACAATGCTGATGTGTGCTGGCGTGGGTTTGACCATGTGGGCAGCACAGCCGTCGGACGTGGTGACGTCTCGACAAGACGGCCCGGTGGGCACGGTGAGTGCTCCTGCCGGTGAGGCCGTGGGTGTATCATTGCAGCAGTTCATGCGCCAACACGGTGTCACGCCCGGTGACAACCGCATGGCCAAGAGATTGCAGCTCAATTCGACCAGTGAACTGGTCGGCACCAGGATCGCATCGACGGATGTTTACGCGGTGAATCCCGAAGACGGGACTGTAGCCGAGACATCCAAGCACCAGGGCTGGATAGCCAATCTCATTGCCGGTGACAGCGATGACCGTGTCGTGGTCGAGGATTTCTTCACGTTTGACATCGCAGCCGCGGCCGATTCGGCCGGGCATCCTGAAGATATCTTTTTCAACAGTGATGGCATTATTCCGGTCGGTCTTCCCATTCAGCTCGACATGGCTAATGGCGTTGCTTTGTTGAGAAGCGATGAGCCGATTTTCCATAGCGAGGTGATAGAGGTTGACCCGGGTAATGACAAGTACAAGCACAAAAAGGTTACCGATGTCTTTATCGTTCCCCTGGATGACCTCTCGCCCGGTGACTTGATCACGGGTTCTCTCTATGGTGACGGGTCGATAAAGATCGAGGGCGGTTTCATGCTCACGACATGTCTGGCTTACAAGAGTTGGAAAGGGTCGATGGTAGAACAGGATTACTATAATTATGAGATAGACACGGTGTATGTCGATTCTCCCGTCTATCGTGATCTCTATCTGCTGGTGCCCAATGGTATCCACGAGTACAAGAAAGCGAGCCGTCTTAATGGATCGAATTTGACAAATCGCTTATCTACGCATCTCGATTTGTTGAGAGTCCAAATTGGTGATTTATCCGATCCACTGGGCTTCGGCGGCAAGAAGCCTGTCAAGCCCGGAAGCGGGTCATCTGGTGACTGGAACTCCTTTATTCCGCCTGGCGGCGGTTCAGGATCACTGTTCTCGAGTAACCCCGGAAATGATCCGGAATTGAGCCTTAACTATAACTTGGGCTCAACTTTAACCTTTACCGACCCAACCTCATTAACGGGAACGGACCTTAGAAAGAGATTAAGAGGCTCATTCATTGATGACTTGGTAATAGGTGGCGGGTATGACCCCAGCGGATTTGGCGGCAAGAAGCCGGTTAAACCGGGTCAGGGCTCTGGCGACACGATGGGTTTTGACCTCCCCGGCAATTCGGGATTCGACTTGTTCTCATCGGGCCTTCCGGGCAATAGCGGATTGTCGTTGAACTCAGTTCGCAACGGTAATGACGAGGAACCGATGGTGATGCAGCAGCCGGTCTATATGTACCAGCACGGTGACACAATCTATGTGTGCAACCTGTATGGCCACCTGATGATGGATAATTACATGGTCCTCCACGATGACGGCACCATGTCGTTCCCGAAACAGGTGATTGGAAATTTAAAAATTTCTTACGCAACAGGCGTTGAAGCTGTTTATCCCTTGTACAACTATACGGCATCAACAACAAATGCCCTCTGGAACACCATGACGCCGGGTTGCTCAGGCAATGTGACTGCCGACGGCATCATCACTTGGGGTATCACTGCGCCTTATGCCGAAAATGCTTTTATGCGTCAGAGGGTACATCACTGCTATACTGACAATAAGCTCTACTTCACCAGCGTGAACGAGGAGTATAATATCACCGCTGTTACCCGCAAGATCAACGAGGTGATGAACGGTAAGGGCAGTATCACCGATGTGACCACACTTGTCAACCGTTCGCTCAATCACCGATAATCAAGAAGGCCGTGTCAAAATAATGACCTAGGTATAGTGACCGTGCCTACGCACGGGAAATTAAACAAATTTTCAATTTAGATTAATTAAATAAAAATTTGAATAATTTCCCGCCCGTGGGGCGGTCATGATTCCAGTAGATGAATTTTGATACATTCTCTTCAGTGAGTACTCGGGCCCACGGGTTGACTGATGCAGTTGTTTTTAAGAAATAGTGGACGTTTTTTGTAAGGGAAACCGATATTTATTTGTATCTTCGCTGCCGTTATGCAAAATTACGGAACAATATTGATCATTGACGACAACGAGGCGATTCTCACCGCGTTGAAGTATTGCTTGTCGGGAACATTTGAGAAGGTGTTGACGATGACCTCGCCCGACTCGGTCATCTCTTTTCTCAATCAGGAAGAGGTCAACCTAATCCTGCTTGACATGAATTTCACCCTCGGTGTGAACAGCGGGCAGGATGGCTTGCTGTGGCTGCAGGCCATTCGCAAGCATCATCCCGAGATTCCCGTGGTGCTCATCACGGCCTATGCCGATGTGTCGTTGGCTGTCAGGGGCCTCAAGCGCGGTGCCGCCGACTTCATCACCAAGCCCTGGGACAACGACGACCTGGTGCGCAAGTTGAAGGATGTGCTTGACCTGCAGGACGAGGTGGCCACCCTCGACGAGATGGAAGCCGACCACATCCGCCGCACCCTCGACCGTGTTCACGGCAACCTGTCGAAGGCGGCCGAGCTGCTTGGCATCACACGCCAGACGCTGTACAACAAAATGAAGAAACTTGAATGATCAACGTCACGACCCTCATCGCCGTTGTCGCTGTTATCGCTGTGGTACTGGGCCTCTGGTTCTGGAGGCACCAGCGCTCACTCGTGAAGCGTGCCCGCATCATGCAAGAGGCTATCCGCAATCACGACCTGACGTTCCAGCTACCAACCAAGCACATGTTCAGCGGTGAGCGTGCGTTGCAAGAGACACTCAACCAGCTGGGCGAGCACATCCGCGAGCAGGTCAACCTGGGCGAGGTGGAGTCGTGGGAGAAACTCACCCGCGTGCTCACCCACGAGATCATGAACGCCACGGCGCCCATCGCCAGCATCAGCCAGTCGATGCTCAATCATCCCGCCGTGAAGGATTCCGACCTCGAGGAAGGTATCAATGCCATCCACAACACGGTAGTGCACCTCAACTCGTTTGTTGACGGCTATCGCAAGTATTCCCAGTTGCAGAAACCTGTACCGCAGCCCGTTGACCTTGCAGCAGTAGCAAGCGAGGTGCAGCAGCTGTACGGTGAAGTGCAGTGGCGCAACACGCTTCCGGCCCATGTGGTCATCAAGACCGATCCAAACCTGCTGCGACAGATTCTCATCAACCTCATCAAGAATGCCATCGAGGCAGGCTCCAAGAATTTGGGCCTGGAATGTGAATACGGTCAGGATGGACGTGTGATGCTCTATGTGAGCAACGATGGCGAACTTATCCCAGCCGAGGCACGTTCCTCGATTTTCATTCCGTTCTTTACCACCAAGCGTAAGGGCAACGGCATCGGGCTGTCGCTGAGTCGCCGCTTGCTCACCATCCAGGGTGGCATGATGTCGCTGCTCGAGCATCCCCGCACGGGTTTCCACACCACCTTCCTGCTCGAGTTCCCCACGTGATTCTGCCCCTCCCCCCGAAGACTCTGTTTTTACTCGAAATAACCAATTATTAACCCAAAATGTTTTTTGTATTATGATGAAAAAGTATCTGTTTATATTGTGTGCGATGCTGCTTGCCAGCGTAGCCTATGCCGATGAGCTACAGCAGACGCCTCCCCCTGAGATTTTCTATGAAGTGAGTGAATCTTGTGTTACTATCTATGCCGTAGGAGAGGGTGAAGTTCTGCTGTATGATGATTTAGGCAATCAGGTTGATAATCCGTTTATACTGGCTCGCTTGATCTACTATGAGGGTGATTTTGACATTACAGTCATGGCCACTGCCCAAGCCGAGGGCTGCCTGATCAGTGAACCGACGTACATGACGATTACTGTCCCGTGTCTTGAGCGTCCTGTAGTGCCACCACCCACTTTTGAGGTAGTTTATGAAGACGCCGGCGTTTGGGTGTATGCTATAGGTGAAAACCCGGCAATCGATGATGTCTGGCTTTATCTGTCAGATGTCGGTGGAGAGGCCGTTGAGAATCCGTATTACTTGGAAAGACAAGACGAGGACTATTACGTCTCTTTCCAAGCCATGACCATCAGGGATGGACTGTATGACAGTGATTGGACCTTTTACACGGTTTCCGTGCCGGCATTAGATCCGCTTCCTGACCTTCCCAAGCCCATTTTCACGTACACCGAAGACGATAATTCTTGTACAATAACAGCTACCTGTGCCGAACCTGAAGCTATAGTCTCAATGTACATTGTGGACCCGTATGACGGCAGTCTCCTGGCTATAGAGAATCCGTATGTGCTGGCAAAGGCTTACATCGAACAAAGGTTCACCGTTAGAGCCGTTGCACATCTCGACGGGTATAATGACAGTGAAAATGAGGAGTATTTCGTTGTGCCGTCTTTCTATCAGCAAGCCTCTTCACCCATTATCACTGGATACCAAGAAGCAGATGGCTATACAGTCACTATGGAAACCACCGAAGATTGTACTATTTATTGGCGCTACAATTCTAGCCCGTGGGATGAATACTATTTGAGTGAATGGATGGTTTACGATGGTCCTATCCACTTCACCGTGCCGGGTCATTACAGCATTGAAGCCTACGCCGAGGGTGTTATGTTGGGTGCCAGTCATCATGTGTCGTATGAATTCGTGTTGGATGATCCGACACCCGTCTCACATTATGACTTCGAGGAGGATGGCATCTATTACAATGTAACCGGCAACGGCACGGCGGCCGTGACAGCCCATCCCGATTACTTGATCGGCTATCATGACGACATCGTGATTCCGTCCACAGTCACTCACAACGGTGTGACCTATATGGTGACCTCGATCGAGGATAACGCCTTCAGCGACAGTCCTTACGGGATTACGAGTGTGGAGATCGGTGCCTATGTCATGACAATCGGCAACAGGGCGTTCAAGAACTGTAATGGCTTGACCAAGGTGACGTTGGGCGACTATGTCGTCAGCATTGGTGACGAGGCCTTCGGCGATTGTTCTGGATTGACCAGCGTGACCATCGGCAGCGGTGTGAGGAACATCGGCAGCAAGGCGTTTTACGGTTGTGATGCGCTGACCACCGTCATCTGCAAGCCTGCCGTGCCGCCCGTGATGGCCGACAGTGACTGCTTCTCCTGCTACCAGAGCGCGACGCTGCATGTGTTCCCGCCTGTGCTCAACAGCTACCAGACTACCGACTACTGGAACCGGTTCACCAATGTCGTGGGCGAGGACAAGGTTTCTCCTGTGGCAGGTGACGTTGACGGTAACGGCGTCCTCAATGTCTCGGATGTGGTGAATCTGATCAATCAGATGATGAACAGCCGTTGAGATTGTTTAAGAGCGTTTCCTCCAAGAGGTGGATGAATGATAGTTCACTGCAGGCCTGTGCAAAGCCTGCAGTGTTTTTTCTTTCTGCATGTTGATAACTATTAGGATGAAATTGGATGGCTTTCCAGAAAAATGGTGTAAATTTGCCCGTTAAAACAATTGCAAAGGCAACTATGAAACTCAAGAAACATTTATTAGCGACAGTAGTGGCCATCTTGGCCGTGTCACAGTTCGCCATGGCCCAGGACTGGCAGCCCCAGGTGGACCAGCTGATTGCACAGGGTGAATTTGCCCGTGCCGAGAAAGTGATGAAATCGCTGCCCAAGAAAGTGCGCCAGGCCGATGCCGTGCGCATCGACTCGCTGCGTACCATCATGCAGCGCATACGCACCGACTTCCGCATCACCCCCGAGGAGGGCGTGAAGATGATCCGCGCCAAGATGCCCGAGGCTACCGACGCACAGATCGAGAATTGGAAACGCACCCGTGCCCTCGAGGTGATGAACATCGACGGTAAGGAAATGTGGTTCCGCAAGAGCGTGGGCAACCTGTGGCTCCTGGGCAAGGAATTCGCCGCCCAGAACGCTGCCGACAACCATGAGAGTTTCCTCACGCGCCGCAAGTATTACCTGGAGGCTATGCGCACGCCTGCCGACGCGAACAACGTGCGCGACTGGCGTCATGTGAACATCACCTTCACCCTCGACGTCGATGCCGATGCCATTCCCGCTGGCGAGACCTTGCGCGTGTGGATGCCGTTCCCCTACGAGAACCTGCGGCAGAAGAACATCCGTCTCGAGAGCAGCAACCGCGAGGTGACCTTCAGCCAGGGCAGCAAGCACCACACGGTGTACATGGAGGCTGTGACCGAGAAGGGCAAACCTACCCACTTTGAGTACACCTTCTCCTACGACGTGGGCGAGCGCCACTACAGCCAGCAGGACCTCATCGCCATGCTGGAGCCCTACAATAAGAACAGTGAAGTCTATAAGCGCTATACCGGCGACGATCCGCGCCATGTCATCATCACCGACGAGATGCGCGCCCTGGCCCGCAAGATCGTGGGTAGCGAGACCAACCCCGTGCTTCAGGCCGCCAAGATCTATGAGTGGATCGGCTACAACCTGCCGTGGGCAGGTGCCCGTGAGTACAGTACGTTGGCCAACATCCCCCAGTATGTCATCGAGAACAATCACGGTGACTGCGGACAGGTGGGCCTGCTTTACATCACGCTGGCGCGCTCCCTGGGTATTCCCGCCCGTTGGGAAAGCGGCTGGATGCTGCATCCCGACGAGATCAACTGGCATGACTGGTGCGAGACCTATTTTGAGGGCATCGGTTGGATTCCTACCGATCCGTCGTTCGGGCGCAGTGCTGTGGGAACTCCCTTGAACGATTACTATGCCACGGGCATCGATGTATATCGCATGGCCTCCAACGAGGGCGTGGGCGATGTGCTGAGTCCGCCCAAGACCTACATCCGCAGCGAGACGGTCGATTTCCAGCCCGGCGAGGTCGAGTGGCGCAAGGGCAATCTGTTCTATGACAAGTGGGACAGCCATCTGAAGGTGAATTCTATTAAAGCGATTAACAAATAGCTATCAGCATTTAGCTGTTGGATATAAGGTAGAAAAGTGAAATCATCATGAATATCAAGTCATTAATTATTGCATTGGCGCTGGCGATGTCCAGCCTCGTAGCCATGGCGATTACGCCCGTCGAGACGCTGAACGACCTCAAGCAGCGCATCGCCCCCGACAAGCGCACCGCCGTGTGGGATGTCAATGCCACGCAGCAGGGCGGCAAGTGGGTAGTGACGGGCACCGTCGGCACCCAGGCGCAGAAAAAGGCCATCCAGGCCGCTATGATCAAGAACGGCTTTAGCGGCTATACCGACAAGGTGACCGTCCTCGAGGACGGCATCCCCGCAGCACGCAAGTGGGCCCTCGTCAAGTTGAGTATCGCCACCTTGCGCACCGAACCCAAGCACAGTGCCGAAATCGCTACGCAGGGCATCATGGGTGCCCCGGTCAAGGTCCTGCAGAAGTCTGACGACTGGTATCGCGTGCAGATGGCCGATGACTACATCGCCTATGTCCCCGAGAGTTCGTTGGCCTTCAAGACCGAGGCCCAGATGAAGGCCTGGCGCAAGGCCAAGCGCTACATCGTCACGGCCTATGATTCCCGCTTGGTGACCGAGCCTCACGGTGATGAGACTGTGAGCGACCTGGTGATGGGAAACATCCTGGAATTAAAGACCGAGCAAGGACGATGGTACAAGCTCGTCACCCCCGACGGTAGAGTGGGGTGGGTAGATGCCGCCGATGTCGCCGAACTGTCGCAGTGGAGTCAGCAGGGCTTCAGTGCAGCCCAAATCGAGAAGACGGCCCGTCGCATGATGGGTTCGAGCTACCTGTGGGGTGGCACCTCGACCAAGGTAACCGACTGCTCGGGACTGTCCAAGGTGAGTTACCTGAGCAACGGCATCATCTTGCAGCGCGACGCCTCTCAGCAGGCTCTCACGGGCAAAATCATGAAGAAGGGCACCGACTGGCGCCAGTATGAGACGGGTGATCTGCTGTTCTTCGGCAACGAGAAGACCGGCCGCGTTACCCATGTTGGCATCTACCTGCGAGACGGCAAGTATATCCACTGCTCAGGCCAGGTCAAAATCAACAGCTTGATACCCACAGCCAGCGATTATCCTTACCTGTACTCTCCCCTGAGCGCCAGCCGCATCAAGGGCATGGTGGGCACCAAGGGCATCACCGCCCTGAAGAACCACCCGTGGTATTTTTGAAGCAAACTGCGTTTGCTGGTTAAAGGTTAGAGATTAGAGGTTAGAGGTTAAAGAGCTGGTCTAACCAGTAGTTAGTCAAGAAATATTTACTTTATAATCAAGAATATATGGATCGCAGAAAATTTATTGCAGGAATGGGACTGACGGCCATCGCCGCCGCATCCCCTGTATCGATCGACGCTGTAGAGCGCGTAACCAAAAAGAGAAGTAAAAAAGCTGTTCCCCGTGTCAACCAGATTGCCAAGACGGGAAAACTGAAACTCTCGTTCTTCCCCTATGAGTTGAAGCTGCGCCACGCCTTCAATCTGGCGCGTTACAGTCGCACCACCACCCCCGATGTGCAGGTGACGCTGGAGTATGAGGGTATCAAGGGTTATGGCGAGGCTTCGATGCCGCCTTATCTGGGCGAGAGCGTCGAGAGCGTTACCACTTTCCTCAACAAGCTTGACCTGGAGCAGTTCAAGGATCCCTTCTGCATCGAGGACATCTTGACCTATGTGGACAGTGTCGAAGAGAACAACCGTGCCGCCAAGGCCAGTATCGATATCGCACTGCATGACCTGCTGGGCAAGATTATGGGACAGCCCTGGTACAAGATTTGGGGCTACAATCCCGATAAGACGCCCGTGACTAGCTTCACCATAGGTATCGACACCCCCGAGGTTGTTCGCCAGAAGGTCGAAGAGGCCCGTCCCTACAAGCTCATCAAGGCCAAGATGGGTCTGGATCAAGACCAGGCGACAATCAACATCATCAACGAGATGATGCCCGACGTGCCCATCTGCGTGGACTGCAACCAGGGTTGGGACAACAAGGAATATGCGTTGGAGATGTGCCACTGGCTCAAGGAACGCAACTGTATTTTCGTCGAGCAGCCGTTCGACAAGACCTGGATCGACGAGACGGCATGGCTGCGCGAGCGTTCGCCGCTGCCCATCATCGCCGACGAGGCCTTCCAGCGTCTGCCCGACATCGTCAGGTTCAAGGGTGTGTATGACGGCATCAATATCAAGCTGATGAAGAGCACCGGTCTGTACGAGGCCCACAAGATGGTAACCCTGGCCCGCGCTCTCGACATGAAGGTGATGATCGGTTGCATGACCGAGACCTCCTGTGCCGTGACCGCCGCCGCCAACCTGTCGCCCGTAGTGGACTACGCCGACCTGGACGGTAACCTGCTCATTGCCAACGACCGCTTCACGGGTATGACCGTCGAGAACGGCAAGATCACCTTGCACGACCGTCCCGGCTTGGGTATCGAACTCCTCAAGTAACCCTTGTAAACAACACCACACGATCAATAACTGAATGAATAAACCGTATTGGGGCCTTTGGACCCTGTTGCTTGTCGCCCTTCTCACCTTTGTGGTCTTGTCATTCTGGCAGGACGGCATCATTGTGGGCGGGCTGGAAATCAAGACTGCATCCTTTGCAAGGGACCTGGGTGCCGAGATGACATCCAGGCCCGTAAAGGACACCGACACACTCGATGCCAGCGGGCGTCTGCCCAACGGCAAGCATCCCAAGGGCTGGCGTGCCCCGATGGACAGCACGGCCAAGAACATCCTCTTCATCGGTGACTCGATGCTTGAGGGTCTGGCTCCCCGATTGGCTAAATACTGTGACAAAAACGGCCATAAGTTGGTCGAGGTGATCTGGTACAGCAGCTCCACACTGTGCTGGGGTGAAAGTGCTCGCTTGACCGAACTCATCAAGACCTACCACCCTGACTACATCTTTGTGTGCCTGGGTGCCAACGAGTTGTATGTTCCTGACATCAAGCGCGCCCGCCGTCCGCATCTCAAGAAGATGCTGGCCGAGATCGGCGACATCCCCTATGTGTGGATCGGACCGCCCAACTGGGACGAGGACACGGGTATCAACGACCTGCTGCAACAGGAAGTTGACGAGGGCTGCTTCTACCTGAGCGCCAACGACAAGTTCGATCGCAGTCGCGACGGTGCTCATCCCACCCGTGCATCGGCTCACCTGTGGATGGACCGTGTTGTCAAGTGGCTGGGCGAGAGCGGTGCCCATCCCATCCGTCTCGACAAGCCGGCCGAGGGCATCAGCCGTGCCTCCCGCATCGTCATCTATCAACCCCCTAAATGACCATGATACTAGACACGATCGACATAACGCAACTGTTGTCGCTGCTGGCCTTCAACCGCGACGAGCCCATGCTGTTCACCAGCGGACTGTTCTGGGTGTTGTTCCTGCTGTTCCTGCCGATATATGCCCTGCTCAAGTCGCGCCGCAAGAAGATGATGCTCTTTGTCATCGCCTTCAGCCTTTATTTCTTCTACAAGTCCAGCGGACTGTTCTTTCTCTTGCTCGTGGCAACATCCATCTTCGACTGGTGGGTGGCGCAGTTCATCGAGTCGAGCAAGAACCGCACCGAGCGGCGCATCGCCTTGACGGTGTCGCTGATCTTCTCGTTGGGCATCCTGCTGTTCTTCAAGTACAGTAACTTCGTGATCTGGAACTGGAATGCGCTGGTGCATGGCAATTTCCAGCCCCTGGACCTGATTATGCCGGTGGGTGTGTCGTTCTACACCTTCCGCACCATCAGCTATGTCGTCGATGTCTATAAGGGCAAGATTCAGCCGGTTGACGACTATCTCGACCACCTGTTCTTCCTATCCTATTTCCCCTGCTTGGTGGCCGGCCCCATCGTGCGTTCCCGTGACTTCATCCCGCAGTTGCAGGAGAACAAACCCGCTACCCGCGAGATGATTTACGGTGGCTTGTGGCTCGTCATGCTGGGAATCCTCAAGAAGGCGGTCTTTGCTGACTATATCGCGCAGTACAACAATATAGCATTCGGCAATCCAACGGGTTATACCGGCTTTGAGTTGCTGATGGCGGTGCTGGGCTTTACGATGCAGATCTATTGCGACTTCTCGGGCTACAGTGACATGGCCATCGGCTTGGGCAGCATCATGGGCTTCAACCTGGGCATCAACTTCAACTATCCCTATCGCTCGTTGAACGTCACCGAGTTCTGGCACCGCTGGCACATCACGCTGTCCACCTGGCTGCGCGACTATGTCTACATCCCTCTGGGCGGTAACCGCAAGGGCACCCTGCGCCAGCACTTCAACCTCATGGTGACCATGCTGCTGGGTGGACTGTGGCACGGAGCGGCCTGGACCTTCGTCGTTTGGGGCGCGGGCCATGGCATCGCCCTGTGTGTCCACAAGCTGTGCAAACCCTGGCTCGACACCATTGCCAGCACGCGCGTCACACGCTTCTTCTCGTGGCTGCTGACCTTCAGTTTTGTGGCCTTCCTGTGGATTTTCTTCAGGGCCAACTCCTTCCATGCCGCGGGGCAGATCATCACCAACATCTTCACCGACTTTGAGTGGGCTTATCTGCCCGTATTCCTGGAGCGTCGCTTCACGTGGAGCCTGATGCTGGCCATCATCTTCGGGTTGCACTTCGTGCCGCGTCACATCTGGGACAAGCTGCGCGAGCGCTTCATCGCTGCTCCCTGGATTGTGAAGTTGCTGCTGTTCATCATACTGATCCAGCTGGTGCTCCAGTTCGCTAGCGCTACTGTGCAGCCGTTCCTGTACTCACAATTCTAACCGACGGATATAACAGAGAAAACGGATATTACGGGGCTCATATCCCCCGTAATATCCGTTACTTTTTTTAATGTCCAGTCAACCTTACTTGGACATGGCCAGTCTCATGCCGTAGAAGGTGAGTTTATCGGTGGGGTTGCATGCATGGCGCTGGAATACGCGCAGGTCCCACCAGTTGGCGCTGAAGCTGCCGCCACGCACACAACGGTTGGTGCCCGTTGCGGGGCCTTGCGGGTTCACCTGGGCTTCCTCGGTATAAGCTCCATGGTAGTCATTCAACCATTCCTCCACGTTACCGCTCATGTCATACAGGCCAATCTCATTAGGCGTCTTCAGCGCCACGGGATGAGCACCATAAGAGAAGTTGTCCAGCGCATTATTGCTTGAATTCCAGCAGATATCGTTGAGATCATCCCTTGTGCCACCTGCATACTCATAGCCATGTGTCTTCTCGGCTCCGCGGGCTGCATATTCCCACTCGGCCTCGGTGGGCAGGCGGAAGTTCTTGCCCGTCAACTGGTTCAGCTTGGTGATGAACGATTGGCAGTCGGCCCAATTGATCATGTGGACGGGTTGCTGATTGCTCTCGACATAATAGCTGGGGTTGCTTCCCATCACTGCTGTCCACAGCTCTTGAGTTACCTCGGTCTGACCGATGTAGTACTCCGACAGGGTCACCTGGTGAACAGGTCGGCAATGGTCAACTTGATAATAGGCCTCGGGGGGAGCACCCATCTCGAACGTGCCGCTGGCAACATACACCATGTTGAACGACACGCCGTTGACAGTGATGGTCTCGATATCTCCACTCTCGGGCGTTTGAGGTTCTACAGCGTTCATCAGCATGTTGATGAGGTCGACGACATCGCTGACGTTCACAACGCCGTCCTGGTTCACGTCACCGGGTTGATAGGTCGTTTGTGCCATTGTTTTACAGGGGAAGAGCAATAAGAATAACAACGGCAGCATTTTTCTGATGTCCATTAAATTTTTCATAAGTGATTAAGGTGGGTTCTGGAGATTCATCTTAGAGCCGCATGAATGGGCAGAACCCATTAAACCCGTAAATCCGGCTCTTGGTAGTTCTCGCAAATATACAAATTTTTGTTCATATAACGTTAAATTGCCCTATTTGTTTAACGTTTGTTAATAATTTGGCCTTAATTGTAACAAATTGGTCGCAATCACTCGCAAGAAATCAAATATAAAGAATAATATCGGCATGGTTTCTTTGATTTCTCGTGTGAAACACACTTATTGGGGGTTCGTCGGGTGGCTGCCCGTGATGGCAAATCCCGTTAAATAACTCTAATATCCACCAAGGTGTTGTGCTGTTGAGGGAAAATATATACCTTTGCAGTTTGATTACAAGAACAATATCAACCAAAACAATATAACAAGACAACAGAACAATGGCAAAACAGGAAGACGTTTTCAAGAAAATCGTGTCGCACGCCAAGGAATATGGCTTTGTGTTCCCTTCAAGTGAAATCTATGACGGCCTCGGCGCAGTGTATGACTATGCTCAGAACGGCGTTGAGCTCAAGAACAATATCAAGCGTTACTGGTGGGAGGCGATGACCCTGCTGCACGAGAACATCGTGGGCATCGACAGCGCCATCTTCATGCACCCCACGATCTGGAAGGCTTCGGGACACGTTGACGCATTCAACGACCCCCTGATCGACAACCGCGACAGCAAGAAGCGCTACCGCGCCGACGTGCTCATCGAGGACGAGATCGCCAAGATCGAGGAGAAGATGAACAAGGAGTGTGAGAAGGCCGCCAAGCGCTTCGGCGACAAATTCGACGAGGCGATGTTCCGTGCCACCAACCCGCGCGTGCTCGAGAACCAGAAGAAGCGCGACGAACTGCATGCCCGCTACGAGAAGGCCATGAACGACAACGACCTGGCTGAGCTCAAGCAGATCATCGTGGACTATGAGATTGTGGACCCCGTGAGCGGTACCAAGAACTGGACCGACGTGCGTCAGTTCAACCTCATGTTCAAGACCCAGATGGGCAGTAGCGCCGACGCCACGATGGACGTGTATCTGCGTCCCGAGACGGCACAGGGCATCTTCGTGAACTTCCTGAATGTACAGAAGACCGGCCGCATGCGCATCCCCTTCGGTATCGCACAGATCGGCAAGGCCTTCCGCAACGAGATTGTAGCCCGTCAGTTCATCTTCCGCATGCGCGAGTTCGAGCAGATGGAGATGCAATTCTTTGTACGTCCCGGCGAGGAGTTGAAGTGGTTCGACTTCTGGCGTGAGACCCGTCTGCGCTGGCACAAGGCTCTGGGCCTGGGCGACGAGAAGTATCGCTTCCACGACCACGAGAAACTCGCTCACTATGCCAATGCCGCTACCGACATCGAGTTCAAGATGCCGTTCGGCTTCAAGGAGGTGGAGGGTATCCACAGCCGCACCGACTTCGACTTGAGTCAGCATGCCAAGTTCTCAGGCAAGAAGATCCAGTACTTCGATGCCGAACTCAACGAGAGCTACACCCCCTACGTCATCGAGACCTCGATCGGCGTGGACCGCATGTTCCTGTCTGTCCTGTGCTCCAGCTACGAGGAGCAGCAGCTCGAGGGCGGCGACACCCGCGTGGTGCTCCACCTGCCCAAGGCCCTGGCACCCATCAAGTGCGCCATCCTGCCGCTCGTCCGCAAGGACGGCATGCCCGAGAAGGCTCACGAGATCATGAACATGTTGAAGTTTGATTTCGCCTGCCACTACGAGGACAAGGACACTGTGGGCAAGCGCTACCGCCGCCAGGATGCCATCGGCACCCCCTATTGCATCACCGTCGATGGTCAGACCCTCGAGGACAACACCGTCACCCTGCGTGACCGTGACACCATGCAGCAAGAGCGCGTCGCCATCGCCGACCTTCCTGCCATCCTCGCCCGCGAGTGCAGCCTGAACAACGTCCTGCGCAAGCTCATGTGATTTTATCCATCTAGGCTAAAGCCTAAAAGCTAACAGCTTAAATAAAGAACAATGAAGAAATTTTTCTATACCGTCATCATGGCCGTAGTGGCCTTAACGATGCTCGATTCGTGTCTGGGCAATAACGTCTATGACGAGTATAAGGATTGGCGCGAGAAGAATGACCGGTGGTATGAGCAGCAAACCTCCTCGGGCCAGTACACCAAGCTCACTGCTGCTTGGGATCCATCGGCCACAACGCTCATCCGTTGGCACAACGACACCATGCTAACGCATGACAACCTCAAGCCGCTGATCACCTCGACCGTTGACGTGAAATTCCACCTGAGGCTGTATGACGGTACGCCTGTTGACTCGTCCTACTCGTCATTGTCGCCGGCCGACAGCATCTTCCGTACGATGCTCAACCAGACCGTCGAGGGATGGATGATAGCGGTGACGCGCATGCACGTGGGCGACAGCTGCACCATCATCGTTCCTTACCATCAGGGCTACGGATCCTACAAGAAATCTGATGTACTGCTGCCGTTCAGCAATCTCGTGTTTGACATTAAACTGGTGGACATCTACAAGTACTCGGCTAATTGACGCATACTGTCGCTTCGACCATCGGAGCGAGAAAATGGAATATCCCCTCAGGGCACACAGAATGCCCTCGGGGGATTTTTTTGTCGTGACGATAATGGCGACATGACGGGCTGCACACTGATGGAAACAAAAAAATGCGGCAAATGTCTTTCTGTTTGAAATATTTATGTTATTTTTGCAGTCGGATTATCGGTATCAGGGCTGATGTGACGATAATCTGGAAATGGTTGCAGATACATCATACTACCAACAATTAATAACTTTAAAAACTACTTTATTTATGAAGAAAATTACATTATTGCTCGTGCTCCTGCTGACCGCTGCGGTTAGTGCGTTCGCTCAAAGCACCTTGCCTAAACCGTTGAACCCCGAAGTTCAAGATTGGATTGACGGCCAGCCCATTATTTTCACTGATACGGTTACCGGTGAACCTGTAACGTACGTGACTAACTGCCAGATGATGTTCCAAATCGGTATGGACGTCATGCAGCGCCCCGTGGCCGACGATTATCCCGGCCTGATGGGTGACGAGGCCATTACAGGTGAATTGACCTATACCTTGCTCGATGAGCAATACGTGTCCTACACGATTTTCACCGATTTTGACGAGGTCTTCACTTTCATGCCCGAAGTCTATCATGAGTTCACCGAGCCGACGACCATGATTCCGTTCGGTTTTGAAGGCATGGACATCGAGTACTGGTTTGTGCATTTCCCCGGCAAGACCAACAACATCCAGCCGATTCTTGATGCCGGCTTTGAGACTGAACCTTTCTTCGAGTGGCGCATCGGTATCCGCACCAACTACATCGTGGGCGATGAAGCCACTTACTCCGACATCGTTTACTGGGAGATTTGCGACAAGCCTGTAACCATGTTGGGCGATGTGAATTGCGACGGTCGTGTCAATGTGTCGGACGTCACTGCACTCATCAATTACGTGATGACTGGTGCTAAGTCCATACCGTTCAGCAAGTTCAATGCCGATGCCAATGATGATAACACGCTTAACGTCACCGACGTTACCGGCCTTATCAATATAGTGATGAGCGCTACCGAATAATCGGCGATAGACATCGACCCTTGTCAAAAAATAATTAGGGGGATGCGACGGCTCTCAAGCCAGCATCCCCCTGATTGTTTATCCGGATTGCTCCAGTGGCGCTCGGTTTACCGCAGCGACAACTGGTAGTTATAATATTTCTCGTTGCCGGTGATGTCCTCGATGACCTTGATGAACGACGGGAATTCCACCTCGTCACCTTCCTTGACGCCCTCGAGTTCCAGGATCTGCATACCCAGCTTGGGCTCGATGTAGGTGTCGAGCTCGAAGTAGCGGTTTTTCCACACGAAGCACTTGCGCATCTTGCTGATGGGCTTGCGGTTGGGGTCGGCCAGCTGCAGCAGGTCGACATACTGCTGAGCGGTGATGCGGCGCTCGGTCTCGATCTGCTTGTCGCTGCTCACGGTCTTTTTGATGGTCTGGAAATAGACGTAGCTGCCCTGCCAGCCGCGTTTGCGCACACGCATCTCGGTGCCGGGCTCGCTCAGCAGGTAGGTCTGGGTGATTTCGCTCTCGGTATAGTCGGGGATATCGCCGATGACCTCAACGATGTATTTGTGTTCCTTCTCGATGGGGCTGGGAACGCCCAGCACGGTCGAAATCTCGTTGAGCACCTGGCGCAGCTTGTCGTCAAAGTCCATGTGGTTGCCGATCACGCGCAGGTGGGGGTGACCCGTCCAGGCGTTCAGCACCTTGCGGTCGAGCTCGCGAGCCATTTCCACATCCTCGCTGCGGAACTTGTTGTTCTCGTTGGTGTAGAACTGCTCGGCGCCGGCGGCAGCGGTCACCATGTGCAGGATGGCCTCGTAGCGGGCATCACGCAGCTTCACGGTGTTGGTGCCCATCTCCTCGGTCAGCGCTTCCCAGATCTCGGGCGAGACATAGGCGCTGATGTCCATCGTGCCGCGGTCGCACACGATGAGCACTGGCTTGCTGCACTCGGCAGCCATCTTGGCGAAGTGGTCCTCGAGGGCCAGCTGGATGTTCAATGTCGATTTCTCGGCCTCGAAGAACAAGGCCTTGTTATGCGTCAGGTAGTTGATGCCGGCGCTGCTGAACATCGTGGGCACCTCGGGAATGGCGAACACCTGGAAGCCCAGGCTGCTGAAGTGCTCGATGATCTGTGCCATGGCCGTCGTCTTGCCAGCGCAGGGGCCGCCGGTCAACACGATCTTGGTGATTTTATTGGTAATTTTGTCAGTCATTCTCTCACTTAGGTTTATATCACAAAAGAAAGCCAAAATTACACAATATCTCTCACCCCCACAATCTTTCTTTCCTAAAAGATGTGAAAACGCATCATGCCCCCCCAGCGATTCTGTGCTTATTGTTTTTCTTGTTTTCCGTTTATGAAAGGCGGGTTGCCATATAAGAAACGTGTTGCAGTAGAGACTGATATAGTCCTGTTAGTGTCCACTAAACGTGTAACGAGGCGAAGCCGAATGCAACCCCTGAAATAGTTGAAGTCTTAGCCTCATCAGGGGCGACACGTGCACTGTCGCCCCTGACAGGGCTTTTTTTTCCGGATGTGTCATTTACAGGAGTACATCATGCTGCTGGCGATAAAGTCAAGCCATGCGTGATGAACAACAGAATTCAAGACGGTGATGAAGACAATGGCGAAGATTGTTATCAAGAACTCTCTTGTTTTTTGGCACAACCATGTCAACAGAATCGTAGCAATGGCGATGACCGATTCAAATGCCGTGTCTATCGGGACGGGAAGAAATAACCTCACCGCCACATCGAGGAACAATCGCCCAAGAATGATGCTGGCGACAACCCATAACTGCTTTTTAGCGTCATGGCCACACTTGTCGAGCAGGAACCAGGTAATAGCGGCATAGCCTACCACCTGTGCCCAAGCGCATTCCACGGTAGAATGGTAGGCACGCACACTGCATGTGGCAGCAAAAACCGCAGCCGATATCAGGAACGCCCAAAGACACTGTTTATTGGTCTTGCTCATTGTGTTGATGTTTTAATTCTTATTGAGGATCATATCGATGATGGAATTGATATCGGCAATGGTGATCTCACCGTCGCTGTTCACGTCACCGATGTAATGGCCGTCAACGTCGATAGGCATGCGGGGGTGGCTGGAGTTGCCTCCCATGATAACGATGTCAATCACGCTGTTGGCGTCGCCAACAGTGATTTCACCGTCGCCATTCACGTCACCAGGCACATTTGGCCTGTAGCGCATACCCTTGTAGATGATCTTGCCGTCCTTGACCACATGGCTCAGGCCCCACCATTCCTGATAGTCGGCATTAGGGTCGGGTTTGCGGGTGAATGGCGTCAGCAGGTCGCCCATGTCCCGGCTGTCAAAACCGATGCCCTCGACAATGTAGGCCAAGGTGTCACCCTGTTCACCGATATAAGCCAGTCGGCTGCACTTGTAACCGTCGATCATGATTGGATCTGCCTTAACAAAGTTGTCGTCGTTCAAGAAGGACTCACGCTGAAATTCAGTGTAATAGTATTTGCTGTTTAGCCATCCTGATTCTGTTGTGGACATACCGTACAACAAACGATGTCCATAATCATAATCATCATCAAAATCATATGCTTCGGACGTCCCTTGAAAGTCAATCATATCACGACCCTGGCTGATAACATCATCTAATGGCACATTGTTGAAATATGAAACCTTTGCCCCGTTCTCTCTCAAGCCAGAGACAATGCTATCTTGCTCTGTGTCAAGCTGGTGGTTGAGGCCTTCATATCGGTATAACGCCTTTCGTTGCAGCCCCCATATTCCGGTAACCGGGTGATTGCCTTTGAACTCATAGGTATAATAGTAACATGTAGTATCACCATGATTGACTGTCACACGTTCATTTACCCACTTGACACCTTCACTGATAAGTGGCAAATACCCGTCTTCCACGTAGTTCTGGGGATAAATGACCTCACCATTTTCCACCACTTTCTCCAAACCATAGATTTCGTCATGAATCCCTGCAAACAACGGCTGGAAAAGAAGAAATGGGGTGGAGTTATAACCTATTAAACCAACGCCCTCGATGGTCTGGTATTCATGCGAATTAATCTCACCCACGTACCGTTTTGCAAGTTTATTTCCAAGGGGGATTGTATCTGTAAAGAGACGGGTATAGGTATAAAAATCTTCATCATAGTCAAAACTATTGAGCAGGTTTTCCCATTGGGCAGCAGGATTCTGAAAATCATAGAGCAAAAACTCTTCTCCATTGTACCAATGATCAAAACCATTGAGACGTTCATCCCAAAAATTATAAATCTGGCAGTGATCATATCTTACGCCGTCAGGGATAATGCCATAGACTTTCTTGTCCTCTTCACGCAAGAAGACGGGGATGGTGTCGTTCTCCTCATCAATCGATTCGCCACTGTACAGGTGCAAAGCCTTGTAAATCTTGTCGTTGATGAGCGTATCTCCCTTGAGCTCAAGGGTACGGTAAACTGTATTGTTTCCACGTGCGGGATTAGTGTAAAAATCTACATGATAATTGTAATCATCGATATAATATACCCACTTGACGCCCTCACGCACGAAGGGGACGTACTCGTAACCATCCTCTTCACCGGGTTGGGTGTCTATGGCTTGGATATGGACGAATTTTTTCCAAACGGGTGCATTGCGATAGCTCTCCACGGCACTGGCGGGAACATGTAAGGTGGCACTCTCGTAGTGGGGACTGTCAAAGCATTCCTCATAGTACATCGCTGGTGGTGTCGTTGAGGGACAAATGATGGTTGTCAATGCAGTACAATTCGAGAAGGCATGTTTTTCAATGACAACCGAAGGGGTAAGAAGGTTGACACAGGTCAGGCTCGTACACAGGTAGAATGCATTATCCTTGATGGTGGTGATGGATTCAGGAATGGTGATGCTCGTTAAACCCTGGCAGTAATTGAACGCATAATAGTCAATTGTCGTGACAGGGTAGGTCACGTCCTGATAGGTGACCTGGGCGGGAATTACCACGTCACCATGGTAATCACTCAGGTGCATGCCACTACGGTATTCTTGATAGGTGACACAAGCCTCATTGTCCACAATCTTATAGTAGATGCCGTCCACCGCAAACTCATAGTTGGTATAGCTGTAAGGGGGAAGGGCAAAAACGGTGGCTGGCAGTATAAGCGCCAGCAACAGTGTCATCAGTTTCGTTGTCGTGTTCATAATGATATGTCGTTTTTAGTTATTAATTGCGATAGGATTTCACTTGCAAAGTTATAACTAATTTGTCAAAAAACCGCCTCATTCCAATCTCATTTTCAAAAATGTAAAGTGCTGGAAATCTTGTACATAAAAAATAAAAATCTCATTTTGGCCTCATGGGTTTAGATATTGGGCACCAAATAGTGGCAATGCATCAATGATTCACGGCATCGTTATCATTTCGATTGATTTGATTCAGTAACATTATTGTGTATATGTTGCGTGTTCCATTGGCTATTGAGCCAAGCCACTTTCTTATCGAAACAAGGTTTCTCAAATGCTCTCATGCGAGCCGTGATGTTGTCGCTGCTGTATTGCGGCCAGCGTTCATGGTCACAGTTGCCAGCGGCCTCAATTCTTGCCGCGAATTCCTCCATAAAGATTCCCATTGTGGGGTAGACCTCTTCAAAAAAGCGTTTCCAGTGATGCCTCACACGTTCTTGAAATCGAGGAAATTTGGCAATTTCAGCAATCCACCTCGAGCGACAGTAGCTGGGCAGGTTCTCGTAGATGAACTCGTCAAAACCATAGGTAGAGTCAAAGCGGTGGAATGAACTGCCGCAATCCCACAGCGGACCGAAAACCAACTTGGTGTTTTCTCCATGATGCTTGTACATGTAGCAGCTGCCCGAAAAAGCTTCGGGATTGTCGACCACTTCATGAACAATGTAGAAAATGGCGAGCGAGTCAATGTCGATGTAATCTTCCCAAAGAGTGCTGCTCTTGTCATGGCAATAGATAGCTTCATCGGCTGCCATTAAGAAGTGGGTGATGTATTCACGTTGTTTCTCACTCAGATGTTCAGGGGAGTGCGTGGTCACCCATATGGGATTGCCGTTGCCCTCGATGAACGTGATATTATCAGGCTCGATGTAGTTGTCGATTTCCAGCAGCCAGCCGCCGGTGATGCGATCGGGGTCGGTTTCATAGTCATTCTGTTCCTCGATGTTGACACGGTTCTTGGCGACACGAATCTTTTCGGTCAGGAAATACAGCCCGATATAATCACCGTTGAGCACAACTTCTACGGGTTGCATGCGGGGATTCCACGCCATGCCCATGCGGCGCCCGATTTCAAAAGGCAAAGCGTCATTCAATTGCCCCATCCAATATTGGGCATTGGCCATTAGCACCCAATGACGGCTCGCCGGCATGTTAAGTACCTCGTGTTTCTTTTCAAACTTGAGCCTATAAGGTTTCTTGTCAAGATTGGTCCATGTGGAGTTGCCGTGGCCCTTGATTTCGGTTTTCAGGGGTTGTTTTCTCGATCCAATGGACTCAAAGCGTTCGTCACCCAGGTCATCCAGCCACCATTCGGCATTGACGTACTTATCCTTGCTGTCTATCTCACAACTATCCTCGGTGTTGATAAACAACACAGGTAACGAGCCTGAGAAGGGTATGTCTATAATCACGGTATCCTCTGGTGTTGGAGGATCGGGTTCTTGTTCAGGTATTTTAGGCTCATCCCCACAAGCGGCAAATGACAGTACCATAAGAATAATTGAAATCAAGAAGCTTGTTTTGATCATATAAAATGGTATTACATTAGTGTCCATTAAAAAATCGCAATAATCGTTATAATACATTGATTTTTAGTCCATTACGCGAATTTTTGAAGTCAACGGATTTGAAATCACAATTGAATTGATTATTAGATACTTGGCAAAAAACACCATTGATTTTGAGCCTTTTATAAAATCAACTATCCGGCATTTTGCTAAATCTAAATTTTTAGTGGACAGCAATGATGGTATTATTAAAATGAATATTTCTCCCCACAAAGTTAGAGCCCGGAAATGTTAAATTGGTCCAAAAGTGGATTCATTCAGACCTCATTTTTGAAAACACAAAATGCAGAAAATCAACCATCTAAAAATAATTATTCTCATTTTTAGCTCATTATTTTAGATGATAAGCCTTAATGTGTTAATTTTGCATCAAGAATTCACCGCTACAACGGGGTGAATGACCGTAAAATCAGAAACAAACAACCCTATCGAATGATACACATCAAGAACGTTTTTATTCCACTGATTGCAGTTTTCGCCCTCATGATTGTTGGATGCCACCACGACAGCGCCAACATGCGGGAACTCTCGCGCATTGACTCGATGGTCTATCATCAGCAGGAGAAAGAGGCATTGCCCTTGCTGCAGCAGATGGATACCAAACCGTTGAGTAAAGAAGAGCGTGCCTACCATGCCGTGCTGTTGTCGATGGCGATGTACAAGAATTATGTCCCCTGCACCAGCGACTCGGCGATTAATGAGGCGGTCGGCTATTACAAGAAGTCTGGTGATGACCTGAAATACCTGAAGGCACTTGTGGCCCAGGGCTGTGTCAATGAGGACATGGGCAACTTGGAGCAGGCGGTCAACAGTTACCATCAAGCCGAAGCACTGCCGCTAGCCACCGACAGTTCAATGATAGCCTACGCTAAACTGAGGCTGGGCACCCTTTACCAGTCACAGGTTGTGGGCACCAATACCATCGCCCTGCAGAAATACCAAGAGGCGATGCCTATTTTTAAGGCTATTGGGGACAAACATTATGAGTTGGTGTGCCTCACTAGCATCGGCGGCATCTATCGCAATATCGATGAAAAGCATGACTCGGCCGTCATCTGTATGAAAGCCGCCATCAAGTTGGCTCTGAAGCAAGGTGACCAGTACCATGCTTTTGCCAATCGTTACCTTCTCTCGGAGCATTATCTGGTGAGGGAGCACAATTACTTGCTGGGCAAGGAATATGGGTTGCAGGCGATATCGGCCGATCCAGCCATCATCGACCATCCCCGAGCACATTACCGGCTCGTCAAGTGCTACATGCTCCTTGGGCAGCCAGACTCTGCCTTGTACTATTTGAAGCATGCGCCTCAAGCCACTGCCACTAACGACAGCATCCTTTATTATGAGCTCATGTCCGAACTGGAGCACCAATACTGGAAAAACGAGGAAAAGTCCAAAAACTACATCCAACTGGCACATGCCATGGCCGATTCCGTCACCATCAATGGCTTGAACCATCGCCTGCTGGAAGTGGAGAAGGAATATGACCACCAATTGGCGGTGCTGAATCAGGTGAGGAGTGAATCGCGACTGAAGGAAGCGTTGCTGCTGGCTGCTTTGTTGGCATTGGCGTTGCTGGCTGTGACCTCACTGGTTTGGAGGTACAAGAATCAACTGAAGATGCGGCAGAACGAGGTCGAGATGCTCAAGGCCGACCTTGACGGCTCGCTGGCCAGCCTGCAGCAGATGCAGGCGCGGCTTGATTCACAAGGGCAGGACGATGAGGGGAAGGTGCGCCAGAGCGATGAACTGCGTGCCATCATCAACCAGCAAATCAGTGCCGTGCATCAACTGATGGAATGGTCCTACCAATACGACAGCGAAAAGTTTGCTGCGAAGTTCAAGGAGATGATGACGGTGCCTGGTGTGAGCGATGACAGCAATTACTGGTCGCATCTGCAGTCCCTGGTCAATGAATTGCACGATAATGTGCTTGTCAAGGCACAAGAGGAGGCGGGCGGCACGCTGACCGATAGCGAACTGAATCTGTTGGCGCTCTATTGCTGCGGTTTCTCACGCACAGTGATCATGGTGACCATGGGCTACAGGAGCATCGGCACGGTCTATAACAAGAAAATAACAATCGCCAAGAAACTCAATGTCAAAGACCTTGACGAGTTTGTCCGTCGCCACACCGCCTGGATACCATCCACTTCAAACTCGTAGTTGTCCGTGTCGTACGGGGAAGGGCAATAACTGTGACTGGCATCATAAGAGCCAGCAGCAGGGTCTTGTTATCAGATTGCCAGAATCATATTGACAATCTCATTGATGTCGGCGATGTTAATTTCGCCGTCATAGTTCACATCATAGATATCATCGGTCTGTCCCGATATTATGGCATCAACTATCATGTTGATATCAGCGATGTTGACTTCACCGTCGCAATTCACATCACACTCATAGAATTCCGATTCAACAATATGCCTGAATGCCCTCCATTCGCACCATTTGGTTGTGTAGTTGCTGATGGAATTCTTTGGAACGGTCAGTGTCGCTTTTAGGAGGCAGGTGTAACTGAATGTGTTCCCGTCTTGCAATTCAGGTGGAGTAATAGATAAGCATCGTACACTGGTCAAACTATCACAATCTTCAAAGGCATAAGACCCGATTTGGTCCAAAGAGCGTGGAAACTTCAGGCTCTTCAAGCCTGTGCAGCTGCTGAATGCGGAGTTCCCGATGGTGGTGAGCGATCTCCCGAAGTTGATTGTTTCCAGCCCCGTACACAAAGAGAATGACGCCCAGCCAATCGAGGTGACATTGCCCAAATCAACACTCGTGAATCCACTGCCACCGTTGAATGTGAAGTTGCGTATCTGAGTGATGGTTTCAGGGATGATAAGGTCTTTTATTTCCTGGCCATCCAGGAAAAGATGATGGGCATAGCAAAGAGGATTGGCAACTGCGCTGCCATCAAAATCAATGAGGCACCATGCGGCCAAATCCTTAATGTTGACCTTCGTCAAACCAGTGCAGTTCAAGAAGGCCTCATCTCCAATATAAGCAACGTTTTTCCCGATTGTGATCTCCTTGAGCTGGCGGCAATTCATGAAAGCTTGGTATCCAATGCCCGTAGCCCCATCGCCAATGGTTGCCGATTTCAAGCTGGTGCAATAGGAACAGATACTTTGGCCGATGGAGGTGACATTATCAGGAATGATAATCTCGGTTAATGCTGAGCATCCATAGAATGCGAAATTGGCAATCGTTCTCACCGACTGGCCAATGGTGACTGCTCTTAGGCTACTGCAGCCAGAAAACGCATCAGAGCCGATAAAATTAATAGTATTACCCATAATAACACGGGTCAAGTCATTACAGCCACTAAAAGCACTATGACCTATCGCAGATACTGTATAGGTCTTTCCTTCATATACAATTGTGTTGGGAATTGTGATATCTCCGCGATATTTATTGGGCCCATAGGTGACAAATACCGTCGTGTTATCTGAATTGATACCGTAATACATTCCGTCAACCTCAATGGCAAGAGCCTTAGGTGACAACGCGGCTAAAAGCCCCACAAGCATCACAAAAAGTATCTTTTTCATGATCATGTTGGAATTGGAATTTCTATTTATTGCAATTATTGTATTGATTGTTTTCTTTTATATGGAGAGGCGGCGCTTGTCACCACAATGTGTGATAAGTCATTTTCGACGCAGGACAATGCGTTGCTCGTAGGCCTTCTTGACGGCCGTCTTGAAGGTGCGCAAGGCGTCGTATTCGCTGGCGGGATAGGTGCCGTCATGCATCAGGTGGCGGATGACAATGGTGACTGTGTTGTCGTTGGCCTCGGAGGTCAGCGACAATTCGCCAAGGCTTGTCACTTCGTTGACTGGCTGCGGCAAGGCTTCAATCACAAAGCCCTCGGGGATGGAAACCACCACGGTGTCGATATCTACAAAGCCATAGTTGATGTAGACGGGCTTCACACGCTGCTGCAATGCCAGCGGCACGGTCACCTTGTGGAAGACTCCCACCGGGACAAACATGCGCGAGCCGGTGATGTTAGCCATTTTGCGTGCTTTGAGCTGCATGGACACATCGATGTGTGGCGAGGCATAGCTGTCCTTGTGCTCGGTGACGGTGAAGTCACCAAGTGTGACCGTCGACAGGTTGAGCATCCCGAGCATGGCGTCGCGTCGCTGCTGCTCGGTGCGCGACATCAGCGGCAACATGTCCTCGTATTGGCGGTACTCATTTCGCATGTCAACATCAATCGTAGCACTGCCATCGGCTTGCAGCGAGACCTGCGCCCGATTGCATGAAACATTCTGCTCGGGAGAATAATTGGGCAGTTTGACCAGATGCCCGCCGTCATTGTCAATCAGCAGCGCATGGTTGCCGGCAATGCTTTCATGCACATATCCCAGCGGCACATGGGCCGAACTTGTGCACTCGACCCACAGCGTGTCGCCCGGCAACGGCACCTGGGCGATGGCGTGATTGAACTGGTTGGACGGGAACTCCGTGACGAGGTTGTGCTGGCCACTCCTGATGACCACGTAGTTGGCGGGAACACCCACCTCGTGCAACATGGCACACAGGTAATTGGTCAGGCCCTTGCAATCGCCGAACCCGGTGCGGCACACCTCGCTGGCAGCGAACGGCTGCCATCCGCCGATGCCCAGCTGGATGCTCACATAGCGTGTGGTTTGAGCCAGATAACGGTAGATGACATCCACCTTGCTGCGGTCGCTGGTGCAAGTATCGGTCATGGCGTGCAGTTGCGCCTTGAATTCTGACGACAGTTCTTGCTGTCCCTTGAGCAACGAGTGGATCCATGCTCCGAAGCCTTGCCACGTGGACATGTCGCCCGAGACGCCATGGAACTCGAATTTGCTTGGCGCCCACAGAATCAGAGGCACGACTTCACGAGCTGGGGGCGAATAGGGCTCACTGTCGATGGCGGGCAGGTTGTCCATATGTGCCTCATAGCGGATGCGTCCGTCAGCTGTAGTGCTCTGGATCACCTGGGTCGTTGTGTTGCGGCACAGGTGCCGGCAAGCCATCTCGGCAGGTGCCGTGAGCACATAACTGGCGTGTTCCACCTGGGTGTTATAGGCTTCAACGGGAGCGAAAACCGGGAATCCGAAGTTGCCGTTGTTGGCTTCGGTGACACAATTGAATTCTATCGTAATGGGATAGCTGGGCGGCGTGTAATCGAGCCAGAGGGTGTAGAAGTCCTCGGCAAAACCACTGCTCAGGTCACTGCGCTTGAGTTCGCCTTTCTTGAACTTGCGGATGACCTTGCCTGTGCCGTCGGTCACTTGACCATTAAAGTCGGTCAACTTTAGCCACTTGCTGCATTCTATCTCGAACTGAGCCATGTCGCTGGCCCGCTCATTGAGCAGGCGGTAGATGCGCTGCTCGCTGATGCGGGTGTTGCGCATGTCACGGCAGTCAACCTCGGTGGTCGATTGCACGACGACAGCATCGACCGTCTGCGATGCTGCTGGCAGCATGCACGCCAGCAACAGGAGTATGGTAATAAGGGGTCTCATGAAACTTTCTTGATAACGATGACATCTTGCAGTCGCTTGTATATCTCTTCCAGGAAGCTTTTCACAAAGGGGTACTCGTCGGGAGAGAAGAAAAGCTTGCTGACCTGTATCTGACACCTTGACGATAGCATCGAACCATCGGCACTCGAAGCGATGACGCAGCTCAGCTTGCCGTCTTCACTCTTTATCATCAGCGATTGAGGTAACTCCTCCACCACATAGCCCTCAGGAAGGGTGATGACTGAGGTCAGGTTGTCGGTGTAGAGATACGGGAACTCGACGGGCAACGTGCGTTTCTCCTCGGTCAGCGGGTTCTCACTCATCAAAGTCAGCACCCACGGGTTGAGGTAGATCATGTCGCCTGTTGCATCGTACTGCTTGATCACATGCATGTTCCGCTCCACATCAGGTCCCAACCCGTGATGGTTGGTCAGTGAGAGGGATTCGATTTCGCAGTTGAGTTCCTGAGCAAGTTCCGATACAAAGGTGGCGCTGTCGGTGGCCATGCGGAAATCATGCCGCAGCGAGGCAGCCTCCAGACCCGTATTTTTCGTCTGAATGTCGGCCTGCAAGGTGCCATCGGCTTGGAGTTCGCCCTTGACCATGCTCCGTGATTTGGATTCCGACACACCCATCAAGTTGACCCATTCGGATTGTTTGTCCTTGCTCACGATGCGTGCGCGGTCAACCAGCAGATGGTCGGGCAGGACATCGAGCCAACCGTCCTCGATCGAGCCATCCAGGTAGGAATACTTGTCACCCACCTTGATGGCCACGACAAAGGTGTTAAGCTCTTTAGCGGTGGCACGGGTAATCGTCAAGAATCCCTTGTCGCGCGACCGCATCACGGCAGGATATGCTTCAAATCCGGCATCCTTGAGCATATTGATCAGGATAAAGTTGATGCTGGCGTTGCTGCCCGTGCCCTCCTTGAGCACCTTGCCGGCGCTCTCGGCAAAGAGGGCGTATTTCTCGTTCCACTTGACACGGTCCTTAAGCAGACGGTAGATGGCCATGATGCGCTCCTTGGGGTCGCTGATGCTGGCTACACCTGCCTCTTGCATCTCGGCCTTGAGCGGGTTCTTGCCCAATCGACCACCGAAATCATCATCGTCCAGCAGGCCCTTGTCCACATCGTTCCAGTTGGTAGAGAAATACTTGGACATGATTCCAGGTATCTGGATGGCACTCAACTCCATGGACACACGCTGGCCATAGGACAGAGGGGCATAGAGCAGTTTCTTGTCACGCAGGGCCGGCAAATTGCGGCCGACAAACCGATAATTTGTACCGCTACATTGCAAACCTCCCGCAATCGTCATATTGGTGCCTTCAATCTTTCGTTCCAGAGGATGGAAACCGCGCTCATCGACGTTAAAGGAAAAATACTCAGGCACAGTCACGTCAAACGAGGTGTACATCACCGGGATATCTTCCTGCGCCTGCCAGTCATCAATATCATAGAAATAATCGCTGTCGATCTCATATTCCACCTCGATGACGGTACCCACGGTGACCTGAGGCACAGTGAATTTGGTCAAACGGAGCGTTTTGGTCACATCCTCATGATTGACCATGTCGCCCTCCATTTTGGTCTTGACCAACTTGCCATCGACCATATTGAAGGCTGTCGCTTTGAGCTTCGCCAAAATCTCGCATTGTCCCGAACGATGCCCATTGTACATATAGGCTATGCCACCATTGGCATGGTCTTTCCCTTCTTCCTTAAGGATCTTGATGCGTTTCTTGGTAAATGTGTTCAATTTGAATGAACCAGAGGACAAGTCGTACCTCAGCTCGGTCTGACTACACAGCACCACAGCCTCGGCATCGGGGTCGGGGGCATAGGTTGTCATGTTCAGTTCTGCGTCAGTGGGCTTACCCCACTTCAGATTGGGTTCCGGCGTCTGTGCCAAGGCCACTGATACCAGGCACATCATCATTCCTAATAATGTCAGTCGTATGGTCTTCATATTTTTCAGATTTAAAAACATATCGCAAATTTAGGTAAAATAACTGAAAAACCTAGCAAATCATGAAAAATTATGCTGGGGGGCGAGGCAATGCCTCGAAATACGGGACAAGACAGTGGAGGCGTTTTCTGGTGGAGGGGTGTGAAAAACAGCTGCCTCATGGCGCTTTCTTGATGACAATGACATCTTGCAGTCGCTTGTACACCTCGTCCAGGAAGTTTTTCACAAAGGGGTACTCCTTGGGAGTGAAGAAAAGCCTGCCAATCTGTATCTGACACGTTGATGAAAGCGTCGACCCATCGGTAGTCGAAACGATGACGCAGCTTAGCTTGCCATCTTGACTCTTGATCATCAGCGATTTAGGCAGTTCATCAACCACATAGCCCTCAGGAAGGGTGATTTCTGAGGTCAGGTTGTCGGCGTAGAGATACGGGAACTCGACGGGCAACGTGCGTTTCTCCTCGGTCAGCGGGTTCTCGCTCATCACAGTCATCACCCACGGGTTGAGGTAGATCATGTCGCCCGCGGCATCGTACTGCTTGGTCACGTGCATGTTACGCTCCGCCTCAGGTCCCAACCCGTGATGGTTGGTCAGTGAGAGGGATTCGATTTCGCAGTTGAGTTCCTGAGCCAGTTTTGATACAAAAGTGGCACTGTCGGTGGCCATGCGGAAATCATGCCGCAGCGAGGCAGCCTCCAGACCCGTATATTTCGTCTGAATGTCGGCCTGCAAGGTGCCATCGGCTTGGAGTTCACCACTGATCATGCTTCGTGATTTGGATTCCGATACCCCCCTCAGGTCGACCCATTCGGCCTGTTTGTCCTTGCTCACGATGCGTGCGCGGTCAACCAGCAGATGGTCGGGCAGGACATCGAGCCAACCGTCCTCGATCGAGCCATCCAGGTAGGAAAACTTGTCACCCACCTTGATAGCCACGACAAAGGTGTTGAACTCTTTGATAGTGGCACGCTTAATCGCCAAGAACCCCTTGTTGCGCGACCGCATTACAGCAGGATAAGCTTCAAATCCGGCATCCCTGAGCATGTTGATCAGGATGAAGTTGATGCTGGCGTTGCTGCCCGAGCCCTCATTGAGCACCTGGTCAGCGCTCTTGGCATAGAGGGTGTATTTCTCGTTCCACTTGACACGATCCTTGAGCAGGCGGTAGATGGCCATGATGCGCTCCTTGGGGTCACTGATGCTGGCCACATCTGCCTTTTGCATTTCGGCCTTGAGCGGGTTCTCGCCAAGCCGCCCACCGAAGTCATGATCGTCCAGTAGGCCCTTGTCCACATCGTTCCAGTCCGAAGTGTAGTATTTTGCCTCACGCCCAGGTATCTGGATGGCGTTCAACTCCATTGTTATATGCTGCCCATAGGACAGAGGGGCATAGAGCAGTTTCTCTTTGTGCAGTGCCGGCAAGTTGTGTCCGATAAACCAATAATGCGTACCGCTGCATTGCAGGATGCCTTTGTCATAACCTACATCCATGCTCATGTTGGTGGGTTCAATCTTGCGTGCCAGGCGATGTGAACCGTGCTCATCGATGTGGAGAGAAACAAACCCTGGCACAATCACGTCATACGAAGTGTACATCACAGGGATATCTTCTTGTGCATACCAGTCATCAATATCATAGAAATAATCGCTGTCAATCTCATATTCCACCTCGATGACAGTGCCCACAGTGACCTGAGGAACTGTGAATTTGGTCAAACGGAGCGTTTTGGTCACATCCTCATGATTGACCATGTCGTTCTCCATTTTGGTCTTGACCAGCTTTCCGTTGACCATATTGAAGGCTGTCGCTTTGAGCTTCGCCAAAATCTCGCATTCTCCCGATTGATGCCCATTGTAGATATAAGAGATGCCACCATTGGCATGGTCTTTCCCTTCTTCCTTAAGGATCTTGATGCGTTTCTTGGTGTATGTGTTCAATTTGAATGAACCAGAGGACAAGTCATACCTCAGCTCAGTCTGGCTGCAAAGCACCACGGCCTCGGCCTCGGGGTCGGGGGCATAGGTTGTCATGTTCAGTTCAGCGTCAGTTGGCTTTCCCCACTTCAGGTTGGGTTCCGGCGTTTGTGCCAAGGCCACTGATGCCAGGCACAACATCAATCCTAATAAAGCCAGTTGTATGGTTTTCATTTCGTTAAAATATTTAAATATTGATGCAAATTTACAGACAATTATCTAAAACAACAAGTATTCGCGCGTCATTTAGCGTTTTGCAAATCACTTGAGCTGTCAACCTCGCGATGACATATCTCTTAATCGACTGACATCCTGAAAAAAGACAAGCACAAAAATCTGATTTTTAGAAATTTGTGCTTATTGTATTTCTTGTTTTCCCTTTATGGAAAAATGGGGTCGTCGAGAACGCTAAAGCCGGATCAATAATCTTCTTATAACCTATAAGCTTTCCTGTTTTTAGATACTGTACAGCAGGTGCAGAGTACTGCGCATCTTGGGCAGATTGAGCAGAACCAGGCTGAGGATGAGCGTGACTATTGCAATGATGATGATATTCAACACGATGTTATGCCTAGATAACGGCTTCTTGCCCTGGTACTCCACAATATGGCACTTGAACAATAAGTCACCGATACGCTCTCCTTGAATCAGGAAAAACACCAATTCCAGTGGCCAAATCAGCAAGGTCAGATTCCTCAGGAACAACCTCATCGGGCTGTGTGGGACGGCTTCCAACTGCATCATGCGTTTCCCGAGTCCTTGACCGGTAAAGCCTTCACGAGCAAAGAAGCACACTGTTAAAAACGAAGCTATCACCAAGGCAATCATATTATCTGCAAACATCAATATGTACGCCAAAGCATAACACACACCGAGAGCAAACCAATCGATAAAAAATGCAAGTAAACGTTTTGTCTTCATGTAGATTTTAATTTTGATCTTACGATAAGTTTCAATGTTGTGAATCCTTTAACCTTCAAGTTTTGATATTTTACAAAACTTGAATCTCACCCCAGGCGGCGCTTGACGAAATCAACGATGAATTGGGCGGTGCCCTCGATGCCCAGCAGGCTGGAGTCGAGGCACAGGTCGTAGCTGTCGGCGTGGCCCCACAGCTTATCGGTGTAGAAGTTATAGTACTCGGCGCGCAGTTTGCCTATTTTGTCGGCACGCTTCTCAGCGGCCTCGCGCGTGTCACAGTCGCCGCGCTCGATGATGCGCTTGACGCGATCGTCGATGGGGGCGTGCAGGAACACGCTGATGACAGGGCAGTAGTCGCGCAACACATAGTCGGCCGTGCGCCCCACGATGACACACGACTTGCGGTCCACCAGGTCTTTCATCACCTGGCACTGGGCCTTGTAGATGTTGTCGTCGCTCATCGGAATTTCGCTGGCAAATGCCGAGCCGGCCATGGCCAGGTTCAGTGGCCACAGGCTGGGGAAGAACTTAGGGGTGCGCTCGTCGGCGGCCTCAAACATTTCGGCATTGATGCCGCTTGCCTTCGACGCCTCGAGCAGCAACTGCTTGTCGTAGTAGTTGATGTCGAGCAGTTGGGCCACGCGCTGACCAACTTCACGGCCACCGCAGCCGAACTGGCGTCCGATGGCAATCACATAATTCCGGTTGTTTTTAAGGTCTTCGTTCATCGGGTTATCTCGTGTTATGGTTTATTTCTGGTTCCTTGCCGGCAGATCATAGGCATCACGCTCGCCGCTCGGGTCCTCGTTGATGATGACGGTGAGCCACTTGAAGCCCTTGTCGGGTGACCACTGGCTGATGACGTTGGTGAGGTAGCGAGGAGTGGGGTAGTCCACGAACTCAAACTCCTGCACGAACTTCACCTTGCCTTGGCGCTTGAAAGTCTGTTCCAACAACGGCAGGTTTTCCTTGCCCGTGAGCAGCACGAAGTGGTAGCGACGGTGCTCCAGGTCACCGTAGTAAATGGTCGCATCGTGATGGCCGCGGGTCACGATGTCGTCGCTGTGGGCGGCGACCGAGACCTCACCTCCTGCCTTGACTTCGAGCAAGAGCACGAAGGTGCGGTTCTGGTAATCCTCGTTGGCGATGGTGTCCATCACTTGGGTGATGGCGTCAATCAGTCCCGTATCGGCCTTCTTGTTGAAGGAGAGTTTTTTCATCTCCACGGTGATGGTCTTCTCGGGCAGTGCGTCGCGTTGCCACGACGAGAGCTGGCGGGTCACAATCACCTCGTCGTCCTTGGCCCACAGGCTGCCTGCCGTCAAGGCCAATGCCATCAATGCTATGAACAGTCGTTTCATCTTTTTTTCAATCTGCTAAATTACACATTTTTTTTGACTAGAAAACCTCAAAATCGTTTATTTTGATTAAAAAAACGAGACTGATTTCTTTGACTTCATCTTAAAACACTTTATCTTTGTACTTTGAATATTGATTCTTCGGTAACAGGACACGTTGAACCTATGATAAACAGTAAAGAATTTAGAGTTAACCAAAATAATTATTGTTTTAGGCTTATGAAAAAGAAATTACTCTTGTTTGTTTGGGCGCTGTTAGCGCCGCTGGGAATTTTTGCCCAGGGATGGCCTTCAAATTATGGAGGCGTCGTGTTGCAGGGCTTCTTCTGGGACAGCTTCCGTCTGGCCAACGGGCAGACGGACAAAACGATGGCGACCATGTATGGTGCAGGTTGGGGCGAGAACGACGAGTGGCTTGTTCCCGTCACCACGTGGGCCGGCTTGTTGAGCCAGAAGGACAATATCGCTCCCTACATCGACTTGTTGTGGCTGCCGCAGAGCGGTGCCACGGTGTGCTCCGACCAGACCATGTTCATCACCGAGGGTGAGGCATGGCGTGCGGGCCACAACGGCTCGTGGGTGTGCACCCATTATGGCGACATGATCAATAACCCCGACTGTATGGGTTTCGTGCCCGTGTTCTATCTCGACCACAACCGAGGCGAGACCTACAATGTCAACGGCACGACATGGTCGCCGATGAGCTACTTCGGCACCGAGAGCGAACTGATTAACCTCATCAGTGCCTACAAGGCCGCAGGAACGGGCGCCATGGAGGACGTGGTGGCCAACCATAAGGGCGGCTTGAGCACGTGGAGTGGGGTGGACAATGCAGCCGACTTTGTCGATGAGATTAACGTTATCGGCCCCACCACGGGCAAGACCTACAGCATCCAGTGGGAATGGGACGAGAACGGCAAGTGCAAGGACATCTGCTGGGACGACGAGAGCGGCAAGGGCAGCGGTAACACCGACTGTGGCGGCGATGCCGGCAAGGGCCCCTGGGCTCGTGACGTGGACCACCACAGCCCGGCAACGCAGCAGAAGATTCTTACCTATCTGAATTACCTCAAGGACGAATTGGGTTACATCGGTTTCCGCTACGACTATGCGCGCGGCTTTGAGCCCAAGCATTTCGCCTATTACAACAAGATGGTGAGGCCCACCTTCTCGGTGGGTGAGTTCTGGGGCACGGCCGACGACATCAAGGCTTGGATCAAGGGCGTGTATGACGAGGGCGGCTTCCAGAGTGCCGCGTTCGACTTCCCCCTGCAGGAAATGATCAGGCAGGCGTTCAACGATGGTAGCGGACACAATTTCCGCGTGCTCAAGAAAGACGGTCTCATCTGGGATTACCGTTTCAAGCGCTATGCTGTGACGTTCATCGACAACCACGACACGTTCAAGGACCTGCCGACCGATGCCAGCAACAGCAACTATATGCACCGTGTCAACCACCAGATTGTCGAGGCTAACTGCTTCATCCTGTCGATGCCGGGCACGCCGTGTCTGTTCTATCCCCACTTCATGCATCCGGGATGGCACGACCTCATCGCGCGTTTCGTCAAGGCGCGCCGCACCGCCGGCATCACTAACGAGAGCACCGCTTGGGCGCCCGAGGACATCGGCTCCTACAGTATCGCATGGCGTGTGACGGGCGAGAACGGTGACTTGTATCTGCAGTTGGGCGACGAGGCTGTGAATACTGGTGTCCCCGAAGGCTTCAGCGAGGTATGGCTCAATGACGAGGGAACCTGCCGATTGAGCATCACCGCGTCGCTGGCCGACCAGATCGACGGCAACGTCAAGCAAGACCTGGTGTACGGCTATCCTGTCATCGACAAGAGCAGCGGCAACTACAGCGCTCCCATCAATGTGAATGTGCAACCCTCCTGCGAGGGCACCGTGCTGGTCTATACGACCGACGGCAAGAATCCTGGCCCCGGCAGTGCGCAGATCACCGACGCCGCTGGCGTGAATCTCACGTTCGACAAGAACACCACTCTCAAGGTGGGCGTGCTGGCCAACGGCCAAGTGCGTGCCAACAGCATCGTGACTCGTGAGTATGTGGTGGACGCAGCAGCCGACGACGGCAAGATCAGGATCTATGTGAAGTATGACGGTGGCCGCCAACCTTTCCTGTTTGCCTTTGACGACCAGGAGAATGTGCTCACCAGCCCCTTCCCCGGTTGGCAGCTTGACGAGGCCAACAGCGTGATCGTGGGTGGTGTGAGATGGCTGCATGCCACGATCGAGGCCAGCAAGATCAACATCATCTTGAGCTATGGCAGCGGTGCCACCCAGACGGCCGACATCAACGGCATCACCAGCGACGCGTTCTTCAGCTTCGCCGATGGCGTGGCCTATGATTTGACATCGACCTACATGCAGGCACTCTATAATCCCACGGTATCGATAGATATGGCTAGCGGTGATTACATGGGGCCGCTTACGGCTCACCTCACGGCCAGCAACAGCGACGCTGTGATTGTCTATACCACCGACGGCACCGAGCCCTCGCTGACCAACGGCACCCAAGTCACCTATCAAGGTGAAGTGACGTTCACGGCTACGGGCAACTATGTGCTGCGTGCTGGTGTGATCAGGGAAGGCCATGTCATCAATCAGGTGGCCCGCACCTATTCTGTCACCGAGAACAACACCGTCAACATCTATGTCGCTGCCGACAATGATTTCTACGTCTATGCATGGGAGGTGATCGGTGGCGAGAATGTAGCTCCTGTGGCTTGGCCGGGTACAAAGCTCACCGAGAAGAACGACGAGGGATGGTACCACTATTCACAGGATGCGCCTTCGCTCAACATCATCTTCAACAACGGCAACGGTGGCCAGACCGAGAACATCCAGAACTTGACACCCGGTGATTATTACTTCACCTATGACGGCTATTCGGGCTACACGCGTGTCGTGACTCCGGAGTCCGCGACCTTGCCGTCGTGTGCCGTCAGTCTGGGCGATGATGTGATCTATTGCTACTTCGAGAACAGCACCGGCTATGGTGAACCTCACATCTGGGCATACAACCAATGGACGATTTACACCGGCAGCAGTTGGCCCGGCGAATCGCTCGGTTCGCCCGTCGGCGTGGCACCTAACGGAAATACCGTCTATCGTTGGGTTTACAATGGCGACCTCACTGAGAAACCCGCCAATGTGATTTTCAACGACAATGGTAATACCTGGTCACAGACTGCCGACTTTGCCTTTGTCAACGGTGGTTATTACAATGCCAGCGGGCTGGTGGGTGTTGTCAAGAGCAATTTGATGTCTCTTGCCGATATCGTCAGCAAGGGCGAGGTAGGTAAGGAGTATATTGTCGCCAACGACCTGACCGGTGTGCGCATCAACGACCAGGGCCAGTGGCTGTGGGTGAAGGACGAGGACGGCGATGCCGTCAATCCCAGCTGCAACACGCAGTCTTTGCCCGTGCCGGAATCGACCGCCGGTGTGGAGTATGACCAGAGCAACTGGGCTCAACTTATCCTTAAAGAGCCCGTTGATGCAGCGGGGCACCTGTTGTTGGGACAGACCGTGATAGGCACGCTCACCGACCGCGATAATCCCACGATCGAGTTGCGTGTCAACCCTGTTCCCACCTCCGAGTCACCTTACACTCCCAATACCTTCATACCCGCCAATTTCGTTGAGCAGGCCGAGTATTTCATGGTTGAGCCCAAGCCGCAGGAGTATGTCCAGGTTGTGGATGCCATCTGCCGTGAGCAGCTCAACGACACCACCTTTGTCATGGTCATGCCCAAAAGCGAGGGCGACTTCAACAGCGAGAACCTGCCCGGTGCGTTCATGGCGACTGTCAAGCAGGGTTATTGGGAGGATATGACGTCCTTCGACCCCCAGAACACGATTCGCGCGAAGTACGGTTACTCGTTGACGGGTATCGTCAGGGCGCTTGCAGGCAACGAGCCGATGCTGGCTGGCGTCAATCCCGATGACGCTGAGCATTCGCCCGTGAGCGGCAAGTGGGAACTTTACATCCTCAGCGCAACCGAGACGCTGCAGCCCGGGCTGCTGGGTGATGTGAACGACGACGGTGTAGTGAACATCGTTGACGTGACCACCTTGATCAATTACATGATGGGCAGCCGACCTCTGGTATTTAATGAGGTGAACGCCGATATCACGGGTGACGGGTTTATCACCGTTACCGACGTCACCGGCTTGATCAACCTGGTGATGAAACAAATTTGAAACCGGACTTTTGAATAGCTCTGGCATCTGGACAGGCGACTCGTTGCGGGTCGCCTGTCTTTCATGTACATTATATATGTTAAAATCAAAAATTGTTATCAGTGACCGCAAAACAAATATTGGTTCCTTTTGAATAATGGGTTTGGCTTTAGCCTCGAAGAGGCAGGTCGGGTCGAAGACTCGACTTTTATGGAAAACACCATGCAAGCTCATCGAAGATGAGCGCAGCTTGGTGACAGGCATATCAGACGGTAAGTGCGTCGAAGACGAACTTCAACAGTTGTCAATGTCTGTCGAACACAAAGTTCCTCTTCTAGGCTCTTGCGGCGTTCTGCTCTGTGACCGAGCTGCGAGGGCCTCCGACCCTCTTGCGTGGTCTCTCTCATTGAAATCGGTTCTTCGAACCATAATAACTTCGATGTTTTTAGCTGGCACTAATAAGAATCAAAAATTAGGCTTGGGTGGGTGCTTGATTGAGATTTTTTGTAATTTTGTGCTTTGAATCAACCTAAACAAGTCAACGATGAAAAAAATCTTATTCTTGATGTTTGTCCTGCTGGTGGCTTGTGCTCCCAAGCAACCCGCACAGCAAGTGGCACAGGCAGCAACCACAGCGCAGATGCGTTTCCACTGCGATAGTGACACGACTATGATCAACCAATTATTGGCAAAGGGCTATGAATCCAATATCACCGACGCCAATGCCCTCGTGGAGTTCTATGCCCGTCAGTTGCTGGGAACGCCCTACGTGGCCCATACCTTGGAGGGCGATGAGGAGATGCTCACCATCAACATCCACGAGCTGGATTGCCTCACGTTTATCGAGACCCTGTATGCCTTGACGCGTGCCACGCTTGAACATCGGTACTCGTGGCGCGACTTTGCGGCCAACATCGAGAACGTGCGCTACCGCGGTGGCAAGATGGGCGACTACTCCAGCCGCATCCATTACATGAGCGAGTGGATCATCGATAACAACATGCGCGGCAACCTGAAGGAGATCACCCCCGATCTGCCGCATGCCGACTACATGATCAAGAATATTGACTACATGACCAAGCATCCCGATCAGTATCGCCAGCTCAAGAACGACTCGGTCATGGTCGAGAAGATTCGCCGCTATGAGTTGCGCAACCATCGCTACCCATATCTCAAGCGCTCCTGGCTCAACGATAAGGGAGTGAAGGCCGCACTGCGCTCGGGCGACTTCGTTTCGCTGGTCACCAAGATGGAAGGACTGGACGTTTCCCATAACGGCATCATCATCGTTGATGAGAAAGGTGACCCCTATCTGCTCGACGCATCCATGTCGGGCGGCAAGGTCATGCTGGAGGCCAAACCCTTGTTCAAGTACCTGGAGCGATCCAAGTCCAATATAGGCATCCGTGTCTATCGCATGATGCAGTAAACATTGCCTCCATTTTTCGGGTTTTTCCCCGTGTTTTTCGGCAAAACCAAAAAAAATATCATTTTTTTGAAAAAAAATCTATTGAATCAATTATCTGTTAATCAGGTAATTGATTCTTGTTTTTGCCAAATTGTTAATAACTTCAATGAAAAAAAGTTGCTAAAAAATTTGCCAGTTTCAAAAATGGCAGTACCTTTGCACCGCTTTTCGCCACAGGTGTGGCGCTAAACAATAGCTCTTTGACATGTTTGCAGCAACGAGTAGTACAAGAGAACAAGGGACAATGTAACAGTTGTTCCCGTCGATTCCAAGTCGTTTAAGACGATGTACACAGGCAGTAAGAATACGAGATTCAACCTGATCAGAGGCCAGGAAACGAGAACTGGATTTCAAGCGTGTTGCGTTTTCATTTATATTCTTGAAAAAGAAGAGACGATAATACAACAACGAAGAGTTTGATCCTGGCTCAGGATGAA